>CAMWPB010000031.1 GCA_947176065.1 uncultured Lachnospiraceae bacterium | reverse complement strand
CCATTTATAAAATATATGCTTGGAATCGTGCTGGCAGCTTATAGAGATTTTGAGACCCGGATTAGTCTTGTGGATGAAAAACTGCCTGCAATAGAAATGGTCAGGAAAGCAGTTTATGAAAAAATCGGTAAATTTACGAAGAGTGAGATCATGGAACTTGTGCCGTCCCTGTCTAAGGCTTCCGTAGAAAATTCGTTGACACAGTTGATGAAGGACGGGGTTGTTGACAGGCATGGTAAAGGTAGGGCGACATTCTATACAAGGGTAGATGTGTAGAAAAATAACGAGTCCGTTTTTTGGGACATTTGGTGTGATAGACTGCTCGTATTAGAGGTGTGTGATGCGCTTGGAGGTAATGAAGAGGAAATGTACGAAACAGCGACGATGGAAAACCTACAGGATATCTATGATGTGGTACAGTGTACCATCCAGACGATTTATCCCCGATATTATCCGGCAGAGGTGGTTGCCTTTTTCTGCGGACTTCACAGTAAGGAAGCGATCGCAAAGGACATCGGGAACGGCTCTGTGGGCATTTTGAAGGCGGACGGCAAAATTGTGGCGACAGGCTGTTTTGAGGGGAACCACATCACCAGAGTGTATGTATTGCCGGAATACCAGAAAAGAGGACTTGGGACACGGATTATGAAAACCCTTGAAACGCGGATCGGGGAGAACTATGACAGCGTATATCTGGATGCCTCGCTGCCGGCCGCAGCGCTTTATGAAAAGCTGGGATTTCATACGGTAAAGCACGAGAGATACCCCGTGGGAAATGAGGTGGTGCTCGTGTATGAAATTATGGAAAAAAAGCTGAACAGGACATGCACGGACATTGACTATGACGGAAGATGCTTTGTGCCGGAGATGAACTCTGAAAATGGGGAAGTCAGCGGGCAGACTGTTTTTACCTATCATCAAAGCGGAACGCTTTTGTGGGCGGAATATGGCGGAGGAGATATCGTCAAAGGCACTTTGATCGGAACGGTATTGCAGAACGGAGAACTTGATTTTGTGTATCAGCATATGAATCGGGAAATGCAGTTGAGGACAGGAAAGTGCCACAGTGTGCCTGTCGTGTCTGAGGGTGGGAAACTGGAGCTTTCAGAGGAATGGGAATGGACAAACGGAGACTTCTCAAAGGGAAATTCATTGTTGGTGGAGCAGTGAGCGTGTCGGGGATTTAGTGGAGGAATAAAATGAGCGAAATATTACAGTTTTCAGACCGGGAAACCTTTAGAGAATGGCTTTCGGAGCATTGTCTGTCAGAGGACGGTATCTGGCTCTTATTCGGCAAAGCGGGAGGACCGAAGACAATAAAAGCGGGAGAGGCGCTTGAAGAGGCACTCTGTTTTGGGTGGATTGACGGCCAGATGCAGAGTATCGACGACAAAACTTATAAGAAATATTTTTCCATGCGCAGGGAGAATAGCAAGTGGTCGGAGAAAAACAAGGCGCTGGTCAAAGCGCTTGAGGAGCGGGGGCTCATGACCGACTTCGGCAGAAAGAAAATAGAGGAGGCCAGGCAAAACGGCCAGTGGGACGCGCAAAAGCCTGCGGCGGTTACGGAGGAGCAGATTGCATGTTTATCTGAACTGTTGAAGGAATATGAGCCCGCTTACACGAACTTTCAGGCCATGTCCCCATCGGTTAAGAAAACTTATACGCGGGCGTACTTGGATGCAAAGACGGAGGCAGGACGGGAAAAGCGCATTGCGTGGATGGTGGACAGGCTTAATAAAAATCTAAAGCCGATGTAGCAGTCAGGTGTGGGGACGAGATATGAGTTTTGAGTCATGGGAGGGGTTACATTCTGATGGAATTTGTGAGAACGGACGGTAAAAACGAGGATTTTATAGAAAACTGCAGGCTTCTTGATATGGACTTGGACAGACGTGTCGGGAGACAGATCAAAAGAGAGAAATACCAGAAATATAACCAGTTGGATGAGGTTCAGGAGGCAATCGTTGTCTATGTGGATCAAAAGCCGACTGGCGGCGGCGCCATCAGAAAATACGATGATGACACGGTAGAGTTGAAGAGAGTGTTTGTACATAACGAATATCAGGGACGGGGAATCGGGAGCAGACTGGTTTCACTGTTGATGGAATGGGCGGCGGAACTGGGCTATCAAAGAATGATTCTGGAGACGGGGGAGCTGCTGGTGGAATCCTGTGCGGTGTATAAGAAGCTGGGATTTGAGGTCATACCCAATTATGGGCCGTATGCGGATATGCCGGAATCCTTATGTATGGCAAGGGATTTGACTGGAAATAGGTGAGACTTTTGCAGAATGAGGATAACGGAGGAAACGCTTATGAATGCTTTGGTAATAAACTGCAGTCCGGTAAGGACGGGAGCCACGGCAGAGATCGTGAAAATCGTTTCGGAAAGGCTTTCAGCGAAATACCATACGAAGTGCATTTGTATAGATGATTATACATTCAGCTTTTGCAAAGGCTGCCGGGTCTGCCACAGCACGGCGGCATGTACTCAGAGGGATGATATTCCGCTGATCATGGGTGAATTTGAGCAGGCGGATCTCATTGTGTCCGTCTCACCGTCCTATTGGGCGGACGTTCCCGGACAGTTCAAAGCGTTTATCGACAGATGCACGCCTTGGTGCAACACCCATGAACCACATGCGGCAGTCAGCGGCGGGAAAAGAGGGTATGCCATCGCTCTGCGGACGGGGCCGGGGATGAAAGAGTGCGAGAGAGTCATACAGAGCCTGGAACATTTTTACGGTCATCTGGAAATCGAATGCTGCGGCAGCTTAGGTTTATGCTCTGTGGAATATAAGGAGGACGTGGCGCCACGAAAGGGTGAGATTCTGGCGTTCTGCGATAAGATGTAACGCCTGATTGCAGGGAAAGGACGGATGGAATAATGGACGTAACATTACTGAGAGCGGATGTTGAGGATGCGGGGAAATCCATGCCATGCAGGTGGAGGCGTGTTTGAGGCAGGACGTTACCTATTACTATTTTGTCTGCATCGGCCGGCAGAAGATTGGGGCTGTCCGTGTTGTCGAACAAAAAGAACACGGGAGGAATAGAAGAATTACGAGAAGGGAAAGAACTGATGGAAAATGATTTGTTCGAAAAAACGCCGGTTCCAAAAGCATTTTTTAAGTTCGCACTGCCGGTTGTGCTGAGTATGGTTGTCTCATTGGTCTATAATATGGTAGATACCTACTTTATTGCGCAGACGGGCAATACGAATCTGGTAGCTGGGGTATCTATAAGCGCGCCTGTTTTTACCCTGATGATTGCCTTGGGTGATATTTTTGGGCTGGGAGGAAGTTCTGTTATTTCCCGGTTGTTTGGCGAAAAAAGGGATGAGGATGGGAGACGCCTCAGTGTCTTTTGTTTTTACGCAGCGCTTTTGTGCGGGTTTGTGGTGACGGCGGTTATGCTGCTGTTTCGTAGTCCGATTCTGCATCTGTTGGGAGCGGATAGGGAAACGATGTCCTATGCTTCCGGCTATTATACCTATATTGTGCTCGGCGCACCGTTTATTATTTTATCTCTTACGCCGTCCAATCTGCTGCGGACAGAAGGATTTGCGACTGCTTCCATGGCCGGAAGCATATTGGGAGCCGTCGTCAATATGATTTTGGACCCAATCTTTATTTCTGTATTGGGATTAGGTGCGGCGGGTGCGGCCATTGCCACTGTGATCGGCAATATCTTTGCGGATATTTTTTACGTCTGGTTTCTGTTGAGAAAAAGCAGGAGGCTTTCCATCAACCCGGCGGGATTCCACATTCATATTGTGGAAGTTGGGCAGATTCTGGCAATAGGGATTCCGGCCTCAGTAACCAACCTGATGCAGAGCATGGGAATCGCGCTGACGAACCGATATCTGCTGCCTTATGGAAACGATAAGGTTGCGGCCATGGGAATTGTGATGAAGGTGAATTTGATTGCCGTGCTGGTTCTGATAGGTTTTGCGTTTGGCGCACAGCCGCTGATTGGGTACAATTATGGAGCGAAAAACCATGCGCGTTTAAAGGAGATCCTGCGATTCTGTTATGGCTTTGAGTGTTGTACGGCGGCGGTGCTGGCGGGGGTGCTCTGCCTGGCGGCTCCTGCCCTGATTGGCATATTTATGCAGGATGCTTCTATTATTGCCGTCGGAGTGCCGATGCTCCGCATGCAGCAGATGGGAATGGTTTTTACAGCGGTTGTGCTGGTGACGACCTGTACCTTTCAGTCGGCGGGCAAAGCCGTCGGTGCGTTTCTTTTGTCTGTCAGCAGACAGGGGGTGCTTTTTGCAGCCGTTCTCCTCATCGCATCAAAAGTATTCCATTATAATGGGGTTCTGATGGCACAGGCCGTTTCCGATCTGTTAACAGCCATATTGGCGGTCATTTTGTTTGACATACTGATCCGAAGAAAAATGGGAAGAGAGCAGATGCATTGAGCTGTTCTGACAAGTATTTTGGAAAGAGATAGGCGAGAGAAGTCTGAAAATTTAGATGAGAAATCAAAATATTCAAATAATCTGACAATTCAATAAAAAGTTTATATTTACAAATCCGACAGGCAGGTGTATTATTGTATACATGTAGAACGCAAAGGAGCGCTATATGCTTTTTTGCGTTCTCTTTTTATAAAAACCATCCAAAGAAAGTCAGGAGAAAAGCTTATGTTTGATGTAAAGAGAACCATTCCAAATGCCCCGTTATACCGGGCGGAATTTGAACATGACAACTGCGGAATCGGCGCCTGTGTGAATATCAGGGGCAATAAGAGCCGCGCTATCGTGGAGAATGCGCTTAAGATTGTGGAGAATCTGGAGCACAGGGCCGGTAAGGATGCGGAGGGCGAGACGGGAGACGGCGTGGGGATTCTCACGCAGATGCCGCATAAATTCATGGCGAAGGTGACAAAAAATCTGGGCTTTGATATCGGCGGGGAAAGGGAATATGGCGTGGGAACATTCTTTTTTCCGCAGGATGAGTTACAGCGCAATCAGGCTAAGAAGATGTTTGAGATCATTGCGGAAAAGGAAGGGCTGCCGTTTTTGGGCTGGCGCGATGTGCCAACGGTGCCTTCCGTGCTGGGGCATAAGGCAGTGGAATGTATGCCATGCATTATGCAGGCGTTTATCAAAAAGCCTGCGGGTGTGGAGAAAGGGCTTGATTTTGACAGAAAGCTCTACATATTAAGGAGAACCTTTGAACAGTCCACGGATGTGACTTATGTGGTCAGTCTGTCCAGCCGGACGATTGTGTACAAAGGGATGTTTCTGGTGGGGCAGCTTCGCACTTTCTTTGCGGATCTGCAGGATAAAGACTATGAGTCCGCCATCGCCATGGTGCATTCCCGGTTCTCCACCAACACGAATCCGAGCTGGGAGCGGGCTCATCCGAACCGCTTCATTGTCCACAACGGGGAGATCAACACGATCCGGGGTAACGCGGACAAGATGCAGGCCAGAGAGGAGAATATGGAGTCCGAGCACTTGCAGGGACAGATGCACAAAATCCTGCCGGCGATCAATGCCTCCGGCTCCGACTCTGCCATGCTCGACAACACGCTGGAATTTCTGGTGATGAGCGGGATGCCGCTTCCACTGGCGGTGATGATTACCATTCCTGAACCGTGGGAAAACAATAAAACCATGTCCCAGAAGAAAAAGGATTTCTATCAGTACTACGCGACTATGATGGAGCCTTGGGACGGCCCGGCGTCGATCCTCTTCTGCGACGGGGATATCATGGGGGCAGTACTTGACCGAAACGGTCTACGGCCATCCCGCTACATGATCACGGACGACGACACGCTGATCCTCTCATCGGAAGTAGGGGTGCTGGATATTGACCCCGCTAAGATCGTGATGAAAGAGCGGCTCCATCCTGGCAAGATGCTTCTGGTGGATACGGTACAGGGGCGGGTGATTGATGACAATGAACTGAAAGAGAAATATGCGTCCGCACAGCCTTATGGCGAGTGGCTGGACAGCAAGCTGGTGACTTTGAAAGAGTTAAAAATCCCGAACCAGCGTGTGCCGGAGTTTACCTACGAAGAGAGGCAGCGCATGCAGAAGGCTTTCGGCTACACTTACGAGGATTTGAAGACCAGCATCCTGCCGATGGCAAAAAATGGCGCGGAGGCAATCGCGGCGATGGGTGTGGATACGCCGATCCCGGTACTTTCCAGAGCGCACCATCCGCTGTTCCACTATTTCAAACAGCTTTTTGCACAGGTGACGAACCCGCCCATTGACGCAATCCGCGAGGAGGTGGTTACTTCCACCACGGTCTATCTGGGACAGGACGGGAATCTTCTGGAGGAGATGCCGGAAAACTGCAATATGCTGCGGGTGCACAATCCGATTCTGACCAGCACGGACCTTTTGAAAATCAAGGCAATGAAGGCGGAAGGCTTTCAGGTGGAGGTCATTCCGATTACCTATTATAAGAATACCAGACTGGAAAAGGCCATCGAGCGGCTTTTCGTGGAGGTGGACAGGGCTTACCGCGACGGGGTGAATATCATTATCCTCTCTGACAGAGGCGTGGATGAGAACCGGGTGGCGATTCCGTCCCTGCTGGCCGTATCTGCTCTGCAACAGCATCTGGTCAGCACGAAAAAGAGAACAAGCGTGGATATCATCCTGGAATCCGCAGAGCCAAGAGAGGTACATCATTTTGCGACCCTGCTCGGTTTCGGCGCTTCGGCGATCAACCCTTATCTGGCACAGGAGAGCATCAAGGAGCTGATCGACAACCATATGCTGGATAAGGACTACTATGCGGCGGTAAACGATTACAACAGCGCGATTCTGCACGGTATCGTAAAGATTGCCTCCAAGATGGGCATTTCCACGATCCAGTCCTATCAGGGCTCCAAGATTTTTGAGGCCATCGGCATTGACAGAGATGTGATCAATAAGTATTTTACCAACACGGTGTGCCGTGTGGGAGGGATTACCCTGAAGGATATCGAGGAGGAGGTGGATACGCTGCACTCCATGGCTTTTGACCCGCTCGGTCTATCTACGGATCTGACGCTGGACAGCACGGGACATCACCAGATGAGGAGTGGTGCGGATGAACATCTGTACAATCCTGAGACGATTCATTTACTGCAGGAGTCAACCAGACGGGGTGATTATGAATTATTCAAACAATATACCAAAGCGGTCAATAACGAGGAAAGCATCAAGAACCTGCGCGGTCTGATGGACTTCAATTTCCCGAAGAAACCCGTGCCAATAGAGGAAGTGGAGAGTGTTGACACGATTGTCACAAGATTTAAGACGGGCGCTATGTCCTACGGCTCCATCTCCAAGGAAGCGCACGAGACGATGGCGATTGCAATGAACCGCCTGCACGGCAAATCAAACTCCGGCGAGGGCGGGGAGGACAAGGACAGACTGACGGTGGGGCCCGACGGCTTAAACCGCTGCTCCGCCATCAAGCAGGTGGCAAGCGGACGCTTCGGCGTTACCAGCGAATATTTGAACAGCGCGCAGGAGATCCAGATCAAGATGGCGCAGGGGGCAAAGCCCGGCGAGGGCGGACACCTTCCCGGCGGCAAGGTATATCCGTGGATTGCAAAGACCAGACACTCTACGCCCGGCGTGGGGCTGATTTCCCCGCCGCCCCATCATGATATCTATTCCATCGAGGATCTGGCGCAGTTGATCTACGACTTGAAAAATGCCAACACCAGGGCGCGGATTTCGGTGAAGCTGGTTTCCGAGGCGGGTGTGGGTACGGTGGCAGCAGGCGTGGCCAAGGCGGGCGCACAGGTGATTCTGGTGAGCGGATACGACGGCGGCACGGGAGCTGCGCCCCGCAATTCCATCCACAATGCGGGGCTGCCCTGGGAGCTGGGGCTGGCGGAGACGCACCAGACTTTGATTCAGAACGGTCTTAGGAATAAAGTCCGCATCGAGACGGACGGGAAGTTAATGAGCGGACGGGATGTGGCCATTGCGGCGATTCTGGGCGCGGAGGAATTTGGCTTCGCAACGGCGCCGCTTGTGACGATGGGCTGTCTGATGATGCGCGTCTGCAATCTGGATACCTGCCCGGTGGGCGTGGCAACCCAGAACCCGGAGCTGCGCAGGCGCTTTACGGGGAAACCGGAGTATGTGGAGAATTTTATGCGGTTTATCGCCCAGGAGCTACGGGAGTATATGGCGAAACTGGGCGTGCGCAAGGTGGATGAGCTGGTGGGCAGGACAGAGCTTTTGAAAGTAAAAGAGAACCTGACGGACCGCCAGCGGAAAGTGGATCTTAACCTGATTCTGAGTAATCCTTACGAGGGGAGCAAGGAGAAATGCATCTTTGACCCGAAACAGGTGTATGACTTCCGGCTGGAAAAGACGCTTGACGAAAAGGTGATCATAAAGCAGTTGTCCAAGGCTTTGGAGAACGGGCAGAAGAGAAGTCTGGAGGTGGATGTATCGAACACCGACCGTACCTTCGGCACCATTTTCGGTTCGGAGATTACGAGAAGATATGGCGATACGCTGGAGGAGGATACTTACCATATTTTATGTAAGGGTTCCGGCGGCCAGAGCTTCGGTGCTTTTATCCCGAAGGGACTGACGCTGGAACTGGTGGGCGATTCCAACGATTATTTCGGCAAAGGTTTATCCGGCGGCAAACTGATCGTCTACCCGCCCAAGGGGTCCACTTTCAAACAGGATGAAAATATCATTATCGGAAACGTGTCCCTCTACGGTGCCACCTCCGGCAAGGCTTTCATCAACGGTGTGGCAGGCGAACGGTTCTGTGTCAGAAACTCCGGCGCTATCGCGGTGGTGGAGGGCGTGGGCGACCACGGCTGTGAGTATATGACGGGCGGGCGTGTCGTTGTCATCGGCTCCGTGGGCAAGAACTTTGCGGCGGGCATGAGCGGCGGTATCGCCTATGTGCTGGACGAGAATAACGACCTGTACACGAAGACCAACAAGGAAATGGTTTCCTCTTATGAGATTACCTCGAAATATGACGTCCTTGAACTGAAGGAAATGATTAAGGAGCATGTGGCCTACACCAACTCTGTCAAGGGAAAGGAGATTCTGGACAATTTCGGGGAATATCTGCCGAAGTTCAAGAAGATCATCCCGCACGACTACGAGATCATGTTGAAGCTCATCGTGCAGATGGAAGAGAAGGGCCTGAGCGCGGAACAGGCGCAGATCGAGGCGTTTTATAAAAAAGACAAGGAGAATGTCTGAGGGACGAAGGAGGTGTGAGAAATGGGAAAACCGACAGGATTTATGGAATATGAGCGCAGGGTCTCAAAAGATGTGAGTCCCGGACAGCGCATTCATAATTTTAACGAATTTCACGAGCATCTGACGATGGAGGAACAGCGAGAGCAGGGCGCGCGCTGCATGGACTGCGGTGTGCCCTTCTGCCAGTCCGGCATGACGCTTTGCGGGATGACCTCCGGGTGTCCGCTGCACAATCTGGTGCCGGAGTGGAATGATCTGGTTTATACGGGGAACTGGGAACAGGCATACAACCGGCTGCATAAGACCAACAACTTCCCGGAGTTTACGTCGAGAGTCTGCCCGGCGCTGTGCGAGGCGGCCTGCACCTGCGGCTTAAACGGCGACCCGGTTTCCACGAAGGAGAACGAGTATGCCATCATTGAAAACGCTTATGAAAAAGGCTATGCGGCGGCAAAGCCGCCCAAAGTGCGTACCGGCAAGAAGGTGGCGGTGGTCGGCAGCGGTCCCTCCGGCCTTGCCGTGGCGGACCAGCTCAACAGAAGGGGTCATCTGGTGACGGTGTTTGAGCGTTCCGACCGCATCGGCGGCCTGCTTATGTACGGTATTCCGAATATGAAACTGGAAAAGCATATCATTGACCGCAAGATCAAGGTTATGGAGGAGGAGGGCGTTACCTTTGTGACAGGCAGCAATGTCGGCAAAGAGGTGAAGGCGGAAAAACTGTTAAAAGAGTTTGACCGGGTGGTACTCTGCTGTGGTTCTTCACAGCCGAGGGATATCAATGCGCCGGGCAGGGACGCCAAGGGCATCTGCTTTGCGGTGGACTTTCTGACTGCCAACACGAAAAGCCTGTTGGACTCGGATTTTGCGGATAAAAAGTATGTGGATACGAAGGATAAAAACGTGGTGATCATCGGCGGCGGCGATACCGGCAACGACTGTGTGGGTACGGCTATCCGCCACGGGGCAAAGACCGTGACCCAGATCGAGATGATGCCTAAGGCTCCCGACACGAGAGCAGAAAACAATCCGTGGCCCGAATGGCCCAAGGTCTGTAAGACTGATTACGGTCAGGAGGAGGCCATCGCCGTCTACGGTCACGATCCACGGATTTATGAGTCCACGGTGAAGGAATTTGTCAAAGATAAAAACGGAAATCTGAAGGCGGTAAAGATCGTTTCGCTGGCGTGGGAGAAGGATGCGGAGACAGGACGCATGAACATGAAAGAAATCGAAGGCTCCGAAAAAACGCTGGAGGCCGAGATTGTGCTGATTGCCGCAGGTTTTTTGGGCAGCCAGAAGTATGTGACAGACGCCTTTAAGGTGGAACTGGACGGCAGAACCAATGTGAAAACAGAAGCGGGGAGATTTGCGACCAGTGCAGAGCGCGTGTTTACGGCGGGCGATATGCACACCGGGCAGTCCCTTGTGGTGAAAGCCATCCGCCAGGGCAGGGAGTGCGCCAGAGAGGTGGACGAGAGCCTGATGGGGTATACGAATCTGTATATTCAGTGATCAGGGACAGGTAAATTCATAGAAAAATGCCGGGATATTTCATAAAAATGGCAGATTGGAAATTCGGAGAAGGAATGTTATACTAGGGGTGTATGGCATTCCTTCTTTATGCGCGAAGCATTTCGAATCTGCTTATGCGTAGTGTAGGGTCAGAAGACTTTTGCACATAAATAACAATTTATCATACAGGGAAACAGGACGAATGAAACTACAGTTCAAAAACAGGGAGAAAACAGAACAGAATAGGGAAGGCACAGGGAAAAGGCGGAAACTTCTGATTGCGGCTGTGCTTGTCCTGACGCCGCTCCTTGTCCTGCTGGTGGTCTACATGGCGGGTCTTGGGCGCTATCAGAGCTGCTTTTTAAACGGCACGGTGATTGATAAGGTGGACGTGTCGGGTATGTCGATCCCAGAGCTGGAGGAGAGGATCGGCAGGTATTCTCTCAGGGTCATTGAGCGTCAGGCGGACGGTACGACTTTGGAGGAGGAAATATTGGGAAGTGAGATTGGGATTTCCTATGTTTCCACGGAGCCATTAGAGGCCGTTTTGCAGGGGCAGAACCGCTATCTGTGGTTTTTGAAACAGGATGCGGATTACAGGACAGATGCGCCGCCTTTTTATGAGGAGACGGCATTGGAGGAAAAAATCAACGCACTGAGAGGCTTTCAAAGGGATTTTATCAAAGAGCCGACGGATGCGTACATAGCGGATTATGTATCGGGGAGCGGTTTTGAGCTGGTAGCGGAAACGAAGGGAAACCGTCTGAACCGGGATAAGGCCTTGGAGGCCATCAGGACAGCCCTGAACGGACTGGAGGAGCAGGTGGATCTGGATGCGGCGGGATGCTATGAGGAACCCGGGATTACCACGGAGGATGCGGGGCTGAAAGCCACCTATGAAAAGCTGCAGAACTATGTGAATACTGCCATAACTTATACATTTGGGACAGAACGGGAGAGTTTGGACGCAGATACCGTGGCGGGCTGGATTATACGGAGAGGAAACCGGGTAGAGCTTGACCCGGAACTGGTTAAAGAGTATGTCAATTCCCTGCGGAAAAAATATGACACGGTCTTTCATAAGAGAAAGTTCCAGACAAGCTATGGACAGGAAGTGACAATTGACTTGGGAGATTATGGCTGGTGGATGGATGTGGGACAGGAGACGGAGGAGCTGATCGGGCTGTTAGAGAAGGGCGAGGGCGGAGAACGGATTCCTGTCTACAGACAGACGGCGGCCTCTTATGACGACCCGGATTACGGAGATTCTTATGTGGAAATCAACCTGACGGCGCAGCATCTGTTTTTATACCAGAACGGGGCGTGCGTTCTGGAGTCGGATTTTGTGTCCGGCAATCCGAACAGAGGAAACGAAACGCCGCCGGGAATTTACGGAATTACTTACAAGGAGCGGAACGCCACGTTAAACGGGGAAACTTACAGCACGCCGGTTTCTTTCTGGATGCCTTTTAATAATAACGTGGGAATGCACGACGCGACATGGAGAAGCGAGTTTGGCAGAAACATATATCTGACAAACGGTTCCCATGGCTGTGTCAATCTGCCCTATTCCGTTGCGCAGGAAATTTATGGTTATGTGGAGAAGAACACGCCCGTCATCTGTTATTATCTGCCGGGAACGGAGCCGGAGCCGCTGCCGGAGATTCCGCTGGAATTGGAGCCGGAGAATGTGACGAGGGAAGGAGGGCCAGCGATGCCGGAGGCGGGAGTGCCTGTAGAGCCTGCAGTATTGCCGGAGCCGGTTCCCCAGCCGGAAACAGTCCCTCAGCCGGAGCCGGGTTGGCAGGAAGCCGGAGAGTAGAGCCGGAACAGCGTTGGCATCAGGAGGCTGGAGAGCAGGGCCGGAACGGCGTCGGCATCAGGAAATCGGACAGCAGAGTCAGAATAACCCGTCTGGAATCGGAGATCGGTATCCCGGTTCAGGCGGGTTTCGGTATTTGCAGTATATTTTCTTATAGTTTTTCTTATATTTTCCCTTATATTTTTCCTCCTATCTTATATATTTTCCGTTTTTTTGCGGCAGATGCTTCCTATAATAAAAGGGGAGGGACTGCCATGCGTGAAATCAGTTTTGACAGAAAAAGTATCGGGACACGGTTGATTATGGCTTTTGTTGTGACATCCTTTCTGCCCATTGCTCTTGTGAATATAGTCGCTTACTATAATACGTCAAGGCTGGTCAGACAGAACGTGGAGAGCATGACAAATGCCAATCTGGAACAGATCAGGGTGAGTCTGGACGTGTGGCTGGACTCCTATGAGGACATTTTGTATCAGGTATATACGGACGATAATATTGTGGAACTGGTCGATAAGATCAATGCCGGGGAGGATGTGGCGAGCAACAGACAGATGCTGCGCAGGGCCCTGAGAGGGATGGTATATACGAAGGACTATGTGAAATTCATTACCGTCATTACGGACAGCGGGGAACTGGTATTTTACAATCAACTGACCTCGGCCACCACACGTACTTCGTGGATGGACAGTATTTCCATGTCGCAGGCCGAGCTTTACCGTGAAATCAGCGGCGACAATAAGCTGCACACGATTCCCACGGGAGAAAAAGTGGTATTTGGAAGCAATTCCTGCTATCTGTTCCATATCGGGAGACGTATCATTGACTATCGGGACGTGGACAAGCGGTGCGGCATCGTACTTGTCAGTATTGACGAAAGGCTGCTGGAGGAAATCTGCTCTACGACGGAGAACGGGTTGAATTTTATCGTGGACAGTGAGGGGACGCTGATTTCCTGCACCGGTTCCGAAAGAGTGGGAGAGGCTGTCTATGACAGGGGGGCGGGCCGGGAGGACAAGAGGGCTGCCTGCCAGAGGATTGCCAGAGAGACGGGGCTTTTAGGGGAAACGGCGCTTTCCGTCTATTCGGTCCATGATGAGGAGACGGGGTGGGAGATTGTCCGGGTGACCAGTCAGGAAGAACTGATTCAGGCGCTCAGGCAGCAGCAGCAGCTGCGGGTTTCCATTATTGTCCTGTCCCTGTGTACGGTGATGACTATCATGTTCAGACAGGTGACGAAAATGACCGATTCCATAAAGCGGGTTGTGGAAACGATGCGAAAAGCCGGCAGGGGGGATCTGACGATCCGGGTGGCGCCGGACCGGACGCGGCCCACGGAGATTGAAGTGATAGCGGAAGAGTTTAATTCCATGATGGATAAGCTGAAACAGTCTACGCAGAAGCAGAAGAATGCCGAAATTGCGGCTCTGGAAGCACAGATCAATCCGCATTTTCTTTACAATACACTGGATACGATCAACTGGATGGCCATTGACAGGGATGAGTACGAGATCAGCAATATGATAGCGACGCTGGCCGGTATTCTGCGGTACGGGATTTCCGACAGCAATGGGGTCGTCAGGATCAAAGACGAGGTTGACTGGCTGAAACAATATATCTTTTTACAGCAGACGAAACTGAAAAATTCCTTTGACTGTCATATCAATGTGGAGCCGGAAATCATGGGACTTCCCATTCATAAGCTGTTGCTGCAGCCTTTTATAGAAAATGCCATCCTGCATGGTTTTGAGGGGGTAGACAGAACCCATAAACTGCAGATGGACATGGGACGGGACGGGAACCGGATCGTCATACGGATTCAGGACAATGGCTGTGGAATACCCGCTGAAATGGTGCGGGAAATGAATGCCGGGATTTTTAAAAAGACCGATAACAGAAACCATATCGGAATGGAAAATGCCATTACAAGGATTCATATGTACTATGGCGGGCGTGCGGAGGTTAAGATCGTCAGCTCTTTGGGACAGGGAACGGAGGTACGGATTTCCATTCCTGTGGACGATTGGCCGGACGGCGGAAGAGACGGGGTTGACTAAATGAGTCGATACGCGGGAGGGAAAGAAAAAGGTGAGAGCGGTTGTGGTGGAAGATGAAATTCTGATCAGGGAGGGCCTGTGTAAGCTGATGGCTAAGATGTTTCCCGACATTGTCATAGAGGGCGTTGCGGGGAACGGGCAGGAAGGCCTGCAGTGTATAGAAGCGCACCGGCCCGATCTGGTCATCACGGATATCAGAATGCCGGTTATGGACGGGTTGAAGATGCTTGGAAAAGTACAGGAAGCCGGTCTGTTTCCCAAAGTGATTGTCCTGACGGCCTACTCGGAATTTGCCTATGCCAGACAGGCTGTGAAGCTGGGTGTATGCGACTATATCATCAAGCCTGTGGTGGTGCCGGAGTTCGTTCAGACGATTCGGAAAATACAGAATCTTTATGAGCAGGAACAGAAAAGGACGCCGGATACCATGGGCAGTCTGGAACATATTGTGTCCGGCCTGCTGTACGGGGTGGCGGCTTTGGATTCGAAAATGGAGGAGTTTTTGGATAAGAAGTATCAGATTGCAGAAGATACGCCGCTTATTGAACTGCTGATCTATATGGGGGACTGCTTTGAGACGGGGCGGGAGAAGAAACGGCAGGAGATGCAGTGGATTTTGGAGCAGAAAGGCGTTCGGTATTGTCTGGTGGATATGGAGTATGACCGGGTGATTCTCGCCCTGCTCTATGACTATGCTTCCAGACAGGAAATAGAGCGCTGGTACCAGAACCAGATTTTGTTCCAGAAAAGAGATAAGCGGGGGCGTCATATCAGTTATGGCATGCTGGAGGTTACAGGAGCCAAAGCGGTCAGGGAGGGCTATCAGACGCTGCTCCCCTACATGGACTGGAATCTGGTTCTGGGTGACGACGTCCTGATCTCCTATCCCCGGATTGCGGATGTGCAGACAGAGATCTGCATCTATCCGGTGGAACTGGAGAGCCAGATCAAGGCGGCAGTCTGCACGGGGGAGGAGGAGAAAATCCGCGAGATCACAGAGCGGTTTCACACCTATTTTCTAAAGGGGAGGATGTATTCGCCAAAAGAGATCAAGGAATCCTATGTCCGTTTTCAGTGGGCGGTCTTAAACATCGCAAAGGAAGTGGGCGGCATAAATTATCGGGAAGTCGACCAGAAAAAACTGCTGGACTGTATTATGGGGGCAAAGACAGAGGAAGAACTGCGCAGAAGCTTTGACGGGCTGTTTGCGCACATGAGTGCGCCCGGAAAGGGCGCGGAGGCGGTGAGTCTTGCGGTGAAAAAGACGCAGAGCATGATTCACGAGTTTTATGCGGACGGAATTACCCTGAGCGAGATTGCGGACAGGCTGAATCTGACGCAGGAGTATCTGGGAAGCCAGTTTCATAAGGAAGTGGGGGAGAATTTCAGCACCTATATCCGCAATTACCGGCTGTCCAAGGCAAAGGAGCTGCTGATCGGAACCCAGCTTAAGCAGTATGAGATCGCAGAGAAAATAGGATACGCGGATGCCAAGTATTTCGCCAGAGTGTTTAAGGAATGTGTGGGGATGTCGCCCGCGGCGTACAGGAAGTCCAACAGATAAAAAGATGAGATTAGATATTTTATCCTTTTTCATTTTTCTCCCGTTTGCCGGGGAACCCAAAGGCGGTATGATAAACCCAACAAAAGCAAAACCTATACAAAGGTTGGGAGGAGGAAATATGAAGAAGAGAAAGATAACAGCGGTGTTGACGGCGTTGGCGGTGACGGCCGGTATTATGACCGGGTGCGGATCAGGGGGCGGCAAGGGCGCTGCGGCGGACAATGCGCCGGCAGCAGACAAGGCGCCCGCAGCGCAGGAGAGCGCCGGGGAGGAGAACAGCGGCGAGACTGCTTCGTCCGGCGAAGCGCAGGCGGTTACCATCTGGTATTACTGGGAGAATGAGGGGCATCAGGTAACTTTGGACCAGCTCATTCAGGAATATAACGGATCGCAGGATCAGTATGAGGTAAATGCCAAATATGTGCCTTTTGCGGATTTTAAGAAGCAGCTGTCTATCGGCGCTTCCGCAGATGAGCTCCCGGATATTGCAATTCTGGATTCCCCGGATCACGCCTCTTATGTGGCAATGGGAATTTTCGAGGATCTGACAGGTAAGTTTGACGTGAGCAATTATTATGAGGGAACCGTGAATTCCTGTACGGTAGACGGGAAATTGTACGGTGTACCGTTCGGCGCGAACTGCCTTGCCCTTTACTATAATGAGGATATGCTGAACGGGGCGGGCTGCAGCGTTCCCGCTACATGGGACGAGCTGAAGGAGACGGCGAAGGCGCTGACGACAGATTCGGTTACCGGGCTGGCATTCTGCAGCGTGCAGAACGAAGAGGGAACCTTCAATTTTGCTCCCTGGCTCTGGTCTACAGGGGCCACTTCCTATGATATCAATAATGAGAACGGTATCCGCGCCCTTGCCTTTATTCAGGGTCTGATTGATGAGGGCGTGATGAGCAAGGAGTGCATCAACTGGACACAGGGTGATGTGATGAACCAGTTTATCGCGGGCAATGCGGCGATGATGGTGAACGGCCCGTGGCAGATTCCGACCATGCAGTCCGAGGCGCCGGATCTGAACTGGAAGGTGACACTGATTCCCAGAGATAAGGAATACGCGTCAGTGCTTGGCGGTGAGAACTATGCGGTAATAAACGGCGGAAATGTGGACGGGGCGCTGGACTTCCTCACTTATGCCACCAGCGAGGAGAAGGTGAAGTTTATGATGAACCAGTTCGGTTATATCTCGGCGGATAAGACCATTGCGGAAAGTCAGTTCGCGGCAGATTCTCCGTACTATCCCTTCGTGGAGGAGCTGAATTATGCGATGCCGAGAGGCCCTTTGGCTGAGTGGCCCAGCGTGTCCGACGCCATTTCCCTGGCATTCAATCAGGTCATCACAGGAACGGCCACACCTGAGAACGCGGCGGCGCAGGCGCAGGCAACGATTGACGGTATTGTAAAGTAAGGCATAACAGACCGTCGCTGCACAGAGTATTACATAGGTAGAATCTGTGCGGCGGCGGTTTTTTGTCCACGCAGAGCCGCGTAGATTTCAGATGAGACAGGGCGTGAGCCTGTTCTCAAAAAACTGTTTCGGCATGATGCAAAAGATAGGAGGTTTTTCATGACAAAATTAAAAAAGCTTTTCCGCTATGAAAATGTGGGAATGCTGTTTGTTCTTCCGGCGTTTCTCTATATGCTTATTTTTGTGGGATATCCGATCATCCACAATATCATCTTAAGCTTTCAGGACGTCAATGCGGGGAATCTGGTGAAGGGAACAAGGAATTTCATCCTGTTTGACAACTATCTGGAGCTTTTTAAGGACAGTGTATTTACCAGTTCCCTGTGGAATACCCTGCGGTTTACGGTTTCGTGTCTGGTATTTCAGTTTGTCGTTGGCTTTGCACTGGCGCTCTTTTTCAGCCAGCGGTTTTCTTTCGCCAAGCCGGTGCGCGGCATCCTGCTGGTGCCCTGGATGATACCGATCACTGTCACGGCGTTGATGTTTAAGCTGCTGTTTGCCACAGATATCGGGATTATCAATTTTATCCTGAGAAGCTTACATCTGATAGAAAAGAACATAGAATGGCTGACTACGCCGGGAACGGCAATGTTTGCCCTGATCTGCGCCAATGTATGGATCGGCATTCCCTTTAACATGATACTGATTTCCACAGGCCTTACCACCATTCCAAAAGAACTGTATGAGAGTGCGTCCATTGACGGGGCGGGAAAAGTGCAGACATTCTGGAAGATCACGCTGCCGCTTTTGAAGCCCACCATTGAGTCCGTGCTGATTCTCGGATTCATCTATACGTTTAAGGTGTATGATCTGGTTTATGTCATGACGAGCGGCGGCCCGGTCAATTCCACCCATATGCTGTCTACTTATTCCTATAAGCTGTCCTTTGAAATGTTTAAGTACAGCAAGGGCTCCGCGGTGGCCAATGTACTGCTGGTGATACTGTTGTTTGTGGGCGTCTTCTATATTAAGGCGACGACGGAGGAGGAAACGGATTAAAAATTTGTACGATGACCCGGACATGGAGGAAAATGAATGAACGAGGAAAAGAGACTATCAACGAAAAAAAATATATTGTTTAGCGCAGCGGCGGTAGCGCTTTTGTGCATTCTTCTGTTCCCGTTATATTGGGCGCTGATCACGTCCCTGAAGACGGAGCAGGAGATATTCCAGAATCCGCCCACCTTTTATCCCCATATCCTGAACACGAAATCCTATGCGGCGCAGGTGGAGACGGGAGATTTCAACATGTTCCGTTCCTTTGCAAACAGCTTTCTGATTTCGATGGGAGCCACGCTCATCGCGGTTCTTCTGGCGGTGCCGGCTTCCTATGGGATTGCCAAGTATCGCTTTAAGGCGAGAAAGATCTTGCTGCTCTCCTTTCTGGTGACACAGATGCTGCCGGTATCGGTGCTGCTGACTCCCATGTTTATCATGTTTAAAAACATGCATGTTTACAATACATGGGTGGCGGCGGTGCTGGCGGACGCTACCATCGGGATTCCGTTTTCCGTGCTGATACTGAAAAATTATTTTGCTTCCATTCCCAAGGATCTGGAGGAGGCGGCCTATCTGGACGGGTGTAACAAGTTCAGCGCCTTCGTGAGAATCCTGATTCCCATTGCCAAGCCGGGCGTTATGGTCTGCGCCATCTTCTCCTTCCTGTATGCGTGGGGAGATCTGGCTTATGGGATGACTTTTATTCTGGATCAGGAGAAGCGGCCGATCACTGCGGGCATCTTCAACTTTATGGGGCAGTACGGGACGAAGTGGAGCTATCTGACAGCTTTCGCGGTGGTGACAATCATTCCCGTCGCGCTGATCTTTATCTTTATGCAAAAATATATTGTGAGCGGCATGACCAGCGGGGCGGTCAAGGGGTGAAAAGAAGTTCTAAAGACGTCCCGCCATGGGACGGGACGCCAAGAACTTCTAGGAGTTGCGATGCAACTCCATTTCACCCTGGAGAATGCCAGAAGCGGCATTCTCCGCGTGGATTTGGGAGATGGCAGGGATTGAGGAAGAAAAAGAGGAAAGAAAGGGAAAAGTATGTTAGATATCAGAGATAACAAATTGGTTTACCGCTATGATGCGGAGGAGGTGTGGATAGAGCCGTGGGGGCCGAATGCGCTGCGGGTGCGGGCTACCAAAGAGAGCAGGATGCCGGAGGAGGACTGGGCGTTATGCCGGAAAGGGGAGGCTGAGGCTGATATCTCCTTTACCAAGCAGGGCGCAAGGATTGTAAACGGTAAGATTCATGCCGAGATTACGAAGCTTGGTAAGATTATGATTTACCATGCCGACGGGCGTCTGCTTCTGGAAGAGTATTGCAGGAACCGCAGGGATCTGCTGGATGCAAAGTGCAGCGCGATCGAGGTGGAAGCCAGAGAGTTCAAGCCAATTCAGGGCGGGGATTATCATCTGACTATGCGGTTTGAATCGGTGGATAAGGAGGAAAAGATCTATGGCATGGGACAGTACCAGCAGCCCTATCTGGATTTAAAAGGGCTGGATCTGGAGCTGGCCCACCGCAATTCGCAGGCCAGTGTGCCCTTTGCGCTCTCCTCTCTGGGATATGGTTTCCTTTGGAACAATCCCGGTGTGGGGCGGGCGGTATTTGGCAAAAATATCATGAGCTTTGAAGCCTATTCCACCAAAGCGCTGGATTACTGGGTGACGGCGGGCGATACGCCGGCGGAGATAGAGGAAGCTTATGCGGCTGTGACAGGGAAGGTTCCCATGATGCCGGAGTACGGGCTTGGTTTCTGGCAGTGTAAGCTCCGTTACCAGACGCAGGAGGAGCTGCTGTCGGTGGCAAGGGAGTATAAGCGCAGGAACCTGCCCATAGACGTGATCGTGATTGATTTTTTTCACTGGCCGAAGCAGGGAGAGTGGAAGTTTGACCCGGTGTACTGGCCCGATCCGGAGGCGATGGTGCGGGAGTTGAGGGAGATGGGCATCGAGCTGATGGTATCCATCTGGCCTACCGTGGATAAGACCTGTGAGAATTATGAGGAGATGCTGGAAAAAGGATATCTGATCCGCACGGAGAGAGGGTTCCGCGTGGGACTGGATTTTCAGGGGGCGACCATTCATTATGACGCCACCAATCCGAAAGCAAGGGATTATCTGTGGGGCAAGGTAAAGAAAAACTATTACGATATGGGTATCAGGGTGTTCTGGCTGGATGAGGCGGAGCCTGAGTATACGGCGTATGATTTTGACAATTACCGCTATCACCGGGGCACTAATTTACAGATCGGCAACACGTATCCTGTGGATTACGCCAGAACTTTTTATGAGGGCATGGAGCGGGAAGGGCAGAAAAATATTGTGAACCTCCTGCGGTGTGCATGGGCGGGCAGTCAGAAATACGGCGCGCTGGTATGGTCGGGGGACATTGCCTCCAGTTTTGAGAGTATGCGAAACCAGCTTGCGGCAGGACTGAATATGGGGCTTGCGGGAATCCCGTGGTGGACAACCGATATCGGCGGGTTCCATGGCGGCAACCCGGACGACCCGGCGTTCAGAGAGCTTTTCGCCAGATGGTTTGCGTGGGGAACATTCTGCCCGGTGATGCGCCTGCACGGCGACAGAGAACCGAGACAGCCCCAGCATGGCGACACAGGAGGCGCATCCTGCTGTTCCGGCGCTGCCAACGAGGTGTGGAGCTACGGGGAAGAGGTGTATGAGATCTGTAAAAAGTATATGGCGTTTCGCGAGCGGCTGCGCCCCTACACGAGAAAGCTGATGGAGGAAGCCCATGAGAAAGGCACGCCTGTCATGAGGACACTCTTCTATATGTACCCGCAGGATTGTGCGTGCTGGGATGTGGAGGACGAGTATATGTATGGCCCGGATGTGCTGGTGGCGCCGGTCCTCCATGCGGGGCAGACCAAGCGCAGCGTCTATCTGCCCATGGAAGACGACTGGACGGAGGCTTTCACCGGCAGGAAATATGCAGGCGGACAGCGCGTGGTGGCGGATACGCCGCTCGATGTGATACCCGTGTTTGTGCGGAAAAAGAAGGAATAGGCGGAAAAAGGAAGACAGGCCCTGCGGACGCGATGGCGGACGCAGGGCTTCTTTATGGAGAGAATTTTAATGGGATTTTGTTGTATATAGGGGCGTATTTCTGTATAATTGAGATCAGGCAGGGCTTTCAAGCTGCCGCCGGAAAAGTAAAGTGACAGAAGGCGGTCTGTTTTAAATACAGGAGAAGCAGAGGAACGGAAATGACCAGATATAAATTAATCGCCCTCGATATGGACGGTACCTTATTAAGATCAGATAAATCCCTCGATCCGGCCACCGTGCGGGATATAGAGGAGGCGGCGGGAAAGGGTGTTCAGGCTGTGTACAGCACCGGGCGCGCGATGATAGAGCTGCTCTCCTATGTGAGAAAGATTCCCTCCATGCGTTATGCCGTATGTTTGAGCGGGGCGCTGGTATATGACTTTCAGGAGCAGAGACGTATTTTCTGCCGCGAGCTGCCGGGCGCATGTATTGGGGAGATTGTGGAGACGGCGGCAAGGTATGACGCGATGGCGCATTTTTTGACTGAAAGAGAGTCCATCGTAAGAGTTGACCAGATAAGTCATATGTCGGATTTTCATATGGGCGTTTACCAGACGATGTTTTTGGAGCTGACCAGAAGGGTGGAGGATATGGCGGCGGAGGCATTGCGGTATGATGCCATTCCGAAAGTGAATGTGTATTTCCGCTCTGTGCGGGACAGGGCGGAGGCATATGAGGCGTTGAAACACCTTCCCTTATCCTTTGCTTTTGCGGAAGGGGCGTCCCTTGAGATGAACGCGGCGGGGGTGACGAAGGCCAGCGGCCTGCAGGCTTTGACGGCACATCTGGGAATAACGATGGCGGAGACGGCCGGCATCGGGGACGCGGATAATGACAGGGCCATGCTGGAGGCTGTGGGGCTGTCGGTGGCCATGGGGAACGCGGCGGAAGATATTAAGGCGCTGTGCGATGTGACCACGGCGGACAACGATCACAACGGGGTGGGAAAAGCAATCCGCAGGTACTGCCTCGGGTAGTTGATTGTGCGGCAGTGTATCAGGAAGGAAAACGGATATGGACAGCAGCAGAATATATGAATATGTGATGGAGCCTTCGGAAATACGGGAGTTTTGTCTGACCGTATATCTGGAACAGCTTAAATACAGCAAAAGAACGGGCGTGCGGCTTTTACTCATCTTAGCGGCGGAACTTCTATTCATCCCGGAGGCCGCTGCGTTTACGGTTCTGGTTCTGGCGCTGATGCTGCTTGCAGTGGGCATTTACAATTATGCGGTTACGGTGAAGCTTTTGAGTGGGCAGCAGGGAAGCCTCTGGATAGAAGGCGGTAAACTGAAGGCGAGGAGAAGGGACTACAGCGAGATTTCCTGCAGGCATATCGGACTGATCCGCAAGACGAAGCATCTTCTCCTGCTGGGATATATGCAGGGAGTCAGACGGCCGGCATGGTTTGTGATACCTCTGCGCGTTTTTGGGGACGGTCAGGAGCTGGATCTGTTCCTTTCCATGCTGCGCAGGCCGCAGGCACAGGAGGAATGTCTTGACCATAACAGTCAACAAAATGTGGAAGCAGAATTTCTGCGATTTTCTTACCGGCTTGACGGGGAAAGATGGGTGCGCCTGCAAAAGGGTGCGGCTGATCTGATAAACGGCGGCAGTCTGGGAAGAACGGCGCGGCTTTACTGCCGCGACCCGGAGAAAGCGATCAGAAAACAGTTAAAGTCGCCGGAGATAGCGGCCCGTGCCTGCGGACTCTGGCAGATTTCACTGGCGGAGAACGGGGTCAGTGTAACGATGCCTGCGGATCTCACAAATACGTTTGCATGGACATCACTGGCGTGGCTGCTGGAGACGGAAGAGGCGTTTTATCTTTTTCACAGGGACAAAAAGCATTTTGTTATGATAGCCAAAGAAAGTTTCCTCAGTTGGGATCAGGTGCATCTATTTCATCGGATCTGTGCGGATCACGGCATACAAAAGAACACGTCGAAAAAGGCCCGCTATGTGCCCGGATGGCTGGTCGGACTGCTTTTTGGACTGTTTCTGCTCGTGTGCGCCGGGATTTTTACGGTAAAAATCTTTTTGGACAGCCGGAGTACACCGGGATCTGTTTTGGGGGATACTTACGGGCGCGTGCCGTTGGAGGAACAGGTTGAGGTGCTTTCGTCGCTGGGGCTGCATGTGCCGGAGGAGACGGTGGAGTCTGTGCGAAGCTCCATGGTGGAATACGGGCTGTATGATCTGGTAGAGGAGAGTCCCTACACATGGCTTTTGACGGACATGGGAGCGCCTGCATATGATGAGGAGTGGAATCTGACAGGCTATTCGGAGGAGGTATTCTGGTTTGATTTTGAAGGGTTTGATATCTCCACAGATTATATTGATGTATTGAACGGCATGCTGGCTTTGGCGCAGGGAAGCGCCCTTGACGGTGTCAGCGATATCAGGGAGAACACGGAGGATGTGAACTGGGAACGCGGCAGAGGTACGGCCGGCGTCAGTCTGGTATGGAAGGAACAGACGTATTCGTATGATATGGAAGTGTATAACGACTGGATAGACGGCAGGGTGCTGGGCATATTTAATCCGCTTTTGGAGCAGGAAGGTTCACGGAAGTATTTTTATGCGGCGGGTGATAACGGTCAGGGCGCCATCGTATTTTTCTGCACGCCGGAGTGGGCGGAGCAGTTTACACAGAAGACGGGACTTGCGCTGGAAAAAAGTACAGCGAAGGCCGATGAAGTGCGACAGGCTGTTGACTGAGCGGCGCAGCTATTCTTTTCCCTCAAGGAAATCCCTGCGGTACTGGCTGGGCGATATGTTGTAATAGGTGCGGAAGGCTTTGCTGAAATAGTGGTTATCCGCGTAACCGAGCCGCCCGGCAATGTCTATAATTTTATTGTCTTCATCTTCCAAAAGCGTTTTTGCGCGCTCCATACGCAGCTTCAGGACATATTCGTAGATCGTAAAACCGTATTTGCCCCGAAAGAGTCTGGTCAGGTATTCGGTGGAAAAGAAATATTTTTCCGAAAACATGGTGATTCTGATATTTTCGCAATAATGGCTGTCAATGTACTCTTTGATAATGGTAACCGCTTCTTCCGGGGAAATGTCTGCCGCCGGGGTTTTACCAGTGTCAAAGACGGCTTCTGGGTCGATCCGCAGAATGGCCTTCTCGATGGCGCTGTTTAAAGCGTCCTCCTCCACAGGCTTTAACAGGTATTCGCACGCGCCGTAGTGGAGCGCCTGCTGGGCGTAGGAAAACTGGTCGTAGCCGCTGACCACCACGTACTGGCTTTCGGGAAATTCTCTGGAGGCGGCTTTTAAGAAGGAGACACCGTCCATAACAGGCATGTTCATGTCCACAAAGACGATATCGGGGTGAAATTCGCGCATGGTTGTCAGGGCATCCTTGCCGTTTACGGAAAGACGGGGCGGTTCGATGCCGTAATATTTCCATTTTCCCAATTTCTGAATGGCGATCTGTACCGGTTTTTCGTCGTCAATGATCAGCGCTTTGTACATAAGATTCCTCCAAACCAGAGCGGCAGACCGCTCTGTCTTCTCCTTTCGTGACCGGTAGGGTCAATATGATTTCCGTATACTCCTTTTCGCGGGTATGGATTTCCATGGACGCGGGTTTGTCATAGAGAAGGCCGATCCGGCTGTGCAGATTGGCCAGTCCGATACCGCCGTTTTTTCCCGTGTTTTTCTGCAGATCAAAATCGGCATACAGCTTTTCAAGCTGCTTTGGCGCAATGCCGCACCCATTGTCCCGCACCGTTATTATGACGGTATTGTCATTATATTGTGACAGCACTTCTATCCGTATGACATTAGCGTCATCGGATTTTCCGTGTATGATAGAATTTTCTACCAGCGTCTGAATGCTGATTTTGGGAATCAGACAGTCTTCCGTGTCGGGGTCGATATCGCTGTAAAATTCCAGAGCCTCATCCATCCGTATTTTTTGCAGGAAAATGTAATCATTGACATAGTTCATTTCCCTTTTCAGGGGCACCAGGGTGTCCGACTTGATGGTATAACGCAGATTGGACGCAAGTGAAGTAATCATGCGGTGGATCTGGGGCTGGTCATTGACCAGAGCCTCCGTGGAGATGGCCTGCAGCGTATTGTATAAAAAATGGGGATTCAACTGGGCTTCCAAAGCCTCCAGACGGGCATCCTTCTCACTCAGCTCCGCCACATAGGTGCGCTTGATCAACTGGTCAATATGGGAGACCATGGAGTTAAAGCTCTCCGAAAGCCCCCGGATTTCCTGACTTCCCTCCGCGTTCACTCTGGAGCGGAAGTCGCCCTCGCCGGTCTTTTGCATCTGGGCGGAGAGCATTCGCAGCGGAACCGTCAACAGCCGGAGCAGCATGTAAATCAGCACAACGGTTAACAGCCAGACCATGACGCCGCTTACAAGGATGGATTTCTGCAGCTGGCCGATCTGGGAATCTATGTAGGAGAGAGGTGTCAGACTGAGCAGGCGGATACCGGAGGTACCGCTTTCCGCATCCATCAACAGGAAAGACTGACCCAATAAGTCAATCGTCTCATAACCGTCGCGGTGCGCTTCCTTTTGGGAGAGGGCGTTTTGCAGTTCTTCGCCGCTGTCCTGCCAATCCGATTGGTTGGTGAAAATAATCTCTCCGTTATCGTTCAGGAAGAAGACAATTTCCCCGTGGGTCGAGTGGTTTTCCAGAAGCTGCTTGGCAAAGGTGTCATCCAGCTCCAGACGCACGACGGCCTGGCTGACCCGGCCTCTGATCTGAAAGAGAGAGTGGTAATAAATCAGGCTTGTAGAGCCGGATGGCCGGATGCTGTGGTTCATGGGACTGGCTTCGCATTCCGCCAGCGCTTCCCACACGCCCTCGGGGGCGCTTTCTCTTGCGACAATATGCTGCTGGCCGCCGGTACGTCCGATGGACAGATCCTGATGGAGCAGATACAGCTCATAGTCGCGAAGGTCGTTTCTGGTGTAATAATAATAGAACATCTGCTGCTTGGCATAGGAAACCTGCTCCGCAGTCAGTGGGGCATCCTGTTCCACGATTCTGGTAAAACGGGAATCGTAGTAGGGCTGAATGCAGAAATTGGCCAGTTCCATAAGATAAGTGTCCAAGTTTTCCAGTTCCAGCTTCAGAATCTTTTCGGTGGTGTCGAGCTGGTTATTGATGGTCAGGCTTCTGGTAGAGGTGTAGTCCTTATAGACCAGCCATCCGGCTACCGTGGTAGTGATCAGGATCATAAACACGGTCAGCTGTACCCAGAGCGCGGTGCGGTTTAATAGATTTGTTATATGGGATTTTACTTTTTTTATCATCACATACGCTTTCATATCCTGCAGGGTGAATTGTGCAAACCGCCGTTAAAAAGGAACGGGTGTCGCACATTTTCTACAAAATACATCTTACTATATTCCTTATAATAGGACAATACGAATAAAAAATTGTTCGGAAATTTACACCCATCTGTTTGGGAATTTCCATTTTTCTGGCAAAATGAATAAATTATAATAAATAAAAGTCAAGTGAGGAAAGGAATGTACAGTCTATGAGCAGAAAAGCAAAAAGACAGTTGGAAACGGTGCTGTTTTCCCTGCCGGCAATCATACTGGTCTGTCTGATGATGTATCTGCCGTTTGTGTTAAGCGGATACTATTCGCTGACGGAGTGGAACGGCATATCCAAAGAGGCCAGACTGATCGGCCTGGATAACTTTAAGACCATTTTTGTAGAAAGCGGGGACTTCCTGTCTTCTATCTGGTTTACCACGCGATACACGGTGTTTTTTGTCATTTTTTCCAATATTTTTGCGCTGGCTCTTGCGGTGGCGCTGACAAAGAGATTCCGGGCGGCAAACTTTTTCAGGGGGATTTTCTTTATTCCCTATATCATGAGCATGACGATCGTGGGTTTTATCTGGAAGTTCATTTTTACCAGCGGTTTCGAAAAACTCTACGAAATCACGGAGTGGAGCCTGTGGAACTACAGCTGGCTGGGCGATACGAAGCTGGTATTTTATTCGGTGGCCTTTGTGGGCGTGTGGCAGTCGCTCGGCTTCTATATTGTGCTTTACATAGCGGGTCTGCAGGCAGTGCCGAAGGATGTGCTGGAGGCGGCTGTGGTAGACGGGGCGACCGGAAGACAGAAATTTTTTAAGGTGACGCTGCCGCTTTTGGGGCCATCCTTTACTACCTGTATTTTTATGTCGCTGACCAACGGCCTTAAGGTGTTTGACATTATTCTGGCGCTCACAAAGGGCGGGCCGGGGACGGCTACCAACAGTGTGACACTGCAGATCTACAAGGAGGCGTTTACGAATAACAATTACGGTCTCGGCTCTGCGCAGTCCATCGTTTATTTCCTGTTTGTGCTTATTATAACACAGCTTGTACTGAAAGGATTCAGCAGAAAGGAGGTTGATCTGTAATGCGTCGCGAAACAAAAAGAAAAGTAAGAAAATGGATGCTGGTTATCTGCCTTCTTGTGGTGGCGTGCTTCTATATCTACCCGGTCTTTCTGATGGTGATGAATTCCTTTAAGCCCTTCGGAGAGATCATAGGCGATGTGCTGGCGTTTCCGAAAAGCTTTGACCTGTCCAACTACACCTATGTGGTTGACAAGATGAAGTATCTGCTCCTGTTTCGTAACAACGTGATTATCACGGTGATCGGGATTCTGGGTATCGTCGTATTTTCCTCCATGGCAGCTTTTATTCTGGAGAGAAGGGAAGGAAACTACTGTAAAATCGCGCATACGATCATCATCACACCGATGCTGATTCCGTTTCAGGCGATTATGATTACCCTGTTAAAGTCCATGAATGTACTGCATCTTTCGGGCAGCAAGATCGGACTCGGTATCCAGTATTGGGGATTCGGCATTCCCATGGCGACCTTCATTATCTTTAATTTTATGAAGACCATTCCACGTGAGCTTGACGAGAGCGCAACCATTGACGGGGCGTCCACCTTCCGCACCTTTGTATCCATCATTTTTCCGCTCTTAAAGTCGGTGATCGTGACGGTGATTGTGCTGGATGTGATGTGGATCTGGAATGACTTCTTACTGCCGCTTCTGATGGTGAACAGCAACAACGAGACGAAGACGCTGGTGCTGGCGGCCTACACCTTTGTGGGGCAGATGAATACCAAGTGGAATTACGCGTTGACTGCCATGGTATTGGCGATTGTGCCTTCGGTTATTGTTTTCATTCTTCTGCAGAAATACATTGTGGAGGGCGTTGTGGCAGGCGCGGTCAAAGGATAGAGTGAATATGAGATTCCGCAGAATGACTGCTGGAATAGATAAATGGAACCCATACCAGTAAATATTGGGAGAAGGAGGATTTGTATGAAAAAGAAATTACTCAGTGCATTATTATGTACGGCCATGACAGCTGCTCTGCTTGCAGGATGCGGCGGCTCGGAGGGCGGTGCGGAAGCTCCGGCCACAGAGGCTCCGGCGGCAGAGGATGCCGCTGCGGAAGAACCGGCTGCGGAACCTGCTGCGGAAGCGCCGGCGGCTTCCGACGAGGAGGCGGAGATTTATATGTTTATCTCGTCCCCGGAGTATGCGGATGCGATCAATACATTGATCGAAGAGTACAAAAACGTGGCGCCCAACGTGACCATCAATTACGAAACCACACAGAACGATTATCCCACGCTGTTGAAGGCGAAGTTAAACTCCGGCGAAGTGCCGGAGATCTTCTCCTCTACATCGGGTAAAGAGATTGACGTATACAAAGAGTATTCGTTTGACTTAAGCGGTCAAGCGCTGGAGTCCACCATGCAGCCTGCGGTGGCAAGCATGATGGCATCCCCGGAGGACGGTTCCGGCCTCTACGGTATCGCGATCAAGGGCAATTATTTTGGCATGATTTACAACAAGGCGATCTTTGACGAGTGTGGTATCACAGAGTTTCCCACTACCTTCAGCGATCTGGAGGCAGCCTGTGAGAAGATCTCCGCAGCAGGGTATAAGCCTTTTACCACGGGCTTCAACGAGTGGTGGGTATTCAAGCATGTGGGACAGCATTTCGTGAATGCGGCGGCGCAGAACGCAGGCATTTCCACGGCGGAGCTGGTGGCGAAGTTCGAGAAGGGGGAAGCGAAAGTTTCCGATTACCCGGAGCTTTATGACAATTTCTTCAATTTCATTGATCTGGCGGTAAAATACGGCGATGACAAACCGCTTGAAACGGCTCTTGACGGTGAACTTTCCGCATTCGGCACAGGCAAAGCGGCCATGATCTGCGGACAGGGCGCATGGGTAGAGGCAGACCTTCTGGCAATCGACCCGGATTTGCAGATCGGTTTCAACGGCTACCCGGTAACCGATAATGCGGCACAGTGTCAGGTGATCGGCGGTTCCGATCAGGCGCTCCGTATTTCCAAGGATTCAGAGGTATTACAGCCGACCCTTGACTTCGTAAACTGGTGGTATACTTCCGACTACGGCAAGGCATGGTTCACGGATGTGGCGGGCGTAGTGCCGCCGGTAGTATCTGATGCGGAGAGTACTTTCGAGGTTGTAAAGCAGGGCGACGCGCTGAGCGCGGAAAAAGGCGCGGCGGATCTTTCCATCTGCTACTCAACGGACAGCTGGCACCAGACCTTTGGCGAGATCATGCAGTCTTATATCTCCGGCAGCGTAGATAAGGACGGTGCGTGTGCACAGATCGAGGAACAGTGGGCGGCCATTGACGGAGCCAACTAGAGATACGGAATAGCAGGAAAGTGGCACGGCCGGACAGTCGTGCCGCTTTTTTTCGGGAAAGTAGTGGCAAAGGACAGGTTTGCATGTATAATAAAAACGATACAGAGGAATCTGTGGCGGAGAAAACGGGAAGTGTGACTTATACAGTCAATAATATAAGGATTGAGGAGGGAAAAATATGAAGTTTACGGAAGGGTACTGGGTACGCAGTGAGAATATGGTGGCGTCCTATGCGTCTCAGGGTTTTTATGCGGAGAAGACCGAGAAAGGCATGCGTATCGTGGCGCCGGAGAGAAAGATTTTAAACAGGGGGGACGCCCAGAATATCACCACGATCACCATTGACTTTATTGCTTTTGCCGAGAATAATATTCTGGTGAAGGCCAGACATTACGAGGCCTATGAGGACAGGGAGGCGAGGTTTGACTTAAATGGTCAAGATGTACCTTTCGACGTACAGGTTTCGGAGGACGAGGCGGTTATGACAAGCGGCGCGGTGACGGTGCGCTTTGACAGGCAGGAGGGCACTTACCGGTTCGAGGCGGACGGAAAAGTGGTCACGGAATGCGGGTTTCGGAATCTGGGTTATATCCGCTGGGCGAAGCAGCCGAGCACGATGTTCCCGAAGGAGAACTATCTTTCCGAACGCCATGAATCTTACATGGTCACCGAGCTTTCCCTGAAAGCGGGCGAGCGGGTTTACGGCCTTGGCGAGCAGTTTGGCGCCTTCGTGAAAAACGGGCAGGTGGTGGAGATGTGGAACGAGGACGGCGGCACTTCCTCGCAGGTTTCCTACAAGAGCGTTCCCTTTTATATGACAAGTGAGGGCTACGGCATTTTTGTGGATCACTCGACACCGGTCTCCTTTGAGGTGGCCAGCGAGAAGGTGGAGTATGTGGGATTTTCCGTGCCGGGTGAGGAGCTTCGCTATCATTTTATTTACGGCCCGACGCCGAAGGAGGTGCTGGTCAGGTATACGGACATGACGGGAAAACCGGCTCTGCCGCCCGCATGGAGTTTCGGTCTTTGGCTGACCACTTCCTTTACCACCAAATATGACGAGGCGACTACCAGCTCTTTTATTGACGGGATGGCGGAGCGCGATATTCCCCTGCGGGTGTTCCATTTTGACAGCTATTGGATGAAGGCGCTGCACTGGTGTGATTTCGAGTGGGACGACCAGACTTTCTCCGATGTGAAAAATATGCTGACGCGGTATAAGAAGGAGAAGGGCCTGAAGATCTGCGTCTGGCTGAACCCCTATATAGCGCAGGGGACGTCCTTTTTCCGGGAAGGCAGGGAAAAAGGGTATTTCCTGATGCGCGCGGACGGTAAAGGGGTGAAACAGATTGATTTCTGGAATCCGGGCATTGCGCTTGTGGATTTTACCAATCCTGACGCGAAGGAATGGTATGTGGGCAAGCTGAAAACCCTTCTCGATATGGGCGTGGACTGCTTTAAGACCGATTTCGGCGAGCGGATTCCCATTGATGTGACATACCACGACGGGTCAGACCCTGTGAGTATGCACAATTATTATACCTATCTTTATAATAAGGCGGTCTTTGAGATGCTAAAGGAGGTAAAAGGGGAGGGCGAGGCAGTGCTTTTTGCCAGAAGCGCCACCGCTGCCTGTCAGCAGTTCCCGGTGCACTGGGGCGGCGACTGTTCCGCGTCTTACCCATCCATGGCGGAGACGCTGCGGGGCGGCCTGAGCTTTGCCATGAGCGGCTTTTCCTTCTGGAGCCACGATATTTCCGGGTTTGAGAAGACGGCTTCCCCGGATATTTATAAGAGATGGGTGCAGTTTGGCATTTTCTCCTCCCACAGCAGGCTTCACGGTTCCCAGAGCTACCGGGTGCCCTGGCTGTTTGACGAGGAGGCCTGCGACGTGGTCAGATACTTTGTCAACCTCAAATGCCGGCTGATGCCCTATCTCTACAGACAGGCGGTATTATCCCATGAGACCGGCATTCCCATGATGCGTCCCATGGTGCTGGAGTTTTCTAAGGAACCGGGCGTAAAGGATCTGGACATGCAGTATATGCTGGGCGATTCCCTTCTGGTGGCGCCGATTTTCAGAGAAGACGGCGTGGGAGAATATTATCTGCCGGAGGGCCGGTGGACACATCTTCTGAGCGGGGAGGAGCGGGAAGGAGGCCGCTGGTATAGGGAGACTTATGATTACTTCTCGCTGCCTGTATTTGTGCGGGAAAATACCCTGCTCGCCATGGGCGGCAACGACAAACTTCCCGATTATGATTACACACAGGGACTGGAGCTGCACCTGTACAGCCTTGCGGACGGCGCGGAGGCGGCCTGCGAGATCACTGACTTATCAGGTCAAATTGTAATGAGGGCGAAGGCGGTGCGGCAGGGCGATACGGTTTCCTTTGAGACGGATCACCCGGAGAAGGAGCCGACCCTTGTGATGCACGGAATGGAGGGGGTTTTATGAACAGCAGAGATTTATCACAATACTTTAAGAGCGTGATTGACCAGGACAGATGCGCGGTGGTGATCTGCAATCTGGCCCATGAGATCATTTACATGAATCCCACAGCGGTGGAGCGGTATGCGAAGCGCGGCGGCGCCGCCCTCGTGGGGCAGAGCCTTTTAGACTGTCACAACGCGCAGTCTGTGGCGATGATTGAAAAAGTGACGGCATGGTTTGCCCAGAGCAGGGAGAACAACATCATCCATACCTTTTATAATGAGAAAGAAAACAAGGATGGTTACATGGTCGCATTGCGGGATGAGGACGGGACACTGATCGGGTATTATGAGAAGCATGAGTACCGGGATGTGGAGACAGATGCGCTGTATGATTTCCAGAGTGAGTAAAAGAAGGCATTGTTAACTTCTGCTAAAGTAGAGTTGACAATGCCTTTTTTCTGTGTTAATCTGACTTTGTCGAAAAAGTATGTACCGAATCATATGGTTAAGGAGAGAAAATTTATGAATCGTGAAATGCGTGTGGAGACAGAAAAAACACAGACAGGTACTGTGAGGCGGGGAAAGACTTATGACATGGCATATATCGGCCTGTTCGTAGGGCTTATGGCAGTCTGTTCATGGATTTCCATTCCAACGGCGATTCCGTTTACCCTGCAGACCTTTGCCATATTTCTGGCGGTGACAGTGCTGGGCGGGAAGCGCGGCACATTGGCGGTTGTCGTCTATTTACTGTCAGGCGCGGTGGGCGTTCCCGTTTTTGCAGAATTTTCCGCCGGACTGAGGGTGCTGTTTGGCACAACGGGCGGTTACCTCATCGGCTTCATTTTTTCCGCCCTGCTCATGTGGCTTGTGGAGAGTCTGTTTGGCAGGAAGCCATGGGTGCAGATGTTTTCCATGATTCTTGGCATGGCGGCGTATTATATTGTCGGTACGATCTGGTTTATGGTGGTGTATGGGAATACAATCGGGCCGGTGAGCCTGATGACGGCGCTTGGCTGGTGTGTGGTTCCCTTTGTGATTCCGGATCTGATTAAGGCGGCGCTGGCGCTGAGTTTTGGAAATGCTTTGAAAAAACCTCTCGCAGGGATCATGGGGGAACGGCATGGGACGAACGCATAGTGCGCAAAAAGGAGATTACGGAATGCTATATCAGATAAGGGCACATCATGGCATGTGCTTTTCCTTTTTTCAGGGGAAAGGCTACAGCGGTGCATTTACGGAAAACATGTGGGAAATGAAGAGAAAGCTTGGGCAGAATCCGAAAGTGCTTCTGCTTGACAGTACGGACGACGTGTGCGCGCACTGCCCAAATAATCAGGAGGGGGTCTGTATTTCAGCCGGAAAGGCGGATGAATACGACAGACAGGTGCTTGCACGATGTGGACTTTCCGCCGGCTGTCAGATCAGCTGGGAAGAATTTTCGCGTCTCGTAGAGGAGCGCATTCTGTCCACCGGCAGCCGCGAAGAGATCTGCGGAGACTGCCAGTGGACGAAGCTGTGCGGTCTATAGTAATTGTATGCCGTTCGTCAGCGCTTCTTTCGTTACATCCTCCGGCCAGAGGGAACACTGCACCTCGCCGATGTGGGCTTTGCGCAGGAAGAACATACAGATTCTCGACTGTCCGATACCGCCGCCGATGGTGAAGGGCAGCGTTTCGTCGATGATGCCTTTCTGGAAGGGAAGGCTGGCGCGCTCGGGACAGCCCGCTTTGTCAAGCTGGGACAGGAGTGCGTCCTTATCCACACGGATACCCATGGAAGACAATTCCAGCGCGATGTCGAGCACGGGATAATAAACCAGAATGTCCGCGTTTAAGCTCCAGTCGTCGTAGTCCGGCGCACGGCCGTCGTGCTTTTCGCCGGAGGCCAGAAGATCCCCGATCTGCATCAGGCAGACTGCGCCCTTTTCTCTGGTAATCAGGTACTCCCGCTCCTTCGGGGTCGTGCCCGGATAGAGATCCTCCAGAGCCTGCGTGGTAATGAAGAATATATCGTGGGGCAGAATCTCGTCTATGTAATCGTACTGGATCGCCATGTACTTTTCGGTCTTGCGAAGCGCCTTATATACTGTTTTCACCGTCTCTTTCAGATAGTCCAGACAGCGCTCTTCGCGGGAGATGACCTTCTCCCAATCCCACTGGTCCACGTAGATGGAGTGGATGTTGTCCGTCGCCTCGTCCCTGCGGATGGCGCTCATGTCGGTGTAAAGCCCCTCCCCGTGGGAAAAGCCGTATTTGCCGAGAGCCATACGTTTCCATTTGGCCAGAGAGTGCACGATCTCGGCGGGGGCGTCGTCCTGTTCCTTGATGCCGAAGGTGACGGGACGTTCCACGCCGTTTAAGTTATCGTTCAGGCCGGAGGCCGGCTCTACGAAAAGAGGAGCGGACACCCGCAGCAGATGGAGCCTTTCGGCAAGCTGTACCTGAAAAAAGTCCTTGACTGTCTTGATGCCGATCTGTGTGTCATGCAGATTCAGCGCAGACTTGTAATCCTGTGGAATGATTAAATTGTCCATGTAATACCTCGCTTTTTGTGTGGGCCTTATGCCCGTTTTTCATTTATTATTTAACCGCTTTTTCGGCAGGAAAGCAAGGAAAATTTTTACCAGGTTTTTTCAAGGGGCGTATTCCAGTCCAGCACAAAGGGATTGTCGGAGGATGATTTCAGATTTTCATAAATTTCACGGCGCTCGTCGCTGCTTTCCTCCGACCAGTATTCATATCCGCTAAAATAGCTTTCCATAAAGCTGTCCCACGAATCAAAGGTAGTCTGAACGGTTTCTGCAAGGGTCAGCGACTGGTCCAGAGATTCTTCCGCCGTATAGTAACCGGCCAGATAGTAGTAACTCAAAAGCCACATGGCCCGGCTGTAATCCCAGGCGGCTGCGGTATCCTCACCGTATTGCTCATACAGGGAAAACCATTCGGCGTATTGTTTCGCCTGTTGTTCGTCCAGATCAAAAGCGCCAAGGATAGCCTCGGCCCGCTGGTCTTCGGGAACATCCGCAAGACCCATTTCCGAAAGATAAGACAATTCTTCCGCAAACGGAACCCGATGCCCTTCTTCCAAAAGCCAGAGGAGCATTTCTTCAGCGGATTCCCGGTCCGTGACGTTCCATGAGTTTTCTAAAAGCGCCTTGGCAATTATTTTGTCGCTTATACTCGGATTGCTTCCGCTGTAGACACGGTAGTCGCGCTGGTTCAGCACGGTCAGAACCGCGTAGGTATTGTTGAACCACTGGACGGTATCAGAGCTGGTCACGTCCGTGTTTTTTCCGCAGCCGGTCAGTGTGAGCACAAGAACCATGAGGGCGGAAACGGTCATTTTCCATAGTTTATTTGTTTTTTTCATCTTCTCCCTCCTCTTAAATAAACGTCAAACCATATAGAAATATTCTACATGATATCCTTATAAATTTCTTCCGCGTCCCTGGGCAGCCGCCGCACATGCTCCAGAAAGCCTCTGGCGGCTTTTCCCTCCTCGCGGTCATAAGTATAACCCAGCTTTTCTGCGACATAGGCAGTGGTCTGTTCCATCAGACCGCACATGGCAAAGACGCCACGCCACGCGTCCTCCGTGCGTCCGCCGAAATAGCTGTCCAGATAGGCCTGATATTCTTCCTCAGACAGCCACCGGTAAAGATATTTGGCGGATTTTCCCACACTAACCGAAAAATTTGTGTCGATGCCCACTTTCCAGGAGAGCATCTTTTCCAGTTCTTTGCGGACAATGAAATTAGCCATGTCCTGTACATACGGCATTTCCTCCCGCCACAGCCCCTTGGCCAGATTGTTGCTGCACCACCAGAATTCATTGCTGCAAGCCTGAAACTGCGCCTCGGAGGGCTTCTTTACATGGCGGTCTTCGTCCGTCGCTTCCGGGATGGCGGGGAGAACATTTCCCTTGTCCAGAAGGATGCGGCATAGCTTATCGTCATGGATATGTTCTGTCGCATGGGAGACGGTCTCCACATGAAGATCCACCCGGTTGCCGTCGGTAAACTGCATCAGCCAGCCGTAAAAGTTTTCTCTGTCGGACACATCGTTTGGGAACTCATCGGGATACTGCATGTAAAGGACAGTGCCGAATTGCCGTATCCAGTTTTTGTCTTCGATAAACGGACCTGTCTGCGTCACCACAAACACGATGTCGTAATCCTGAAAAAGATCCTTCGGTGCGTTTACGTTGGTTCTGGAGCCGTTCATATAGACGGCGAGAATGCGGTCGTCTGCTTCCGCGATATCCAGAAAGAGCCTGTACATGGCTGATTCGTTTCGCATGGGTATTCCTCCTGAAACTGGTTTCATTTGCGGGGCGGGCGTGAAAATGCCCGTACGGCCGCTTGCGGGTTATGTTCTATAAAAAAGTATAGCAGAATTGCGGGGCTGTTTCCAGTGGCGGAGCAGGTGATTGCGCTGCGGTCAGAATCCGATCCTGTAAAAAAAGACTTCTGGCCGGAAAAACCAATTGATTTTGCCGACAGAAGCCTTTCAAGTGGGAAATGCGAAACATTATCTGCTATAGGGAAATGCCAAACGACTGCAGTAACAGTAAAAACAGAAGCAGCGGGGCAATCACCGTAATCATGGCGATATACAGGCGTTTTCGGCCAAACTTATATCCGCCCAGGGTCACCTCGTCAATGATGGTCTTGGGCTTTACGACCCAGCCGATCAGAATACAGGTCAGCAGTGCGACAAGCGGCATCAGGCAGTTATTGCTGATATAGTCCATGACATCCAGAAGCTGACCGATGGAGCCGTTAGGCAGCTTTAACTCAAAGTATAAGAGATTGTAGCCGAAGCAGACAATCGCCCCGACAATGATCCCATAGGCGGTTACGAATGCGGCGCTCTTTTTTCTGGAGAAATGGAACTTGTCCACCAGACTGGCAACGATCGCTTCCATAATAGATACGGCGGAGGTTACGGCCGCAAAGGCAACCATCACAAAGAACAGGATGCCGACGACCGTTCCTACCCATCCCATCGCGGCAAAAATCTTCGGCAGGGAGATAAACATAAGCCCTGGTCCGGCGGACATGCCCTCGGTTCCCATGAAAACATAGACGGCAGGGACGATCATCAGTCCTGCGAGCAGGGCGACTACCGTATCAAAAATCTCGATCTGGTTGATGGAAGGCATCAGATCGACATCCTTTTTCACGTAAGAGCCGTATGCAACCATAATGCCCATGGCAACGCTGATGGAGTAAAACAACTGTCCCAGTGCGTCCATAATTACCAGGAAAAGCTCCTGCAGGGTGACGCCCTTAAAATTGGGGAGCAGATATATTCTCAGTCCTTCCAGACCTGTTCTTTCCAGACCCGACGCATCTGTGTGCCGGAGCGTCAGCGCGAAAAAAGAAATACCGATAATCAGGACGAGAAGCAGGGGCATGATAAATTTGCTGGCACGCTCAATGCCTTTGTCCACGCCGCCGAAGATGATAACCGCTGAAAGCACCGTAAAAATGATCATAAAAACTACGGGACTGACCTGTTCAGAGATAAATCCGGTAAAATAACCGTCCGCGGCAGCAGTCGTTGTATTTCCTGTGACAAAGACCGTCAGATACTTTAACACCCAGCCGCCGATGGCGAGATAGTAGGGCAGAATAATAATCGGCACAAGACTTGCCAGAATGCCGAGTCCTTTCCATTTCGGGTGGATCACGCCGTAGGCAGTAAGCGGACTCTGTGCGGTCTTTCGCCCGATGGCGATTTCCGTGGTGAGCAGGGTAAAGCCGAAGGTCAGCGCCAGAATGATATAGCAGAAAATGAACAGTCCGCCGCCATCCTTCGCCGCCAGGTAGGGGAACCGCCAGATATTGCCGAGTCCGACCGCGCTGCCGGCCGCCGCTAAGACAAAACCGAGTCTCCCTGTAAAGTTTCCTCTTTTCTTTTTTGTTTCCATCATTTCATTCCTTTCACTTTAGCATGTAATATTCTGATTATACTGTAATCTATCATTTCCTGCAATGTATTCTGCCGATTTATAGCGTGTTTCTTCGGGCATTCCTGAAACCCGGCCGCAAAGAAATAGAACGGATGTTCTAAAAATGCTTGCAATATGGGAGCGGCTGTGATAAGATACTGACATGAAAGGAACGTACGTTCTGAAAAGAGAATCTTCTATTATATATGTACAGGTTCCGAAAATTTTCGGACAGGGATCGTTTGATACGGGGAGATGTGAGGGATGGATATCAGAATTGCGCCGCAGATGTCGGTTATGGATAAATTGAAAATACTCGGTGAGGCAGCGAAATATGACGTGTCGTGCAGTTCCAGCGGCTCCTCCCGGAAAAATGACGGGCAGGGTATTGGCAATACCGTTGCGGCCGGGCTCTGCCACAGCTTTGCGGCGGACGGCAGATGCATTTCCCTGTTGAAAATTCTTTTTACCAACGAGTGTATTTACGATTGCAGATATTGTGCGAACCGCTGTTCCAACGATGTGCCGCGCGCTTCTTTCACGCCCGACGAAGTCTGTGAGCTTACCATGGAATTTTACCGGCGCAATTATATAGAAGGTTTGTTTTTGAGCTCAGGCATTCTGTACAGTCCCAACTACACAATGGAGCTGATCTGCGAGACGGTGCACAGACTGCGCACCCTGCACCGCTTTCAGGGCTATATCCATATAAAAGCGATTCCGGGGGCGGATCCGCTTCTGATCCAGAGGGCAGGGTATTTGGCTGACCGCATGAGCGTGAATCTGGAGATGGCCACGGCGGAGGGCCTGCGGGCGATCGCGCCCAACAAGCACCGCAAAAATATCCTGAAACCCATGCGCCAGATCCAGAACGGTATTACGGAGAATAAGAACGAACTTACCTTATATAAACACGCGCCGCACTTCTGTGAGGCGGGGCAGTCCACCCAGATGGTGATAGGCGCTCTGCCGGAAAGCGATTATCAGATTATGTCGGTGGCGGAAAATCTCTATGATAAGTTCTCCTTAAAGCGGGTGTACTACTCGGCTTTTGTGAACGTGAACGAGGACAGGGATCTCCCTGCTCTGGCAGGCGGGCCGCCGCTGCTAAGGGAGCACAGGCTGTATCAGGCGGACTGGCTTCTTCGGTTTTATGACTTTAAGGTGGATGAGCTGTTGACGGAGGACCGGCCGAATTTCAATACAGCCATTGATCCGAAGGCGGACTGGGCAGTGCGGCATCTTGAGTGCTTTCCCGTGGAAATCAACCGGGCGGATTACCACCTGCTTTTGCGGATTCCGGGGGTGGGAGTCAAGAGCGCCAGACGGATCGTGGCGGCCAGACGGTTTGGGAACCTGACGTTCGAAGATTTGAAAAAGATCGGCGTGGTGTTGAAGCGCGCCCTCTATTTTATCACCTGCAACGGAAGGATGATGTATCCTACGAAGCTGGAGGAGCAGTATATCGTGCGAAACCTCACCTATCAGAACCAGATGGGCAGAGGGGAGAAGCTTCCTTTTATGACGGATGGCACGACGTACCGGCAGATGTCCCTGTTTGACAACGATGCTTTCGGGAGAAACTGGAGGGCGGCCGGCGGATAATTTTTGAGAACATTTTTGGAGAAGGAGCGTACAGTTATCTATGGAAGAAAAGTATTTGATCTGCGAGGATTCTCTGGAAGGGATTTTCACCGGGATTTACGATGCCTATGCCTTGAGGGAGGGGCATGAGCACGTGCATATTCAGGTGGGCGAGGAGGAGAATCTGCGGCTGTTTGCAAATTATATGCATATTCTTCCGGATTCTGTTAAAACTGAAAAGGTAGCGGATACGCTTAAGAAGCGTCTGGGGGAGCATGTATACCATTCCCTCTGCCGGGCGGCGGCCTCCTGTTATCCCGATAAGGGGGAGGCGGTTTACAAGACGGTGGTGGACGCACTCACGGCGGGAAGCGGCAGCAGGGTGATGGAAAATCTGAGGAATCCTTTTGTGGCAAGATGCTTTGAACTGGCGCGGTTTACGGCCAATGAAGCGCATTATGAGATTGAGTTTCTTCGGTTTCAGGAGCTTGCCGATAGGGAAAGCGCGGAAGGCGGCGTCCTCTTTTCAAGGATCGGTCCGAAAAATAATGTGGTTCCTTTTATCATGCCGCACTTTGCGGACAGACTGAGCATTGAAAATTTCATGGTCTATGATGAGAACAGGAAACTTTTCGGCGTGCACCCAGCGGGTGAAGAGTGGTATCTGGTGACGGCGGGTGAGGCGTTTGTCCTGCAGGAGCCGGTCTGGTCAAAGAAGGAGGAGGGGTATCAGGAGCTGTTCCGGGCATTTCATCGGACGATCGGAATTAAGAGCCGGGAAAATAAGAGGCTGCAGAGGCAGATGTGCGCGTACCGCTACCAAGATTATATGGTAGAATTTGTACAAAAAGGATAAATTGTATTTGCGTGTGCGGGCACAGTTTGGAGATAATAGGCAGATTTCACAAAAATTTGTTTGGGTTTCAAAATAATTATGTAAAGTTGTAAAAAGTGCCCAAAAGATGCCAAAATTGTACAATAATAGGAACAAAAATACCTCTTTACAAATGAAATGAATGGAGTATAATCTACTCAAATGAGGAGCTTGAAAACGTTTTTCTATGTGTGCCTTTCGCATACATAAGTGAAAAGGAAGGTGATAGTTATGCAACACAAAATCAAATTGAGGCCGGATGAGGTAAAGGACTTCGTGTCCGCAGCGACCAAATGTGACTGCGACGTGGATATCTTTTATAACAGCTTTATCGTGGATGCAAAATCCATCATTGGCGTGTTGGGACTGAATTTCAATCAGATTTTAACCGTTGCGTACAATGGCTACGATGCGGATTTTGAGAGAAATCTCAGAAAATGGGCAGTAGCGGTATAGATTCCGGTTACATCGAACACATTGACTCCCTATGTAAGATAACGTAAGATTATCTTATGTAGGGAGTTTTTGCGCGCATAAGCAGAGGCAGAAGGGTTTTGAAAGATGGAAGTTCGGATTTCCGTGCGGAGTCTGGTGGAATTTATCCTCCGCTCCGGCGACATCGACAATCGAAAAGCGGCGTCACCCGAAAACGCCATGCAGGAGGGCGGACGGATTCACCGCATGATTCAGCGGCGGATGGGTCCTTCCTATCAGGCGGAGGTGTCTCTTTCCCATGCCTATGATGCGGGGGCGTATGCGATCATTGTGGAGGGGCGTGCCGACGGCATCATTACGGAATACGTGAGAGAGGCGCTGCCGCAGGCTGCGATTGAGGAGAAGCCGGACGGCAGCCCGGAGACACGCCTTGCTGTGACGCCAGGGCAGGAGCAGTCGGTACAGAAGCTGACGGTGACCATAGACGAGATCAAGGGAACCTATCATGATTTAAAGAAGATGAAAGGGCCGGTGCCCGTGCATCTGGCGCAGGCAAAGTGCTACGCCTATATTTATGCCGCGCAGAAGAAACTGTCAGATATCCGGGTGCGCATGACCTACTGCCACATAGAGACAGAGGAGATACGCTATTTTCATGAGGAGTATCTGTATGAGGAGCTGCAGGCGTGGTTTGAAGAGCTGATGGGGCAGTACCGAAAATGGGCGGATTACCAGTTTGCCTGGCAGAAGCGAAGGCAGGAGTCCCTTAAAAAGATGGAATTTCCCTTTCCATACAGGGAAGGGCAGAAAGAGCTGGCGACCTATGTTTATCAGACGATTTACCACAAGCGTAAGCTCTTTATCGAGGCGCCCACGGGTGCGGGCAAGACGATTTCCACGGTGTTTCCGGCCTTGAAAGCTATGGGGGAGGGACTGTGCGAGCGTATCTTCTATCTGACGGCTAAGACCATTACCCGTACGGTGGCGGACGATGCCATCGCTCTGCTGCGGAAGCAGGGATTACAGCTCAAAAGTGTAATATTGACCGCTAAGGACAAAATCTGTTTTATGCGTAGATCCAGTGGAAGTCTGCCGGCAACAGAGCAGGAGAACCGCGCGGCGGACAGGGAAAGACGCGACTCTGTCCGGGGGGACGGCCCTGAGTGCAATCCGGTCAACTGTCCCTATGCGAAGGGGCACTACGACAGGGTGAATGAGGCCATGTATGACCTGTTGACTCATGCGGACAACTTCTCGAGAGAGCAGATTGAGGCGTATGCCGAAAAGTATCAGGTCTGTCCCTTTGAGATGTGTCTGGATATGAGCCTGTTTGCCGACGCGGTGATCTGCGATTACAATTACCTTTTTGATCCCCATGTGTATCTGCGCCGCTTTTTTGCGGAGGGAGTCAGGGGAGAATATATTTTTCTCGTGGACGAGGCCCACAATCTGGTGGAGCGGGGCAGGGAGATGTACAGCGCCCTGCTCTGTAAGGAAACGTTTTTGGAACTGAAAAAAACGGTCAAGGCCTACGATGAGAGGATTGCCAAACATCTTGACAAATGCAATAAGGAAATGCTTGCCCTGAAAAGGGAGTGCGAGGGCTGCCGGGTGGTGGAAGAGACGGACGCGCTTGTCCGCGCGCTGGTGCGTCTCGGCGCGGCCATTGAGGATTATCTGGAGGATCATGAGGACAGTCCCGTGCGGGCGGATATCCTGTCCTTTTATTTTGAGGTTTCCCATTTTCTGGAGATGTATGAGCTGGCGGATGAAAACTACGTGACGTATTCGGAGCTTCGGGAGGACGGCAGTTTTATTGTGAAGCTTTTCTGCGTGAATCCGGCGGAGAATCTGAGAAACTGTATGAGGCGGGGGCGCAGCACCATTCTGTTTTCTGCGACGCTCCTGCCCATCCAGTACTACAAGACGCTTCTGGGGGCGGAAGAGGGGGACTACGAGGTCTATGCAAAATCGGTTTTCCGTCCGGACAAGCTGGGATTGTATATAGGAAGCGATGTGACCAGCCGCTATACCCGCAGGGGAGATGCGGAATATTATCGGATTGCGGCTTACATTCACAATATCATAGAGAAGAGACAGGGCAACTATATGGTGTTCTTTCCCTCCCACGCCTTTTTGCAGCAGGTTTTTGAAATTTACCGGGACTATTTTAATGCGGAGGGGACTGTGGAGTGTATTTTGCAGGAAAGCCATATGAACGAGGAATCCAGAGAAGCTTTCTTAAACCGGTTCCGTGGGAACGGGGACTGTGATCTGCAGAGCCTGATTCAGATGGACATTGAGATGGAGGAGGAGCGGAGTCTTCTGGGATTTTGCGTGATGGGAGGGATTTTTAGTGAGGGGATCGACTTAAAGAATGACAGCCTGATCGGCGCGATTATTGTGGGGACAGGTCTGCCTCAGGTGTGCAATGAGAGGGAGCTTTTGAAAAAGTATTTTGACGGCTGGGGGGAGAACGGTTTCGATTATGCTTACCGCTATCCGGGTATGAATAAGGTGCTGCAGGCGGCGGGACGGGTGATACGCACGGTGGATGATTTCGGAGTCGTTGCTCTTTTGGACGAACGGTTTCTCTCCCCCGCCTATCAGAGATTATTTCCCCGGGAATGGCAGGAAAGGGCTGTCGTTACAGTTGACCAAATAGGTCGAAAAGTGGAAAGATTTTGGGATGAGTGGCTGTAAAGCGCGAAATTTTCCGCTATCCGAATGAGTCAACGGGAAAAAAGACAAAAATCCCGTGGAAGAGACAGGCTGTGTGGATTGACCGGGGACGCTAAGAGACAAAATGCGATTGACTCCGCAGAGACAGGATATTACAGGATTGGTCAATCATTTCGGCAGGAAATACGTCCGTTCGACAAAAAAGTGATCGGAAAAACCGAAAATGACAGACAGGATGCGTAAAAACGGTACAGAGTTCGACAGGAAATGACGATGTTGTCAATGTGGATAACTTTGTGGAAATTGGGGATTTCTCAGATATTTTTGGGTGTCTTTTAAAAATTTGGGGTGCAAAAATGGTGGAAAAGTCGATGAACGTTTTTTGGTTTGAGAAAAAGCAAACCCATTTGGTCAATCGACGGCGGATGCGGGGGTACATCTTATTTGACGCAGAATGGCAAATAGTGGTATACTAATCCTTGGTAAACTACAAGATGTTGATACCGGGGTACGGCGGAGCAAAAGCCGTGCGAGGTGTAAAAGGGAAACCGGAGGCAGGACGGCCTAAGCGGCGGTCTGTGCACAGGAGAGGTTTCAGAACGGAGGAAATTATGTGGGCATTTGAGAGTGTGTTTTATCAGATATACCCGTTGGGGTTTTGCGGGGCGCCGTTTGAGAACGACGGACAGCTTACCCATCGGATCTTAAAGGTGAACGACTGGATTCCACACATGAAGAAGCTGGGCATCAATGCGATTTATTTTTCCCCGGTGTTTGAGTCGGACACCCACGGCTATAATACGAGGGATTATCACACCATTGACTGCCGGCTGGGAACCAATGAGGATTTCAGGGAAGTCTGTAAAAATCTGCATGAGAACGGCATCAAGGTGGTGCTGGACGGGGTGTTCAACCATGTGGGCAGAGGTTTCTGGGCGTTTCAGGATGTGCTGAAGAACAGGGAAAACTCCCCCTATTTAAGCTGGTTTAATATTAATCTCGGCGGAAATTCCAACTATAACGACGGCCTGTGGTACGAGGGCTGGGAAGGCAATTACGATCTGGTGAAGATCAACCTGCGCCATGAGGATGTGATCAACCACATTCTGGACAGCGTGAAGGGCTGGGTGGAGGAGTTTGACATCGACGGCCTGCGTCTGGACGTGGCGTACTGCCTGGATCATGATTTCGTGAGAAGGCTCCGGGCGTTTACGGACGGATTAAAACCGGAGTTTTATCTGCTGGGAGAGATGCTGCACGGCGATTACAATCAGATGGTCAATGACCAGATGCTGCATTCTGCCACAAACTACGAGTGTTACAAAGGGTTATTCTCCAGTTTCAACAGCATGAACATGTTCGAGATCAACCACTCCCTGCTGCGGCAGTTTGGGCCGGATAACTGGTGTATTTACAGAGGCAAGCACATGTTCTCCTTCGTGGACAACCATGACGTGTCCCGCATCGCCAGCAATCTGACAAACGAGAAGCACCTGCCGCTTATCTACGCGCTGTGCTTTGGTATGCCGGGAATCCCCTGCGTGTACTACGGAAGCGAATGGGGCGCGAAGGCCAACAAGAGCGAGGGTGATCCGGCGCTACGGGCCTGCTTCGATGCACCTTTGTGGAATGAATTGACCGATTGGATCAGCAAACTTTCCGAGGCGAAGAAAGGGTCGAAGGCGCTCAACTACGGCGATTTCCGCTCGGTGGTGTTGACTAACAAGCAATGCATATTTGAGCGCAAGTGTGAAGGCGAGAGAGTGCTTGTGGCTATCAATGCGGACGGAGAGGACTACACGGCCCACTTTGATGCGGGCTGCGGCACGGCCGTGGATCTCATCACCGGGGAGAAACACGACTTCGGAGGCGGAAGCCTGCTTCCCGCCTACAGCGCGTACTTCTGGAAGATGGAACACTAACAGTTCAGCCAGAGCAGTATCTGTCGGGCAAATCATGCTTGCATGAATTTGACAGATAGATGCTGCTCTGAGGGAGCGCCCGCTCATAAGCCGATTGAGCTTTGCTCAATCTGAGCTTGCGAAGCAGCAGAGAGCGCCGAAGGCGCGATTTTGCGCATGGCGCGCGGTGAACTGTGCATAGCATGGGCGCGGCTGAATGTGAGCTGGAAAAAATATCTTGACAACGCCGGCCGTATGTATTAGTATGGCAAAAGTAACTTAACAACAAATTTCAGGAAAGGAGGTAATCTTATGTTTAACATGAATCATATCAATAAGTTTTATGGAATGGCCGATTGCGGCAGACAAGTAAACAGGGAAACGTTGCATGAAATTACCTCCGCATATATGCGAACCGACAGGGACAGGGGATGTTGACCCGATTAGTCGGTAGATAGATATGCTGGGCTTTTAGAGGCTGTGGTAATTTTACCACAGCCTCTTTGTGTTGTGCAAAGATATGGGGGATACAAATTATGAAAAAAATATCAAGCTACATATGGGACTACCGGTTCTCCTATCTGGGAGCCGTGCTGTCCCTTATCATTGCGGTCTCACTGGATATGCTTGCGCCGAGACTGACGGCGCATGTGGTGGATGATGTGATCGTGGGAGGAAAAATCGGAGAGCTGAAGTTCCTGCTTCTGGGATTTTTTTGTGTAGGGCTTGGCAGATGCATCTTCCAGTATGTAAAGGAATACACCTTCGACAAAAACGGCGCCAGAATTTCAGGTGATATGCGGCGGGATCTGTTCCGGCATATACAGTCCCTAAGCGCGGATTTTTTCGACCGCACGAACACGGGAGAGCTGATGGCGCGCGTCAAGGAGGATATCGACCACATCTGGGATGCGGTTGGCTATGTGGGGATGCTGCTGATCGAGGTGGCTTATCATACGGGGATCATTCTGGTCTGCATGTGTATGATTAACTGGAAACTGGCGCTGCTTTCCGCGGCGGCCATGCTGCTGTGCGGAGCCGTGGCGGTTATTATGGAGCGGAAGCTGGGAGCGGTCTATGAGGCGATCAGCGAGGAGAATGCGGTTTTGAATACGGTTGCGGAGGAAAATCTGGGCGGTGTGCGGACGGTCAAGGCCTTTGCCAGAGAATCCTTTGAGATCGACAAGTTTCTCTCCCACAACAGACGGTACTATGATCTGAATATGGCGCAGTCTAAGGTGCTTGTGCGCTACTATCCGGTTTTTACGGTGATTTCTACGATTCTGCCTTTGTTGACCTTGTTGGTCGGCGGCCGGTTTGTGATTGACGGGGAGATGACGCTTGGGCAGATGACGGCATTTGTGGAGTATTCCATGAATATCGTGTGGCCCATGGAGATGCTGGGCTGGCTTACCAACAGTTTCTCCTCAGCGGTGGCTTCCAACAAAAAAATTAAGAAAATATATGAGGAAACGCCCACGGTCACAGAGTCGACCGATCTGGTCAAACTTGAGAAGGTGCAGGGAAAAGTGTGCTTTGATCATGTTTCTTTCCACAAGGCGGATCAGCATGAGATTCTCCATGATATCACGTTTACCGTGGAGGCGGGAGGTACCCTTGGCATCATGGGCGCGACGGGGGCGGGAAAAACCTCTATCATCCAGCTATTGCAGCGCATGTACGACGCTACGGGCGGCGTGGTGTATCTGGACGACGTGGATATTCGCAGACTTTCATTGGAACAGCTCCGCACAAGCGTGAGCTTTGTCATGCAGGACGTTTTCCTGTTTTCGGACACCATAGGCGACAATATCAAGCTGGGGAAAAAGCGGTATCTGGATTTCAGGACGGTGCGCAAGGCGTCCACGGACGCGCAGGCGAGCGGTTTTATCGAGCGGATGGAAAAGCGGTACGACACGGTGATCGGCGAGCGGGGCGTGGGACTGTCCGGCGGGCAGAAACAGCGCATCAGCATAGCGCGGGCGCTTTCCAAGAAAAATCCGATTCTGGTGCTGGACGACTCTACCTCTGCGCTGGATACGGAGACGGAGCAGATGATCCAGCAGACACTGCGCACTTTGGAACATACGACGAAGATTATCATCGGGCACAGAATCAGCGCGGTGCGTCATGCGGACGAGATTCTGGTGCTGGCAGACGGCGCCATTGCGGAGCGGGGCACCCACGAGGCGCTTCTCGCAAAGCGCGGCCTGTATTATGAGACATACCAGTCGCAGTATGGGGGGACGTCTGCAGAAGAAACAACGAACGGGACAGCCGCGGACAGTGAGGAACGAGGCTTTCTGACGACGGCGGAATGTCCGGGATGTGAGAAGAGAGAGAGGGGAGGTGGGGAAGGTGTCCTTCAACTCGTATAAAGATGATGAGCAGAGTACGAAACGGAGCAAGGTGCAGACCATAAAGCGGCTGTCAGCCTATCTGTTTGCGTATAAATGGCAGATTATTGTGGTGCTTGCGGTGATGGGGTACGGTGTGACGGTGCGTCTGGTGAACCCGCTGATTATAGAGTCTGCCATAGATGACTATATTGGTCAAAATGATTTTAAGGGGCTTTACCGGCTGCTGGTGGCGGCGCTTATCATGAATCTGACGCTGGTGGTGACCGTGAAGCTGCGGATGTATATTATGGCAAAGGTGTGCAACCGGATTCTCCTGACAATCAGGCAGGAGCTGTACACCCATATTCAGAAGCTGGATTTTGCCTTTTTTGACAGCAGGCCTACGGGAAAAATTCTCTCCCGTATCATCGGGGATATCAATTCCTTAAAGGATGTGCTTTCCAACTGCGTGACCACGCTGGTGCCGGACGGCCTTAAGGTAATTGCTGTGATTGTCATTATGGTATGCAAGAATCCGGCGCTCGCCTTTGCGTCCCTGTTAACTTTGCCGTTTATGGCGGCGGCCACCTTTTACATTGAATACAAGGCGCATCCGCGCTGGCAGCTTTTCCGAAAGAAATCGGCTAATCTGAACGCGTTTATCCATGAGGATATGGCGGGTATCCGTATCATCCAGAGCTTTCATGCCGAGAAGGAGACGGAGGATACCTTTGACGAGCTTTTGGAGGAGCACAGGAACGCCTTTTTCGATGCGGTGCGCATGAGCGATTCCTTCGGCTCCGTGATCGACCTTTCATGGGGGCTTGGCTGCATTTTCCTGTATTTTACGGGAATCGTGATTCTGGGTGTGGATGCGGTGTCGGTGGGTACTTTTATCGCTTTCGGCACATACCTGAATATGTTCTGGCAGCCCATCCACAATATCAGTAACTTTTATAACCAGCTCGTGACCAACATTGCGGGGGCGGAGCGGATCTTTGAGATTCTGGACACGGAGCCGGGCATTGCGGACGGCGCGGCGGCGGTAGATATGCCGGAGATATCGGGGGAAGTGGCTTTTGACCATGTGGATTTTTCCTATGACGACAAGGTGAAAGTGCTGGACGACGTGAGCTTTACGATAAAGCCCGGCGAGACGATTGCGCTGGTGGGGCCTACGGGAGCTGGAAAGACTACCATAGTCAATCTGATCAGCCGGTTCTACGAGGTGACGGGCGGTGCGGTCAGAATCGACGGACGGGATGTGCGGGAGGTTACGATTAAGAGTCTGCGCAGACAGATGGGGATTATGACGCAGGACAATTTCCTCTTTTCCGGCACCATACGGGAAAACATCCGCTACGGCAGACTGGATGCCACGGATGAGGAGATCGAGGCGGCGGCCAGGGCAGTCAATGCCCACGATTTCATTATGAAACTGGAAAAGGGGTACGACACGGAGCTTTCCGAGCGGGGCGGCGGACTTTCCGTGGGACAGAAGCAGCTTCTGGCCTTTGCCAGAACGATGGTGTCCGATCCGAAGATCCTGATTCTGGACGAGGCGACCTCCAGCATAGACACGAAGACGGAGCTTTTGGTGCAGGAGGGCATCGAGCACCTGCTTGCGGGCCGGACATCCTTTGTCATTGCGCACAGGCTGTCCACAATCCGAAAGGCGGACCGCATTTTCGTGGTGGACGACGGAAAGATTTTGGAGGAAGGCAATGCGGAGGAGCTGATGGCAAAGAAGGGGCTTTATTATCAGCTTTATCAGAACAGTATTTTGTAAAGCGGCTTGACAAATGTTTATTTTACTTTATAATTTAAGTTAATTACTTAAAATTTTAATGGGGTTGGGGGAAGATGGCAAAAGCAGTTAAAATGGCGGATATCGCGAAGGTGATGGGGGTCAGCACGGTGACGGTATCCAAGGCGCTGTCTGATCAGAAGGGCGTCAGCGAGGAGCTTCGCATTAAAATCAAGAAAAAGGCGGAGGAGATGGGCTATAAGTCGGCATCCGCAAGATACAGGGAGCGTTCGGGCAGTGCCGTAAGCTATACCTTCGGCGTGATTGTTTCGGACCGTTTTCTTGCGAAATATGAGTCCTTTTACTGGAACCTGTATCAGGAGGTGGCTACCGCGGCGGTGCAGAAGGGATGCTTTACCATGCTGGAGGTGCTGCAGGCGGAGGATGAGGACAGGCTGATTATGCCGCGGCTTCTCGGTGAGAGAAAGACGGAGGGACTCATCATCATAGGCAGGCTGAAGAAGGCTTACATGGAAAAGCTGATGGAGCAGGTGGAGCTGCCCTTTATTCTTCTGGATTTTGTGGACAGGAACGGCGTCTATGATTCCGTGGTTTCCAACAGTTATTTCGGTATGTACCGTATGACCAATTATCTGTTCGATCAGGGGCACAGAAAGATCGCCTTTGTGGGAAACGTACATTATACGGATTCCATCACGGACCGCTACTTCGGGTATATGAAATCCTTAAGCGAGCACGGGCTGGAAGTGAGAAAAGACTGGGTGCTGGACGACCGGAATCAGGAGACGGGGCGGTCGGACGAGGGATTTTCGTGGAAGCTGCCGGAGGATATGCCTACCGCCTTTGTATGTAATAATGACGTGGCCGCAGCCAATCTGGTCAACGAGCTGGAGCAGCACGGATACCGGGTGCCGCAGGATATTTCCGTGGTGGGATACGATAACTACCAGCCGCCGGGATTGTGCGATGTGAGGATTACGACCTACGAGGTGAACATGTCGGAGATGGCGAAGCAGACGGTGAAAAACCTGATCCGCAAAATTTCCGGGGAGCCTTACAGGAAGGGCGTGATCATCGTGGACGGCAGAATTGTTTATAAAGAAAGTGTAAATGAGGCGCATCATTTTTGATGCGCCTCTCTGTACGCCTGCGGTGTGGCGCCGTATTCCTTTTTAAAGAGATGAATGAAATGGTTCGTGTTTTCGCAGCCGATATCCAGCGCGATCTCATGAACCTTTTTTTCTGTGGAGAGAAGCAGATTTTCCGCGGCCTCCATCCTCTTTTTGTTCAGGTATTTGATGGGCGGCAGTCCGAAAACGGCGGAAAACTCATGGCAGATCCGGTATTTGCTCATGTGGCAGTGCTTTTCCAGATCCTCCAGCTTCAGGGGACGGTCCAGATGGTTGTCCATATAATGTTTCAGCTCCCGCAGATAGGGAGCGCATTTTTTCTGTCCCTCTTCGGGAGGCTCCTGATCCAGCGTTCCCGCAAAAAGCTCTGTCAGAATGGCGGTGATGAGGCCGGCATTTCGCAGCTTGTCCGGCAAGGCCGTGCCCATATCGGCAGCGAGAAGCTGTTTTAAATTTCTGAGTATGGAAGAATGCCTGTCAACCTGCGCAAGCAGGAAGGTATCGAAGGCGGCCATGGATTCATAGACGGGAAAAAGCCCCCCCCCAAACGAAAAAGTGACAAAACGCCAGGGCAGCGTACCGGTGTGCAGGGAAAGGAGCTTATACACAGGGGACGCTGCCGACGGAGCTAGAAGGGGAGATGTCGG
>CAMWPB010000030.1 GCA_947176065.1 uncultured Lachnospiraceae bacterium | reverse complement strand
CAGAAGACGGCATACGAGATCCTGAGATGTCTCGTGGGCTCGGAGCTGCGTACAAGAGACAGGTAAATATCTGTAGTATGACGATTTTTTATATCATTTTCTTCGAAAAATAATTTTTATCGAATTTTCCTGTCGTAAAACTCAATGGTATCTGCGTTGGGAAGAAGCTCCAGTTCCGGCACCACGGGCGCAATTCCATCCGAACGCTTTCCCGCAAGCCTTATGCTTCGTATCTGTGTACATTTCTTTAAAAACGAAAAATCCGTCACCCGCGGCGTCTCCAGAGTAAGACGTTCCAGTTCTCTCATGTCCGCAAGCACCGTAAGATCCGTCACCATGCCGAATCCGTCTCCATATATAACCAGATTCTCAAGCTCCCTGCAATCTGCAAGAAATCCCAAATCCTCCGTAGGCCGGTTGCTGTAGATGGACAAAGTCTTTAAACGGGGCAGCCCGGAAAGGAAGCCGTAATCCGGCATTCCGCGCAGCGCCAGGCTCTCCAGTTTCGGAAAATTAGCGATATCTGCAAAAGAAAAGGAATCTCCCCTTTCAATGGTAATCTTCTCGGAATCTCCGCCTAACCTGAGGGTCACTTCCGTCTCATAGGTGGTGGCCGCCTGATAATTCAGACTACAGGAAAAGTCTTTGACAATGGCCAGATCGCTCGTCATAACCGGTCTGTCCATAAATGCCGCTTGTTCCTCCTCATCCATCCTCCAAAGTCTGACCATCAGATTTCGAACCGCCTGTTCAAACAACGGTTCCTCCCATGTAATCTCGTAATCCTCCTCTGACTCATCCTCATCTCTGATGATATTGAGTCCGTAATCATCCATCAGTGCCGAAAACGGATTATGAAGCTGCGGATAATTCCAGTCACCGGCTCCCACATTCTCAACTTCCCCCATATCGGCTGCCATGGTGATCTCTCCTCCAAGATCCTCAAAGCTGGCCGCCGCATAACGCACGGCATTCGTAAGCGCCGCGCTCTTTCCCTTCTCACGGGCGCCGATCATTTCCGCCATATTCTGTCTGCCGAGGCGGTAAAACACCGCCACCTCCCGCACATTTTCCCCCATGTCAAACGTAAAGCTATAGCCGCACAAGTCGCAGCCGTCCTCCATCCGGTACTTCTCAAACGTCAGATCTGTCACCCTGTCTCCACAGATTTCCCTGCTGGTACGCTCCACCTCAGCCATAAATGCATCCCAGTCCTGCGTAAGCGCGTTGTACCCCATCCTGTTGGTCCCCGGCCCGGCATATATTGTTATGCTCCCGACGGTATTCCCGATCCGGATATCCGGCTCCATCAGCTCACGGAAAGATTTCACGTCGGCGTACTCAATTCGAAATGCACCCTCCTGACTGATCTCATCCGGCGTATGGCTTTTCGGTATATACAGAATCTCCGGAAGTACAAGGCGCTGCCCGGGCAGAATCAAATTCGGATCATGCAGCGTATCCCTGTTCATTTCCACAAGATCCGCATACCGGCTGCCGCTCCCGTATTGCTCCTCTGCGATATCCCACAGCGTATCTCCCTGCTTAACCTGATAGGTTTCTCCTTCGGCGAACAGGCGGATATAATCGCCCGGATCTTCCTCCTGCGAAAGTTCAGATACAGGCGAATAATCAAAATTCCACTTCGCGGGCTCATACCTAAAACTGACTGTCATACTCAGACAGCCGATAAGCCCACAGACCATTATCCATTTTTTATGTTTCATAACACGCTGCCATTCTCTGATTTCACTTTTAAATATCAGTTCTCGCCCATCCGCACAAGTTTTGCCGCCTAGATCCCTACGGATCAGGCATTCTAATCTTCGCTCATCCTCACCAGTTTTGCCGCCTGATCCGCCGAAATACACGCGTCCAGTATCTCCTGAATATCCCCGTTCATCACCTTATCCAGCTTATAGATGGTCAGATTGATACGGTGGTCGGTGACGCGTCCCTGCGGGAAATTGTAGGTTCTGATCTTTTCGGAGCGGTCACCCGTGCCGATCTGGCTCCTGCGAAGCTCCGCCTCCGCATCATGCCGCTGCTGCTGCTCGATATCATAGAGTTTCGCCTTGAGCAGAGCGAACGCCTTCGCCTTATTCTGAATCTGGGATTTCTCGGTCTGGCTGTAAACCACGATCCCCGTGGGATAGTGGGTCAGGCGCACCGCGGAATCCGTAGTGTTGACGCACTGTCCGCCGTTGCCGGACGCCCGCATCACGTCGATTCGTATATCCTTATCTTCAATCACAATATCAATGTCGTCGTCCACCTCGGGCATCACCGCCACGCTGATGGTGGAGGTGTGAATCCGGCCGCCGGACTCCGTCTCCGGCACACGCTGTACCCGGTGCACGCCGCTCTCATATTTCAAAACCGAGTAAGCGCCCTGTCCCGTCACCATAAAGGTCACGCTCTTCATGCCGCCAATGCCGATTTCCTCCACTTCCATGGTCTCCACATTCCAACGGCGTCCCTCCGCGTAATGCACATACATGCGGTAAATCTCCGCCGCAAAGAGAGCCGCCTCATCGCCGCCCGCCCCTGCACGGATTTCCACGATCACGTTCTTGTCGTCATTGGGGTCCTTGGGCAGAAGAAGGATTTTCAGCTCATGCTCCAGCTCTTCCACGCGCTTCTTGGCCTCGGCCAGCTCCTCCTTCAGCATCTCCCGCATATCCTCGTCAGATTCCTCATTCAGCATGGCAAGACTGTCCTCAATGTCCTGATTACACTTCTTATACTCCTTATAGGCATTGACTATAGGAGTCAATTCGCTCTGCTCCTTCATCAACGCCCGGAACCGCTCCTGATTATCCGCCACTGTCGGCTCGCTCAGCTCATTCATAATCTCCTCAAACTTCCTGAGCAGATCTTCTAATTTATCAAACATAACTACCTCCGGCTGTCACCCAGCTTTTCTAAATCTATATATTGATATTCCGTCTTTCAGACACCTTATTATTCCGCAATTCAATAACACATGCTTTTTTGTGCGCCCGCTAACCAAACCAGCTCCCGTACACAACACGGTCCAGACCCGCGAAATCTTTCACAACCTCAATCTCCCGAAATCCCGCCTCTTCCATAATCTCTCTCACACTTTCCGCCTGCTCACACCCAATCTCAAAAAACAGCATACCGCCGCCGTTTAAGTAAGCCCCGGCGTCCGCCGCTATCCTTCGGTAAAAGCTAAGGCCGTCATCCCCGCCATCTAACGCCATCATCGGTTCATGCTCCCGCACCTCCGGCATGAGCGTATCAATAACATCCGTTTTTATATAAGGAGGATTCGACACGATCATGTCAAAGCGGTTCGCAAAACTTTCCGCTGTCTTTCCCCGCGCCAACGCCGCAAAAAGGTCTCCCTCCAGAAACCCTGCCTCCATCTCCGGCCGCGCTGCCCGCAGTCTCTCATAATTTTCCCGCGCCACCGCAAGCGCCTGTTCTGACAAGTCCACACCTACGCCTTTGCAGCGGTTGGAATAATGCAGGAGGCTTAACAGAATACATCCCGAACCGGTGCACATGTCCAGAATCCGCATCCCGTCGTGAAGATGCTTCATCACTTCCTCCACCAGCACCTCCGTGTCCTGTCTCGGCACCAGCACATCTTGATTGACTAGAAAGGGCAGTCCCATAAAATCCTGTTCGCCCGTCAGGTACTGCAACGGCACATGGGCCGCCCGCCGCTCAAGCAAACCGCGGTATCTCTCACATTCCTCCGCCGAAACCTCCCTGTCCCCATGCGCCAGCAGCGTATTTCTGTCCGTTCCGCAGACAAACTCCAGAAGAAGCCTCGCGTCAAGCGCAGCCTCTAAAATCCCGGCCGCCTCCAGACACTCCCTGCCTTCCCCGTATATCTCTTTATATATCGGGTTACCATTCATTCCGGCTCTCACCCTTCCATCCAGCTCTCGTCCACCTCATATCCGAACGTCTCTTTGATGTATCCCTTCCAGTCAAAGACCGCCTCTACCGCGGCGATCGCCACTTCCACCATACTCTCGTCCGGCTCTTTCGTAGTCAGCCTCTGCAGCCACATACCGGGCGCGGAGATAATCCGCACAAGAATATTGTTGCTTTTTCCGGCAAGCCGTATAATCTCGTAGGAAATGCCCGCAATCACAGGAATCAGCGCCACCCGGATCAGAATGCGGTAGACCGGATTCTCCACCCGGATAAAGAAAAACAGGATCACACTGACAAACATGACAAACAGCAGAAAGCTGGTGCCGCAGCGTCTGTGCTGTTTGGAACAGCGCATAACCTCCTTCACCGTGAGGGGCGCCCCCTTCTCGATACAGTTGATGCATTTATGCTCCGCGCCGTGATACATATAAACCCGCCGGATATCCTTCATCAGGGAAATCGCCAGCACGTACCCCACAAAAATCACAATACGCAGCACGCCCTCCAAAACTGCCATAAAGGAGGCGCTCCTGATATACTCCTCAAACAGCGAGGTGACAAAGTAAGGCAGTATCATAAAAATGCCGATCGCCAGCGCCAGCGAAAACAGCATCACTATTCCATTGAACACCTTTTCCGCCTTGTCCTTAAAAATCTTATGGAAGGCCTTATCCGCCGCCGTCTCCTTCGCATCCTCATCCTCGTAGAAGGACGCCGAGAAATTCAGACAGCGCATCCCCAGAACAAGGGAATCAATAAACTGGAACACGCCTCTGATAAAAGGAATATCCAGAAGTTTGCTGCCGTGAATCACGCTGTGATAGTGCTCCACTTCCACCTCGATCTCTCCGTCCGGCTTTCTCACCGCCACCGCGTACTGCTCCTTGTTTTTCATCATAATGCCTTCCAGAACCGCCTGTCCGCCAATCCCGGAATATTTCAGTTTCTTTTTCGCCATTTCCATCGCCTTTCATACGAGTAGGGGAAGAGTCATCTTCCCCTACTCGCCGCGCGGGGTGCGTGCTGCAAAGCAGCAATATACATTACGCACCCCTGCGCACCATAAGAGAAAAGGTTGAGATAGCCTCAACCTTTTTCGTACCCTGCATTTATTTGTTTTCCACACCGTATTTCCGATTGAACTTATCAATACGGCCGCGAGCCTGTGCCGTCTTCTGCTGTCCTGTATAGAACGAATGGCACTTGGAGCAAACCTCCACGTGAATCTCGGGCTTGGTGGAACCTGTCACAAAGGTGTTGCCACAGTTACATGTTACCGTTGCCTGATAATACTCAGGATGGATTCCTTCTCTCATCGCTATATCATACTCCTTTCTCAGCCTGCGTATTTACGCCCTGCGCGTAAACCTGCCGTTGAAAGCATACGTTTCTTTCAACTCTACATCAAATTCAACTAAAATCCTGCCAAAGACCGACAGCTTTTACATTGTAGCATAGGATTTTCGGCTATGCAAGCCCTTTTTCATTTTATTTACCTATTATTTAGATGAACTTCATTTTTTTGACCATATTCACAAATTCCTGATTATTTCTGGTCTTGGTAAACATGTCAACGACCCTCTCCGCTGCCTCATCGGCCTTCATGCCGTTCAACGCCTTGCGGATGATGTTGATGGCCTCCATCTCGTCGGTATTTAAGAGCAGATCCTCTCTTCTGGTGCTGGATTTCGGAATGTCAATAGCCGGGAACACACGCTTTTCGGAAAGCTTTCTGTCAAGCACCATCTCCATATTGCCTGTACCCTTAAATTCCTCATAGATCACATCGTCCATCTTGCTGCCTGTCTCCACAAGCGCCGTGGCCAGAATCGTCAGGCTGCCGCCCTCTCTCATATTCCGGGCCGCTCCGAAGAAACGTTTGGGCATATGTAGGGCCGCCGGATCAAGACCGCCGGACAGCGTACGCCCGCTGGGCGGAACCACCAGATTGTATGCCCTTGTCAGACGGGTAATGCTGTCCAAAAGGATCACCACGTCCTTCTTATGTTCCACCAGTCGTTTTGCACGCTCGATCACCATCTCCGACACCCTCTTGTGGTGCTCGGGCAGCTCGTCAAAGGTAGAGTAAATCACTTCCACATTCGGGCCTTCAATGGCCTCCTTGATATCCGTTACTTCCTCCGGCCGCTCGTCAATCAGCAGAATGATCAGATGCGCGTCCGGCGCGGTTCTGGTGATTGACTTCGCCACCTCTTTCAGCAAGGTTGTCTTACCTGCCTTCGGCGGGGACACAATCATACCTCTCTGCCCCTTACCCACGGGGCTAATCAGATCCATAATCCGCATGGCCACCGTACAGCCCGGCGTCTCCAGTTTCAAACGCTCATCGGGGAAAATAGGGGTCATATTCTCAAAATTCACCCGGCGCATGGCCACCTCCGGCACATAGCCGTTGATGGACTTCACATACAGAAGCGCGCTGAACTTCTCGTTCTGCGTCTTAATTCTCGTATTTCCCTCCAGAATATCTCCCGTCTTCAGACCGAAACGGCGGATCTGGCTGGGCGCCACGTAGACGTCATGCTCACCGGGCAGATAGTTCTCGCAACGGATAAACCCGAAGCCGTCGCTCATAACCTCCAGAATTCCCTTGGCCGTAATACCACTGTCAAGCTCTGCGGGGAACTTCTCCTCTTCCCCGGACTCCGCCTTTTTCACAGGCGCTGCCGGAGCCACAGATTTGACAGCCACTTCCTTCCCTGCCGCTTTGTCCTTCTCGTCCTCCTTGAGCATCGCTTCCACGATCTGCGCCTTCTTCATGGTAGAAGTGCCCTTGATCCCTCTCGATTTCGCGATCTCTTTTAAATCCGTAAGCGCCAGCGATTCATACTTTTCTCTCATAAATTCCTCCCATATTCTGTTCTATTCTCATTGCGCAAGCTAATTACTTTTCATAACACAGCATGTTTGTCTCATTAATATCTATACAGCTCTTTCGTCCGGGGATTTCGTGCCTGATACGACTCAGAAAATGATTTATGCCTGTACTGGTTTATTATACACCATCTTTACCAAAATAGAAAGTCTTTTTTTCTGAAATAAAAAACGGAAATAAAAACGTCTTGGATATTGCAGAGAAAATTTATATATTATAAGATATAATAGTCGCAAAGTAAAAACAAAATTTTTCCAATAAAAAGTGAGGTACCTATATGACAACCAACGAGAAAGCGCTCGCCTTACATGAAAAATGGCAGGGCAAGCTGGAAACAGTCTCCAAAACCCCGGTCAGGACCCGCGAGGATCTCTCCCTCGCCTATACGCCCGGCGTTGCCGAGCCGTGCAAGGTGATCGCGCAGGACAAAGAGGCCGCTTACACTTACACATGGAAATCCAATACCGTGGCCGTGGTGTCCGACGGCAGCGCGGTTCTGGGACTCGGCAATATCGGCCCCCACGCCGCCATGCCCGTGATGGAAGGCAAAGCAGTACTGTTCAAGGAATTTGGCGGCGTAAACGCCGTGCCGATCTGTCTGGATACGCAGGATACCGAGGAGATCATCAAGGCTGTGTCCTATCTTGCGCCGGGCTTCGGCGGCATCAATCTGGAGGACATCAGCGCTCCCCGCTGCTTTGAGATCGAGGAACGGCTGAAAGAAATACTGGATATCCCCGTTTTCCACGACGACCAGCACGGCACGGCGATTGTGGTGTTAGCCGGCATCATCAACGGTTTGAAGGTTGTGGGCAAGAAGAAAGAAGACTGTAAGGTGGTCGTAAACGGCGCAGGCAGCGCGGGCGTGGCCATCACGAAACTACTCTTGACCTACGGTTTCCGAAGTGTCATCATGTGCGATAAAGTCGGCATCATCGGCAAAGATACCGATGGGCTGAACTGGATGCAGCAGAAAATGACGGAAGTGACCAATCCCGACGGCTTAAGCGGCACGCTGGCGGACGCCCTGAAAGGCGCAGATATCTTTGTAGGCGTCTCCGCCCCCAATATCGTAACACCTGATATGGTATCTTCCATGAACCGGGATTCCATCCTTTTTGCCATGGCGAACCCCGTGCCTGAAATTATGCCGGACGCTGCGAAGGCCGCAGGCGCACGGGTTGTCGGAACAGGCCGCTCCGACTTCCCCAATCAGGTCAACAACGTAGTCGCTTTCCCCGGTATCTTCAAGGGCGCGCTGGAAGGCCGCGCCGTACAGATTACGGAGGAAATGAAACTGGCTGCCGCCCGGGCGATCGCCGCCCTCGTCCCTGACGATCAGTTGAACGAGGACAATATCATGCCCGAGGCCTTTGACCCGAAAGTGGCGGAAGTCGTGGCGGAGGCTGTCAAGTCGCATATTTAAGTATTACCCGATTACCAAGTAAACACGCAAGGAGACATTATGACACAGGACCCTTCAACCCTCTATAAACTGATCACGCTCTACATGCTGGACCGGGTCTCCTTTCCACTCACCAAGGCGCAGATCGGCGATTTTATTCTGGGACGCGAGTACACAAACTTCCTGACTTTGCAGCAGGTGATTGCGGAATTGATCGATGCGGAGCTGATCCGTGCGAAATCCCTGCATAATCGGACCTATCTGGAGATTACGGAGGATGGGCAGAACACGCTCTCTTATTTCGGCAACCGTATAAACGCTTCCATCAAGGAGGATATCGCCGCCTTTTTTGCCGATCACGAGATGGATATGCGCAGTGAATCCGCCGTCCGTGCCGATTACTACAAATCCACTTCAGGAGAATTTGAGGCGCGTCTTCTTGTAAAAGAAAAGGACGTGACAGTGGTGGATATCACCCTGTCCGTCCCCGATGAAGATACTGCAGCCGCAATCTGCGCCAACTGGCAGCAGAAAAGCCAAAGCATCTATCAGTATCTGATTACCCAATTATTTTGACCATTGACTCATCAATGCTTCTTAATCACTTCATTCCAGCTTGAAATGCCGATCACCCGCAGGGCAAAGTCTGTGTACCTGGCCGACTCCGCGGTATCCACATACTTGTATGCCTCATAAATGGATTTCCTGCCGCCGCCCAGCGTGCAGATGCCCAGATCCAGTCCCTGCGCCACCTCCGAGGGCGCATCCGTCTCTCTGGAAAAGAGCATACTGTCCACGTACTGGTTCGCCTCAATTATCTTATAGGCATAGACGAAGGAAGCCGCCTGCAGCTCCTGTCCCTGCGAGGAAGTATAACCCATCTCGCTTAAGATCAGATGCCTCACCTCGCCGTCGTCCGTCAGCATCTCCGGCTTTTGCAGATAATCCGTCAGTACATGCAGATTTTTGATCGTGATCACCGGCGTATTCTCATTCTCCTGCACATAGGAGCTGTTGCTCTGCCATGCCTTCGCGCTGGTCAGCGGATAGTTATAGGGATGCTGCGCCAGCCCCCAGTCAATATTTCCCTCCGCCTTCAGGTTTCTGTTAAACTCGTCCAGAATCTCCTTGGAGCCGTAACCGTTCTTTGAATAAAGGCTTTTGCCCCACTGCTGGTCTAAGGATATGTATACCCGTGCATTGCCATTGATGCTTAACAAAGCGTTATAGAAAATACGGAAAGCCCTGGCATACTCATCCACATAGTCCGGCGTGCTCATATGCTCGATATGATTCCACTCGCTTCTGGCATTGATCTCATTGCCGATCACCCAGTTCATCACCCTGCCGTGCCCGGTGCCGGAATAGCGGCTGGCAAGGAAGGACGCGACCGCCGCGATCGTTTCCGTCCCACTCTCATCCGCCGCGTTGAACGCATAATAAGGCGCATGCCCGCCCGATCGCGCTTTCGGATGAATCAGCTCCGGGTGTGCGGAAATATCGTTTAAGACAATCGCCGTCGTGGTGATTCCCCGGTTGGTAAGATTGCTGAAAATATAATCGTACTCCGCAATGATCTGCCCGTTAAAGGCATAGTTTCTTCCATTATAAGTATAGTAAACCGTAGGATAATAGTCGTTGCTCGTGTGCCCCAGAATCCGGCTTAAGGGAATATTATAGGCCGCATGCTTCACGCCCAGATCGTCAAGCTCCGAGCTCTGCAGCTTCTCCGGGTCCACTAACAGTCCCTTCTTGGAGGATGTGGCAACAAAGGACGGATTATACTTGGCTATGGCCTCGGGATTGGTAATGTATCGGGGCCTTGTGATTGCAAGAAACCCTCCGTTCTTTTTTACCGCCACCACAAATTTGGAAAAAAGCCGGGAACTTGAAGTATTATAATTTAGATTGACTGAAAAGGTCAATTCCACATCCTTCTGATCCTCGATAATGTATTCCGTACCCTCCAGCGCTGTCTGATAGGCCTTTTCCTCAAAAAGATAATAGTACCCGTCATCACTGATGGCCAGATCCTTCGCCTTCATGGTTATGTCTATCTTCCCTGTCTCCGTGTTGATCAGACAGCTTTCAATAGCGGCAAAATCAGCCGCATTCTCCGCAGTGACCTCCACTTCCTTCGGACGCTTTTTGATTCCCTCTATCATATAGCGGGCGGCATCCACCAGCGCCCGCGTGGTGTCCTTTCCGGCATTCTGTCTTACGCTGTCCTTTCTGTGCTGGGTCTTGCTGTACTCGGCTAACTTCATGGCCTCCGTATGTACCATGGCTTCTATGGCCGCACTCTCAGCCGCAAGCATGTCCATGTGCTGCTGCGTAAAATACCCTCCGGCTCCACCGGCGGCCGCAAGCACGACAACACAGACGGCCACGATAATCCACCGTTTTTTTTCATTTCCGGCGCCTTTTTCCCGTGCCCGCTCCGCTCTCCGCTTTGCCTTCTTCTCTTTTATTTTCCGCCTGTTTTCCGCTGCCTTCTCCTTGTCAACGGTGCGCTTTTTCTTCTTTTTTTTATGCTCTTTTGCCGCATCCTTTGCGGGCGTCTTCTCTTCGTCCGTTCTATCGGTTGTTCCCATGTATTCCCTTTTTCCCTTTTTCTTCCGACCTGCCTGAGCCGTCTTTTTTTCACGCTTTCATGCGGATTTTGCAGCAAGATGCAAAAATCCTGTGCTGCATAATCACCTCATTGTACTATACTACACGATTATGCGGAAAAAGTCCAATACCTTTCTGTCCGTCTGCCGCCCGTCAGTCAAAGAGTATTTCGTCTACCGTCACAAATTCGTATCCCTGTTTTTGCAGAATATCCACAATTTCAAGGGCAGCCGTCACGGTGGATTTATATTCGTCATGCATTAAAATGACAGCATTTTCCTGCGCCTTTTTGGTAACCTTCCTGACAATTCCGTTTACGTCGCTGCTGCACCAGTCCATCGGATCGATCGTCCAGAGCACGGGAATCATCATAAGCTCCGTCTCAAAGCTTTTATCCCAACTCCCATAGGGCGGCCTCACATACTGCGGCTCCTCTCCCGTTATGCCTGAAAGCAGTTCGTTCGTCCTGATCAGCTCCTCCTTAAAAGCCTCCCTGTTGTTTTCTCCAAGCTGTACATGGCTGTAGGTGTGATTGCCAACCAGATGCCCTTCCTCGTACATCCGTAAAACCAGCTCCGGGTATTCCTCCGCCTGCTTGCCCATCACAAAAAAGCTGGCCTTGGCTCCCCGCTCCTTCAACCCGTCCAAAAGCTGCTCCGTATAGTAGGGATGCGGCCCGTCATCAAAGGTAATCGCTATTTTCGGAGTATCCATCTCTTCCCCCTCATTCATAACACTCGTTACACATTCAGCGGTATCCGCAGAACCAGCATCTCCCGCCGTCATACTTAAGCCCCACGCAAGCACAATAACAGCAAGCACAATAGCAACCACAGTTTCTTTTCTCACCTTTATCAAAAGCCAACACCCGCGAACCTCTTTTCTCTACCATATATATGCCGGAGGTTTTCGTCAAATTCAATTTCCCATCAGAGCCTCTCACACTGCTATCCGGGAAGTCTGATCTGAAAAGCCTTTGTGTAACCTTCCCCGAAGTTCTGGTTTAGAAGCAGCTTTCCGCCATGCATCTCCACGATTTTTTTTGCGATGCCAAGCCCCAGGCCGCTGCCCCCCTTCGAAGAACGGGCTTTGTCTCCCCTTGCAAACGGCTCGAAAATATGTGCCGCAAAAGCCGGATCAACAGGCTCCCCCTCATCCGCCACCGTCAGCTCGTACTCCTGCAGGCGTATAAGAACCCTGCCGCCCGCTTTCCCATAGCGGACCGCGTTGGTGAGCAGATTGGTCACCGCCCGCCCAAGCTGCAGCCTGTCCATCTCAAAAGGCGTCTTCTCCTCCGCAAGTTCCAGCACAAGCTCTATCCCTCTATCCTCGAAATCCGCATAGAGAAGCGCCACCATCTCCCTTGTAAGCTCCGCCAGATCCCCCGTCTCCTTATGCAGGCTGAAACCCTCGCTGTCCAGCTTCACATATTCAAAAAGAAGCGTTACCAGCTCGTCCATACGCATAGCCTTTGCGTAAATCGCGTCCAGATAGGGCTGCCTGTCTTTCTCCTCCACAACGCCCTCGGAAAGCGCCTTGCTGTATCCGCAGATTGTAGTGACTGGCGTTTTAATATCATGGGCAATATCCGAAAGCATCAGATTCCGCTTCTCGTCCCTGGCGCGCTTTTGCGCTTCTTCCTGCGCAAGCAGTTCATTAAACTGTCTGACCACCACCCGGGAATAACAGAATGCGCCCACCAGATAGGGAAGTATCCGCAGCAACAAAAGCCCGATAATTCCCCCGATAATCATAATACGCAGCATCACACCCCACGCACCGCTATAAAGCGGCGAAGTCACCTGAATGCTCATGCTGCCGCCCATTGCGCCGTCAATCCGGCGCTGCACCCACTCCCTGACTCCCGACGGCAAAAAACCTGTCAAAAAATAAAATAACGCCTGCAACAGCCATCCCACCATGCTGCCAGTACCCGTAATATTGATCTGCTGGCTTTCCAGAAATGCAAGCACCGCCGGGCCGACAACCACCTTGTAAAGAAAATTGAGTGCCTCCACACTCCAGTAGATGCAGAACAGAATAACCAGGAACCGCTGTACGAGAAACCATTTTACGCTCTTTTTCATCTCCAGCCGCGCCTCACTCTTTTTCCATGCGGTATCCCAGCCCTCTGATCGTCCGGATATACTCCCTGCCGTCGCGCTCCAGCTTGGCGCGCAGCTTCGAAATGCAAACCATCACATTGTTATCGGAAACCATATAGGCTTCCTCCCAGCCCGCCTCAAAAATCTGCTGTTTGGTAAACACCCTGCCCGGATTTTCCATAAAAAGCTTCATGATGCGAAATTCTACCGAAGTCAGCTCGATCCGCTCCCCGTTCCGGTACAGCAGGCAGGAATCCTGCTCCAGCCGCAGATTTCCCACCTGAAGCGCCGTACCCTGTTCCTTCTGCCTTTCCCCTGCGCCCAGCGCATAAAACCTTCTCAGGTTGGATTTCACCCGCGCCACCGCCTCCAGCGGAACAAAAGGCTTCGTGATATAATCATCCGCGCCCAGATCAAGCCCCAGAATTTTATCGGAGTCGCTGCCCTTAGCCGAAATCATTATGACAGGAAGATTATTTTCCTCCCTGATATTCCGTAACACCCGATATCCATCCATGCCCGGCATCATAATGTCCAAAAGCGCCAGATCGATCTTCTCCTCTCTGATCAGCCGGACCGCCTCCGTGCCGTCCGCCGCCTCCACAATCTCATATCCCTCTTTTTCCAGATACAGGCGGAGTATCTCCCGGATCTCCGCCTCGTCATCTGCTATCAATATTCTGTAAGCCATTTCGTTCCCCATTATTCTCAGCCGTTTGTGATGCTGTAAGTTACCACCGCTGCCCGTCTTCATTTCCATTTTTGCCGTACTGCCCGTTCACGTCATATGCTCCGTTCATGCCATACTGCCCATTCATGCTGCTCTGCCCGTTCACGCCATACTGTCCGTTCATGCTGCTCCGCCCGTTTACGTCATATGCTCCGTTCATGCCGTACTGCCCATTCATGCTGCCCTGCCCGTATATAGGCATATTCACGTTATTCATAAGACGCGTGTTTCTAAGCTGGCAGTACAGTGCGGCAAAGGTCAGGCTCCGGTACGGCTGCACGTATAAAACTTCCACGATGCCGAACGTGACCGCCCCCAGAATGTGCCACAAAATAAAGGACAGCCCCAGCACAAAGGTCTTCCACTTCTGCCCTTCCATCATATCCCGGCTCATCTCCAGTGCCGCCTCGTACTCCATATCCGGATTCTCCGTTAAAATGTAAGGAACCATATAATATTCATATTTCTTTATGATACCCGGTATGATAAACAAAAGCGACCACAAAAAAATACGCAGCTCCATCTGAAACATTACCTTGACGATATTTTTGTAAGAATGGTCGAACCCGTAAGCAATCTCCTTCACCTGCGCCACATCCTCCACACTCTTAATCATAAAGCGCTTGCCGCCCACATCAAACGGATTGATCAGGAAGATGTCCACGATCAGAATCACTGCCAATACAATCGCAAAAATAATCAGGAAAACAATAATCGCTACAAAACCAATAAACATGCCTTCAAAAAAACTGATCTCTACCTCTTCGCTCGAGAATTCACCGCCGCCGATCCTCTCTACCGTCACCTTATCCGAATCGGCGCGCTTCCTTACCGTGACAACGCTTTTCTTTCCGGTCGGCAAAGTGCCGCTTTGCATCTCCTGCACACTTTCTTCCCCGCCGCTCTGATAGGTTGTTTTGTGAAAAGTGAAGCCGCCCGCCTCACAGCCCAGCAGCACAAGAATCGCAGACACCAGTACAATCTTCCAATAATTCCTGTGCAGGGCCGCCTTCGCCACTTCCTTTAACCTACTTCTCGTCCACATGTATGCTTCCTCCTTATATCCAATGTCCCCGGTATCGGGGCTGTCATCCTGTTTATGAAATCAGAATAACACGCCATTCTTAAAACAAAAGGGGCGCGACCTTAACGGAACCTTAAACCGCCTCAATCCACCCCGCTTTCTGTTCAGTTTTCCTCCAAACTCATATATTTCAGATAAAGCCCCTCAAACCGCTCCAGCTCAGCCAGATTGATGCTTTCCGCAAGCGCGGTTCTCTCTTCCAGCCCGGCGTCATCCATTCTGTCAGCAGACAAATCCCGCCCCAGCTCATACGCTCCGGCAAGCGACGTATTTCCCACAGCCTGTACCCTGCCGCGCATATAAGCGGGCAGAAGGCCGATGGTGACTGCCGCCTCCACATCCAGATAGTACCCGAATCCGCCTGCCAGACAGACCTTTCCTATTTCAGGACGCCCCATCTCTTCCCATAAAATCTCGACACCCGCACGAACCGCAGCCTTTGCCATCTGCAGGCTGCGAATGTTCTCCTGTTTAAAATAACACCCGTCTCCTTTTCCGTTCTCCAGCCGCACGCCTTCCGTAAAATACGGTTCCTCCAGAAGCCCCGTCTCATCCAATATCCCTCTTTGCAAAAGCCTTGCGGTGAGAGCAATCCGATCTGTACCGATCACCGTGCCGTCTCCCTCAAAAGCCGGCCCTGCCGCCGTGGCAGTCACGATCATACGCCGCCCGTCGGTAATCGCCATCTCTCCGTTGGTACCCAGATCGATAAACAGGACGGTCTGTTTTCCTGACATGGGCATCCTTTCATAACACCCGTCATTTGAAAGCTCCGCTGTCCCTTCCGCCTTTCCCGGCGTTCCACCGCTCTCCGAATGCCACGGCGAGAGCAGTCCCAGCGCATACAATCCCGCCACAATATCTCCTCCCACAAAGGCGCTGATACAGGGCGCGATATAGACCGGGAAATCAAAATCCGTTCCAATGCCCCTGACACACAGACTTTCCTCCGAATTTTCCATGCCCGCAAAGAGACGGGCAGCCGTTATCTTCTGCAGCCCCTTCTCCACCGGCATGAAAGGCGCCCTGCCGAGAGATGCCGCCTCATATCCCAGCAGCAAATGTTCCATAGCCGTATTTCCGGCAACACACATACAGAGAATTTCCCCGTGCAGATTTTTTGCAAACTGCCCGAGTCCCCTTAAAACCGCCCCGCAGACAAGCCTGCGCAGCTCCTCCCCCTGCCCTTCGACAGATGCCTGAATCCGTGCCAGCACATCCGTACCGTATTTCCGCTGGGGATTCATTTCGCAATAGGTATCAGCCACACTTCCCGTTTCCGCATCCCTCAGCTGCATGGCAATGGTGGTGGTTCCCAAGTCTACTGCAATTATATAACGAACGTTTTTTTCTTTGTCAGCGTTTTCCGGGGAACTTGATTTCATAGCAGATGATTTTTGATTTACAGACAGGTTACTTTTTTGACTATTTAAGTCAATATTTTCTGACAGCGGATTTATTTCCGTGACAATTGGCGTTTCCTTTTCCTCCGACCTGACAATCCTGATCGTGCAGTCCGTCTTCGGTCTTGTCACACAGGCCAGCCGGTAACCCTGCCGCAGCTCCTCCGGCTCCAGTCGGCTTCTTTCGAGTCCTGTGGGGAACGGCGCGCCCTCCAGAAACTGAACAACACACCGCCCGCAGTCTCCTCTTCCTCCACAGAAACTGCCGTCCATCAGCCCATTTCTTAATAAAACCGGCATCAGTGTCACAGTTGACTCCTGTGTCAATATCATTTCTCCGGCAGACCTCCTGCCATTTTCGGCATTCGGTTTTTCGTCATGTATAACGATTGTGATTTTTATTTGCTCAGACAAACTGATTTTTCCCCTCGTCGTAATGATAATCAATTCCCGCCAGTTTTTCGACTATCTCATCACGGTCTGCATCGAGCTCATCACAGAGCTGATCGAGATCGGAATAAAAGTCTCTCAACTTTAAGTTTATAAAACTCAACAACATCACCGGGTCTTTCGGTATCATATCCATCCGTCCTTTCCATATATGCGTTTCCTATTTCAGCTCCATCTCCACCCGGTATGTCCTTCCGTCGGTGGCCACCTTCGCCATGCTGCCGCACACCAGAGGCATGGCGGGCGGCAGATGACCGATATCCAGATCCATAAGCACCGGCACCTGATAGTGATACAACATCTCACAGACTGCCTGATAGCTGTCAATGCCGAACTCCTCCACACCCATTCCAAGCCTGGGCCTGCCGATCAGGAAACCTTTGCAGTATTTGAACCAGCCGGCATGTTCCATCTGCCACATGGCGCGGCGTATGCCCATCAGGTTCAGGTCACATGCCTCCAGAAACCAGATGATCCCATCCTCCCGATATTTTTCCGTAAATTCTGTCACCCTGTCATACTTCGTCCCAAGCAGATTGACCAGACAGTCCATGCAGCCGCCCAGAAGCCTTCCCGAGAAAGCCGCTTCCTCTCCCAGTTCATTTTCCCCGGCTTTTCTCCCTGTATACTTTTCCGCTATGCCCCGCAGACTATCGACATTCGTCCTGCCGTCCGGCAGATAATATTTAATAACAGATGTTTCCGTCAAATGATAAGGCTCGTAGGGATGCGCTTCGTCTTTCAATGACTCCCGTTCCCATTTATCATATCCATGCATGGTAAGCTTCTTTCCGCGAAGCAGAAGCATTGCATCATTTAATGACGGGTGTAACGGTTCCATTCCGAAAGCCGCCGCGCACGGTCCGTACACAGACGCCACATCACAAAGGGTCGTCAGCAGGAACGTGAAATTCGTGTTGTCCGAATATCCCAGATACCATTTGGGATCTGCCCTCCCAATCTGCTCAAAATCCACATAATCCAGAGTCTCACACATCAACTCACCGCCCCCGCAGGAAATGAGACAGTCGCTATTTTTATCGCAGTAATAATCTGTCAGTTCTTCCCCGCACTTCTTTGGCGTATTGCTGATTCCCACGCCCTCCTCCACATAACAGTTCGGGCCAGGCTGTAAACCAAATCCCTGCTCCTGCCATCTCTTCTGCGCGTTCAAAAATCCGCTCTTATAAGGCTCTGTCGCGCATCCGAAGGAAGGCGCCACAAACCCAATCGTTCCCTTTTCCTGTAAAAATGCCGGATATCTCATAGTTACCTCCATAACGCTTTAACGCTAAAAGTAGATTTAGCATTTGAGGAAAAAGCCCACTTATCCACGGTTTTTTCCTGTTTTTAAGCTATTTTCGCATAGATTTCGCTAAATCCTATTTTAATTACAGGCGCTTTTTGTCTTCTGCCAATTCTCTGCGCCGTTTTTTGCGGTTTCCGATCAACTGTACTAGTCAATCCGCTCTTTTCCCGCTTACTTTTTACCATACCACATTTATGGCCATCTTGCCAGCCTGATCTGCTCCCTGTCAAATATCCTCCGCCACCTGCCGGGCCTTTTTTCCTCTGCGCCTCCCCTTTCTGTCACACAAAAGAACCCGGCGTTCCTTGTTTCCTCTCCCAACGCCGGGTCTTTCGCTTCTCTATTCGATATTATAACAAGTGCTTTTTACATTTCATTCCACCCGCTATTTTTTATTTTCTCTGCGCGGCAAGCATCCCATTCTCCACCGTAATCAGTATAATATCCTTCGCATTCACCTGATCTGAAAGAATCAGTTTCGCTGACAAGGTTTCCACATACTTCTGGATATACCGTTTCAGAGGTCTTGCGCCGTACACCGGATCGTAAGCATTCTCCACAACGAACGCCTCCGCCTCGGGTGTCAGCTCGATGGAAAGTTCCCGATCCGCCAGCCTTCTGTTGAGATCATCCACGATAAGACGAATGATGCCGCCGATATTTTCCTTCGTCAACGGTTTGAACAGGATCGTCTCATCCAGCCTGTTCAGAAACTCCGGCCGGAAGTGGTTCCGCAGATCGCCCATCACCAGCTTCTCCGCGTCCTCCCTGATCGCCCCCTGTTCGTCGATACCGTCTAACAGATACTCCGCGCCGATATTTGAAGTCATAATCAGGATCGTGTTCTTGAAGTCCACCGTCCGACCCTGAGAATCCGTAATCCGCCCGTCATCCAACACCTGTAAAAGCACGTTAAAGACATCGGGATGGGCTTTTTCGATCTCGTCAAAGAGCACAACCGAATAGGGCTTTCTCCTGACGGCCTCCGTCAACTGACCGCCCTCCTCGTAACCCACATATCCGGGAGGCGCCCCGATCAGTCGGGAAACAGAGTATTTCTCCATATATTCGCTCATGTCGATACGAACCATGTTCGCCTCGTCATCAAAGAGAGATGCCGCAAGCGCCTTTGCAAGCTCCGTCTTACCCACACCCGTAGGGCCGAGGAAGAGGAAAGAGCCAATGGGCTTGGTGGGATCTTTGATCCCTGCTTTGGAACGAATAATAGCATCTGTTACCTTTGTTACGCCCTCGTCCTGCCCGATTACACGCTTATGCAGTTCCTCATCCAGATGCAGCGTCTTATTGCGCTCGCTCTCCGTCAGTTTGGACACCGGGATCCCCGTCCAGCGGGAAATGATTTTAGCAATCTCCTCATCAGACACGCTCTGGTGCACAAGGGAAAGTTCTTCCGAGCTGACCTTTTCCTCCTCAATCTCCAGCTGCTGCTTTAAAGCGGGCAGCGTGCCGTAGCTTAGTTCCGCCGCCTTCTCATAATCGCCGTCCCGCTGGGCAATCTGGATCTGGTTATTGACCTCGTCGATCTCCTCCCGTATCTTCGACAGCTTCTCCACGGACGCCTTCTCATTCTCCCACTGGGCCATCCTGTTTTGCAGCTCTTCCTTCAGCTCCGCCAGTTCTTTTTGCAGATGGGAAAGCCTGTCCCGGCTTAAATTGTCGTCCTCCTTCTTCAGCGCCGCCTCCTCGATTTCAAGCTGCATCACCCTCCGGCGCAGCTCATCCAGCTCAGTCGGCATGGAATCCAGCTCCGTTTTAATCAGCGCACACGCCTCATCCACCAGATCAATCGCCTTATCCGGCAAAAACCGGTCGGAAATATAGCGGTTTGACAGCACCGCCGCACTCACCAGCGCATTGTCCATAATCTTGACGCCGTGGTAAACCTCGTAACGCTCTTTCAGTCCACGGAGAATGGATATGGTATCTTCCACCGTGGGTTCCTCCACCATAACCGGCTGGAAACGCCGCTCCAGCGCCGCGTCCTTCTCGATGTACTGGCGGTACTCGTCCAGCGTCGTAGCACCGATACAGTGTAGCTCACCCCTTGCCAGCATGGGCTTTAACATATTGCCCGCATCCATGGCGCCGTCGGTCTTACCCGCGCCCACGATGGTGTGCAGCTCATCAATGAAGAGAATGATCTGCCCGTCACTGTTCTTCACGTCGTCCAAAACCGCTTTCAGACGCTCCTCAAACTCGCCCCGGTACTTCGCGCCCGCAACAAGCGCGCCCATGTCCAATGAGAAGATCTTTTTGTCCTTCAGTCCTTCCGGCACATCTCCTCTGACAATCCGCTGTGCCAGCCCTTCCGCCACCGCCGTCTTCCCGACGCCCGGCTCGCCGATCAGTACAGGATTGTTCTTTGTCTTTCTCGACAGAATCCGAATCACATTGCGAATCTCCGTATCCCTGCCGATCACAGGGTCAAGCTTCTGCTCCCTGGCCTTTTCCACCAGATCCTGCCCGTATTTTTCCAAGGTGTCGTAGGTCGCCTCCGGGTTGTCCGAAGTCACCCGCTGGTTGCCCCGCACCGTGGAGAGCGCCTGCAAAAACCGCTCTCTCGTGATGCCGAACTCCCGGAAAATCTCTTTAATCTCCTTATTGGAATGCTTTAACATGGCAAGAAACAGATGTTCCACGGAAACATATTCGTCGCCAAGCGCCTTCGCCTCGTCCTCCGCGCCGATCAGAACCTTGTTTAAGTCCTGCCCGATGAAGATCTGGCCTCCCTGCACCTTTGTGCGCCTGGAAAGCCCCTGCTCCACGCGGTTTACAAAGTATTCCTTCTGTATCTCCATCTTCTCAACCAGCTTGAGAATCAAGCTGTCATCAATGGTAAGCAGGCTATATAACAGGTGTTCTTCTTCAATTTCCTGATTGCCGTACTCATAGGCAAGCTTTTCACACCCTTCAACTGCCTGTATGGATTTCTGTGTAAATTTCGTTAAATTCATAACATACACCTCCTCGTAAATATGGATGTATTGTGGTTATCTGTTCTACTTACACTATCACAATACAACGAATTGTTAGCACTGTCAAGAGGTGAGTGCTAATTTTTCAAAACAAATCTCTCTCCTTCATAAGTCCGCACTGGATTTCCTCTGACAATGCGGTTATGCTCCCGCCATGCGGCATTCGTCTGCTTTGCCTCCTGCTCCCTTTGTAAATCCGCAAGTTTCCCCTGCAGCTTCTCCATTGCGCGCTGCTTATTCAAAAACTGGCTCCGCTCTTCCGTAGCCTGCGCCACAAGTCCCGTGGGTATATGGATGATCCGTACACCTGTCTCCACCTTGTTTACATTCTGGCCTCCTTTTCCTCCACAGTGGAATTTTTCAATACGGTACTCTTTCTCGGACGCGATCTCTCCCTGCTCCGGGATGATGCTCACATCCACATACCAATTCTTTCGCTTGTGGTTTGGACGGAACGGACTTTTGCATATCCACAATACTGTCCCCTCAAGACCGCTCAGATCCTGCACCGTCCGAAAACGGATGGAGTCCAAGCAGCCTTTTTCATACCCCTTTGTCTCGGATATCACTTCTAAATCCTCATATTCTCTTTTTAATGCCGCAAACAGCTTCGCCACCGCAAGCTGACACTCAGATGGCCCCTGTCCTGCACTGATCTGTACTATCATAAACTTCTTTCTCCTCTACATTCTGCTCCCTGCCTTGAAATTATAGACAGGCTTCCATATTTCTGTGATCTCTACGGTATCTTTAATCTGTTCTGTGATCTCTGTTATGGGACGATATGCAAAAGGCGCTTCATCTAAAGTGTCTGCACTGACACAACTGCTGTAAATGCCTTTCATTTCCTTTTTAAATTCCGATACCGTATACTGGTTCTTTACATCTTCCCGTTTTAATTTCCTGCCGGAACCATGCGGCGCTGAGTAGTTCCACTCTGCATTGCCTTTTCCGATTCCTAAGATGATCCCGTCCCGCATATTTGCCGGAATGACTATAGGATCTCCTTTTTTCGCAGAAATAGCACCTTTGCGGAGTATGCCGGAATCGTCCAGATAATTATGCAGCACGGAAAACTGCTCCGCCGCTTTCCACTTCATCCCCTTTAGAATTTCCCTGACAATAACCTGCCTGTTCCATTCCGCATAGCGCTGGATGATCTGTACATCTTCCAGATAAGCGGCCTTATTATCACCTTCTAAGTAACTCATGTAATAGGGGACTTCTCTGCCCTGTTCTTTTAAGCAGGTACTGGCAAGTTTCGTGTAATACTCCGCCACTTCCTCCCCTAAATGCCTGCTCCCTGTATGCACAACAAGATACAGACCGCCATCATCACCTTTATCCAGCTCTATGAAGTGGTTGCCGCCGCCAAGCGTGCCAAGGCTCCTGCCTGCTTTCTGCCTGTTAATATGATGGATGCAGTGGAGTCCTTCATAGGAAAATTCCTCCGCCATATGATGAGCGTCTTTGCGAATGGTAAAGCCGGACGGTACATTCTCCCGGATCACCCTGTCTAATTTTTGGAACTCTGCATTACTCTTATTCAGTTTTACACAGGTCATGCCACAGCCGATATCGACCCCTAGAAGCTGTGGGATCACCTTATTCGTAACTGTCATGGAAAGGCCGATCGGCGAGATCTTACCCGGATGGATGTCCGGCATCATACAGATCGTACTGCCGTCTGCGGTTTCGTTATCACATATCATTTTCACCTGTGCCAGAGCGTAGACTTCTACATCATCTGTAAAAATCTTTGCTTCGGCGTAAATACCTTTTACTGTTTTCATAATTTTTAGCTTTTCCTTTTCTCTTTAAAAACGGGCGCAAAAAAAGCACCCCAAAGGTGCTTGTCACACTTCCACTATCGATACAGTGCAGAACAATAGAAATTTCCACACTCATTATCGGAACTTTCTATAGGCGCAGTAAAATAAAGCTATCTGTAAGACGCACAGAGTGACATACCTTTGATTGTCGGCTGCATTATTCTGTTATGGATTGTTGTATTTTTCTGCATGGTAAGTCCTCCTTTTCTTTCTGAATAAATGTTTTATCTGTTCAACGGTTACATACTAACACAAATAGCTGAATCAAACAAGTCTTTCATTTACTGATTTTATAGAAATAATGTCCCCCTTACATAAACAACATTATCATACAAAATTAAGTAAGGAGTATTCCATCCATTCTGAATACTCCTTACTTTCCACATCAATTATACCTAATAGCTTTACAACCTTTTCTGCAAAATCTCTCTATCCTGTTCTTCAATCCCAAGCACATTCATTGCCTGTTCTGCCCCTAGCTTCATATTTGCCATAAGATTTCTTATGGACTCCAACAGACTATTCAATCTTACATTTTCCGCATATTTCTCAACCGCTTCACACATCCTCTTTCGACCTCCTTCTTCCTTAAAATGCCTTACCCCTTTGGCTAGTTCCGAATAATACATATCCTTCGATTCCTTACAGCCAAAGTCGTGCATCAGTCTCCCAACCGTGTCGTCTCCCTTATAGTTTCCATTCACATAGACAATATGAGAACCATCATCAAAGATATCGTCAATCTCCTCAAAATGCCGATTAATCGTATAAATCGGTATCCCATGTCCAAAGATATCCGTCTGGGTGATAAACACCATATACGAATCCTGTAGCTCCGAAAACTCCTGCCCTGCTTTCAGCATCCGGGAGTCCAACATACTGCTGTTGAATCGGGCTCTTCGGATATGCGCCCCTTCCGGTTTCTTCTGCACTTCCACATTATAATGTTTTCCCGTGCTGTCTTTTGCCAGTATATCCAAGCGGATATCCCGCCCTCCAACTACAGGACTTTGCAATTCTCTCTGCCCTACAACGCTTGTAACTTGAATACCGTCCTTTTTCAGGATAATCTTTAACAAAAGCTCTGTCGCCTCTATATTGCCGTCAAACACCATAGACATCAGATCATCATCAAATAAACTCATACCGTCCACAATCTGTTCTACAGTTCTGGTATCCTGCCCTATTTCTTCTCCAGCCACTTAATCACCGCCTTTTGACTGTCTTCTCTTTTGCCATTCCATTATTAAGTTACTATTATTATATCCTATCGTGCAAGGACTCACAATCTGATTTTTCTGAAACCTCAATATTAATAGCATGAATCAGAATCGAAAATCACTTACACCCAAAACACCTCCTGTCATTCATCCAGTACACCATTTTCCACAAAATGACGACTTTTGATGAACACTGGTAAATAACAGAATATGCCGCAAGCCCAATAAAACAGGCGCTTACGGCACACTATGAAACAAGGCGTAAACCAAGCATTAACAGCACATTTATATATAATATCAGGCTTCGCTTTGTCCGTTACTGTGCCAATTCACTATAAAATAGAGCCTATCTGGAACTAGCTGTCTGCGGAAAATCCATTTCTAATTATTTGCAACATAGCCATCACTTGCATAAACAATTCCATAAGTGAACTCGTTTCTTTCTTCTGAATCTCTATCATTTTTTCCATATATATTAAATATCACATCCTGAACCTCCTCTATCCCTGCATTTTCTACATTGTCCCAATCAATTGTACATCCGACCGCCGATGCAGTCCCCGGCATGATCAGATTATTTCCCTTAGATGTCGATCTGATCGATACGCCATTGACCGCCTGATAAGTATCAAAATCACAATACAGCGGTAAACTGCCGTGATTGGTTACATGAAAATAATAAGTGATATATCCGTACTGATCCAAAAATCCTGCATAGCGTACGCTAAAATTCTGCTGATCAAACAAATAGTTTTTAATGCCAGTTGTCTCAACATCAGAATTATCAATTTCATCAAATGAGCACGCTATCCATGTATCCTCCTCTTCGTCCAGCCTGATGCACTGATTAAATATGTCCAGATACTCTTCAGCATCTTCATTCTCCTTTACTCCTATTTTAAACACTACATTGTTTATCCGTTCAAAACCGACAGCACCGATCACATCCCAGTCAAACGTACAGCCGATCGATACCGTTTCCCCCGGATCGATATCGTGTTTTCCTTTAAAATTACTTCTTAAATCAATTCCTTTTATATAACCGTAGGATTGAAAGTCAATATATTTACCTTCCGCGCCGTTATTTTTGACATTATAGAAAAAAGTGATATAACCGAACCTATTTTCGCATGAAACATATTGTACATCTAAATAATCGGGAACCACAAAATTGAACGCCGCATCTTTTCCTCCCGCTGAGCCGTCTGCTTCATCCATATTGTCAGCATTATTTGTTTCTGTCCCTTCATTTGATTCTTCATCAAGATTCTGGTCATCATCATTTCTGGTAACATTGCTATCCCCGAAATGAAATACAAAACCTGAATCAATGCACTCCCTTACAGCACCTTCTTCATCACCATATTCATATCGGACAGACAGCTCATGCATCTCATCACCGATCTGACTATCTAATATAGAAGAATATCCTGTTACTATTTTTACAACCACTTCTGATTCGCCCTTTATCTCTCCGATATTTCGGCCTTTATCCAGTCTTACCCCGTTAATCAATAACTCCTTGAATTTCACTTCCCTTGTATCCGGATTAGGATTTCTAATTGATAAATAGATGCTTAAAAAGTCACCTGATGATGTCTTTTCAACTCCCACAAATTTGATATCCAAATCCGCATAAATACTTTCAATATTGTAATTCGGTACGTCGTCAATACTGCTTACTAATATATTAACCGACGGCTGCTCATTCTTGTTCGCAAGCTGTACTTCTCTTATAGTTTCCTTATATTCCCCTTGATCTAAATGGAGAAATGTGATCTTTACCTTATCACCTTCATCATAATCGTTCATGGCTTTACTAAAATCATCGTATGAAGCTATACCCGTTGAATCCAATGCAGAAATAATGTCTCCTGCAGCGAAATTGCCTTCTGCTGCCGGGGTGTCTGCATAAACCCCTGTAATATAGACACCTTCCGCTATATTATACTGCTGTGCCACATCATCTGGTATGTCTACTGATGTTATACCTAAAAACCCTGTTCCTTTTGCACCCATATGACTGACCAGCACACTGATCAAGAAAACACAAACTACCAGCGCTCCTCCGATTCCTATATACTTTGCCGATTTTTTCCCGAATGCACCGCTTAATCTGGCTTTTATGCTGTCCTTATTATTATCGGACCTTTTTGTTTCATTATTTTTGTTTGACCGAAGCGTTTCAGCTCCTTTCACAGACACCGCGCCTGTCGAATATAATAAAGCATTTTTAAACTCATCCACCGACTGCCAGCGGTCTTTGCTCCGAACGGCCAATGCAGTCATAATCGCTTGCGCCTGGCCTTTCGTCAAAGACGGCGCTAATTCACGGATATCAACAATCTCGTCCCCAGCCAGCCGTTCTATACTCATCGGTGGAATCTGCCCTGTGATCAATTCATAAATAGCAGCGCCCAGCGCATAGACATCCGTCCAGGGACCCTGTATCCCTTTCCTTCGAAACTGTTCTTCCGGCGCATAGCTCTTCTTAAGAATTACCGACATTGTAGTTAAACTTTCCTCCGAATATCCGCGTGCGGCACCGAAATCAAGCAGCTTAAAATTACCGTCATGATCTACCATAATATTGTCCGGACTTATATCCCGATGGATGATGCCTTCCTTATGCAGCAATTGTAATGCATCCATTACCGGAACAAGCATATGAAACAATGTTACATTATCCATGCGGTTATTTTTATAATATTCATCAAGCGTACATCCATCTATGTACTCCATTACAATATATGCCGTAGAATTGGCTTCAAAGAAATCATAAACTCCGACAATTCCCTGGGTATTTCTGAATTTTGCCATTCTTCGGGCTTCATCCAAAACTCTGTCAATGCCGTCTCTAAACTGCACTCCGTATTTAGCAGGCGATACAGGTACCACCTGCGTTGTCTTCCCGAGCGTTGCATTTCGAGTCACCAGACCCGACGGATAGTATTCCTTGATCGCCACCGGGATATTCAATGTAACGTCCCAGCCAGAATATGTAATTCCGAATCCGCCTTCACCGAGCACCGAATTAATGCGATATCGTTTTTGAAGCATGGTATTTACAGGCAGATAATACAATACGCTGATGTCATTTTCATCCGTATCCTTTTGCACGGCTTCTGTTTGGGATACTTTGACTTTCTGCATTCTGGGTGCCCTGACTGCTTCTTTTCCGGCTGAGTTGCCCACATATACGGTGCTTTCATCGCGAACTGCATTATTCTTACCAATGTATGTTGTTTCTTCTCTGCCGGATGCATGTTCTTTGCCTATATATATTGTTTCTTCTTCGGTTCTTGTCTGCTTTTGCATATCTTTATTGTTTAAATAAACTGTTTTTTCTTCATCATTCATAATAATCCTCCATGCCAGAGTCCCTGGTTTCCAGTTGAAAAATCAGGTCATCAGACTTATTTTCAGGCCTGCTCTCTCCCTATCTGCTCAGCGCTTATCTTTATCTACAAACTTTAAACTAATAATACCAACAATCAAATACAGTAAGGCAAACCCGATAATGATTCCCCATGCTGTAATAACATGTCCGCTTTCAAAAGCATATACATCCCTTGGGAGAATCTCCCAACCTATTTCATTATATGGCAAACTATCCATGTCAGAAATGGAACCCAAAGCTTCCATGCCCCATTTACTCAAAGTAACCTTTGCAATCAATGCCAAATTTCCTTTGAGTTCAAACAATACTCCTGAAAGGACAAGCTGAACGATCAGTAGAAACGGCATTACAGTCATTGCCGTTGTCGTTGATTTTACGAAACTCGAAACTGCAATTCCCAAATAATCCGCACTCAATAAAACAATAAAATATGTAATAAATACATCTATCAAAATATTGCCGCTGACCAATCCGTCCTTCGGAAATTCGAAAAACACATAGCAGATCACAAGCATGATCATCGCCTGCACAAAACAGATTATAAACTCATAGAACGCGCGCGCAAGTATATATGATGAAATATGCATTCCTGATCTGTGTTCTCTTTTTATGATATCCCTCTCTTTACAAATAACCTGAATAGAATTGAAGATGCCGATCCATATACAGGCAGATATAATGGCAAAGCAGCCGGAGCTTGTATCAAGACCATAAACAAACATTTTGTCGCCGACAACCACTACGATCAACAGCGAAATAATACCGCCAAAAATAAAAGCTTTCCACCCGCCTGTTTTTACAAAGAGCCGCATAAATTTTATAAAATATATTTTAATCTGTTTTAATCTTTCCCCCATTTATATATTCCCTTTCTCAAACGCAGCGTATTTATCTATGTAATAGTCAGACAGCCCGTCACCGCCTTCATCTACGCGGTTAATCTTCTTAATGACCCCTTCAAGGGATGTTGTTCCAAAGAAGTTAAATGCTTCCGATACGGAACCGAAAAAGGCCAAATGACCTATATTGTCTTTTTCTCCCTTTGCAAGAACGATAACTTTATCAAACAAATGGCTTACCCGGTCAGGCGCATGCGTTATCACCATAACGATCTTGCCCTCATTCGCAATCACTCTTAATTGTTCCATCAAACTTTTAGCCATGATTCCGTCAAGCCCGGAATCAGGTTCATCTAAGAAAAACAGGCCGGGATCAGATACTAATTCAACCGCTATGCTTAATCGTTTTCTCTGACCCCCGCTCAGTTTCTTGACGATACTGTCACGCTCTCTGAACAATCCGAGGCTGTTTAGCACGTGGTCGATACGCTGCTCACGTTCCTGCTTTGTTGTCCCGGAATCCATTTTCATTTCCGCCGCATTGGAAAGCGTTGCATATACGGTATCTTCCAGTCTGAGCAAATCCTGCTGTGGAACGAATCCCATATTACTCTGGACTTTGCTATACTCTTTATAAATATCTATATTATCATGTTCAATGCTGCCCTTCGCTTTCTCATAACCCAGTACCGCATTCACAAAAGTAGTCTTGCCGGCGCCGGAACCGCCAAGAATCATAACCATCTCACCCTCGCTGATACTTAAATTGATATCCTGTAAAAGTATCTGCTTTTTCAGTAATTTGCGAACACTTCTTTCTTCAATTCTTATTACAAGCTGCCTTCCCGATTTTTCACTGCAAAAATAATAAAGTTTATCAGCCGTGTAAATAAAAACATAATCCGCTATTCTGATAACGTCCAGCGGTTTCAGCAGTGTCGGGGAATTGATCCTTGTATTATTGATAAATACCCCGTTCGTACTATCGCAGTCATTTATCGACCACTGATCGTCTTCATCCTTTGTAAAAACCGCGTGCTGTTCCGAAATAGCGCTGTTATCTAATTTAATGTCACCGACATTACGCCCGATCATAAGTGATCTGCATTTTTCAAGCGCAACATATTTGTTTACAAGCTCATTTCCGATCGCATGAACAGCCACAAGAATTGCCGCGTCCGGATGCGGGTTAACCAAGTCGCGATGATCTATTCTGAGAACATCTCCTATTTTAAGAAGATTTGTGTACTTCCCTGTTTCCGATTCTCTTCCATACAAGGTTCCGTTAATATATGTACCATTTGTGCTGGATAAGTCTTCATAAAAGTAATAATCATCATGTAAATAAATATGTCCGTGCTTACGTGATACAACCGGTGAATCAATGGGAATATCGGGATCGCCGCCTGATGACGTCCGCCCTATTAAATTGTCTTCTTTCAGAGCAAATTCTTTTATTTGCCGTTTAGACGGAACAAATAAAACAATAGCTAACTGATCCGTCACGATATCTGTCCATAATTCCGTTTTACTCATATATCCCTCACACTATTGTCAATTCTGGCACGGCATATATACGCTCTTTCCAGTTTTTCTGCACCTCGACGTTTAATGCTTCCCCGTGCTGTCTTTTGTCATTCTGTTATCAAATTGCTATTATTATATCCTATCGTGCAAGGACTCACAATCTGATTTTTCTGAAACCTCAATATTAATAGCATGAATCAGAATCGAAAATCACTTACACCCAAAACACCCTCCTGCCATTCATCCACTACACCATTTTCCCACAAAATGACGACTTTTGATGAACCGGGATATGATATTTTAGACATAGAGAAAACAACCGCCCACAAGGTGGGTTGACCTCATAAAGCGAAAAAAAGAAATTCCACCCCATGAACCGGCCAAAGTTTAGGGGTGGTTTTTCTATGTAGTGCTACTTACCAAACGTAAAAACGAATGTAAGCAACGCCAAAAAGAAGAGACCAAAGGTCATCTTCCGTTTTTAATTTAGGAAATACTCAGAGGGGTGAGTTGCCTCTGATCTGCCGCCACATACACCGCAGACCCAGCCGCCCGCGAAAGAAATTTCACCGCATCAATATCCCGTCACTGTTAAAGCCGACAACATCCGCCACTTCATCAAGCATCCTGTTATAAACTAAGATCGTCACATCATTGTAGTTATTATTCTTCACAACATTATTGACCTGTATCTGCATAGTGCCGCCATAGGATCTGCTGACTGCGATATCGGACAGTTCTGTCTCCATATACCACAGATATTCCGGTTCATCAGGCGTCTGGTATAAGATCCTCTGGTCCTCCACCACGATTGATGCAGAACTTCCCAGTGTATACGGATCGATTCCGGTCAGCCCTTCCAAAAGCCACACATACGGATTCTTCTTATAGTTATCATCCAGAGACACGATTACGAGACAGTCATCCCGCTCCTGCAAATTTCCAAGATAAGTCTCCAAATCCATGCACTGCGCCAGTTCCCGGTCTTTCTGACGGGATTCATGGCAGTCACTGTACTTCTGCCAGGAATCCCACCTGTCATCCCCTCTGTGATCCGCCAGATCACAATGCTCTGTAAGCCAGCTTGCCAGATATGCAGTAAACTTACATGCGCCGCTGTGGTTGAGATGGGACGCTTCCGCATAATCGCCCGCCGGGTCAAACCCCATTTCTTCCAGCCTGGTATTTCCGTTTAAAAACAGGATCCCGTTTTCCTGTGCATACTCTTCGGCCCATTGATACAGCATCTGGTCTTCCTCATTGATCCCTTCATAGGGAACAACAATAAAAGCCAGCTGGATCTGATGCTCTCCTGCGAGCCGGACCATGTTATCCAGATATTTTCTGTTCTTCCAGGAAGGCGGCCTTTTCTCTGCTCCTGCACTCACCTGCGGCAGCGTATCATACCGGGTAACCCCATAGGATGGCTTATATCCTTTATACCAGTCCCCTCCGACATTATTGACCCCTTCCTCAAAATTCCCCCTCCCCAGTTCTTTATAACTGTCATGTGTCAGCGGATAAGACAGCAGATAGGATAAGAATTCCTCATGCGGTACACTGTTCCAGACATTCCTGATCTTATTGACGGAAAACCGCATACTGCTCACATTTTTGATAACATTCGTGGAACCATAGTACTCCTCTTCTATCCGTATTCCATAAAGATCCACCACCATCAGCCGGGGTGACTGGTATTTCAGCGTTTCTTCCATATTGTAGTAAGAATTCCAGAGCGTCTGCATGGTTCCGGCCATATCATATCCCGCAATGCCGTAATCATCCCACAGGGCAGCTACATTCACTCCCGAATATACATGACTGCTGCCGTAAAAAACAACGTCCACGCTATCCCTGTCCAATCGGTAAAATCCGTCCATTGACTGGTTTCCGTCATAGTTAGCCTCTAACACATGTCCCAATCTCATAAAGACCAGCGCCGCCACGATGACGCTGACCAAAACCTTTACACCTCTAACCACCTCACGGCCTCCATTTTTCTACTGCAGCATCGCAGTTCATATCGCTTTCCTGTCACATGCATCCTTACACCATTACCTGTTTCTTCAAAAATTAAAGTACAGGAATTCGGCCGGATTAAATCCCGTCCCGTAAATGCCAAACAGGTACCATACCACCAGCGCGCCAAGAATGATCAGCATCTGGCAAAGCCAGCTCTGTGAACAGAAAATTCGGTGCAGATCCTTATCATCCGCCCTGCGCGAGACCCATCCGACGCACAATGCGCCCACAAGCAGAATCAGGAAATCCCATCGGTCCAGTCCGGCCTGATATAATGTCCCATCCGAGAGAATCCATGGATTCCACCCCGTGAACATGCGCCTCAGCATGACAAAGGCTTCTCTAAGACCATCTGCCCGAAAAAACAGCCATGTAGATTCTATCAAAACGGCAGTGATCACTCTCTTTCGTAACATTGCTCCGTGACTATGCCCGTCCAGTCCCACAGCCTGACACAGCCTCTCCCTGAATCTGACCGTCATACTGCCAGTTACCTGATACGCCCCGTTCAGAAATCCCCAGATCAAAAAGGTAATGCCTGCGCCATGCCACATCCCACAAAACAGAAAGACGATCATGATATTAAGATACTTTCGCACCACCCCTTTCCTGTTGCCGCCAAGCGGGATATACAGGTAATCCCGAAACCATGACGTCAGGGATATGTGCCATCTTCTCCAGAAATCCGCCACAGTGACCGCCCCGTAAGGCGCATGGAAATTCTCAGCCATCTCTATCCCGAAAAGCTTCGATACACCCAGAACGATATCCATACAGCCGCTGAAATCCATATAGAGCTGCAACGAAAACAAGAGTACGGCAAATACGATGAACAGTCCCCGATACATATAGTAATGTCCGAAAACCTCATCCACAAAGATTGCCGCCCTGTCAGCGATCACCATCTTCTTGATATAGCCCCAGAGAATCCGCAGCAGGCCCTGATAAAAAGCATCCCTGTCAAAAGAATGTCCCGCAAAAAACTGTGCTCCCATTTTTTCATACCGGTTGACCGGGCCTGATACAATATAAGGAAAATAGGACGCATACAACAGATAATGCCAGAAATTTCTTTCTGCCGGGATCTTTCCCCTGTATACATCCACTAAATAAGATACATTCTGAAATGTAAAAAAAGACATTCCCATGGGCAGGACAACCCGCCATCCCAGATCCGTTCCAAAGATCCTGTTTATAAACGCCAGCTCCATGCCGCTCCATTTGAGAAGAAACAGTACGCCGATATTCATGCAGATCAGCACTGCCAGAACCGCTTTCCTTCCTGCCTTACTTTCCTCTATTTTTCCTGCGCCATACCATGTAAGAGAAGTAAAGGATAAAAGCCAGATTAAAAAAACAGGGCCTGAGCATATATAAAAGATAATGCTGGAAAGCAGGAGTACCATCCACTGTCGCTTTTTACGTACTGTATAATAGATACCTGTTGTTATAAATGTGAAAATTACAAATGCATAGGATGTGTATGTCATTTTATTTCCAGATCGACAGTTATTTGCCACTCCTCTCTTAAAGCTAATTATTCAATGAAATGAATAATATTGTAATTATATATAAAATCTCGTCGCTTTTGGTATACTGCCAGTAGATATTCCCCCAATTAAACAGAGAGTATTCCTATTTCGAACACTCTCTATACCCTCGCAAATATTCCTCTTTTTCCCACAAACCCGCACCCGGTTTCCCTCATTTCCCCCTCTTCCGCGTCTTACTCCCGTATCCCGTCGCTACCGCCGCCGCCAGTATCACCAGCATACACAGAGAATAATAATTCACGAAAGGCACCGAGCCGGGCGCCACCGCAGTCCCCTCCCCGAACTGGGCGGACAACTGCGCCGGAATGACGCAATGTACTGTCCACGGCGCAAGGAAGCAGAACACACAGCCCGTACAGTCCATCAGGTTCGCCCGCCGGTACCTGTCCACGCCCGCCGGTTCCCCGATTTCATGGATCAGGTCTCCGAGCGCCACGATCGCCACGGAAATAACACCTGTTACCATACTTAAAATGCCCACGGAGAGCACGATGGTCGCCTCCGTGCTGCGCTCCGTTTTGGCCAGCCGCGTCAAAAGCGCCCCCACATCCTCGAAAAAGCCGCTCCGTTCCAGCACGCCCAGAAGAGCAAACACCCCGATCAGCATTGCCATGGTTCCCGCCGTTCCCGTGACGGCCTCTATGACCGCGCCTGATACGGAAAAACCGCCGGGAAAGGCAATGAGATCCTCCACCCTGTAAATGCCGGACAAAAGCCCCGCCGCCATGCCTGCCAGAATGCCCCAGGACAGGGCGGTAATCAGATGCTTTCTCATCATGCAAAGCGCAATAATCACCACCGGCACCACCAGCATAATCAGGCTGACCGGATTGGCCTGCACATCCGCCGTCCCGGCTCCGGGACCTCCCTCCGTGGTTTTGGAAAGCAGCAAAAACAGTACCAGTGCCCCCGCAGCCGCGGGCAGACTGTAGCGCATTCTGGTCTTCACCACAGTGCCCAAATCCGCATGCTGTGTGGCGGAGGATGCAATTGTGGTATCTGAGATCGGGCCGAGATTGTCGCCAAACGCCGCGCCTGAAACGATGGCGCCTATCATATATTCCGGCGCCGCGCCCGCCATCACACCCACCGGGAACAGAATCGGGATCACCACAAAATAGGTACCCACCGAGGTGCCCGTGGCAAACGCCAGCAGACAGGTGATGAGAAAGCTGGCCGCCACAAAAAGCCGCCCCGTAAATCCCGCCTCCACCACATATACCGCAATCGTCTGCACCGCGCCGCTTGCCGAGATCAGTTTGCCCGAAACCGCCGCCAGAATCACCGCCAGCACGATCACGCCAAACATCGGCTTACTCAGGCCGTAAACCAGCGCCTCCCCGTATGCTTTCTCGTCCTTTGTAAATATAACACCCGTTATCAATGCCGTAAAAAAGGCCAGCACATATCCGTTCACGTTGGACTGACTGAGCGCCGCCCACAGGATCATCGCTGCAGCCGCAGCCAGCGGCGCAAGGCTGCCCGCCTTTCCAAAATGGTATTCTATTCTCTGTATTTTTCTCTCCATCCTTTTCTCCATCATGTGATTACAAAAGCCCCAAAAGCCCGGCATGTATCTTCCCGTTCGAGGCCGCAACGCTTCCTCTTTGCAGAACCCCCAAAGGTTTGCCCTCAAAATCCGTCACCTGTCCTCCGGCCTCCTGCACCAGAAGCATCCCTGCCGCATAATCCCACGGACTCAATCGCGGCTCAAAAAAGCCCCCGGTGCGCCCGCATGCCACATAGGCCAGATCCATGGCTGCCGAACCCGTCCTTCGGATATCCTGCGCCCTGTCAAAAACGCGCTGTATCCGTTGAAAGTTCTTCTCCGCCAGCTCCCGGTCATAGGGCGATGTGCCGACTGAGATAATGGTTTCACTCAATGTTTCGGCCTCCGAAACGTGAATGGGGCTGCCGTTTAAGAAGCTGCCCGTCCCTTTCTGCGCATGATACACATCCTCCCGGAAGGGATCATAGATAACGCCCAGCGTGATCTGCCCCTTTTCGCACAGCGCCAGCGATACCACGCTGTGCTGGTAGTCGTGGATCAGATTGGTGGTGCCGTCTATGGGGTCCAGAATCCAGTAGGTATCCCCGGACATCTCGTGCAGACCTTCCTCCTCCCCCAAAAACTGGATATGGGGAAAACGGCTCCCCAGCTCGCGGGCCAGAAAGCTCTGGATATCGGTATCCACCTGCGTCACATAGTCCGCCCGCCCCTTTGTCTTCACATGTCCGGCCCTCTCCCGGTTTCCCACAAAGGCCTTCGTCTCCTTCACCAGCGCAATGATCTCCTGTAACTCCATTTTCTTTTCCTGCCTTTCTACAGTCTACTCCTCCGCTCTCTCCGACAACAGCCGCATCGGCTCCCGCTTCAGGCTTCTGTTCATTTTCACCCAGGCAATTCCCACGCCTGCTGCCACAATAAACACCGCGCAGTATACCGCTGGCGTCCGGCTGTCCGCCGCATCCTCCACCGCGATTTCATTGACTGCATTGGTTAATCCCGTCGTGTAAGTCGTCTCATAATAAGTCTGCCCGGCATTGGCCGCGGAAATTCTGCCGGAAATCCGAAAACCTGCCGCCGCGCCAAGCACACTCCCCAGCAGAACAAGCAGCGCAAAACCCGAAAGCATGGATAGGCGGCACTGCGCCTTTCGCATCCCGAGAGAACGCTCGATAGCCGTCCTCTGCGCCTGCTTTGTGATAAACAGATGGCTGAAAAATAACAGCAGCAGCACGGTCAGAATGATCCCTGCCACAAACAGAACAAGGGAGATGGCTTTCATATTGTCGATGCCTTCCTTCAATTTGGAATAGCCCATATCATAAAAGGTAAACGCCAGCTTATCCGTGCCGTACTCTGCCCATCCTTGCAGGAAATCGTCGATACCGCCGTTGGGAATCCGGAAGGAGGTCGTGGCGTCCGTCATTGGCCCGCAGGCCATCAGGTTTATCCCATCCCGCGCTTCGATGGATTCCATGGGCACGATCAGCTCATCCGCCCCCGGATCAAACTTGCTGTCCGTACCACTAAATGTCACGTCATAAATGCCGACCACCGTGTACTCGGAGCTCTCAAACACTTCAATGGGATCACCGTCAGGGGTCACCTGCCCGCCGTAAAAGCTGATGCTTCCATCCAGCCAGAATTTCCTGCCCGCATTTACCCGCCTGTCTGTATACAAAAGCTGCACCTTCACCGAATCGCCAAGGGACAACCCATTATTCTCCATAAAGGTCTTCGGCGCCAGGCACACCTTGCTGCCGCTTTCATACTCCTCCTCACTGATGTCCCGTCCCTCGCAGATAAACGCCTGTCCGTTATAGAAAGGCATCAGAAGTGTGGTCTGGTTTGTGCCCGTAACCGGCTGACAGTTTTTCCAGATCAGTTCCGTCTGCGCCAGATTCAGGATTCTGCGTCCCGCTTCCGTCTCATAGAAACCGTCGGTGACCTCAAAGATTGTCTGCCCGTCCCGAAACCCGTCCTCCGGCTGACTCCCGTCCGGCAAAAGCATATCCGATTCCAGTGAAAACGGCAGCATCTCCAGACCGATATACACTTCGCTCTTCGACTGCATCTTCTCCTCGTAGGCCTTGCCGTGTATATAGGAAGCCTGATGCCCCAGCATCGCCACATAAGTCTTATCCTTGTACAGCATCTCCGGGCTGGGATTCCTGTGGTCACAGAAGTAGTCCACCACACCCTCCAGCCGGGGATCTCCGCCGATCACCTTCGTGATCTGAATCTGCACCGACTCGTCCGGCATACAGTCCTCCATCGGCGAAAACTCCGCAATCAGCGCCCCGCGCGCAATGCCGTTGGGATTCAGACTCTGATACGTTGTAACATAATCCGGCTGGTATGAGATATAAAACGCCCTCTGCTCGGGCTCCCGGATATAAGCCGCCCCGGGAAAAAGCAGATCGTCCGGCGTATAGTAATCGCTGTACTGCGCGCTCTTTTTCACCTCATAATCCTTCGTCTCCGCATTCCACAGAAACGTCTGCTCAAAGGAATCCGGTATCTGCCGCACCGTCCCGATGGTCATAAAGCGGTCCTCATACTGTGCCATCGTCCGGCTTCCCTTCAGCCAGATAGTGCCGCCAAGGGTCATAAGAAGCGCCGCAAACACCATCAGCGCCAGAAAAAGTACCGTGCGCACAGGCGTGCGCATCATCTGTTTCACACTGTTTTTCATCCGCTCACAACCTCCAACCGCTTTCTAATGCTGCGTAGACAAAAGATACACCACACTTTCCCTGCTCATCCGGCAAAAGGCCGCCGCAGCCCCGATCAGATATGCCGCAAGCAGCACACCGTTCACGGCAGGCAGCCCGGAAAATGTCCCGGCAGCCAGCGCCACTGCCGCATCCCCCAAAGCATTCCCGATCAGCACCAACAGCATCTGCTCCGTCAAAAACAGGAGTGCCGCCGGAAACCGCTTCACGCCCTGCAGCCGCATCAGGGCAACCTCCGCCCTCCGGCTGTTGCCCACAAGATAGCTCACCACATAACCGATCAACAGGACGAGAATGCATACCAGCGGCTGAAACGACTGCAGCAGTTCTATGGAATGCCGCAAATGCGTGGCACTGGCAATAAAGTCACCGTCCCGGACTGCCAGCGCGCAGCCGGTGTAGGAATCTCCCGCCTCCGCACTGATCTCCAGCAGTCCGATATCCTGCATTTCCGCTTTAAAGCCGTTCAGATCCAGCGGGTCTTTCACATGGAAGGTGACCGTGTCCGCAAAAAATGTAAGCCCGTACTGTGCGAAAAGATTCCGAGCCGCCTTTCCCGGAATGACGATATCTGTCTGAACCGCATTGGTCTTACCCGCCGTCTCCTCCATGGTTCGCACGATGGACACCTCCACCGTTCCCCCCATGGGGTGAATATCTATTTTTTGAAATGCACTGGCGGGATCGTAGTAATAGCATTTTAAGGTAATGCTGTCTCCGACCGACCACCCGCGCTTTTTCAGCACATTCTCATTTACAATGCACGCCATCCTGTCCGAGGAAAGCAGCTCGTCCACGCTCTGCGCGTCCATACTGAACATGTCGTCAGTCATCTCCCCGACCGCCTCCGCGCCGTTCGCGCCCACCACATGTAGGTTCAGATATTTGGAATATTCGGCTTCCCGAAAATCGCCCTCCCCCGCTAACACGACGGTCATATAGGACAGATCCTTCACATGGGCGGACCGCTCCAGCGCCTCCACCATCTGCTCTGAAATAAACAACCCGTTTCCCAGCGTGCCGTTCAGGTTGGTAACCTGACAGAAGACCGGCACATTCTCCGCCAGCTCCGACAACTGCGTCTGATAACTGCGGATACTCCCAAAATACAGATTCAGAAGAATCACCAGCATAACACTGATCCCTACGGTAACCAGATTGGCTGCCTTTCTTCTCTTCATACTCAAAAAAAGATAAGAAAACATACTATTCCCCCTGCCGGCTGTTTAACAGCCCTGCTTCTCTTCATATTATTTTTTTCCATCGTCTCTTTAAAACCACATCCCATCTGCCGATAATTATTACATAGAAACCCGAAGAATACTATACATTATTTTCAGACAGGAGCACCGAATATGAACAAAGCAGCGGCTTTCAATGAAATGACGGCTATGAAACAGGTTTTGGATTCCATGGAGACCTCCGTGAAACTGCGCAGTCAGGCGCGCGCCGAGCGCAGGGCGGAAGAGGCCGAGCGGGCAAAACAGGATTTCAAAAAAAAGCTGATGCTCTCCGCCAACAGCAAACTCCAGCTTGACGCAGCGGCTTCCGGCGTCAAAGGCTCGCAGGACGCTGTACAGAGAGATCAGCTTATGATCATGATGATGGCAGGTTTTTAAAAACCTGCCTATAGTTTTGTGAAAATCTCCGTCTCCTGCTTCAGGCTCACGGCAATCGCCTGGTTATCGTCCATATGCCGGGCAATGCTCTCCATATCCAGCAGCAGTGTCTGTGTGCTGTCCGCCGCACTGCCGACTCCCTTTTCTCCCTCTTCGATAGAACGGGCAATCAGTTCAATGGAACCCGCAATCTCTTCGATCGTATCCTGCAGCCCGTCCATCCGTTCCATAAAATCACCCACAACACCTTCGATGTGGTTCGCCTTTTCCCTGTATTCGGTTCCGCCCTTCGCAAAATTCTTAAATTCGGACAGAATGGATGTGTTCATGTATGTCACCAGATCATTTGCATTCTCCGCAAGATTATTTACCGCCTGAATCACCATGCTGTTGATTCCCTGAATCCGATTGGCCGTCTCCTGGCTCTCCGTTGCCAGCTTGCTGATCTCGGAAGCAACCACGGCAAACCCTCTTCCGGCCTCCCCTGCCCTTGCCGCCTCGATCGAGGCATTCAATGACAGCAGATTCGTTTCACTGGCAATATTCAGAATATCGTTTGTCAGCTCGTCGATCTGATTGACTTTCTCGCTCTCTGCGATGGCCTGCTCCAGCACTTCCAGAATCCTGCTGATTTTATCTTCCGTAGATTCCATGGTCGTGTGGGCGGATTGCTCGATATAGTCTGCATGCTCCTTCATCTCCGCAGTGTACCGGCGGATATCCATGGTCTGCTCCACCATGGCGTTTACTTCCTGTTTCACCTCTGCGGCATTCGTATTGATTACCGTGGCGCTGCCGGACATCTCCTCCATCGTGGCCGTCAGCTCCTCCGTCATCGCGGACAGATCGGATACGCTGCCGTTTGAGGTTATGATGCTGTCCCGCACTTCGTTTACCACCTGTTCCATCCTGACGGAATTCTGCGTGATGATTTTAAAGATGCTCTGCAGCTTTTCCATAAAAATATTGATTCCGCTGCCGACTTCCGCAATTTCACGGTTGGAAAGCAGCGCAACACGGCGGGTCAGGTCGCCGTTCCGGTTGTCGATGTCCGATATGATTTCAATCATCTCGTTGCGGGTTCTGCCGAGGGGTCTGATCACCATCAGCATAACGCTCAGCAGTGTAAAGAGCAGGGCCAGCACACTGATCCCGATAAAGACCGCGCTCAAAACCAGCGTCTGCTGATACCGCATATTCTGCTCCACCATGGCCTGCTGCGCGCGCTGCTGCATATCCGCCGTCATTTCATCAATGCTGGTCTGCATCGAGGCCGCATAATCCGATATCGCCCCATTGGCCAGCGCATATGCCCCTTCGTTGTTTCCGTTTGCGCTGTAAGCCATCAGATTGGCCAATTCCCATTTTAAACCTTCATAGCTTTCAAGCAGGCTGTCATAGGCTCCCTGCTGCTCCTGTGTCAGATATACGCGGTAATCCTGCAGATGCCCGTCCAGAATGCCCTCTTTTTCATGAATGATATCTACCAGGGAAATCATGGTTTCCAGATCCGTCGATATAATATGGGACAGGCCCATTTTATGGATATCCTGCGTTTCCTTCTGGATTTGTGAAAGTGCGGATATTCCTGTCATATATTCATCGGAAGCCCTCGATACATCCGTATTGATCGTATGCATGCTGAATACGGAAAAAGCATTGGAGGCAATACATACGGCTCCTAAGATAAACATCGGAAGCAGGAGAATCAGCTTGGTGCCAACTGTTCTTTTTCTGTTTACAATTCCGTTTTCTGCTTTACTCATCTTCATCCACTCCCTTCTAATTGACTGTGGAAGCAGTGATGCCCGCCACTAACGTATCAATAATCTCCTGCGGCTCTGTTCCCGAAGGGTTGCCCGCTGCCAGATTCTCGCCAAAAGTCACGAACGGATCCCAATAATGATTGCCCACTCTCTGCAGCACACCATATTCGGACTGCGCAATAACCGCCTGTATTGCAGGCACTTTATTGACCGCATCGGACGCCGCCGCCTTGATATTGGACGGGCCCTGATTACGCTCTTCAAAGCGCAGTACCTGATTCTGTTCATTGGTGACCCAGTCTGCCAGCTTGAGCGCCCAGTCCACATGCGCACTGTACGCATTGGCGCCGGCCATCTTATAACCGACAAAGGAAGACATCTGTATCTGTTTTTCCGCACAGGTATAGGTCGGGAGCTTTACGGCCCCATAGTCGTTCCCCCATGCCGCCTGTATCTCCATCGCGTTCCACACGCCGCTGACGCCCGCAATTACCGTGCCCTCCTGCACACCAGCGATGAACTCGCTGTCAGGCTGATTTAAAAAGCCGGGACTTGCCGCAATATCCAGCATGGCGGTGACAATATCCACGCCCGTGACGTCTCCCTCCGTCGTATTCCAGTTGCAGTAATTGGTCACGCCGTCGTCGTTGATGCCGAATTCCAGACCGGTATTGCCGAAAAAGGAATACAGATACCAGCCGGAATCCCATTCCATGGAAAACTTCTTTTCATTTTCCGCCGCGACCTCCAGAATGCGGTCCAGACTCTGCACATCTTCATCCGTAAAATAGGTCTTATCATAATACAGGAAATAGCCGTTGTCCGCAGTCATAGGATACGCATACAGAACATCCCCGATGCTTGCCGCCGCCACGGAACCTTCCGTGTTTGCCGCTTTGATCTCATCCGCATTCGGCACCTTCGCGAGCGCTCCCCCTGCCGCCAGACTGGACAGCTGGTCATCCGCAAAGAAAAATACGTCAGCCGCATTATGTATGTCGCTCAAAACCGAACTTTTTGTCTGAGCGTCAGTGGAGACGGCAATCTGAATGTCAAATTCCGCCTGCCCCGCATATTCCTGCTTAAAGCTCTCCGCCATCTTACCTAACATTTCATGGTTTGTCTCCTCCGCCCATATGGTCAGGGAAACCACCCCGCCGTCACCCGGCGTCTCCGTACTCTGCACATCTTCTGCGGACACCGCGGCTTCCGCCGTCGTCTCCGTTTCCGCCGCCGTTTCCTCTTCTGCCGCACCGGCACATCCTGTAGTCAGCATACTGCATAATGTAACGACGGCTGCAAGAACCACACTCTTTTTCTTCATTCGTCTGCCTCCTTGCCTGTCCATTGTCCTTCATGGAAAAATGTCTTTTAATAAAGTAGTACCTGTCGCTATATGATATATTATTATATCATGCCATATGATATGGTTGCAATCTTTTGGCCAGCGTCAGGACCCTGTTTTTTCGTATTTTTTCGAAATCTTTGTCACCATTTGGGCCCTGCTGCCGTTTATAGGATGAGAGGCCTCTCAAAAATCCGACGACGCAGGCTGCAGACACAGCTCTCTGTCTATTCCCATATGCAGAGACATTTCGCAAGCGCCTGCGTCACCTGAAAGAAAGGAGGAATCCGTTTTGAGCGACAAAAGGGAATCCGAAGTCCGGCACATCTTGCAGACCTACGGCGATATGCTCTACCGCACGGCCTATGTGCTTCTGGGCAATCCCCACGACGTGCAGGACGCCTTGCAGGAGGCGCTGCTGCGCTATCTGGAAAAGTCGCCTGCGTTCGTCTCACAGGACCACGAGAAAGCGTGGCTTCTGCGGGTCACCGCGAACTGCTGCAGGGACTGCCTGCGCTTTCGCAGACGACATTCCCATGCAGATCTGGAACCGCTCCGGGAATGTCTCCCCGCGCAGGAAACCCGGCATTTACAGGAGCTGTACTCCCTGCCGGCCAAATGGAAAACCGTTCTTATCCTGCATTACTTTGAGGGATACTCGGTGAAAGAAATCGGGGAAATACTCGGCCTGTCGGAGAGCGCGGTCAAAAAACGGCTGCAGCGGGCGAGAGAAGCCTTACGGCTGGAACTGGAATCCTGATGAAAATAATCCCAAAAAATGGAAGGAGATTACACGATGAATGAAAAAGATATGTTAAATCTGAAAGCGTCCCTCACCATGCCATCTGAAATGACAGACGCCCTGATCAAAAAATGTGATGATTCCCACAGACAACACATCGGCTGCACCCGTTCCGGCCGTTTTCGCAGCCTCTGCGCGGCGGCTGCCGCCGTTTTCTGCCTCTTTGCAGCCGGCACCACCTCTTTTGCCTACAATGTCTATCAGGAAAAGCAGCTTGCCGTCTTTATGGAGGCGGATTTATCCCGGGAAGAAATTGACCATATCGGTCAGGAAATCACCCGGATAGAAGAAATTTCTTCCTGCCAGTACATCAGCGGCGACGAGGCATGGGCGGAATTTAAAGCCGCTTACCTCACTGACGAAAACGGTGCGGAAATGACCGGCCTGACCGCATCCTTCAAGGAAAATCCGCTGGCGGACTCCTTCAACTACCGGGTGAGCGTCCGCCTGAACGCCGACACACAGGCGGTACGGGAACAGCTCGGCCGCCTGCCCGGCGTGCGCAAAATCACGACAGTGCGGGAGGCCGAAAAAAGTGCCGGTACCATACAATAACTGCGGAGAATGCCGCTTTTAGGCATTCTCCCGCGTGAGACTTAGAACTTCTTCGCGAAACAGCCTTTGCTGTGAGCGCTAGAAGTTCTTCTCACGCTGTGATATCCGCCACCGGCTCCTTCAGGCCCGCAATCACGATCCCCCGTTTCTTCGCGTAATCCCAGAGCGCCGCATGGATGGCCTCCTCCGCCAGAAGGGAACAGTGCACCTTCACAGGCGGCAGGCCGTCCAGCGCCTCCATCACGGCTTTGTTCGTCACCTGCAAAGCCTCCTCCACCGTCTTCCCCTTCACCAGCTCGGTGGCCATACTGCTGGTCGCCACAGCCGCGCCGCAGCCGAAGGTCTTGAACTTTACGTCCTGTATGACACCGGCCTCATCCACGTCCAGATAGATGCGCATGATATCGCCGCACTTCGCGTTGCCCACCGTACCGACGCCGCTGGGGTTCTCGATTTCCCCCATATTGCGGGGATGATTAAAATGATCCATCACTTTTTCACTGTACATAATATCTTCTCCCTTATTCCGCAGTGCAGCTCGATTCCGCGTCTCCGTTCCACTTCGGTCCGTGCTGAGCGGACATCCCCCGGATGTCCAGCACCGCTTCATCTCGCCCGCGGGCTTCGCCCTATACATCCATTCGGAAAAGCACTTCGGTGAGCGAGCTCCCCTCCACCGTCTTCCCCTTCACCAGCTCGGTGGCCATACTGCTGGTCGCCACAGCCGCGCCGCAGCCGAAGGTCTTGAACTTTACGTCCTGTATGACACCGGCCTCATCCACGTCCAGATAGATGCGCATGATATCGCCGCACTTCGCGTTGCCCACCGTACCGACGCCGCTGGGGTTCTCGATTTCCCCCATATTGCGGGGATGATTAAAATGATCCATCACTTTTTCACTGTACATAATATCTTCTCCCTTATTCCGCAGTGCAGCTCGATTCCGCGTCTCCGTTCCACTTCGGTCCGTGCTGAGCGGACATCCCCCGGATGTCCAGCACCGCTTCATCTCGCCCGCGGGCTTCGCCCTATACATCCATTCGGAAAAGCACTTCGGTGAGCGAGCTCCCCTCTTTGCTTTTCCTCTGTCTGTGCACTGCTCATGCTTTACGCGCAAAATCTTCATACAACGGCGACATTTCGCGCAGGCGCCCCACAATCTCCTTCAGCGCCTCCACCGTCCCGTCAAGCTCTTCCCTTGTGGTTTCTTCCGAGAGCGTCAGCCGCAGCGACCCATGGGCAATCTCATGAGGCAGTCCGATGGCCAGAAGCACATGGGACGGGTCAAGCGCGCCCGAGGTACAGGCCGATCCGCTGGAACCGCAGATGCCCCGCTGGTCTAACAGAATCAGCAGGGACTCTCCCTCTATGAACCGAAAACAGAAATGCGCGTTATTGGAAAGCCTGTCCTGTCTGTGGCCGTTCAGCCTTGTGTAGGGAATTTCCGCAAGTACCCTGTCAATCAGATAATCCCGCAGGGCCGCCTCCTTGGCGTGTCTCTCCTGCAAGGTTTCTCCCGCCAGGGCCGCCGCCTTCCCGAAGCCTACAATGCCCGGCACATTTAAGGTGCCTGCCCTGCGCCCTCTCTCCTGCGCGCCGCCGTGAATCAGCGGATGCAGCCGCACATTCTCCCGACAGTACAGGATGCCCGCGCCCTTCGGCCCGTTCAGCTTATGGCCGCTGGCGGAAAGCAGGTCGATGTGCATCTCCTCCGCATGCAGCGGCATATGCCCGTAGGCCTGCACCGCGTCCGTGTGAAAAAGAACCCCTCTCTCATGGGCAATCTCCCCGATTCTGGCCACCGGCTCAATGGTTCCGATCTCGTTGTTTGCCGCCATCACGGAAATCAGGATGGTATCCGGGCGGATGGCTTTCTCCAAAGCCTCCGGCGAGACCTTTCCCTCCTCGTCCACATCCAGATAGGTCACCTCGTATCCCCGTTTTTCCAGATACTGGCAGGTGTGCAGTACCGCGTGGTGCTCAATTCTGCTCGTAATAATGTGGCGCCCCTTCTCCTGCAGTCTCTCCGCCACAGCACGGATCGCCCAGTTGTCGGACTCACTGCCGCCCGCCGTAAAATAGATCTCATTCGGCTTCGCGCCGATCAAGACCGCCGCCCGCTCTCTGGCAATTCCCACCGCCTTCTTCGCCTCTCCGGCGAAGCTGTATATAGCGGAAGGATTCGCGTAGTTTTCCCGGAAATAGGGCATCATCTCCTGCAGCACTTCCTCATGCACTCTCGTGGTAGCGGCATTATCCAAGTAGATTCTCTTATTCATATCCCTGCTTCTCCATTTTATATAATTCCTATCGGTTTACTATTCTATTGGATATTATAACAGGCCTGCAGAAAACTGCAAGCCCATTTTTTGCTATTCCAACTTCCCTACCGCATCAAATCCATTTTAGATATCCGTCTCTTCCTCCGACCGCTGCCCATATAAAATATTTCTCAACTGACTCTCTAATTCTGGAAAATCAGTATAAACGGTATGGTAAACATCTTCCATCCTCAAAGTCTGGTACTTATGCGCCGCAATGTCACGCATTCCCGCTATTGCTTTCCACGGAATCTGTGGATATTCTTTTCTTGTTCCATCTGTAACATTTTTAACAAGCTCACCGATATTAATAACAGTCATGCTAACTGCCCGTTTCAGCTTCTCATCAGCGAGAAATTCTTCCAAAGCAGCTTCTCCCAGCATTTCACATCCGATATTTATTTCTGCAATCACTTTCTCAACAATGATTCGATCCCTATGCTGCATACAGTTCTACTACCTTTCCGACTTCAATCAAATCCGTCTCTTTGAGCGGGCCGTGTATAATATCCACTCCTACATTCAGCATTTCCTCAAGTTTCACTTTTATCATGGACAATGTAAGTAAAGAAACCGGCATTAAAAACTCCATAATTAAATCCACATCACTGTCTTCACGATTGGTACCCTCTGCTCTTGATCCAAACAGGGAAACCCTTTTAATCGGATAGTCATCCACAATTTTTCGTATGATGCTTTTTAGATTTTCTATCGTCATAAAAAACCTCCTCACCTCTCCTGACCGATTCTTTCCTCCAACTTCCCTACCACTATCATATCCCCTCCCCGCATTTCTATCAAGCATTTCCTCCCATCCCACAAATTCTTTTCTCCCCGAAAACCAGGCCGGGCGGCTATCTGCATAGCCGCCCGTATCCTATCCCCTTTTACACTGTACGCAGTGCTATAATGATCGCAGAAGAGAACCCATGACCCCTGAACGGTCCGCTCTCTTGCTGCGGCATTACCCTTTTCATGTCCGGTGCCCCCGGTACTGCCCGGAAACGCCGGTTTCCCAACCAAAATGCCCTCATGCTAATCCGCCCTGTCAGTGCGGGCACTTCGCAAATGTAATCGTATTGATCCAGTCGCCCTGTATCACATAGCCGCACTTACTGCATCTTTGCGCATAAAATTCTCTCATTATACAACCGCCATCCGAAGTTTTAGTATGATCATACCCCGTTCCTGAAACAAAGGTATGGTTGCAGTACGGCTCAATCCCGTCATCCTCCGCAATCGGATAGATATTGCCCGTCTCGTCCATAAATTGTCTATCATACTGAATCTCCTGTACAACATCCAGCATTTCCGCCTGTTTAAACTCCCGCACCACTTCCTCATCCATTTCTTCCGGAATAAACAAGAAAGTATCGTTTTGCATCGTCATCTCTATTTCTTCCTGCGAAGTATTCTCAGGTAACTCTCTTTCAAACGAATCTCTATAAGCAAACACCGTCATGGAATTTGCAAAAGCCAATGTTGCCACTAACATTACCGCCGCAATGCGGTTCCACTTCTTCCCTCTCATTAGATTCTCCATCCTTTCCCTTATCTTTTGTGCGTTGTCTCCAAAATCGGACTTCCACCGCGGGGAGCCCCTTTCCGTTTTCTTTTCCCGCGCCTCCTCAATCATCAGGCGCAGATACTCTTTCACCTCCTCCTTCGTCTTTCCATGCATCACGGTCTCGTCACAGGAGCACTCGCAGACCTGTTCGAAATCCCGACGCAATATCCAAACCATCGGATTACACCAGTGTAGCATCACCGCCAACTGCATAAACAGCTTCCACAGCACATCCATGCGTTTGATATGTACCAACTCATGCCGCACAAGCAGCTCCGCCTCCCGGCTTGCCACATCCCTGCTGCAGACAATTACCGGCCTGAAAAATCCAAAGGTTATGGTACGCTCCTCCGCTGTCGTCTCATACAGGAACACGCGCCGCCGGATTCCGTATTGCTCCTTCAATCCGTCAAGAAAAATTCTCTGTTCCGATATCATTACACGATCAGCATACCTGGCCGCCGCACGGGCCAGCGATACATACTCCGCTACTTGTCCTGCCAGCAGAACACCGACTCCCATCATCCATACAATGGCTGCCGCCGTCTGCATACCGGCAAAGATGTTCACATGCATTGTCCCTTCGGCGTGAACAATATGATTTCTCCATGTCAGCGGTACCCGCGAAATCTCCAGAGAACTCTCCGTCCAGATCACGCGGAATGCCGCTGCATAATATTTCTTCAAGTAAGGTAAAGGAATCAGATAATACAGAATCGCCACTCTGGCGAGCAGATCGTAAAATCTTGCACAAGTCTTATCTTTCAATAGGAGGCGTAGCAATAGATGCATACTGGTCATCGTACTTCCCGAAAGAGACATGACCAATAGATATTCCATTTCTCTTTCTCCTAGTTGTTCTCCAGAAAATCAATCAAATCCCTCGCATCGCTCTCAGTAATCGAATTTTCCTTCACAAATGACGCGACAAAATTACTCAATCTTCCACCATACACATGATCAATCACTGTTTTCATCTGCATGCCGTTGTACTCTTCCCGACTGTACACAACTTTCACTATTCTGTTTTCCCGCTTTAATAATCCTTTACCCTCTAACCGTGACAAAAAGGTATTGAGAGTCTGTCTCTTCCACTCTTTTCCGTCCGCTTCAAACAGGGCGAGCAGTTCGGACTGCTTAATGCCGTCCCCATGCTCCCACAGCTTTTCCATGACCTCCATTTCCGCTTCGGATACGTCATAAATCTTTTTCATGTATCTTTTTTCTCATGTCTTTCCGACTATGGGACTAATCCCTGTAGTCAATCTTAATATATAATTTTTTGCTCCAAATGTCAACTTTATACTACAAATTAAATTTAATTTATGCAATAATTGCGTTTCCGGTATACAACTGGTAGTATTTTCCGCGTTCTTCAATCAACTGGTTGTGGGTACCCCTCTCAATGATGCGTCCCTGCTCCAGCACCATAATGCAGTCGGAGTTTTTGACCGTTGAGAGTCTGTGGGCGATCACGAAGGTGGTTCTGCCCTTCATCAGTTTATCCATACCATCCTGCACAATGCGCTCCGTACGGGTATCAATGGAACTGGTTGCCTCGTCCAGAATCAGTACCGGCGGATCGGCCACAGCCGCCCTTGCAATTGCCAGAAGCTGCCGCTGTCCCTGACTTAAGTTGGCACCGTCCCCGGAAAGCACTGTGTCATACCCCTCCGGCAGCCTTCGGATAAAGCTGTCCGCATTGGCCAGCTTCGCCGCCGCCCGCACTTCCTCGTCGGTGGCGTCCAGCTTCCCGTAGCGGATATTCTCCATCACCGTCCCGGTAAAGAGGTGGGTATCCTGCAGCACGATTCCAAGCGACCGGCGCAGATCCGCCTTCTTTATCTTATTCACATTGATGCCGTCGTAACGGATCTTTCCGTCCTGAATGTCATAAAAGCGGTTAATCAGGTTGGTAATGGTCGTCTTGCCCGCGCCCGTGGAACCGACAAAGGCGATCTTCTGCCCCGGCTCAGCGTAGAGCTTCACATCGTGGAGCACCATCTTATCATCATTATACCCGAAATCCACGCCGTCGAAAACCACATCCCCCATAAGTTCTACATAATCTACGGAATGATCCGCCTGATGCTCGTGCCGCCATGCCCAGCGCCCGGTGCGCTCCGGCGTCTCCACAAGCGTCCCGTTCACCTCCTTTACATTGACTAAGGTCACATATCCGTTATCCGCCTCGGCGCTTTCATCCAGCATGCGGAAAATACGCTCCGCGCCCGCCATCGCCATGACAATGGAATTGAACTGTTGACTTACTTGATTTATCGGCATATTAAAGCTTCTGTTAAAGGTCAGAAAGCTCGCCAGTTTTCCGAGCGTTAAACCCGTTGCCCCGGAAAGCGCAAGCGCGCCGCCCACGATGGCACAGGCCACATAGCTCACATTGCCAAGCTGCTGGTTCACCGGCCCCACCACGTTGACCAGATAGTTCGCCTTGTCTGCGCTCTCAAACAGCGCGTCGTTTAAGCTCCGGAAGTCCTCGATATTCTTTTCCTCATGGTTAAACACCTTGACTACCTTCTGGCCGTTCATCATCTCCTCGATAAAGCCGTTGACTTTACCCAGATTCTTCTGCTGCTCCAGAAAATACCGGCCGCTTAAGCCCGCCACCTTCTTTGTCACAACCAGCATGACCGCCACCATAACAAGCGTCACCAATGTCAGCGGTATACTCAATATGATCATACTGATCAGCACGCTCACAATCGTGATCGCACTGTTAAACACCTGCGGCATACTCTGGCTGATCATCTGCCTGAGTGTTTCCGTATCGTTCGTATAGGTTGACATAATATCACCATGCACATGGGTGTCAAAATACTTGATTGGAAGCGTCTCCATATGGGCAAACAGATCGTCACGCACATTGCGCAGTGTTCCCTGTGTCACATTAATCATAATGCGGTTCCACGCAAAGGACGCCAGCACGCCGACCAGGTACAGACACGCCACCCTTGCAATCGCCCCCGCCAGAGGCGAGAAATCCGGCACGTCCTGCGTCAGCATGGGTGCGATATAATCGTCAATCAGGCTCTGGATAAACATGGTGCCCTGTACATTCGCCTGCACGCTCACAAAAATCAACACCGCTACAATCACCAGATGAGGGCCGTAGCTTTTCATCACATACCGCATCAGGCGCTTAAACACCTTCCCCGGATTCTCTATTTTCTTTCCACCCTGCATTCTTCCATGTGGTCCCGGCATACTATTACCTCTCTTTCTATATATACGGAGTTTGTTTTATTCGTCAAAGTCGCCCCCTCCGTTGGTCTGCGACTCGTAAACTTCCCTGTAAATCTCATTATCACGAAGCAGCTCCTCGTGGGTGCCAAACCCATGCACCCGCCCGTCGTCCATGACGATAATGCGGTCCGCATTCATCACGCTCGCCACACGCTGGGCGATAATCAGCTTCGTGGTATCGGGTATCTCCTCCGCAAATGCCTTCCTGATCTTCGCGTCCGTGGCCGTGTCCACCGCGCTGGTGGAATCGTCCAGAATCAATACCTTCGGCTTCTTGAGAAGGGCCCTCGCGATGGTAAGTCTCTGCCTCTGTCCGCCGGAGACATTGGTACCGCCCTGTTCTATGTAGGTGTGATACCCTTCCGGCATTTTCTCGATAAACTCATCCGCACAGGCGAGCCTGCACACCCTCCTGCACTCTTCCTCCGTGGCATCCGCGTCACCCCAGCGCAGGTTATCCAGAATCGTACCCGAGAAAAGCACATTTTTCTGTAAAACCACCGACACCTGATTCCTAAGCGTCTCGATATCATACTCCCTGACGTCCCTTCCGCCCACAAGCACCGCACCGTCCGTCACGTCATAGAGACGGCTGATCAGATTGACCAGACTGGTCTTTGCGCTGCCCGTGCCGCCGATGATGCCAATGGTCTCCCCGGCATGTATTTTCAGGTTAATATCATGTAAAACCGCCTCGCTGCTCTCCTTATGGTAGGAAAAGCCCACATGCCGAAACTCGATGTCCCCGCTCTGTACTTCGTAGACAGGATCAGCCGGATTGGTCAGGTCACTCTTCTCGTTAAGCACCTCACAGATACGCTCCGCGCTGGCGATACTCATACTGATCATCACAAAGATCATGGCCACCATCATCAGGCTCATCAGAATATTCATGCAGTATGTAAGCAGACTCATCAGCTCGCCCGTAGACAGGGTGTCCTGCACGATCTGCTTCGCGCCCAGCCAGCTGATCAGCAGAATACAACCGTAAACAGTAAACATCATAACCGGCATGTTCAGCACCACATGCTTCTCCGCCTTGCTGAAAATATCGTAGATGCCCTGACTGGCCTTCTTAAATTTCTCCGTCTCGTGTTCCTCCCTGACGTAAGCCTTCACCACGCGGATCGCGCTCACGTTCTCCTGCACGGAGGCATTCAGCTCGTCATACTTCGGAAACGCCTGCTTGAAATATTTCATGGCGCCTCTGATAATGAAAAACAGCACCACCCCGAGCAGAACCACCGCCACCAGATAAATCCCGGCAAGCCGGGCGTTGATCAAAAACGCCATCGCCATGGCGCAGACCATGCTGACCGGCGCGCGGAAACAGATCCGCAGGATCATCTGGTATGCCATCTGCATATTGGTCACATCCGTGGTCAGTCTGGTCACCAGCCCCGCCGTGCTGAATTTGTCCAGACTTGCAAAAGAAAATGTCTGGATATTCTCAAACATGGCCTGCCTTAAATTCTTCGCAAAGCCCGTAGACGCCCTGGCGCCGTATTTACCGCCCATCACGCCGCAGAAAAGCCCGCAGAGCGCCGCCGCAATCATCACCGCGCCCACCGCGTAGATATGCTGCATATTGCCCGCCTCCACACCGTCGTCAATGATAGACGCCATCAGAAACGGGATCAGCATCTCAAAAACGACCTCCAGAATCATAAAAACAGGCGTTATGATCGAAACTTTCTTATACTCTTTGATTTGTGCCGCAAGGGTTTTAATCATCGTCATTCCTCCCTCATATTATGTCAAGTCATTGCCCGATGTTTCTATTTTTCTACATTAAAAAATTAATGTCAACGGCTTCCTGAATTTTTCATAAAATTTCACAAAATTTTCACATAAACGGAGGGCCGTGTAAAAACAACCCACTATCCCCATCCGTTATATTATCATGGAAATCGGGATATACTAGATTAAAAACCACAAGCTAAAACATAAAATTGGTTTGACCCGCTTAATTATATATATTATAA
>CAMWPB010000029.1 GCA_947176065.1 uncultured Lachnospiraceae bacterium | reverse complement strand
CCCCCGCTCTCCGGCTGCCCTGACAAGATGGGCCGCCTCTCCCGCGTTCACTTCATAGGGAAGCGTAATCTCCGCCGAAAAACTACCGAAAAATCCAAGGGAATCCGCATTAAAACAGTAAAGCCCGGCATCCGGCACAAGCTCACAGAAAAGACCCGCATTCTCCCGTTTCCGGCAAAACTTCCGCGCCCATGCCAGTCCTTCCAGACTGCGGATCAGGAACCCCCGCACAAAAGTCCCCGCCTGCTCCGACAGCTCCTCCAGCCGACGCAGATAAGTCTCGTCCCGGTTTCGCAGAATATAGGGTAAAGCAAGATAAAAGACCGGCCTTTTCTCCACAGCCTCTCCTGCCATCCGCAAAATTTCCCCATGAGATTTCATAAAAAGGCCGCTATCTATATAAATCCGCCTGCAGCCGCCCCATTCGAGCGCCGCCCGCAGCTGTTCACAGGCGCTGACCGTCACATCGATGGCAGGCTTTGTATTCAGGGATCTTTCCGCGTCGGCTTTCTTTGCTCTGAACTCTGTGCAAGTATGGTTTCTAATTGACTGACCGAGTCTATCAATCTTTTCTCCCTTATGAGACACATTCTCAAGCCGCGAGTCCGCTGTCCGACGGCCAAAAATCCCCCGGCTTTCAGCCACAGCCGCCTCAAAAGCCTCCACCGCCGACCGCCGTAGCTCATTTAATGCCCGGACGGGTACAAAGCACGCGCCCTCCATGACAATCTCACAGTCTTCCACCGTCAGGAGACTGTCCCCGGTCTTACAGAGCCGTTTTCTGACTTCCTCCTCCGACAGGGGCGCATTTTTTGCGGACTGCACCGTCTCTCCTGTTATTTCAACCGAGGGCCGCGTCGTCTCCGGCGTTTTTTCTTCCGCGGCAGAACGTATTTTCTCTGTCGCTTCATGCCTGCCCGGCTTCTCCGATGAGCCGCCTTCTGCTTCGCTAACCGCCTCCATCCGCAGCCACATGGCTTCGCCCTCTTTTACCTGTGCCCGCATCCGCACCGGCATTTTCTCCGGCTCCCTGATATATTTTTCCCGTATTTCCGACAAAAGCGCCTCGTCACAGCCCTCGTAGCCGGGCTTTTCCAGCGTAATCATCTCTTTTCCGTTATGCCGCTCATAGTAACCTGTCTGAATCTCACTGCGGATATAAAGCCGGCGGAGCCTGTCCATATCTTCAGGCGCCACCTGATAGCCGGCAGCCCCTTCCCGGTAATAGAGATCAATATATTTGCGGTATACCGCCGTCACGCCCGCCGCATATTCCGGCCGCTTCATCCGGCCCTCAATCTTAAAGGAGTCAATCCCGGCCTCCAACAGCGCCGGCAGATACGCCAAGGTACACATATCTTTCAGGCTCAGGGGAAAGCCGCTCCCGGAAAGCCGTTTTTTTCCGTCATAAATTTCATAGGGCAGTCTGCATGGCTGGGCGCACCGCCCACGGTTTCCGCTCCTGCCGCCTAAAATGCTGCTGAACAGACACTGGCCCGAGTAGCAGTAACACATGGCGCCGTGAATGAAGCATTCCACCTCCACATCCGCCTCTTCCCGTATTTTCCTCACTTCCTCCAGCGAAAGCTCTCTGGCAGGCACAATGCGGACCGCTCCCTGTTCCTTTAAAAGCGATGCTCCCTGCGCTCCGGTCACCGTCATCTGGGTGCTCACATGCAGGGGCAGGCCGGGAAACTGCTCCCTGATATGGCAGAACACCCCGAAATCCTGTACGATCACGCCGTCAAGTCCCGCCTCGTAAAAAGGCGTCAGATACTCGGTGAGGGACGCCATTTCCCGCTCCTTTAACAGCGTATTTACCGTCAGATAAATCTTTTTCCCATAAAAATGGGCAGCCCGAAGCGCACGGATTATCTCCTCTGTCGTGAAATTATCCGCGTACGCCCGGGCACCGAACTGTTGTCCGCCCAGATATACCGCATCCGCTCCTGCGTTTACCGCACCCAGAAAAGCCTCATAGCTCCCCGCCGGTGCAAGCAGTTCCACCTGTTTTCCCATATCGTCACTCCGCTTCCTACAAGAAACCGCCATCATTTCCTTTAGCGTAAAAGAAGCAGACCCGGGGATCTGCTCCATACTCTTTATGTACCTGTTCTATGATTTCCCTTTGCGCTCCTTCAGCTCCGTCTCCATACGGACGATCTGCTTCGCATTTTCATTCGCCTCCTTCTGGAGACTCTTGACATTTTTCTCAGTATTTTCCAGTTTCATCTGCGCCGCAATCAGATCATGCTTCAGTGCGTACACCTCGTCGTTCTTATTCTTCAGATCCTCTTCCAGAAGGTTGATCTGCTTCTTCGCCTTAAAATAATCATCCGCTATGTTGAGCTGCAGCAGCACATTCTGCGTATCCATCGGCTGCCGCCTGAAACTGTCAATCTTGTTATATTCGGCTATTTTATTGTTTATGTAGGACGCAACCTTCTGTAGGTACTCCTCACTCTCATAACCGCTCAGCGTGAAAACCTTGCCGGCGATAATCACTTCTGTATCTGTTTTCGTTGACATAGGAGCGCCCCTCCATCGCTGTACCTACACTATCATCACTATTATATCTGCCTTAAGACGGAATTTCAAGCCCCACTTTCCTATTCATGTAACATTTCTGTAACATTTTTCCGGGGTTCTTCCGTTGTCCTGCCTCCACATGATCCAGACCGTCGTGCACCGCCAGAATTTTTATGTCGGAATCTCCAATCCAAAATGCCGGTATGCAAGATCAGTAACCATTCTTCCCCTGGGCGTACGGTTCAAAAATCCGTTCTGGATCAGATACGGCTCGTACACGTCCTCTATCGTCCCGGCATCCTCCCCAATAGCCGCCGCCAGCGTATCAAGTCCCACCGGGCCGCCCTTAAATTTCTCCATCATGGTCATGAGAATATTCCTGTCCACATGATCCAGTCCCATCTTGTCCACATCCATCAGATCAAGCGCCACTTTCGCAACCTCTTCCGTGATCGCACCGTCATACTTTACCTGTGCGAAGTCCCGCACCCGTTTCAGAATGCGGTTGGCAAGGCGCGGCGTGCCCCGGCTCCTTCTGGCCAGCTCCACGGCGCCCTTCTCGTCGATCTCCACACCCAGCTTTTTTGCCGACTGTCTGATGATAACCGTAAGCTCCTTCACCGTGTAAAACTCCAGCCTGTGGATCATGCCGAAGCGGTCGCGCAGCGGCGCGGTCAGAAGTCCCGCCCTGGTAGTCGCCCCCACCAGCGTAAAATGAGGCAGATCCAGACGGATGGAGCGGGCTGTCGGGCCTTTTCCTATCATAATGTCAATGGCATAATCCTCCATGGCCGGATACAAAACCTCTTCCACCTGACGGTTCAGCCTGTGGATTTCGTCCACAAAGAGCAGGTCGCCCTCCTGCAGATTGTTGAGGATCGCCGCCATCTCCCCCGGCTTTTCGATGGCCGGGCCGCTGGTGACCTTCATATGCACGCCCATCTCATTGGCAATGATCCCCGCCAGAGTGGTCTTCCCCAGCCCGGGCGGCCCATAGAACAGCACGTGATCCAGCGCGTCCCCCCTCTGCTTCGCCGCCTCAATGTAAATCTTGAGATTGTCCTTCACTTTCTCCTGACCAATATAGTCAACAAGCGTCTGGGGCCGCAGCGACCCTTCTATTTTAATATCTTCCTCTATCAGATTTGTCTCGATCATTCTACCCGGCATAAATTCCTCCGTATCAAAACAAGCGCAACCAGCTTATTGTTCAATCTTTTATCTACGTTCCCAATCATAGCATTTCTGCGTCCGCTTCGCAAGCCGTACGCTTTTTACTCTTGTCAAGCGTCCCGTTTCATTATAAGATAATACTGCGGGCAGACAGTTTGCCAAACCGCCCGCCAATCCAAAAACAAAATTCTGTCAAATGAGGTGGCGTATTGCAGGCAAGAACAATTTTACGTGGAAAACTCTTAGAAAAACTACGCGAGGCATTGGTGGCCGTGCTGCCGATCATTGTCATCGTGCTCTTTTTGTGTTTTTCCGTGGCTCCCATTTCTCCCAGCATTCTCCTCTGCTTTCTGATCGGCGCCGTGCTGCTCATTCTGGGCATGATGTTCTTTACGCTCGGGGCGGAGCTTGCCATGTCTCCCATGGGCGAGAAGGTGGGCACCTGCATGACCAAAAGCAAAAAGCTCAGCGTTATCGTTTCCCTTTCGTTCCTTCTCGGCTTTATCATCACCGTGTCGGAACCGGATTTGCAGGTGCTTGCAGGGCAGGTGCCCTCCATCCCGAACGGTATCCTGATCGGCGCGGTGGCCGGAGGCGTGGCTCTTTTTCTGGTGATTGCCCTGCTTCGTATGCTTTTTCGCATTCCCCTGCCGCCCCTGCTTATTTTCTTTTATATTCTGGTCTTTGTTCTGGCGCTTTTCGTGCCGGATGATTTTTTAAGTGTAGCCTTTGATTCCGGCGGCGTTACCACGGGTCCCATGACGGTGCCCTTTATCATGGCGCTTGGCGTAGGCGTTGCCGCCATCCGTAATGACCGCCACGCCGCGGACGACAGCTTCGGTCTGGTGGCCCTGTGTTCCATAGGCCCCATCGTGTCCGTACTGATTCTCGGCATGATCTATCATCCCGGCGAAAGCAGCTATGTGCCGCCGGTCATTCCTTCCGTGCAGGACTCCGTGGAGCTGTGGACGCTGTTCCACCGGGGATTTCCTACCTACATAGCGGAGATCGCAGTCTCCCTCTTCCCGATCGTGCTCTTTTTCGGCCTGTTTCAGCTTGCGGTGCTCAAGCTTTCCAAACGTACCCTCTCCAAAATGCTGATCGGTCTGGCCTACACATACATCGGACTGGTTCTGTTTATGACAGGCGTAAACGTCGGCTTCATGCCCGCCGGAAACTATCTCGGACAGATATTAGGCTCCTCCTCCAATCCATGGTTTCTCATTCCCATAGCCATGGTTATGGGCTTCTTCATCGTAAAGGCCGAGCCTGCCGTCTACGTTTTGAACAAACAGGTGGAGGAAATCACGGACGGCGCCATTTCCGCAGGCTCCATGGGAACCTGTCTATCCGTGGGTGTCGCCATATCCCTCGGCATCGCCATGCTGCGCGTGCTGACAGGCATCTCCGTCATGTGGTTTTTAATCCCCGGCTACGCCTTCGCCCTTGGCATCTCCTTTTTCGTGCCGAAAATTTACACTGCCATCGCCTTTGACTCCGGCGGCGTGGCCTCCGGCCCTATGACCGCAGCCTTTCTGCTTCCGCTTGCGCAGGGTGCCTGCGGTGCAGTCGGCGGCAGCATCGTGACGGACGCTTTCGGCATTGTGGCGATGGTTGCCATGACGCCTCTCATCACCATACAGCTTCTCGGCCTCCTCTCCCAGCGCCAGAAAGCGCCGGGCAGAAAGAAACGCCGCCTGCCCATTCCTACTGCCGGCCTCGCCGCAGGCGCTGCAGCCGAGCCGGAGGATCTGATTATAGAACTCTAGTCGGTTTTTATATAGACCAGACTGTCTGACCGCAGAGAACCCATACAGTATCTCAGCATCATGTAAACGGAGGATACGCCATGAGTGAACTATATATGATGACAGCCATCATCACCAGAGACCGCACAAGGGAATTCGCGGCCTTTTACGACAAACATAATGTCCCGGTCAATTTCATCACGCTGGGAAACGGAACCGCCACCAATGAGCTGATGGACTATTTCGGTCTTGACGGCTCGGAAAAGGCCGTCATCTTCTCCGTTGTCACAAGGAAGACATGGAAAAAACTAAAAACCGGTCTGGAACGGGACATGCGCATCGACATTCCCGGCACAGGCGTCGCGTTTATCATTCCGCTGGCCAGCATCGGCGGCCTCCGGCAGCTCCGTTTCCTGACGGGGGAAGAAACCTATGAAAATGGGGAGGAAACAGTTTTGAAGGATACCAAATACGAGCTTTTAGTCATTATCGCCAATCAGGGTTACACCGAAATGATTATGGACGCCGCAAGAAAAATGCAGGCAGGCGGCGGCACCGTGATCCACGCCAAGGGCACCGGCATGGAAAGCGCAGACAAATTCTTAGGCGTCACGCTTGCCTCCGAAAAGGAAATTATCTTCATCGTTGTAAAAAAAGAACAGAAGAACGCCATCATGCGCGCCATCATGGAGGATGCCGGTCTCACCACCAAAGCAAAATCCGTGGTCTTCTCCCTTCCTGTAACGGAAACCGCAGGCATGCGCCTGTTAGAAGAGTATGCAACAGAGGATTCCGATGAGGAAACCTCTGATTCTGCACAGAATTGACGCTTCGCCCGGTTCCTTTACCGTCCGCGCACAGCCCTTGCTCCTCCGCCGTCAGACATTCCCGCCCGTCAGACGGCGCCCTTTTTCTCCCGCGCCATTTCCTCACGCCTGTACTGCAGATGGTAAAGCCGGTAGTATTTCCCCTGCAGCTTCAGAAGCTCCTGATGGGTCCCCTGCTCCATGATCTTTCCGTGGGAAAGCACAATAATCCTGTCCGCATTCTGGATCGTGGACAACCTGTGAGCCACCATCAGCATCGTTCCTATATTCTGCATCTTTTCCAGTGAATTCTGAATCAAAAGCTCCGTCTCCGTATCGATATTTGCCGTGGCCTCGTCCAGAATCATCACCTCCGGCTTATGCACAATGGTTCTGGCAAAGGATAAAAGCTGTCTTTGTCCCGCCGAGAAATTGTTTCCTCTCTCCCGCACTTCCTCGTCCAGTCCTTTTTCCAGCTTATCAATGAAATGATCCGCATTCACATACCGGCATGCCTTCCAGACTTGGGCATCGGAAATTCCCTCCGCCCGCAGTACGATATTGCTGCGGATCGTACCCGAAAAGAGAAAGACATCCTGCAGCATCTGCCCGAAGTGCCTGCGCAGGGAAGCAATTTTGATCTTGCGTATGTCAATCCCGTCTATGAGAATTTCTCCTTTCTGGAACTCATAATTTCTGCAGATCAAAGACAGGATCGTGGTCTTGCCGGAGCCTGTGGAACCCACAAAGGCCACCGTCTCCTTCGGCATCACATGGAAGGAAACGCCTTTTAGCACCCACTCCCCCTCCACATAGGAAAACCACACATCCCGAAACTCAATCTCCCCTCTCACCGTCTCAAGCTCCACCGCATCCGGCGCATCCTGTATGGCAGGCTCCAGATCCATAATCGTGAAAACCTTCTCCGCGGAGGCAAACGCCGACTGCAGCCAGTTAAACTGCTCCGCCAGATTCTGGATCGGATTATAGAACTTTGAAATATACATGTAGAAAGACACCAATATGCCGCTCGTGATCACCTGTCCCATAAAACCCCGATTTTCCAGATAGCCTCTGCCGCCCAGATACAAAAGACAGAGAATGGAGCTGACATACAGCATATACACCAGAGGCCGGAAAATGCCAAACACCAGTATCTGCTCCTGCTTCGCCCGCCCAAGAGCAACACTTCTTTCCCGAAATTCCTGCATTTTTGCCTCCTCCCTGTTAAAAATCTGCGTAATCTTAATGCCTGACAGGTTTTCCGACAAATACGTGTTGATATCCGTGGTACAGTCCTTTACCTTTCGGTAAGCCCTTCTGGAAAACTTGCGAAAAATCACCGTAAACAGCACGATAAAGGGTACAAAGCAGAGGATCATGAGCGTCAGCTCATAGCTCAACACAAGCATTGCCGCAAACACGCCCACAATCACGAATATATTTCTCGCAAAGTTGACAAGCAGATTGGTAAACATCATGGATATCGCGTTGGTGTCGTTGGTCACGCGGGTCACAAGCTTACCGACAGGAATCTCATTAAGCTGCTCGTGGGAAAGGCTCTCAATCTTCACAAACAGGTCTTCCCTCATAACGGAGATAATTCTCTGCCCCGTCTTTTGCAGCACCACCGCCTGTATGTACGCGCACACCATGGAAACGAGCAGAATGCTCACATAGACCGTCATCGCCCGGTAAATCTGCGGCATCCGGAACTCTCCCGCGACCAACTCCTCAATCCTCCCGATAATAAAAGGGGAAACCACGTCATAGGCAATGGTAAACAGCATCACCGCACCCACCAGAAGAAACTGCGGCAGATAGGGTCTGGCGTAATGCAGAAGACGCCCCATAATTTCCCGGTCACCAATCTGTCTCTCAAAACCCATCGTCTGCTTCTTGTCCTTCACCGTCAGATAGGCGGTCAGCAGAATGAGGGAGAACACCCCCACGATCGCGCCCACTACAATCAGCGGATAATACTCATACATCGGCCTCACCTCCCGCTTCCTCCTCCATGCGCTGTAAATCAACCATCCTCCGATAGTCCTCACAGCTCTCATACAGGCTCTCATGGCTGCCCACCGCACAGACGCGCCCTTCATCTATGAAGATAATCTTATCCATTTGCTCCACCGTGGAGATTCTATGCGCAATCAGAATTGTTGTACGTCCTTTTCTGTTCTCCAGAAGATTTTTCAGAATAATCTTCTCTGTCTTCATATCCACCGCCGAAACCGAGTCATCCAAAATCAGAACGGCAGCCTCCTTTATGAGCGCCCGCGCGATAGAGATTCTCTGCTTCTGACCTCCTGAGACAGTCACGCCCCGCTCGCCGAGCACGGTCTGGTACCCGGCCGTAAAATCACAAATATCGTCGTGCACGTCGGATAACTTCGCAGCCCGCTCCACCAGCGCGTTGTCAGCCTCATCCACCGCAAAGGAGATATTATTTTCAATGGTGTCGGAAAAGAGAAAATTATCCTGCGGCACATAGGAACACCCTTCCCGCACAGATCGGATGGAAACCGTGTTTACATCATGGCCGTCGATAAAGAGCGTGCCGTCCGGCACATTGTAAGCGCGCAGAATCAAATCCACCAGAATGGTCTTGCCGCAGCCGGTTCTTCCTACCACGCCCACGCTCTCACCGGCATGGATGGTAAAGCAGACATCCCGCAGCGCGTCCGACTCCCCGTCCGGATAGCGAAACGTCAGATGCCGGAACTCGATCTCTCCGCGCATATCCGTAAGTTCCGTCACACCTTCCCGATCCTTCACCGTAATCCCGGCCTCCAAAAGCTCACCCACCCGGTTTAAGGACGCCTTCCCACGGGAAGTCTTCTCAATCAGCATGGACACCGCCATGACAGGCCATATAACGGAATTGAAGTACACAATATACTCCACAAGCCGTCCCGCATCAAAGCTGCCGCAGTAAACCAGATAACCGCCGTACCCAAGAATCACGCAGATCACCGACTCCACGAGCAGAAACGTCAGAATATCGAGCAGCGTGGAAATCCTCGTGTACGCCACATTGATTTCCTCGTTTTCCCGATTCAGCTTTTTAAACTCCCGAAGCTCCAGAAGCTCTTTCACAAAGGCCTTGATCACCGCAATACCTGAGAAGTTTTCCTGCGAAAAATCGGAAAGCCTCGAAAAAGCCTCCTGCCTGATCTCCCATTTCGCCTTCATCGCCTTAAACATCACCGTTCCGATCAGGAACAGAATTGCCATGGGGATCATAGAAAGCCCCGTCAGTATCCGGTCCATTCTCCACATCTTATAAAAAGCGAGCAGTCCCAGAAACAGGGCGTCGCAAAACATTAATACCCCGTCTCCGAAGCACTCCTGTATGGTGTCCAGATCGTTGGTAAACAGGCTCATCAGATTGCCCACCTTGTTTACCTGAAAATAATCCTGGGACAGGTCTTTACAGTGGTCAAACATCCTGTTGCGCAGATCGGTTTCCACCCGGATTGCCGCACCGTAGAAACTGACGCGCCACAAAAAACGCCCCACCACCATGACCAGAATGACCACGATGGCCCGCAGGCACACCTCATCCAACAGAACTTCCATGGTAAAAGGCACGAATTCCCCGCCTGTTTCCACAAGAGCGCCATTCATGCCGTTCACCACAATGCGGTACAGCTCCGGCAGGATCAACTGAAAATAGTCCACAAAAACAAGCGCCGCAATGCCCACTAGCAAAAGCGGCCCGTGCTTGATATAGTAACGGTTAATGTGTTTTCCGAAAATCATCCTGTTTTCCTCCGTGTGACGCTCAGCACGCGCCCATTCGCAAAACCAAGCTATCAGAACATATGTTTTAGTGCAAGTTTCAGGATGGTTTCGGACGTGGCATCCTCCGCAATCTCCACCTTCTTCACCGCAGCCGTGGCGTCGGAAGCGGAATAGCCAAGCGCAACTAACGCCTCTATTGCCTCCCGCTTCATCAGATTGTCGCCGCCCTGTGCGCCTGATACGACGGCTCCCGCTGTACCTGCCGGCTCGCCAAGTCCCTTTAACGTATCCTCCAGGGAAATCTTATCCCGCAGTTCCAGAATCACCCGTTCCGCCGTCTTCGCGCCGATCCCGGGCGCCTTGGAGATGGCCTTCGCGTCCCCCGCCATAACAGCGAACCGCAGATCGTCCGCGCTCATCACCGACAGAATGGCAAGTCCGCCCTTGGGACCGATCCCGCTGACCGTAATCAGCTTCTTAAAAATCTCCAGATCATCCCTTGTCAGAAATCCGAAAAGGCTGAAAGCATCCTCCCGCACCAACGTATAAGTGTATATTCTAACCTCATTTCCCACACCGGGCAGAAGCTCCGCCGTGGAAGTAGAAACCTTAATGTTATAGCCGATTCCTCCGGCCTCCACAACCACGGCGTCCTCCGCGACCTCCTCAAGCGTCCCTTTTATGTATGCGTACATGAATCTTTTTTCCTTCCTTATTTCTTATAAAATCTGTGTGGTGAAAGTGATTAGCGAAACGAGTCACTTTCACTTCCTGATAAACTGCACATCCTGCTCAGGCAGTCCTTCCTCGTCAGCGCGATACCGCTCCACTCTCATATGAAGATCATATTTATCCCGCAAAGCCGCAATCTTCTCCATCATCGGCGACGCATGGTGCGCGTCGATAGCCGCCTGATCTCGCCAGCTGTCGATCAAAAGCACCGTTTCCGGATCCTGCATGGGAAAAAAATACTCGTATTTTAAATTTCCCTCCTCCCTGCGGATCGCATCCGCGGTTCCGCTCTCCTCCATCTCCTGCGCGAATCTGCGCGCGTTTCCGTTTGTACCGGTATAATATAAATTCACTGTAATACTCATCTCTTTCCTTCTCCTTCCTCCCCTATCCGCCTCAGATATGGTAAAAGTTCCATCCCCACGAATCCGAGCAATGCTCCCGTCACCGTGCCAGCCACAATCAGAAACGGCACATAATAGGCAACCGCCAGCGTCTCCACCACGGCCATCGCCACCAGAAGCTGCCCTACATTGTGAAACACGCCGCCCAGCACGCTTACCCCAACCATGGAAAACCACTTCGTTCTCCTGCCGGCAAGCATGGCAAAAAAACTGAACGCCGCCCCCGCAAGGGCATATAAAATGGCATAGAGATTGCTGAACAGAAAGCCGGACAGTACAATCCGCATGCCGTTCACCCAAAAAGCCTCACGCGCTCTCCCCCCATCGTAAAGCAGCAGGAGAACAATCAGATTCGGCAGTCCCAGCTTAATCCCCGGTATTCCGAAAGAAAACGGGATCAGAGATTCCACATAGGACAGGATTAATGCCATCGCCAGCAGTAACCCAAGTTCAGCCGTCCGTCTCATGACCGGGCCTCCTCTCTTTGGGGACAACACCATTTGCATTCTCCGCCTTTACCAACCCATCCGGTGTCTCCGTAGGCGCTCCGCCTGCAATTTCCGCCACGAGCTTATGCGGCAGGCAGATAATACTCTCTCCACCGCCCGTAATGGGTATATGATGTACACAGATCTGATCCCGGCAGTCGGCGGCCTCCATGGTAACGCCGGACGCAGAGACAGCCAGAAGATTGTAGCTGCCCCCCTCGGGAACCGCCGAAGCCAGATCAGGACGCACCTCATACCACTCGCAGGAAGCACCCTCCTCATAGAGGATCAGACAGTACCGCGCCGTACCATTATCCGCCTCTGTTTTCTGCGCCTGCGTCTGCGGAAGGGGCACTTCCGTAAGCGCCTGCCCGTCGTAAGATATCCGCAATACCTGCCCGTCCGTTCGTCCTGCTGCAAACAGGATAAAACATCCCAGCGCTAAAAACAGGAAAAATACCACCAGACATATGTCCGTCCGGCGAATCCTTCCGCCATCTATTCTGTTCATTTCCTGCTTACTTTCAAACATATTGATATCTTACCACATACGAACATATGTTTCAACCCAAAAACTTTCCATTTCCGTTAGGCACAAATTCACCGCCCCCACATAAGATAAACCATAACTAACATTTGGAGGACACTAAAAATGAGTGATCTTACAGCAACTCACTGCGGATGCAACAATACCTGCGCTACTAACAACGGATGCGGTTCCTGGATCTGGATTCTGATCCTTTTATCCTGCTGTGGAAACAGTGGCGACGGCTGCGGTTGTGGCGGCGGCCTTTTCGGCGGCAACAGCCTCTTTGGCGGCGACAATAACTGCTGCTCCTGGATCTGGATTCTGATCCTCTTATCCTGCTGCTGCAACAACTAGAAAAAGCAGCGCAATTAACCATCATTATGCGTAACAGCCCGGCCTGCGGGCCGGACTGGTGACGCCACATCTTCCAAACACATCTGAGACAGAATCCTGCGGGCAGGATTCTCCGCCTGCGGCGGGCCGCTTTTGCGGCATATTTCCACACCGCCGCAGTGCGATCTGTGTTTTTGTCACATAGGAGCCCTTATGTGACGAAAAAATAGGCTCTGGCAGGAGCCGGAGCCTATTTTTATCTGATGTGTCATATACTATAGAGAAAAAAGGCATCAGAAAGGCATAGCTTATGGCAGAAAAAAGAGAAGACGCGTCAAATGTTATGGCATTCGATGCCCTGTACACCACCAACCAGATCCAGAAGCTCAAGGTTCTTCTCCCCTACATAGAGCCTTCCATGCAGAAGCATCTGGCTGTCTACATCAAATATATGGAACTGCAATATACCATAGGTCTCACCAAAAGGCACGCGGCCACGCTTTGCGGATGCGGGCTTTCCCAGCCGGAAAAGCCCGATCTGCGAAAGCTCTGCAAAGAGCTGAGCCTCTATTCCACCCCGGAAGAGATCAGGCAGTTAGAACAGATACAAAACATGTTACAGACCCTGGAAACCGTGCAGGAAATGTCCCAGACCATGAGCGCCATGCAGGAAATTTTCCCCGACATGAGCATGGATTCCCTGTTTGAAAATCCACTGTCCGGGACAGGTCAGCCCGGAGATGCTGCCGACGGTTCCGAAAACCCGGCATCCTCCGGCTCCCCCATGATGGATATGCTGATGCACATGCTCACCCCCGAGCAGCGGGAAATGTATGAAATGTTCCAGCAGCAGCCTGACAGCAGTCCATAAGACTGCACCACATGCCGCCTGACAATATTTATATTGACATATTTTGATTGATTTTCATTGGAGGTTACCATGAACAATGACTGGATGAACGACCCGGCGCTGGCCGGAATCGACAGGGCAAAACTGGATTTTTTACAGGCCCTTGTCTTTGAGAGCCGCACCATGCAAAAAGAACAGATGCTGCCCTTCCTGATGGCCGTCGCCAAACGGGGGCAGAAAGAAAACATTACTTTTTCCAATGAAGAAATTGAAACAATTGCCGCCACCATCAAAAATTATTCCTCTCCGGAGGAAGCCGCAGCGATTGATAAAATGATGCGGATGCGCAAAAACAGAGGGTGATGCGCCAAGCGCACCGCCCTCCGCGCTCGATTTGTTATTTCTGCACGATATTTACAAGCCTTCCCGGCACATAAATCTCTTTCACGATGGTTCCCGTCAATTTATCGGCAATCGTCTCCTTCGCCTTCGCAATGACCTCGTCCTTCGGGTCATCCTTTCCGATATTCATGGCTGCCCTGTTCTTGCCGTTGATCTGCACCACGATCTCCACTGTGGATTCTACCGTCTTGGCCTCCTCATACGCGGGCCATGCGGTCTGATAAACCCTGCCTTCAAAGCCGACTGCCTGCCACAGTTCTTCGGTAATATGGGGCGCAACGGGATTGAGCATGGTGATCAGCGTTTTAAATTCACCCTTTGTCACCGCATTCTTCTTATAAAATTCATTGACAAGGGTCATCATCGCCGCGATCGCCGTGTTGTATTTCAGATTCTCAAAGTCGCTGCTGACCTTCTTGATGGTCTGGTGCATCCTGATTTCCATATCAGCAGAGTAACCCATATCGTCTGTCAGGATATCCTGCAGCTTCCACACTCTCTCTAAAAATCTGCGGCAGCCCTTCACGCCGTCCTCGCTCCAGCCCGCGCTCAGCTCAAACGCGCCGATAAACATCTCATAGGTACGCAGGGTATCCGCGCCGTAATCCGCCACAATATCATCGGGATTCACTACGTTGCCCAAAGATTTGGACATTTTCACAACCGGGTGCTCGGCCATCTCGCCGTATTTGTCCTTGAGAGCCTGTCTTGCCGCCTTCTCGCTGCCATGTTCCGCAAGAAGAGCCTCCTGCTCTGCCGTGGGCAGATTGGAGAAACAGTGCGGATTTAAGCCCAGGATCATACCGTGGGATGTTCTCTTCGCGTAAGGCTCCGGGCACGGCACTGCCTTCTGGTCATAGAGGAACTTATGCCAGAAACGGGAATAAAGCAAATGCAGTGTAGTATGCTCCATACCGCCGTTGTACCAGTCCACAGGCATCCAGTAGTCCAGCGCCTCTTTGCTTGCCAGCGCGTTCTCGTTCTTCGGATCTGTGTAGCGCAGGAAATACCAGGACGAACCCGCCCACTGGGGCATGGTGTCCGTCTCCCGCTTCGCCGGGCCGCCACAGCAGGGACAAGTAGTATTGACCCAATCAGTCATAGCCGCCAGAGGTGATTCGCCAGTATCCGTCGGCATATAGCTCTCCACATCGGGAAGCTCCAAAGGCAGCTCGCTTTCGTCAAGCGGCACAAAACCGCATTTCTCACAATGTACAATTGGAATCGGCTCTCCCCAGTAACGTTGTCTGGAGAACACCCAGTCGCGCAGCTTGAAATTCGTCTTCGCACTGCCCACACCCTTCTCCTCCAGAAAAGCGACCATCTTCTCCTTGGCATCCGCCACGGAAAGCCCGTTCAGGAAGTCCGAGTTTACGAGCGTGCCCTCAGCCACGTCCGTATAAACTTCTTCCTGCACGTCCTTTCCTCCTGCCACCACCTCAATGATCGGCAGGCCAAACTTCTTCGCAAACTCCCAGTCTCTCTCGTCATGGGCAGGCACCGCCATGATCGCGCCCGTACCGTAGCTCATCAGCACATAGTCGGAAATGTAAATCGGAATCTCCTTGCCGTTCACCGGATTCACCGCAGACATGCCGTCGATGCGCACGCCGGTCTTCTCCTTCGCCAGCTCCGCACGCTCAAAATCGGACTTTCTGGCAGCCTGCTCACGGTAAGCGCAGATATCGTCCCAGTTCTTCAATTCATCCTTATATTTATCAATAATCGGATGCTCCGGCGACACCACCATGTAGGTTGCGCCGAACAGGGTGTCGCAGCGGGTTGTGTAGATGCGCAGTTTATCCTCCTTATCCTTGATGGAGAAATCCACCTCCGCACCCATGGACTTACCGATCCAGTTCTTCTGGGAAACCTTGACGCGCTCCACATAGTCCACCGTGTCAAGCCCTTCGATCAGCTTGTCGGCGTACTCCGTGATTTTCAACATCCACTGGCTCTTTACCTTGCGGACTACCTCCGCGCCGCAGCGCTCACATACACCGTTCACCACTTCCTCGTTGGCAAGTCCTACCTTACAGGAGGTACACCAGTTGATCGGCATCTCGGACTTGTAGGCAAGCCCCGCCTTAAACAGTTTCAGGAAAATCCACTGCGTCCACTTATAATAATTGGGATCTGTGGTGTTGACCTCCCGCTCCCAGTCAAAGGAGTATCCCAGAGAATGAAGCTGGCTCTTAAAACGCGCCACATTGTTCTGCGTCACGATCTTCGGGTGGATGTGATTTTTGATCGCATAGTTCTCAGTCGGCAGACCGAACGCATCCCACCCCATGGGGTAAAGCACATTATAGCCCTGCATTCTTCTCTTTCTCGCCACAATGTCAAGCGCCGTATAAGGACGCGGATGTCCCACATGCAGTCCCTGACCCGAGGGGTAAGGGAACTCCACCAGCGCGTAGTATTTCGGCTTGGAATAATCCTCCGAGGTCTGGAAGGCCTTCTCGTCATCCCATATTTTCTGCCACTTTGTCTCCACTTCTCTGTGATTGTACACTTCTGCCATTTTACTGCCCAACCCTTTCCCGCCGCTTACGGCTTTTTTTATCACAATCTGCGGCAGGAAACCGCCCTGTCTGCCACAGTTTTTGGAATTTTATTCACACTTATCTAATTTTATTATACTTGCGGGATTTGTCAACTGTTTTTCTTAATTCCGTAAAGCCCCTGATAGCATCGAAACAGGCAAAGCCATTGGATGTAGAGCGTGACGCCGTCCTCGTGGGCGTGATACAGCCCCGCCTGCTTTAACGCCGCCGACACCTGTCTTTTCGTTAATGGTCCGCCCTTCCCTGTCATGCCATACTTCATGGCCCGCTCAATAAATCTCTGAAATTCCCGGTATTCCTTCCTGTCCAGATCCGGGACGGCTTTCCGGGCGAAATGTACCAGAACAGCGTCCACAGACGGCTTGGGATGAAAGTCTTCCCTGCGGAAATGGTACACGATTTTCATCTCCCACCACACCTTAAGTTCCAGAGATTTCTTTGTCTCTTTCGGAAGCCCCATAAACCGTTTGGCCGCTCCCTTCTCCATCACAAGCCACATATCCGTCGGCGGATTTTTCCCTGACGCCAGCTTCTCCACAATCTGCGTGGTCAGAAAAAACGGTATGTTGGCAAATACCCGATAGGTGCCTTTTTCAGGCAGCCTGTATTTCATAAAATCAGCTAAAACCAGCTCTACATTAGGGTGCTTTAACAGCCGCTTTTTTGCGCTCTCCATAAGCCTTTTGTCAATTTCTACCGAGCATACCTTTCCTGCTCTCCGGCAGAGTTCTTCCGTCAAATGCCCTTTCCCGGTTCCAATCTCAAGCACCGTATCTTCTTTCCGCATATCGGCCAGACGGATGATCCGGTGAATTAACCTCGCGTCTGTGAGAAAATTCTGGGAATCCGATACCTGTTTTACATAGTCATAACCTGCCTGTCTCCTGTCTTTTTGCATAGCGCGCCTCCTTTTTATCCTGTACACTATGATTCGCCTGTCGGCAAATCCATTTCCCCGATAAGAAGGCAGTAAAAAAGCAGGACAGACTCTGCAAACAGAATCTTCCCGCTAATCACCATAATAATATATGACAGACCACGCGGATATGACTTTACATCACATCCGCCCGGCAGGCTGTCTGGCTGCTTTTATTCGCACGAAAAAAAGACCCCATCTACATGAGACGATATCATCTGCTTTTTACTGCCCCTGATAACGGGTACGTGCACACTGAATAAAAACTCCCACGCCTAAGCCGCCTTTCTGATAATATTCAATCAATATTTTACGCATGCTAACTATAACACAAATGCGAAAATGCTGTCAATACGGGGAATCCCGAAAAGTAGAATCTTCCATGCCACTTCTCGTCAGTTTTGTGCTATAATAATGTAGGTTATGTTCAAACGACAGCATACACTTTTAAAGCTGCATATCATGCAGTCTTTTCAGACAAGTACAAGAAACCAGGAGGAATAGATGATGCGAAATAAAAACAAATGGCTTGCGGCAATTCTTGCTATAGCGGTCACGCTTGGCGACTGCGGCGGCATGACGGCACTTGCAGCGGAAAATGCTGTTAACACGGAAAATTCCATTTCGGAAAACACCGCCATTTCCGATGAAATACAGGAAGATGACGAAGAAGATTCTGAAAATAGCAATGCTTCATCAGAATCTTCTGCCGAAAATACCAGTTCGCAGGAGCCTAATACCCTGCCGGATGCGCCCGCCATATCTGAGACAGAGGAAACAGCCGCGGAATTAAAATTGCCTGCCATACATATCGGACAGATTCCCGAAGACGGCATGCTTCCCGCCGCAGATGACGACACCTTTCGTTATGATCTTCCGATTTCCTTCGAAACATCGGAAACTCTGATTCTATTTGTTAATTATGATATAGAAAGTATGCCCGAATACAAAGAGGCAGGCACACTGGAATGGAGTATTCTCCGCGGCGAAAAAGAACTGGAAGCCGGAAGCACAAGCCTTCTCGATGAGGAAGATGACTGGATCGGTTTTGAGACGGTATCCTCTTCTCCTTTCTTTCGCATGGAAAAAATTACAGATAAAAAAAGTGCGTATGATCAGATGATCGCACTCTCTCCGAAAGAAGTCATTTCTGATGCCGACGGTGATGAAAACCACAGAACAGCAGAAACATCGGAAAACTTTGACTACTATATCCGGGCGGCATATTACCCGGAAACAGAAAGTGGGAAAGACGAAAGCTTTTACGCTGCAGCTACCGTACCTTTTGTGCCTCAAAATACCCCCAACAAAGACGCAGACCAGTCATCGGATGCGCCCACCGGCACGGAAGAACCCACAACAGACTCCGCACAGGAAGACACATCCATTTCGGAAAACTCTTCTGTCTCGGAAAACAACGCCGATACCGGGGACGATATGCTTTCCGGGGACGATCCGGCCAGGGACGACGCGCTGACTGCGGATAAAAGCGGCGACACAGAATCGGCGGAAGATACAGCTTTTGAGAATGCCGAAACAAACCAGACCGCAGAAACGCTCTCCACAGTTTCCGAAAACAGCGCTATGTCTGATGTTTCCACGTTCGCCGAGGGAGATGATCCGTCTCTGGAAGAAGAAACACAAGGTTCGTTAGTACTTTATAATGGCGCCGGTGCAGATGAGGAAACTATAATTAAAGAACGGATACCCATGTCACCCGGCGACACACAGCAGATTACCGTGAAGGCTGTGCCCGAAACATTACAGGCGGATGTCTCGTGGGACAGCAGTGACGAGACTGTGGCCACGGTAAAAGCGGACGGAAGCGGAACTGCCACAATCACGGCTTATGCAGAGGGATACGCCCGAATCACGGCATCCTGCCGCGGTATAACGGTCTCCGCCTTAGTTGACGTTGTTTCTGATAAAAACAACCCCGATAGCGATAAACTCCTTGATCTTTCCGGTGATATCCGGGTAGCCGGTTTTGTGAAGGAAAGCGACGATCTTGTCTATAACGGCCAGAAAATCACGCAGAATTTTCGCGTATATCATAAAAACACACTGTTGAAGGAAAAAACAGACTATACGCTGAGTTACAAAAATAACGTCAACGCCGCCGCGTGGAATTCCGCTAAGGCGCCCGCCGTAACCATCAACCTGAAGGGCCAGTATCAGGGCAGCGTAACCTTATATTATACGATCAAGCCTCTTGATATCAACGACATTGATATCTACAATACACCTAAGGTTTCACCTGGTTACGAACAGACCGTCAATTACAGCAAAAAGCTGAACATTCCCGCTCCCGTTCTGACCTACGGCAAGAAAAAGCTGGCTGTGAAGAAAGATTTTATCTGTGACTACACGACACCGGGCGAGAACATGGCGGCTTTACCGGCTGACTATAAAAACGGCGATCTCTATGACGCCGGAAAAGTCTACTCTTATACAGTAAACGGAACGGGAAATTTTACAGGCTCTTTTCCCATGCAGCTTGTCGTGCTGAAAGATAAAACACTGAATTTCAGTTCCGCGTCAGTGAAACTTGATCAGAAGCAGTACGAATATCACGGCACACCTCTTGCAAAATCGGATGTTCGTATTACAGAAGTCAAAATAAGCGGAAAAGTTCTCTCCGAAACACAGTATGACTACGCTGTTTACGCTTCCGGGACAGAAGGCGCTTATCTTATGCTGTCTCCTACCGCAGCCGGAAAAGCTGACGGCTACAGCGGCTGCAAAAAAATAACGTTAAAGCTGGTGGGCGACAGGCTTCTGAAAGACGCTGTTGCCGGTACAGATTGGAAAGAAACCATCCCCTTCTCCCAGAAGACAGTGGATAAAGACGGCGGTATGTTCCAGACCGGTTCCGCTCTACTTTCCTTTGGCGAAGGAGGCGAAATGAAAACGCTTACGGAAGGAACCGATTATACCGTAAAATACGGCAATGCGAAAAGAGCGGGGAAAGTGACCGCCACCTTTACAGGCAAAGGCAGGTATAAGGGGTCTCTTCGGCTGACTTATACCATTACGGCCAATACGGATATCAAAGTTTTCATGGGAAAAAATGTGACGGGCAAAAACGGGATTTATGAAGTTCCCTATCAAAAAGGCGGCGCTGTGCCCGAGCTCATTTTAAAGGATCAGGATTATACGATCCTCAAAGACAAAACCGATTACACCATAAAGTACAAGGACAACAAAACGCCGGGAGAACCCATGACCTGTGAAATCACGGGAAAAGGCAATTATAAAGGATACAAAAAAACAGTGACGCTCACGGTATCGAAAGCCGATATCGGCAACTGCATCATCTCCATCCCCGACAAGCCATATAGCGATAAGCCAAACAAATGGAAATCAACTGTCACGATCAAAGATGTAAACGGCAAAAAACTGGCAGCGAAAACAGATTATGACGCAAACTTCACTTTCAGCCATACACAAGAACAGTCCCCACAGCCAAATACTACTGTTACCGTTACCGTGACAGGACTTGGCTGCTATGAAAAAACCATTACCGGCACATATCGGATCTTTGCCAAAAATATCAGCACCTTAAAAGTTGTCATCGATCCGCAGGAATATACAGGGGAGGAAATCAAATTAGAGAAAAGTGACATCCACATTTATGCCACAGCATCTGATCTGAAAAACAAAAAAGAGCTGCCCGAAAAGGATTCCTGTTTTGAAATCCTCGAATCGGAATACAAGAATAACACCAAAGCAGGCACAGCGAAAGTCACCCTGCGCGGTATCGGGGAATACGGCGGAACAAAGACTTATTCCTTTAAAATTCAAAAGAAAAAATACCTGATTAATCATGTGAAAGGGATAACGCTGGACAAGAGCAGTCTTTCTCTTCCGTTGGCAGAACAGGATGCGAAAAAGAAAACGCTGACCGCTACAATCACATCGGAAAGCGGCGAAAAGATCGCAAATCCGACTGTAATCTGGACCAGCTCCAACAGCAGTATCGCTGCCATAGAGGAACAGCCTGACAGCGCCGTCACCGGCTCTGTTGACGGTAAACAGACTGTCTCTGTTTCCGCCGTACTCACACTGAAAAAGGGAGGCAGCGTAACCATCACGGCAACTTCACAGGACGGCAATAAAAAGGCGCAGTGTAAGATTACCGTGATCGACGCTCCTGTGCTCCGTGAATCAGGTCAGACGATCAAAGAAAGTGTTGGAAGCACTTACCAGCTTCACATGGAATTTGCACCCACGCAGGATAAAAGTAAACTCAAGTGGGAAAGCAACAATTCGGATGCGATATCCGTTGATCAGGACGGTCTGCTCACCATGCAAAGGGCAGGCGCCGCTATTATCACGGCTGTGTACACTTCCGGCCGCAGCAAATTCACCCAGCAGTGCTATGCGATTGCAATCGGAGAAAATGAGGCGCCGCCGAAACCGGAAACAGGTACACTTCTCACTTATGAACAGCAAGAGGGCGTCACCGACGACACACCCTATATTAACAAAATGCTGCGGAATTTTGAGTGGGGTGACGATACACACGAGCGTGAAGTGACGCTGTACCTCCCTGCGGGTGTGTACCATATTGACGCCACGGCGGGCGGCAATGATTCACTTGGCAACTATAAATTCGGCGGCATTGTCCTGACTACCAACCAAAAGCTTGTTATGTCGCCAAGCGCACTGTTAATCGCTCTTCCCAACAGCAAGGGCAACTATCAGGTGATCAACATCAGCGGACGCGATGGTGTCAGCGTTTCCGGCGGGCAGATCATCGGCGAACGGAAGGAGCACAAAGGAAGCGGCGGCGAGTGGGGACACGGCATCGCTGTATTCGGCGGCAAAAACATCACCATCAGCGATGTGGATATCTCCCAGTGCTGGGGAGACGGCATTTATCTCGGCTACTATGACAGCGGAACGAACAGCAGGTGCAGCGACACGGTAACAATTGAGAATTGTAACCTGCATCATAACAGGCGGAACAATCTGTCCATCACGGATGTGTCCAATGTTACGGTCAAAAACTGCAAATTTAGCAATGCAAACGGCACCGCCCCGCAGTACGGCATTGATATTGAGCCAAACCGCAACAAAACCTGCAGTAATGTAACCATATCCGATTCCACGTTTCGGGGAAATGCCGGCGGAACCATTCAGATTCTCGGACAGTTGAACGCCCATGTAAAAGACGTTACAATAGAAAACTGCACCGGTGACAAAGAGCCCGTCATATGGGCGGGATTCGGCGGCAGTGTGAGCGGCGTGAATGATAAAAACAACAAGTGGGGAAACTAATCCGTAACTGATTAGAGGAGCAGACCAACCGGTCTGCTCCTCTTACACGATATAGATATTATGCCTCCGCGTTCGCCTCCGCAACAGCCTTCGCTCTCGCTGCCACTTCCTTCTCCTGCACGTCGCTTGGAGCCTGCTCGTATCTTGCAAACTCATATTTGTAAGTGCCGCGTCCGCCAGTCATGGAACGGAGATCTGTGCAATAACCGCTTAAGCATGCCACCGGGATATCCGCCTCAACCACGGTCTTGCCGTCCCCTGCCGGATTCATGCCGAGCACTCTTCCTCTTCTCTTGTTCAAATCGCCCATCACGTCACCCGTGTAGGAATCGGGTACGGTCACCTGTAAGTTTGCAATCGGCTCAAGGAGAACAGGTCCTGCCTCCATAAAGCCCTTCTTGAACGCCTGAATCGTGGCCATCTTGAATGCCATCTCGGAGGAATCTACCGGATGGTAGGAACCGTCGTAGAGAACCGCCTTCACGCCCACCACGGGGTAAGCTGCCAGAGGTCCTGCGGTAACGGAATCCTGTAAGCCCTTTTCCACTGCGGGGAAATAGTTCTTCGGCACCGCGCCGCCCACTACTTCCTGCTCAAACACGAAGGGTGTCTCCAGATCGCCGGATGCCTCGAAGCGCATCTTCACATGCCCGTACTGGCCGTGTCCGCCGGACTGCTTTTTATACTTATGCTCCACATCGGATTTCTTGCGGATCGTCTCCTTATACGCAATCTTCGGCTCAGTGAGCTCGATCTCTACTTTGTACTCATTGAGAAGGCGGCTGACAACTACCTCCAGATGCAGATCGCCCATTCCATAGAGCAGGGACTGTCTGTTTTCCGCATCGTTAACCACCAGAAGCGTCTGATCCTCATGGCGCATCTTCTGCAGCGCCTGGGAAACCTTATCCACATCTCCCTTATTTTTTGCCCGGTACCGCTTGTATGTATAAGGCGTGGAAATTTCTGCCTTTCCGTAGCGGATGATGCGTGCTTTCGTAGAGAGGGTATTGCCCGTTCTGGCAGCCGTCAGCTTTGCGATGGCGCCGATATCGCCCGCGTGAAGCTCCTTAACCTCAATGGGCTTATTCCCCTGCAATACATAAAGCTTGCTGATCTTCTCCTCCACTTCCTTCTCATCATTGTAGATCACATCGTCGCTCTTAAGAACGCCGGAACATACTTTAATCAGCGAATACTTACCGATAAAAGGATCCACGATGGTCTTAAAGATGTAAGCCGACTTCGCCTTGGAGAAATCAAAGTTCGCCTGAAAGATTTCGTTCGTCTTTAAGTCAATGCCTGCAAACTCCCTGTTCTCGGGGCTCGGCATATACTTCACGATGTCGTCAAGCAGCGTAAACACACCCTGACAGAGCACATTGGAACCCATGGACATGGGAACGATGCTGCCGTCCATCACGTTTGTGCGAAGGGCCGCACGGATCTCCGCCTCGGAGAAGGTGTCGCCATTAAAATAGCGCTCCATGAAGTCCTCGCTGGTCTCCGCCACCGCCTCCATCAGCGTGTCGCGGCAAAGCTGCAGGTTCGCCTTGCTGTACTCGGGCATCTCGCACTCCACGACTTCCTTGCCCTCCCAGCGGTAAGCCTGCTCGGTGATCACATTGATATAGCCCACAAACTTCTCATTTTCACGGATCGGCAGATGGAACGGCGCGATTTTCTTCCCGTATTTATTGGTCATATCTTCCACTACCTGTCTGAAGGAAGCGTTATCAATATCCATATCCGTCACAAACACAAAACGGGGAAGCTTATATTTATCGCAGATTTCCCACGCTTTTTCCGTGCCCACTTCTACGCCGGCCTTGCCGGAAACGACGATGATCGCCGCATCCGCCGCACTCACTGCCTCTTCCACTTCTCCAACGAAATCAAAAAAGCCTGGGGAATCCAGCACATTGATCTTCGTGCCCTCCCACTCGATCGGAACAACAGATGTGGCAATGGAAATATGGCGCTTCTGCTCCTCCTTACCAAAATCGCTCACCGTGTTCCCGTCGTCTATCTTCCCCATTCTGGATGTGATGCCGGAAAGGTAAGCCATCGCCTCCACCAGACTGGTCTTGCCGCAGCCCCCGTGCCCAAGCAAAACCACATTACGAATCTTATCCGTTGTGTAAACATTCATGCCCTGTAACCCTCCAATTCTGTTGTTCTTTATTCACCACTCTAAGCCAAACATAAATATGGCAATACAGCCGTCATATGATGGACTGTCCAGTCTGTATTGTCATATCCCACGCATGGCACCAAGTTGTAAATACATTTTACTAAATTTTCAGAACAATTTCAACAACTAATTATACATTCTGCACAGATTGTCCACCGCACCCCGTTTATATTTGTCAATTTTCCCATCCAATCCTTTTTTATGCTCTTCCTTATCACTCAAATTCTTTCAGAAACCGCTCGTTCACAGGCACGGCAATACCATGTTTTTTCCCAAGTTCGCAGATCGTCCCTGCAAAAAGTACCACCTCCGTCTTCCTGCCCGCCTTGCTGTCCTGCCGCATGGACGGCTCCCCATCCGGGTTAAGCCCGTCAATAACAGAGATCCAGTCATTCATATCCTGATCCGAAAGTGCCACGCCCTCCGCATTCGCCACGAGAATGGTCTCCCGCATCGCCGCCTTCATCATTTCACGGGCTTCTCCCTCCTGCTGAACGCTCCGATACGTCCCTTCAAAAAGGGATACCGTCTGGTTTACGCCCACATTGCACAGAAGCTTTCCCCACATCGCATGACGCATATCCACCGGGCAGGAATAGGCAAAATCCGTCCTGTCAAAAAAATCTTTCACCGCCGCCAGATTTTCCTTCCTGCCGCCATCAAGAACACCGATTGCCAACTCTCCTTTGTTGGTGCAGACCGCCGCATTTCCCTCCTTCATGGCAGCCATTTTCTGTGCGATACAGTGCACCACCTTTTCTCTGCCGAATCTCTGTCCCAGATCCTCCTCGCTGCGAATGCCGTTGAGCACGGATAATAAAGTGGTATTCTCTCCGACCAGATGCGCACTTTCCTCCATGGCCGTCTCCAGCGCGCCGTATTTTACTGCGAAAAGCATCAATTCTGAGGGACGGCTCTCTTTTGCCGCATCGCAGTACTGAAAATCGCAGATTTCCCCGTTAAAGGTAATCCGGTCATTTTTGTAGCGGTCAATTCTCTCTTTATCAGCCAGTATGCGCACGTTTTCTTTTCCCAGCCTTTTTGTAAAAAAATCAGCGTACATAACGCCGAGTGCTCCGAGTCCGACAATATCAATCGTTTGTATGGTTTTTGACATTTCTCTCTCCCTTTCCAAATTTGTAATCCAGACGTTATTTCCAGATTCAGTATGCCTTTTTTCAGGGAAAAAGGCAAGCCACTACAAAATGGCCTGCCCAATTTTATACTACCATAATCAGCGTACCTGCCCCGAGCTCTCCCCAGTCAGACGTTCCAGCGCAGATTCTGTCACTCTCCGCGAAGTGTCTGTAATAAACCCCAAAAACATCTGATCGTACCGCGAAAAGCTCATATTAATAATTTCTCCGTTTTCACAAATAACATCCACCGAAATGGTTGGATCATTTCCTGAATATCCCTGACAATTGTACTCTACCCTTTCTACCGGACTGTCTGTCAGCTTACATTCTTCTGTTTTCTTTTTCGCAAGTTCTGCATATATATGATAGTCTTTCTCCAGCGCCGCATCATAACCAAGCGGGACACTTACTTCTAACTGCCTGCTGTAGCATATATTAAAAAGTTCTCCTGTCACAGCATCCATCATGTAACTCCATCCCGTACTTTCGGGTGTCTGCTCTTTTTGAAACAGAACATCTCCTGACCAAAATGCTCGGGGAAAGGTTTCGGTTCCCGGATTGTAACTCATGTATACGTATGCGCCCTCCAAATCCACCCCGTAAACATTCCTCAGATACTGATTTCCCACTTCCGCCGCCTCTTCCATTTTCAGATCCGTATCCGTAGGCGTCCCGGTATTCAGACTGTCCATACTTACGGAATAATTTACATTTACATTTCCACCGCCTTCTTCTTTCGTTTCAATCCTTTGCGCTGCCGTTTCCACACCGTCCGAAATCTGATAGCTGGTCGGAACGGTCTCCACCTTTCCGTCATTCGATGCCAAAACCGCCTCCGCCGCCGAATTAAAAAGAATCGTGCCTGCGCCTATCATGGCAAACGTTGCTGCCGTCAGTTTTAAAATGTTCTTTTGTCTCATAGTGAAACTCCTTTCTGTTTATGTTTGTGTTGACAGTTACACTATAAAACCTCCCTGTATCAGAAAAATATCAAAGTTATTATGAACTTGTAAAATCTGATTCTTTTATCGTGCCGGAAATAGCAGTTTCACTGTCGTCCCTGCTCCCGGTTCAGAGATAAACAACATATCCGCATGATGCATCTTTATAATTCTCTCACAAATGGCAAGCCCAAGCCCCGCTCCGCCAGCCGCACGGCTGCGCGCCTTATCAACGCGGTAAAAAGCCTCTTTTATATGAGCTATCTGATCCTTCTCCATGCCAATCCCATGATCTGTTACTTCCACTACAATCTCAGCTTCCTCCGAATAAGCCGAAATGCTAACCTCGTCTTCCGGGCCGCTTGCCTTGATTGCATTATCGATCAGGTTATTCGTCAGTATCAAAAGCTGTTCCATATTTCCCCTGATAATATAATTTTGAGACAAAGTATAGACCAGTCTGACGTTCTTTTTCATTGCACGCATATACATAGCTTTCTCGGACTGCAAAAAAAGCTCTTTCACAAAACAATTGCTGTCTTTCCTTTCATCTTTGCTGCCAAGTAATGCCATATCAAGAAGCTGATAAGCCATATTCTGAAGTCTGCTGCACTCCGACATGATAAACTGCGTGCATTCATAACGTTCTTCCTCTGAGATAAGCGCTTTCTGGATATATTCCGCATAACCGTAAATAGCTGTCAGCGGAATCCGCAATTCATGGGAAAAATTGTCAATAAACTGCTGTTTCTGCTCCGCCGCTGTTTCAAGCTGCTGAATCTGACTTTCTATCTGCCCGGCCATCAGGTTAAAATTGTACGCTACACTGGATATTTCATCCTTTCCATGAACTGGAATCCTACTGCCATAATTTCCATTTGCAATCTTCGCAGAGGTACTGGAAATCTGCCTTAACGGATGAAAAATAATATTCAGAAACTGAAAGAGAAAAAATGACATGATAAGAACCACCACAGCACCTGTAAGAAAAAGAATATTTTTCGTCTGACGCCACGACCGGACAATCTCGCTCAGGTTTCCCATATACAAAAGCCCGTAATCCTGCCATGGAGCCGGAAAACTGCCATAAACACAGATGACAGGATGATCTCCGTTTTTCATATAAACAAGCCGTTCCTGACGATATCCGGTATCCGGTGGTAAAATCATATTTTCTTCCGATGCAAACGCAGGACTTTTGTATATCCATTTTCCCGAAAAGGCCACTGCCAATCCGTTTCCTTTTCCCTGTAGATATCTGGAATACAAGCGCATCAGATTATCTATATTTTTTTCTACATTATTTCCCCGCTGCTCTAACGCCTGCATATCTCCAAGCAAAGATGATGCGATCACATAATGCTCCGCCAGACATTTGTCGCGGACAACGGAAAGTTTATCCTTCAGGATAACAATGGAAACAATCAGAATCATCGAATTAAGAAAAACGATAAAGAGGACCAGCGCAACAAAAAAAATCTTTTTTTTCATTCATGAACCTCCAATCGGTATCCCAGTTTATATACTGTCCTGATATGATTTTCCAGATGCAGTTTATGGCGCAGTCTCTGTATATGAACATCTACGGTTCGCGTACCACCGTCAAAATCATATCCCCATACCATGTCCAACAGCTTTTCTCTGGAAAGCGCAATATTACGATTTCTGACCAGTACTTCCAACAGCTCATATTCCTTAGGGGTACATTCAACACAGGTTCCATTCAGGAAAATCTGATGTCTGTCAAAATCACATTTCAAGTCACCCATGATAAATTCTGACTCAACTTTTTTTGTCCGCCGCAGTACTGCTTCCACTCTTGCTGCCAGTTCCAGCATTTGAAAGGGCTTTGTCAGATAATCGTCCGCTCCCATGGCCAGACCTTTCAGCTTATCAGTCAATTCACTTTTCGCCGTCAGAAAAATGGTCGGTACGCCAGAAGCTCTTTCAAACACCTGATAGCCGTCCAGTCCGGGCAGCATGATATCCAGCACAATCAAATCAAAACTTCCGTTTTCCAACAATGCAGCCGCAGATCGTCCATCGAAGGCCTGTGTGCAGTGATGTCCTGTAAGGCTCAGATTTCTGCGTATCAATTCGTTAATGGAAATCTCATCCTCCACAATTAGTATTTCAGCCAAGCTTACCCACTCCTTTTTTAATCATAAAAAAGTATATCTCAAAAATGTTTCTAAATTGTAAAATAATTTTAAATTTCTCTCCTCCCCTCTCTCCTTGCTTTCCCTCCCGTTTTATGATATCTTAAAAATCGGAAATAACAGTTTAAAAACCACGAAAGGTAATGATTTTATGAGTGCTCTCACCTGCGGCTTTATCGGGCTCGGCCTGATCGGCGGTTCCATTGCCAAGGCCCTCCGACTCCGTCTGCCCGACACAAAGCTGATTGCATATGATATCAATGCCGCCTCTCTGGAACTGGCAAAAAAGGAGAAGGTGATTGACCAGATCTGTCCCGACATCAACGACGCATTCCGGGGCTGTGATTATATTTTTTTGTGTGCGCCGGTTTCCCATAACGCCGAAAATCTGCTCACGCTGAAAAGCCTTCTCTCCCCCGATACCATTCTCACCGATGTGGGAAGCGTCAAAACAGGGATTCACAGGCAGATCGAAGAGTTACATCTACAATCACAGTTTATTGGCGGACACCCTATGGCGGGCTCCGAGCGTTTCGGCTATCAGAACGCCAAAGCCTCCCTTCTGGAGAACGCCTACTATATTCTTACGCCTTCCGATGAAGTCCCTTCCGAAAAAGTGGATGCCTACAGGAAACTTGTAGAAACCATAGGTGCAATCCCGCTGGTTTTGTCATACGGGGAACACGATTATGTGACCGCGGCCATCTCCCACCTGCCCCATGTGGTTGCCGCGTCTCTGGTAAATCTGGTTAAGAGCAGTGACTCCGAGGACGGCGTTATGAAAATGATCGCCGCGGGCGGTTTCAAAGATATCACGCGAATCGCCTCCTCCTCCCCCGAAATGTGGCAGCAGATCTGTCTGACCAATGCAGAAAACATTTCAAAGCTGCTCCGTACATATATGCAGTATCTGGGAGGAATTGCAGACTATATAGACGGTCATGAAGCGGACAGTCTCTACAGCTTCTTTGAAACGGCGAGAAACTACCGGGAATCCTTCATCAGCGCGCCAAGCGGCCCCATCAAGGCGGAATATGTGTTTACCATAGACATTGCGGATAAACCCGGCTCCATTGCCGCCATCGCCTCCCTCCTTGCCATGCACGACGTAAGTATCAAAAACATCGGCATCAACCACAACAGGGAGCTTGCGGAAGGGGCGTTGCGCATCGAGTTTTACAGCCAGGATACGCTCGCCAGGGCAGAGGAGATTATGACGGAGCACGGCTACAAAATTCATACCCGTTAACAACGCGAAAAGTACTTCTAAAACTCAGCAGCAAAGGCTGCTTCGTTAAGAAGTACTAAATTTCGCGTAAGAGAATGCCTGAAACACGGCATTCTCCGCATAAAAGAAAGGCACAGGTTCACAGTATGAAATTTCAGAAAGTAAACACATTAAAAGGGGAAATGACGATTCCCGGCGACAAATCCATTTCCCATCGTGCAGTGATGTTTGGCTCCTTGGCCGAAGGTCTCACGGAAGTCTCCAACTTTTTGCAGGGAGCGGACTGCCTCTCCACCATAGACGCCTTTCGGAAAATGGGCATTGAAATTGAGAATACCCCTGAGAAAATACTGATTCGCGGCAAGGGACTGCATGGCCTGCAGGCTCCCTCTTCCGTTCTGGATATGGGAAACAGCGGCACTACCACCAGACTGATCAGCGGTATTCTGGCCGGACAAACCTTTGAGAGCACCCTCACAGGCGACGCATCCATCCAGAAACGTCCCATGAAACGGATTATGGAGCCCCTTTCCATGATGGGTGCAAAATTAGTCAGTGTGAACGGCAACGACTGTGCGCCGCTCCACATCACAGGCTCTCCCCTGCACGGCATCCACTACCACTCCAAGGTAGCCTCCGCACAGGTGAAATCCGCCGTTTTACTGGCCGGACTCTACGCCGACGGCGAAACCCGTGTAACGGAGCCAAACTTGAGCCGCAACCATACGGAAATCATGCTTCATTATTTTGGGGCCGATCTGCAGGCAGAAGGAAAAACCGCCCGCATCGCTCCCGAACCGCGTCTGGAAGGCCGGCAGATTGATGTGCCGGGAGACATTTCCTCCGCCGCCTACTTTATCGCCGCAGGACTGATTGTTCCCGGCTCCGAAATCCTGATTAAAAACGTGGGCATCAACCCCACCAGGGACGGTATTTTGAGAGTTGCCCGGGAAATGGGTGCTAATATAACGCTTTTAAACGAAAAACATGACGGGGAGCCGACTGCCGACCTGCTTGTAAAGCACAGTCCGCTTCACGGTGTCACCATTGAAGGCGACATCATTCCCACACTGATCGACGAACTGCCTGTCATCAATATCATGGCTGCCTGTGCGGAAGGTACTACCGTGATCCGTGACGCCGCCGAATTAAAAGTCAAGGAGTCCAACCGTATCGACATAATGGTGCAGTATTTAAGCGCCATGGGCTGTGATATCACGGGAACCGACGACGGTATGATCATTCATGGCGGAAAGCCTTTGCGCGGAACGGTGGTGGATTCCCATCTGGATCACCGCATCGCCATGAGCTTCGCCATCGCTTCGCTGGCCGCCGGGGGCGAGACAGAAATAAAGGGCAGCGATGTGGTCAACATCAGCTACCCCGGATTTTATGAGGATCTTGCGCGCCTGTGCAAATCTTAACGTCGCTACGGCCGGGCTTTCTCCTGTTTTCGAATATGGAAAAAACCGCGCCGGACCGATTATCCCTTCCGTTTCTGCAGGTCTGCTATCCTGTACAGACAGACACTCAGGAAAGCTTCACAAGAAGCCTGCTTAGAAAATAGGAACCAACCATACAGAAAATGCCCGCCACACTCCCGTACCAGTTGAGCGCCGCGTCGGACTGATGGAAGTGCCTGCCCTCCACGAATTGCTTATAATACTCCGTATAGTAGGCAAGCACGTAGCAGACTGCACCGGCTCCCAGCACACCGAGTATTCTGTAATATCTTCTGAAAACCACCATGCTCACAAAGGTGGTCACAAATCCCACCACAAAGAAAAGCCCCAGATGTGCGCCATAGCGTATGATCCACGACGTAGTTCTGATCTGTTCCTCAGTCGGCTGTTCAAAAATCCGCCCTGCAAGATATTGCGCAAGCCGCATCGTCACACCGATGGAGGCTTCGCCGTTCTGAAAGGACACCACCATCACAAAATACAACAGCAGTAAAAGCGCCGCAAAGGATATGGCTATCACACCGAGTTCCAGAAGGATACGATTCTTCCCGTTTTTGTTCATGACGCCTTTTCTCTCTAACCTTCCATCGTTTCTATGGTGCTGTAAATCTCGATTCTGCCGGCCTCAAGCTCTGACATGCCGATAAAAATCGAGCCGTACGAAAACAGGCTGTCCTCTCTCTTTTCAATACGCACAATCTCAATAAAGGCGTGGATCACTTCCTTCGTCCAGATCGTCAGAGATGTCTCGTAAACCGCACCGATCTCCAACGTTTCGCCACACACAAAACCGATGCCTGTTTTAGACACATCCATCACATCGATATCTACTTCCTTTTTCTCTCCTCCCGCATCCAGTCTCTTGATCAAAAGCTTCGCCGACAGCTCCATCCGTCTGTTTTTCCTGCGTTCTTCCATGTTCCCCTACCTCTCTTCTGTTATGGTATCCTTCTAAAATTATAATATGCCTTTGCCCAGATTACAATCGTGTTTTCAAGGAAACCTTCTGATACAGGATACCTAACCGTCAGTCATGGTAATTCGGAACGACAAGCGGCGGACTTAAATACGCCTCCTCCGGGCAGGGTTCCACGGCTGGGGTGGATTTGTATTCATTTGGCCGTGAGGAAAGTACCTGTATGGCAAAACGGTATGTCTTTCCCAGTTCCCCCACAAACTCCTGCCTGATCTTTACACCTGGCCACCCCATATCAAGCATAGTCTCTTTGGAAAGAATGTTGTTCATAACATACTCGCCATCCTCATCGTAAACATAAGCATTGAACATATCCTTATCCTCATAGTCATCCCAGTTGGAAAGGGATGCGAAATACAATCTCTGTTCATCCGTCTCCCGCGAAGTCCAGTAAAGTCCCTCCGGCGCAGGCAGGCTTGGAGCACCCTTTCCCGTATACGCAAATACATCAGACAATACATAGGGGCTGTCCGCATAGGTGACGCCGTCCCCGGACGCACGCACGGCAAAGTAATAAAATCCATTTTCCCCAAATTCCTCCGTGAAATTCACATCAAAAAATGTCCGGTCCGCCACATTCCCCCTCATCGTCCCCTCGCTGCTCCATTCATTCCGCTCCATATCAGGAGGTGTCTCCGTATCACATCTGTATAATCTCCAGTCATACCTTTCATCGTCGCCGACTCCCGACTCGAACACCCGTCCCCATAATCCGATGCCCGTCTCCCCGTCCCAGTGAGGGGCATCTGGCGCAGGCAGCACGATCAAATCCGTGCTCTCCAAGATCGGCGCATCCTGTACTGCCGCTTTTTCCGATATAAAATTCCACATAATAACTGCAGCAAAAACCACCGCAGCCGCACACAAAACACCTGCCTGCCAGTGAGAAACACCGTAAAAGGCCCTTTCCACCTGACGGGCAGACTGATACCGCTTATCCGGGTCTAAATTCGTACATTTGGAAAGGATTCTCCTGTAACCCGGCTTGTCCGCCCTGTCTCCCAGAAGCTGTTTTATGGTAACGCCCAGCGCATAGATATCTGTCCGCTCATCGGTCTGCGCAAAGCCGTACTGTTCCGGCGCCGCATATCCCCTAGTTCCAAGCCGTATTGTATCCTGTTCCGAATCCTTCCTCGGCATACGGGCCGCGTCAAAATCAATCAGCCTGATATGACCATCCTCTGTGAGAAGAATATTAGAAGGTTTAATGTCCCGGTGAATAATCCCTTTCCCATGCAGAAATGCCAGCACACCGCAAAGCTCCCTCACAATATCCCTGCACTGTTTTTCCGACAGTTCCATGCTGCCAGCCGTCTTTCCCTCAATAAATTCCTCTATAACGGTAGTCTTCTCCCCGTCAATCGAAACCTCGTATACCGCCGGCATACAGGGATGGGACAATTCCTGCAAGGTCTGGTAAACCTGATGCCGCCCCTGCAGTGTCTTTCGGATCACAAGTCTCTCCCCGCCGCTCTCCTTCAACAACTGAACCGTACTTTTTTCACTCTGCTTCAATGTCTTGATTACTTCGTATTCCATCTTCACCGTACCCTGATTACAATGATTCATTCATAAGATTTTTCGAAACAGCGGCAGCTTTTTTAAAATCCATGTTACACTTCCGCCCAGAAACATGCTGACCGCACACCAGCCGAAGGATGCAAAAAGCGATGGCAGAAACCGCTCCGCAAACGTTTCAAAACCATTATATAAAACCAGTTTAAAATAATGATCCAACAGATAGATTCCAAAAGTAAGCGATCCCATAAAGCAGACCGTCTCAGCAGTCCTTCCCAATGACAAGGCAGGAAATCTGACTGCCACTACATATTTTATCAAAAGAAATGCCACCGCCGCAAGAAGATAATCAAACAAAGTAAGATACGCTTCTCCCGCCGCGCCGTTTGCGTACACGCAAAGACAGGATATGCCAATTCCCGCAAATGCCGCCGCAAAAATCCCCACCCATCTTCTCCCGGAAACCTTTCGGATATCTATTTTACGGTCAATATAGTAGCCCGTCAGCGGATAAAAAAGAGCCGCCGTCGTAGCAAGCGGAACGGAAAATTCCTCCGTAACTGAAAGACCGTCATACCCTGACCGCCGCAGCAAAAGATCACACACGGGGAGTAGAGATAAGAGTACAAAATGCAGTGCAAACAGCGTACAGAAATCACTTTGCTTCATCTGCTTCGCAAGTTTTTGCATGGGTGGAAGCAGAAACAAAAATCCCAGATAAGCATACAGATACCAATAAACTCCCGTCTCATCCAGACTCCTCTCAAACACCCCGTAGAGGAACCGTTTCACCGTAAATTCATAATCTCTTCCCCGTGCGGATGCATACAGCCAGCACTCCGTATAAATGCCCAACTCAAAAAGCAGGATAACCAGACCTATCCTGCTGATCCGCTTTCTTAATACCGTGACAATATCCTCTTTCTTATCCAACAAAAGCGCGCCGGATACCATAAAAAACAACGGCACATTGATTTTGGTAATGACAGATATGACCATATAAAATGCCTGCTTTATGCCGGAAGCGTTCATAAACAGAACATACCCCTTCAGATGATTGAAAATCACAAAAAAGCAGGCGATCAGACGAATCCATTCATAATATACTTTTTTCGTTTTTCCCTGTTCCTGTAACGAAATCTCTGCGCGCTCCATGTCCTGTTTTCCCTCTCCCATGAAGGTATTATAGGGAAAATTTTGTCGATTTTGGTCTACCAAGGGTAGACATTTTATGCCGACACATGATATCACATACCGTTATATCTTTCAGATTTTCAAAAGTTTCCGCGGTTGTCACATATGGCGAAAGCAGGTATAATAGTTTCAGCCGGACGGCTCACACCTGACAGGTAAAACATCGAAAGGATTCCTATGTGCAATGGGTGAAAAATCAACGGATGAATTGAGACATGAAATTAAGCACGCAACAGACATGGAAGATTATCTGTCAAGAAACAGGGAGCACATGCTGAAAGAAAGTCTGTCCGAGCATCTGCACATGCTGCTCTCCCGAAAGAACCTCAGACGTGCGGACGTAATACGCGGCTCATTGCTTGGCCGCGCTTATGTGTATCGGATTTTTGCCGGCGACAAAATTCCCTCCCGGGACAAGCTGATCGCTCTGGCCTTCGGCCTGCAGCTCTCCGAGGAGGAAACACAGAAAATGTTAAAGCTTTCCGGCAGCCGGGAATTATATGCCAGAGATGAGCGTGATGCGCTGATTCTGTTCGCCCTGCAAAGGGACATGACAATTATGGACGTAAATGAACTGCTGATTGACCATGCGTTCCCGGTGCTGGACACTGCCAAAGAATAATCTCCGTCAAGGATACTGTACCGTCCCATGAAAAACCATATCTTCGTATACAAGCGTATTCTGATCGGGCGGCAGACCGTCCTTTTCCGAAGTCCATCCAATGAATTCAGCGTAGGAAAGTTCCGGATCGGTCAGTTCAGGCAAGCTTTCCCCTTCAAAAACATACAACGTATCATGAGGAGTATTTTCAATCAGCAATTCAATCTGATAGACTGGAACCTGCTCTATCCACGCCTTATCCAAAAACGCTTTCCGCATAAGGATATATTCCGTCAAAAAAGCAATCTCTTCTTCACGGCTGTCAAATGCTTCATTTTCCGCGTACTGGTTTTCCCATCGAATCCTGTCCATGGCTGCAGAAGCCGCAGTGGCTTTTTCAAGCTGCGGAAGCACCTGCAAGGCCAAAACTGGCAGATAAGGACTTATTTCCTCCTGATAACAGGAACACATCTCCTGATGGAAATCCGCTTTCTCATACAGCGCAGTAAACCAGACAGACGAATCCTCATGGGCTTCCAGTCTGGTCAGCCTCTCAGGAGACCTGGAAAGATAACCAAGATAGGAAGGCGCATTTCCCCATGTGACGTCATAATCCCAAATTGGTCCTGCAAACAGTTTTTCGCTGACGCAGTCCCTGTCCTTATAGAAATAGGAACTCGCCACACCGCCGTCATAATTGGAAGCTACTTCCTCCAGAAGATATTTCCGCGCAAAAGATTTAACATCAACTAACTCCTGATAAGATTTTCCGCTGCCGGGATCAATACCATCATGGGATAAAATTGCATTTTCCACACTTTGTATGTAGTTATTAATATAGGCAATCTGATTTTCCGAAACATACTCCGGCGAACGGACAATAAAAGTCTCTTTCGCTTCGGTTATAAAATAACTGCTGTTTATTTCGACTTCCGAAAGAAAACGCTTCTCAAAATCCCGCTCAATTAAATAGCCGCCGGTAATATCCCCGGGGTCACTTGGAATCTGTTTTGCCTTGGTCGTATCTGTCCATGCCGTTTCATAGGAACTTAAATCTTCGTTACCGTTTGCTATTTCTGTTGCTTTTTCCAAATCTGTGATCGGAACCCTGTTTTTCTTCACTTCCACTTTTTCGGTGACATAGTAATTCCCCTTATACTCCCCATTTAAGTATAAATCTACAAAAACACCTTCGTCAGACTGCGCCAGTTCCAGACGGCCCGCAAGATTTCTGGTTAGTGCGTTTCGAAGAAGTGTAGCATCAGGTGCATTGGAAATAAAAATCCATTTTTTAGCGGCATCCATACCCAAAAAAGAAACCGAATCCGATAATTTAATCTGATAAGACTTTTTTTCAAAGGATGTAAACGAAGTGTTTCCTCTGCTCTTGATGTAGGAAAGCGGCATACGAAAACTGGTAACCCCGTCCGCACCCAAAACAGACACTTCACCTGTCTCTTTTACATTTTTATCGGCATGAATCTGTTCCGTTGATCCTGACTCGGTATCGATAAATACCGCCGGAATATTTTCAGAATGCATCCACACGATAGAATCAGGATCTGTTCCCTCCGGTATTTCCAGTTCTATATGCATTCCTTTACAGGCTGATGGAAGAAATGCGTAATTCAAGTTTCCTTTCTGCCACAGGGCAATCTCGTACCCCGCTGCCTTTATATAAATATTTCCCGATTCTGTTTCGACCACCACATTTCCGGCCGATTCTGTATTATATGCTGAATCCAAATATGAGAAAGCCGCAAAAGTTCCGGCCAAAATACAAAATAATCCTGTCAGCAGACCTGCACGCTGTTTTATCCCCATCGTATTGTATGATCTCCTTTGTGAAGGCGAGTCTTTCAGTGAGTCTCTAGACTCTAGTACCGGTAACAAGCCGTTTTTTATTGAATCAACATTGCATCCCCAAAGCTAAAGAACCTGTACTTCTCCTCCACCGCCTTCTGATACGCCGCCAGCACGTTCTCCCTGCCCGCCAGCGCACTAACCAGCATCACCAGTGTGGATTCCGGCAGATGGAAATTGGTAATCAGGCAGTCCAACACCTTAAACCGGTATCCCGGATAAATAAAAATATCCGTGTCGCCGCATCCCGCCTGCACTCTTCCGCTCTCATCCGCCGCGCTCTCCACGGTGCGGCAGCTTGTGGTTCCCACACAGATCACCCGCCCGCCGTTCTCTTTCGTACGGTTTATCAGATCAGCCGTCTCCTGTGTCACCTGATAATGTTCGGAATGCATATGATGTTCGGAGAGATGATCCGCTTTCACCGGGCGGAAAGTGCCAAGCCCCACATGAAGGGTCACGAAAGCCGTTTCCACGCCCATCTCCCGGATATCCTGCAAAAGCGCCTCCGTAAAATGCAGTCCCGCCGTAGGCGCAGCCGCAGAACCTTCATACTTGGCGTACACGGTCTGGTATCGGTTTTTATCCTGCAATTTGTGGGTAATATATGGGGGAAGCGGCATTTCCCCAAGCCGGTCAAGCACTTCCTCAAAAATGCCTTCATAGGAAAACCGGATCAGTCGGTTGCCTTCCTCCACCACCTCCAGCACTTCCGCCCGCAGACACCCGTCCCCAAAGACAAGTTTCGTTCCGGGTCTTGCCTTCTTCCCCGGCTTCACAAGAGTTTCCCAAATGTCATTCTCCCGCCGTTTCAAAAGAAGCACCTCTATGGCAGCGCCTGTATCCTCCTTCACGCCCATAAGTCTTGCGGGAATTACCTTGGTGTTATTTAAGACCAGACAGTCGCCGGGCCTTACATAATTTATAATCTCACGAAAAGTATGGTGTTCCACCTCTCCTGTCTCCCTGTCCAGTACAAGGAGTCTGGAGGCGGAACGGTCCTCTAAAGGGTCCTGCGCAATCAGTTCCTGCGGCAGATCAAAATAAAAATCCGATTTCTTCAGTTCTGTCATTCCTTCATCCATTCCCAAACATTTTTTATTGAGAAAAGCGCAGAAGCCCTTATTCTGCTCTGCGCTCTCTTTCCTCTTACATGATTTTCGACTGACTCGGTCAGTATATTGATTTGTAAACGGGATTACAGACTCGCATTCTCCAGAAAAGCTACATAGCCACGTTTCGTCTCATACACGTCCGCTTTGCTGGTCGCCTCCCAGGGCGCATGCATATTTAATACCGCCACACCGCTGTCGATCACGTTCATACCGTAAAGTGCAAGAATATAAGCAATCGTACCGCCGCCGCCAAGGTCTACCTTGCCAAGCTCCGCTGTCTGGAAATTCACCTTCTCCTTCTCGAAAATCGCGCGGATGTGACCAAGATACTCTGCGTTTGCGTCATTGGAGCCGGACTTGCCGCCTCTGCCCGTAAACTTGTTAAATACCATACCGCCGCCCAGATAAGCCACATTCTTTTTATCAAAGCTGGACGCGTATGTGGGATCATATGCACTGCTCACATCGGAGGAAAGCATACAGGAACGGGCAAGGCATCTGCGCAGGCCAAGTTCGCTGTACTCACCGAGAAGGTTCATCACTTCAGCCACCGCATTCTCAAAGAATTTGGACTGCATACCGGTAGCGCCCACGCTGCCGACCTCTTCCTTATCCACCAGAATACAGCAGGCAGTCCTCTCCGTCACCCCGACTTCCAGCATTGCCTTCAGGGAAGAAAAGGCGCACACGCGGTCATCCTGTCCGTAGGAAAGAATCATGCTGCGGTCAAAACCGGCTTCCCTTGCCTTTCCGGCAGGCACCACTTCCAGCTCAGCGGAGATAAAGTCCTCCTCCTCAAAGTCATAATCTTTCTTTAAGATTTCAAGGATTCCCTTCTTCACAGCGTCCTTCGGCGCACTGTCCTCCTCGTCGTCCTTCTTTTTGTCAATCACAAGCGGCTTATTGCCGATAATGATGTCAAGCGCCTCGCCCTCGATCACCTTGTTGGCCTTCTTCTCAAGCTGCTCGTTCGCAAGGTGAATGAGCAGATCCGACACGAAGAACACGGGATCGTCCTCATTCTCGCCCACATTAATCTCCACGGTACTGCCGTCCTTCTTCACAACCACACCGTGTATGGCAAGGGGAATCGTCACCCACTGGTACTTCTTCACGCCGCCGTAATAATGGGTGTCCAGATAGGCGAAACCGCCGTCCTCATACAGGGGATTCTGCTTCACGTCCAGACGGGGAGAGTCGATGTGCGCTCCAAGAATATTGATGCCGTTTTCCATCTTCTCCTTACCGATCTGAAACATCACAATGGATTTATTCATCCATACGGAATACACTTTGTCCCCGGTTTTGAGTTCCTTTCCGTCCTTCACCAGAGCCTCAAGCTCCTGATAACCCGCCTCATCCAAGGTGTTAACGATCTGGTCGATACACTCCCGCTCGGTCTTACCGTTATCCAGAAAGTCCATGTACTCTCTTGCAAACGTATCCACTTCCTTAAGCTGTTTCTCGTCATAGGTTTCCCAGGTATTTTTCTGCTCCATGGTTACCACTCCTTTCATTTCGACTTTTACGATTAGCATCGCATTATTTCTATTTTATCACATCGCAAAGCCTTACACTTCCTAAATTTCCTTTTTTTGTAAAATTCATCTTTCCAGCGATTCCTGCCACTGCAATCCTTAATCTCATTTAAAAGTCAGAAGGCACTCAGCTTCTCAACTCAATCCCCATGCCTTCCAGACCGTTCAGAATCTTCTTCATGGCGCTGCTCACATCCGCCTCCTCAAGCGTTTTATCTTTCGCCCGGAAAGTAATGGAATAAGCCATGGACTTAAAGCCATCCTTGATCTGGCTTCCTTCATAAATATCGAAAAGCTGATAATCTTCCAGAATCTTTCCGCCGCGCTGGGCAATGACAGCCTCGATCTGCCCTGCCATCACTTCCTTTGGCACAACCATACTGATATCACGCAAAACTGCCGGGTACTTTGCTATGCCCTCATACTTGCGGTCGAAGGTGGCAAACGGCAGAACCGCCGGAATATCCAGCACCGCCACATAAGCTCTGGTCTTCATATCGTAATTGTCGCAGACCTCCGGGTGCACCTCACCCAGATAGCCAACCAAAGTTCCCTCGTATTCGATGTTTGCCTGTCTGCCCGGATGGAGATAATTTCTGTCCGCCTTCGGATCGTAAACCGCCTTTTTGTGCATGCCGATGCTCTCAAAGAACTCCTCCACGACGCCCTTCATATCAAAGAAATCACAGTCCCCGTACATGCCAAGGGTAAACTGCATCCGCTCCTCGGGAAGTTGCGTGAGGGGCAGGGCCTTGGGCAGATAAATATTTCCCAGCTCATAGAGCCGCACGTCCTTGTTGCGCCTGTTGTAATTGGTAGCAAGGCTTACCAGCATACCGTGCAGGGGAACCGTCCGCATAATCGAGAAATCTTCCCCCAGAGGGTTGGCGATGGTGATGGCCTTTCGTGCCGGATCGTCCGCCGCAAGCAGCAGCTTGTCAAACACCTTGGGGCTCTCGAAAGAGTAGCACATTCCCTGAGAGAAACCGCAATACTCCGCGATGTCTCTTGCCTTCTGCTCAATGCGCAGCTTGAAGGGCAGCTTGCCCGTGGTAGCCTCGCCGTTTGGAAGTGTGGTCGGGATCTTATCGTAGCCGTAAAACCGAGCAACTTCCTCTGCAATATCACACTGACGCAGAATATCCTGACGGAAAGTGGGTATGGTGAGCGTTCTCTTTGCCGCGTCGTACTCCACCTCAATCATTCTGAAAATATCAAGCATTTCCTGCTCGGAGACATCCGTGCCAAGCAGTTTATTGTAACGCTCCGGCTCGAAGGGCAGAACCACCTTCTCCTTCATCTCTCCATGCACATCCACCATGCCGCTCACTACCTCGCCGCAGCCAAGCTCCTCGATGAGCTGGCAGGCTCTGTTGATGGCCGCCTCCGCGTTGTAAGGGTCAAGCCCCTTCTCGAATTTGCCGGACGCATCCGTCCGCAGACCCACGCGCTTTGCGGATTTACGGATGTTTGCGCCGTTGAAGGTCGCCGCCTCAAAAAGCACGGTAGTTACATGATCGGTAATCATGGAATTTTCGCCGCCCATGATCCCGGCGATACCTACCTCTTTCTCCGCGTCGCAGATCATCAGCACATCCGCATCCAGCTTTCTCTCCTGCCCGTCCAAAGTCTGGAACACATCACCCTCTTTTGCACGGCGGACAATAATCTTATGCCCCGCAATGGTATCCAGATCATATGCGTGCATGGGCTGACCGTACTCCTCCATCACATAGTTGGTGATATCCACCAGATTGTTAATAGGGCGGATGCCGCTTGCCGCAAGGCGTCTCTGCATCCACTGCGGAGAGGGCGCTATTTTAATGTTTTTGCAGACCCTTGCGCAGTATCTCGGACACAGTTCCGTATCCTGCACCTCCACAGATATATAATCCTCTACCTTTTCGCCATTTTCCCTCACCGTCACCTCCGGCAGGACAAAGGGCTTTCTGAAAGTAGCCGCCGCCTCTCTGGCAATACCGATCACACTATAACAGTCTACACGGTTTGAGGTCACTTCATACTCGAACACCGTATCCCGGAGTCCAAGCGCCTCCACCGCATCGGCGCCTACCTGCACGTCATCCCCGAAAATATAAATGCCCATTTCCGGCGCTTCCGGGTAAAAATTCCTGTCGGAGCCAAGCTCCTCTATGGAACACATCATGCCATTTGAGGGCACGCCGCGCAGTTTTCCGGCCTTGATTGAAATACCTTCCTCCGGCAGGGGGCCGCCGTCGTGACCGCCCGCCACCTTGCCGCCGTCTAAGACAACAGGTACCTTATCTCCCTCTTTTACATTGGGCGCGCCGGTGACAATCTGGATCACCTCTCCGCCGATATCCACCTGACAGACGATCAGTTTGTCCGCATCGGGATGCTTCTCGATCTTCTGAATCTGTCCCACCACGATTTTCTCCAGATTTTTATCCAGTCTGGTGTAGCCCTCCACCTTCGTGCCGGAGAGTGTCATCGCATCCATATACTCCTGATCCGTGCAGGTAAGTTCCGGCACATATGCTTTAATCCATGATAATGCTGTATTCATGTTGTATTCTCTTCCTTTCTTTCATTCATGCATAATGATATAATCGTCCGAAATATCTCTTTATCAACATCTTCAATCGCAACGGAGCCCCAGTTCACTAAAACTGTTTGAGGAAGCGGATATCATTCTCATACAACAGTCTCATATCGTCAATCTCATATTTTAACAGCGCGATACGCTCCAGTCCCACACCGAACGCAAATCCCGTATACTGCTCCGGGTCGATGCCGCTCATCTCCAGCACATGGGGATGTACCATGCCGCAGCCAAGGATCTCAATCCATCCCTCGCCCTTGCAGAAACGGCAGCCCTTTCCGCCGCACTTAAAGCAGGTCACATCCATCTCCGCGCTTGGCTCTGTGAACGGGAAGTGATGGGGTCTGAATTTTACCTTCGTGTCCTCCCCGAACAGCTCCTTCGCAAACTCCGCCAGCGTTCCCTTCAAATCCGCAAGTGTGATATGCTTATCGATCACCAGCCCCTCGATCTGATGGAAGGACGGGGAATGCGTTGCATCCACTTCATCGGAGCGGAACACCCTTCCCGGCGCGATCATGCGGATGGGAAGTTTCCCTTTCTCCATCTCATGCACCTGCACGGAGGAGGTCTGTGTCCGAAGCAAAATGTCCCCTGTGATATAGAAGGTGTCCTGCTCATCCTTTGCCGGATGATCCGCCGGAATATTCAGCGCCTCGAAATTGTAATAATCCTTCTCTACATCTGGGCCTTCCACCACCTCATAGCCCATGCCGATAAAGATTCTCTCCACCTCTTCCAGCGCGATGGTGTTGGGATGTCTGTGTCCCATCTTATTCTTTTTAGAGGGCAGCGTCACGTCAATGACTTCCGTCTTTAACTTCGCTTCGCGTACGGCCCGCTCCATCTTTTTAACGGAGGCCTCCAGAACCTTCTCAATCTCTTCCCTTGTCTCATTGACAAGCTGCCCTACCTTCGGACGGTCCTCGGGAGCCACATCCTTCATGCTCTTTAACACCGCCGTCAGCTCACCTTTTTTTCCAAGGTAAGTCACCTTAACCTCGTTCAGTTTTTCCAGAGCGTCGCTGGCCTCGATCTGGCGCAGGGCCTCAGCCTTGATCTGTTCCAATTTTTCTTTCATCATCTCTCCATCCTTTCCATAACATGACAACGTCCCATGTGCATCTCTACACATGGGACGAATAAACTCCGCGGTACCACCCAATTTCCCGTTTTTGGTTTCTGTCTCTTACACAAACCGGCAAACGGACGCTTCATTTGGCGTAACGTGCCTCCACGTTCCGGACTAATTCAATCAATCTAAACCGTTAATCGGTTCGCCCGGACAGCTCCGGTGGGAAATTTCGGATAATTTCTGAACCGAAGGGAACTTACAGCCGGTGATTCCCTCTCTCTGGCGGAAAAAATTTCCTACTGACACCTTCTTTGCCTTTCCGTTTATAAATCTATCTGCTATTTTAGTGTCTTTGCGGCGACTTGTCAAGCCACCCGAAAAGAAATTTATATACCGGGCCGAAATATTTGTTGACATGGGCGCCGATCATCAGAATATACATCAGCATATAAAACCAGAGCATCAAAATGACCACAGTAGTCAAGCTCCCGTACGTACCGAAATTATTATAATGATCCACATAGACGGAAAAGGCATAGGAGGCGGCGCTCCACAAAACCGCGGCAAAGGCTGCCCCCGGGATCTGCGCCTTAAACCGCAGCTTACAGCTCGGCACAAAGGCATAGATCATGGCAAAAACGAATGTCAGGATCACCCATGAAACCAAAAAGCGAAAACGCATGATCACATGCACCACCAGATGCAGCGGCGGGATATCCCTGAGAAGAATATCCACAATCACATTGCCGAACACCATCACAAAAAGCGCCACAAGCGTGGCCGCCAGAATGATCACCGTATAGAAACAGGCGATCGCCCGCAGCACAATATAATTTCGTTTCTCCTCCACTTCATTGACCGCGTTTAATCCGTAAATCAGTGCCAGCATGGCCTTGGCAGCCGACCAGATCGTAACCAGCGCAAAAACCGTGATCGTCCCCGCCGATCTTGCATAAACGTCCGACACAATGCGTATCACCAGACCGTTCACCGCGTCCGGCGTAAACTTTGTAATCGCATTGATCAGATTATCCTCCGTCAGCCTTGTATACGGCAGAATGGCACACAACGCCATCAAAAGCGGTATCATGGACAGAAAAAGAAAAAAAGCCGTGCTGGCCGCAAAAGCGCTGATATTTTTTTTCGTCATCTGCCAGTTAAAATCCCGCAGGATATAATATAGTCTGTAAACCGTTCTCATCATACTCCCGATTGTTTCCCGTTATCTCACTTTATATTTTTAAGACAGCTTTCTAACCCCGGATGATGCGGACAAAATAGCTACTGCTCTCTCAACGCTTCGGCATCCGTAACCTCACACCCGGGATAAAACATGGAAAGAATCTGCCCATAGTCGGCTCCCTGCTCTCCCAGCGCCTTGGCCCCGTTCTGGGACATGCCGACACCGTGGCCAAAGCCGCCCCCGGTCAACGTATATCCTACCACATTTTCTCCGGCTTTTCCAGCCTGATAATCGGCATCTATCACAAAAAAGCCGCTGGGAAGAAGCGTTCCCGGCACGGTTTCACTCCCGTCCTGTTTCCTGACCACACTTTTCGCGTCGCAGAGAACATAGCGGATATTGTATTCGGAAAGCACCTTATACGTCGCTTTCTCCGCCTCGATGGTCAACTCCTGCGCGATCCCTCCCGCGCCCCTCTTCACCACTTCTATCCTCTTAATTTTTCCCGGCTTTTCCACCGGCTCCGACACATAGTAATCCCCTTCTGCTTTTGTCAGGACAAAAGCCGGCGCTTTTTCATGGCGCTCCTTCAACCGGGCATACAAATTCTTCTCATCCAGTTCTTCCACATGATAACTCCACCGGTACCAGGGCTCATCCTTCTCCAAATCTTCCTCGTGAGTATGGGTAATAAACTGCCGGAAAACCTCTTCGTCCCGCAAATCCTCCGCGTCTGAATCTTCAGATGTGCTCACACGCACCCCCTGCAGATAAGGAACCTCCTCTCCGTTCCCGCCCTGCCAGCTTATCACATCCGTTCCCGTCCCGCAGGAAGTGGAGTAATAATAATTCCCCGCCGCTTCCCCCTCATAGGTAAGAAGAATCCCGTCCGTCTCTTTGACTGCCGTGGTGGCTGCCGCATGCTCCTCTATATTATGATAGACCTGATAGGATGTGGTATCGTCCACATGTGCGCCAAGTTCCGGTATTCCCGCCCGCAAAATATAGCGGTACGCATAAGTTCTGGCACACACCGCCTGGGCCTTCAAAGCCTCCTGCGGATAGGAGGCAGGCATCTCGCTCGGCACCACGGCATAGAGATATTCCTCCAATGGCAGCTCATTGATCAGCACAATTCCCTGTTCCATACGCAGACATTCAATGGCTCCACGATAATCATGATCCGCCCTGCCGCTCCCCTCCATTTCCACCGTGACCTTGTCCGTCAGATTCGCGCTCCGATAGGTTCTGCGCTCCCCCACGACCATCTGGTCACTCCGCAGCCGTATCTTTTCACCGTCCACCAAAATGCCCACTGTCTCGTGGAAATTACTGCCGGCCTCCGTGTTCTTTAGGAGGACACGGATCTGATCCGCCCCTGCCTCCTCGGATACCAGACAGGCATACACCTTTCCCTGCTCCACAACAAAATCCGTATCCGCACAGCCCACCCGCAGCTGTGCCTGCTCCAGCGTTTTCAGACTCCCGTAAAGCTTATAGACCTCCATCTGTTCCGCAATCTGATAAACACCGTAGTCCTCGATCTCCAATTCCTGAGCCGAAGCCCGCAGCAGCCTTCCGTGAATTTTTTCCCTGCGCGCCTCTGTCTCCACAATACGCCCGTCCCGAAAGGTCAGATCCGCAATCTGCTCCCGCTCCGGCGGATTTTTAAGGGCATCCCCGGAAAGCGCCGCCCGGAATACGGTCTGATGATAAAAGCAATCCAACATGCCGTCTTTGTTTTCCATCACCCAGACGCTTCCCAGATAATGATCCTCCGGCAGCACTTCCACAATGGTCAGCAGCGTATTGCCCTGCACATAAACCTTTAACTCCTGCAGTTCACTCTCCGCAAAAGCTGTCGAAGCATACGGACACGCGCCCTGCATCGCGCCGTTTTCCGTGTATGCCTCCGCCTTTTCCCGATCCGTTTTCAGTATAAAAACCGTAGTCTCCCAGATTGAGGATTCCGTATCGAGGTAGGCCAGAAAAATGCGGAATGCCCGATACCAGTCTTCCTTCAAAAGTCCCTGTTCCGGCTCATAACGTCCCCCATAATCGGGAAGTCCCCATTCCCCGGTCTCCAGACTTTCACACAGTGCCAGATACTGCCCATATGTAAAATATGTATTTTCTTCTTCTGACAACGCCTGACCGCTCTGCCTGCGTCCCTCATCGTCGGATGCCGGTATCGAAAAGGAGACATCCAGGGCATCCAACAGAATCTCCACATCCTCCACCGTAATCCGCTCCCCCTCCGGCTGTGAAGGCTTTTTCTCCTGCTCCCGCCTTCCCAGAAAAAGACAGACAATAAATAACAGGCCGAAAAAAATAAGAGCCAGCTTTGCCAGCTGCTTTCCGTCAAATCTCATATCGCAGCCCTTCCCGTTTCCTCCTCTATTACTATGCGTCCAGAGGCGGAAATAGTATCTATTGTATAAAGAAAAGGCTTCACGGTCAAATCCTTTTCATTCACCCGTAAAGCCCTCGTCTGCCGTTGGCATCTCCATTTCCTATAAACTTCTACAACATAGCCGCCCGCAGCTCTTCCCCGCTCTTCGCGCTCAAATAGGCCGGCGGAATATCAAACACGGTCTTTGCACCCGTCTGCCCTTCTCTATAAAGTCGATAAGCCGCCCTCGCATAAGCAATAATCACGCTGGAGGTAAACTCCGGGTTGGAATCCAGCTTCAACCGATATTCAATCAAGTGGCTGTTCTCCTCCTCCCAGCCTGTCTTTCCGCTGCGGAGCACAAAGCCGCCGTGCGGAATGCCGCTGTGATCTCTGAGAAGCTCCGCCTCGCTGATAAAATGTACCGTGGTATCATAATCCGCAAAGTAATTGGGCATGGTCTTAATCTCCTGCTCGACTTTCGCCGCATCCGCCCCCTCTTCCAACACCACAAAGCATTCTCTCGTATGTTTTTCTCTGGTGGAAAGTTCAGGATTTTTCCCCTCTCTCACTGCCTCAAGAGCCGCCTCCACCGGGATGGTATACTGTTTGGCATTCTTCACTCCCTCAATCCGGCGAATCGCATCGCTGTGCCCCTGACTGACACCCTTCCCCCAGAAAGTATAGTCCTTTCCTCTTGGTAAAATGGCGGAAGCATACATCCTGTTTAAGGAAAACATCCCCGGGTCCCAGCCCACAGAAATGATTCCCACTTTTCCGGCTTCTTTCGCTGCAGCGTCCACGTTGTCAAAATGCTTCGGTATATTGGCATGAGTGTCAAAGCTGTCCACCACATTGAACAGCTTCGCATAAGCCGGTGTCTGTTCCGGCAGATCCGTCGCGCTGCCGCCGCATAATATCATCACGTCGATTTTATCCTTCCATGCCGCCGCCTCGGACACATGACAGACCGCCGCGTTTTCAGTCAGGATCGACACCTGCCCCGGCTCTCTTCTTGTGAAAACCGCTGTCAGTTCCATGTCTGGGTTTTGTCTGATGGCACACTCTACACCGCGGCCCAGATTCCCGTAACCTAATATTCCGATTTTTATGCTCATTTTCTCTGTCCTCCATACCTGCAAAAGCAGCCGTACAAGACGACTGCTTTTCCATCTTTTGTATAACCCCCAAAATGCCGGATCTTGTATTTTGACTCCTAGCAATGCTAGGTGGGTAACCGCAACCATACTTCTGTCTTCCACTGCTGAGTGCCCAAAAGGCTGGAGGCCTGACATCTATATGACAATGTAGGAATCCCGTTTAAAGTATCTGTAGGTTCAAAATAACAAGACTTTGTCGCGCATTTCAGGTTACCTCTATTATATCCGAATTGACCGCGAAATACAACAGAATTTTTTACCACTCTTTATCTGTTGCTCTCCTTCTCCCGATACATCATTTCATCGGCTCTGTGGAACAGGTGGTGGAACGTTTCCCGCCCTGTCCGGGCATAAGAGGAACCCACGCTGGCGGAAACTTTTTTAAAGTTTTCATGTTTCGCGTATTCCCCGTCAAGCCGATCCTTGAGCATCTTCCTTGTCTGTTCTACTTCTTCTTCGGTGTGCTCCCCGGTCAACACTACCAAAAACTCGTCGCCTCCCATGCGGGCAATCAAACCCTCCGGTACGGTATCCTGAAGCGTTTTTGCCGTGAGAACCAGCGCCTTATCCCCTTCATGATGGCCGTATATATCATTGACACTCTTAAAATGGTCCAGATCAATACAGTACACCGCTATGTGACCATTCTCATGTTTATCGATAAACTCATACACATACCGTCTGTTATACAATCCCGTCAGGAAGTCCGTGTTTGCATTCCTAATCATCATCTGCTCGTAAAGCCTCTCCTGCGTCACGTCAATCGCAACGCCCACGGTTCCCATAACGCTTCCGTCCAAATCAAACAGAGGCGACTTATAGGTTTTCAACTCACGCATACTGTCACCGATTTTAACCGTCTCATCGAAAATACAGGTTTCTCTCTTATCCATCACCTCATACTCCGACTCCATACAGATAAACTCGCCTTTGGCATACTCCTCCGGCTCGATATCCCATATATAATAATGACCGCGTCCCTCAATCTGCTCCATGGTCTTATTGACCGCTTTGCAAAACGCCTCGTTGACCTTCATGTGCGCGCCCTCTTTATCCTTATACCAGACCAGATGGGGCACGCAGTTAATCGTCGTATCGAGATAAAGCCGTGTCTGCCAGAAGTCCTTACTCATCTTGTAAGTTTTCTGCCAGCGAACCAGGTGAAACCTGAACCCGGCCTCTGAAAGCGGCATCACCCAGATATCCGTGATACGCATATCATCCTGCAAGGCGAAAGACATCGCCTGTTTCTTATCCGCAAGCAAAATCAAATCTGCCTCTTTCTTTTTACATGAAAGCAGGGTTGCAACTGTCTCCTCAGTCTGCATCTGTCTGATATCCGCCAGAATTACATCTGCTCTGCCCGCCATCATCTCATCCACCCCTGCGCTTAACAGATATTCGTGCGCAAAATGCGGTAGTGGAAGAAGCCCTTTCAAAACGGAAAACAGCTCATCCTGCTCTGTGATCATGTAATAACAAATTTGACAATGATACATGTCTTTTCTCCTCCCATCATCCTATTCCGCGTTCAAAATTTTCTCGAATTATATTTATTTTACCATCTTTTGCTGTAGATTCCAACACCCTTGCTACACCTGACAGCCATCTCGCATTACATTTTTTCTTCCATGCAATGCTCCATGACGGCTTTATACGCACTGCACTCCCTCATATCAGTCTGCCATGATCCATCTCATATACGGTATCACACAAAACTTCGATATCCTCTTTATTATGACTGGCAAGTATTACGGTTTTACCTTCTTTCTTCAGTCCTAAAAGAATGTTCCTCACATCCTCTACTCCCTGATTATCAAGTCCGTTCATCGGTTCATCCAGTATCAAAATGTCCGGGTTTTCCATAATCGCCTGTGCGATACCAAGCCGCTGCCTCATCCCAAGCGAATACTTTCCGACTTTTTTTCGGCTGTCAGGATCTAAACCTACCCGCTCCATGCTCTCCCTGATCTGTATCGTGCCTATCCGTTTGCGGATAGACGCCAGAAATTCCAGATTTTTATATCCTGTATACCGGCTTAGAAATCCCGGATTTTCAATAATAATTCCCATATTGTCCGCAAAGTCTATATCTTTTCCTATCTCCTTTTCTCCTACCACAACCCTTCCGCCGGTCAGCTTTATATAGCCGATCATTGTTTTAAATAAAACAGTCTTGCCTGAACCATTCCTGCCTATAATCCCATAAATTTTTCCTTTTTCAAAACAGATATTAATACGGTCAAGCACAACAACATCGCCAAATTTTTTTGTTACATTCTCTACCCGGATTACCTCCGCCATATTTACAACCTCTTCCTCTCTCAAGTAACGAATCTCAGACTCCGTCAGCCATCTCCCTATGATAATAAAATTTTCCCCTTTTTATATATTGATGTCCGATAAAAAAAGCGGCCGCCGCCAAAGCTGCTTCTACGGCAATAATCGCTCCGGCCGGAAAACCTCCTGCTTCACACAGGCTGCTTTGCAGACACATCCCCCACATTCCATACATCGCATGGGAAACCACACGAGCCCGGCAGCCGATGATAAATGTCACGCCTTCCAACAGGAATAACGCCCCCGGAGCAAAGCGCCTTACGGGAAACAATTCCAGCAAAGCAGACAGTGCCGCCATACTGGCACTATGGAGCAGCCATAGGATACTGATTTTTGCAAGCAGCTCTGCGGAAAATGCTGAAATGTTCCCGGCGGCAATATCGCAGGAAATAACGATGAGCTGGAGAAATACCGCTGTCCTTACACTGAATGCCATACGCTTTCCAAAGCGCTTTTTCCACCAGCAGGAAACGCTCCCATAACGATACATTGAAAGCATATCCGTCTTTTCATCCCTTTCCGCATAAATTCCCACTGCAAGCAGAAAGATGCCAACCGGCAGAAGCCACTGTCCAAACGAAATGAGTGGTATCCCATCAAAATATGAGAAGGGCACTCCGGCAAACAGCCTGATGAACATACTTGCGCCCGTATTTTCCCCGATACACATACGTTCTGGCACTATCCTTCTACCTCCGTTCCCGAATGAAACTCTATTTTTTTTACAAATATTGAGGATAAAAACATCAGAAAAATAATCAATTCCAAAAACAAAGCTGCGGATTTCCAGTAAGCCTGCGTCCCGTCTATAAAATTTCCCGGAACAGCTCTTGCTAATAAAGAAGTTTCCGTATGCCCGTCCATCATTCGTAAATATCCGACCAAATGTACCCCCATTACAGCTACAATTCCGGCATTCCCCGAAAACAACAGCGCTGCAGAGTATAAAAGCACACCCATAAAAGCAAGATACAGGTAAAGGAATATAAACGTCGTTGCGAATGCCTGCGGAACTGACATAACCTTCATCATCATAAGCCACGGAAACGTAATATTATATTTGCTGCCAAGGTCATTCCCGACATCAAGGGCAAGCAAATATACCGGACTGCTCCACATGTTCCCCACAAATCCGAAAAAACTGCTGATGACTATAGTAAATGCTGCCATAGCTGCCGTGTAGAGAAATGCCTGTATCAAAATGTAGAAAAGCATTCCCATATTCCAGCATTTTCTGCCACACCGATACAGAAGCAGATCAAGATTCCCCTTCATAAACGGAGCATCCGCCACCACCAGAAGCCACCCTAATACCAAAAACAGCATATTCACATAATGCTGCTCTACCACACAGAAGGTTTCCAATATATTGATGGGTTCTCCTGTGTCAGCCACATACCGCAAAAAACCGTTCATCCAATAGCTCATGATTGCAAAGCCCAAAAGATATCCCATAAAAATCCTGCCGCTTCTATGCTCCTGCCAAAACATCCCCCTTACGATTACCGCAATATTACCCATTCCGATACCTCCTCACAAGTCCGGCCATAATTGCTGCCGACACAACGAGCAGATATGCACATTCCGCTCCTGCCGCCAATGGATAACTGCCTACATCATCTCCCCGCAGAAGCCTGATTGGATTCAGCCATATGATTCCATCCAGCCCAATCCACATAGATTCATATAATACAAAAGGAGCAATCAGGGCAACATAACGGTTTGGAATCCATACAGCAAACATAAATCCCACAAGCGCCCATACGCATCCAAACAAAAAGCCAAGCACGGTTTTCCCCGCCACAATGTACCAATCCCCATATTTTATCACATAGGTAAGCATGATTGTCCCATCCAACAATCCCTCATCCGAACCTTGCGGCACCCCTGAAACACCAAAAATATATGCCGCAATGCAGACAGCCGCAATGGGAACTGCCAGCATAACACCCCCTGACAATGAAACGGTGAGTATCCGGATACTTCCAAAACGCAACGGACTCATCCTCGAAAAAATCATGCGGTAATACCCACTCTGGTATTCTTCACAGAAACGAGTCGCATAAGCCAGCACGGGAAAAACAGCCGCAAAAGGGGTGAACCCAGAAGCGCCAAACACATTGGCCAGAATATAGTAACTGCTCCGCGTACGGTTAAGAGGCGCTCCCATCACCACCGCAGCCATCAAAAGTATTGTCAGCGCCGCCATCCCGCCAAAGAAACCGATATTCAGAAAACTTCTTTTCATGTCCTTCCACAAAAAAACGTTCATATTATTCCACCCTTATCAATTCTCCCGTCACGGCATCCATATAAATATTCCATGCCGCACCATTCGCGGCCGCTTCCTGCCACGCCTGATCCCCGGTCTCAAGTGACTCCTGCATTTCTTTCATAGGAATATAAATGTGCCATGCCGGTGTCAGGATCAGTTTCCCCTCCTCCAGCGTCGGATAGTATACAAGTTCTGCCTGTGTCAGTTTT
>CAMWPB010000028.1 GCA_947176065.1 uncultured Lachnospiraceae bacterium | reverse complement strand
TCTTTCAAATTTGTCACTAATTTGTTACTAATGCGGGATTTCGTGATAAATAACGTTTGTTTTACGACATGCCAAAGCCAAAGCAATAACAAGAGTTATTTCTCAGTTTTACACTCCGCCCTGTCAGCCAACGGCTGACTGTTTTTCCAAGGCCGCCAAAAATACATCCACGTTTTCCTGTTTCCAAAATTCTGCAAACCGTTCCGCCAGTTCTCCCAGATAATCCTTTTGCAAAACCAGTATCTGATAGTAAAATACCCGCCCATGCCGGTAATGCTTTAAATATCCTTTTCTGACAAGCCTGCCCAAAAAAGTGGAAACAGTCTGCGGCTTCCAGTCTTTATCATACGTCTCGTTCACCCGCTGCGTAATACCCGCCAAATCCAGTTCCTGATCCGCATCCCACACCGTTTTCATCACCATCTCTTCACAATTCGTTAAATTTTCAAGTTTCATATATGACTTCTCCTCCGTCTTTCTCTATTTATAGTTTGTGCTTTTTCGCTTATTTCATCATATTTCATCATTCATTTAATAGCAAGACAGAATTTACCACACAATCAACATTATATTAATTTCTGACGGGTGACACCACAAAACTGCATTATAAAAAAAGGAGCCTTATAAGGCCAAAAACAAGTTGCATACGTACAGCCGATACTGTAGAATGGTGGAATGAGACTTTTAGAGAAAACACGAAACAAATTCATCGGAGACAAGAGCTTTTATAAAATGGTGCTCGCCATCGCGGTCCCCATCATGGTCCAAAACGGCATTACAAACTTCGTAAGCCTTTTGGACAACATTATGATCGGGCAGATTGGCACGGAGCAAATGTCCGGCGTAGCCATTGTAAACCAGCTCCTCTTTGTCTACAATCTCTGCCTGTTCGGAGGCGTATCCGGCGCAGGTATTTTTACTGCGCAGTATTTCGGACAGAAAAATCAGGAGGGCGTCCGCCAAACCGTCCGCTTTAAAATATGGATGGTTTCCTTAATTACCATATTTACCGTGATTCTTCTGCTGACTGCCGGCGACTCGCTGATTATGCTCTATCTGCAGGGGGATGGTACAGCCGGAAGCGCGGCCGCTACGTTACGCTACGGCAGAGAATATCTTCAAATTATGCTTCCCGGCCTGATTCCTTTTATGCTGGTACAGGTCTATTCCAGCACTCTTCGGGAATGCGGAAAGACGATCCTGCCCATGAAAGCAGGCGTAATTGCAGTCTTTGTCAATCTGATCCTGAATTACATATTAATATACGGCAAATTCGGCGCGCCGGCTTTGGGTGTACAGGGCGCCGCCATTGCCACGATTATTTCCCGCTTCGTCGAATGCGCCATCGTGCTTCTCCACACGCACCGGCACGCACAGGATCATCCTTTTGTCCAGGGGCTGTACACCACGTTAAAAGTCCCCGCTTCGCTTGTGTTAAAAATTGTAACGAAAGGTATGCCGCTTCTGTTAAACGAAACGCTTTGGGCCGCCGGGACAGCGATGCTGACGCAATGCTATTCCGTCCGGGGCTTAAATGTGATCGCTGCACTCAATATTTCCAATACGATCAACAACGTGTTTAACATCGTATTTATTGCGCTTGGCGAATCAGTTGCCATCATTGTGGGCCAGCTCCTTGGCGCAGGAAAAATGGAAGAAGCGCGGGATACGGACAATAAAATGATTGCCTTTTCCGTATTCAGCTGCGTTCTCATCGCCATTGTCATGCTTCTGTTGGCACGGTTTTTCCCAATGCTCTACAACACGAATGCTGAGGCGAGAACGCTTGCGACATACTTCATTATGCTTACAGCCGTCTTTATGCCGCAGAACGCGTTTCTGCATGCCTCTTACTTTACACTGCGCTCCGGCGGCAAAACAATCATAACCTTTCTTTTTGACAGCGTATTCATCTGGTGTGTCAGCGTAGTGATCGCTTTTATACTGAGCCGCTACACGGATCTGCCCGTAGCAGCCGTCTATGCCTTTGTGCAGATGGGCGATTGGATTAAATGCGTAATCGGATTTGTGCTTGTTAAGAAAGGAGTCTGGCTGCAGAATATTGTTTCCTAGTCATTCCACACACAGATACATATTATGTCCAATGAATACACGGACCGTTTCCATGTTATAACCAAGAAACAGTCCGTGTATTTTTATATTACAATACCTAAGTTTACATTAAATAACTATTTTATGCCATGCGAACACTCTATCTATTACCATAATATACTTGCTAAATACTCCGACTAATACTATAATATACTTATATAACAGTCATAGTATTTCTTTGGTATATTTTTGCAACACACCGAAATACTACCTAATATAATAAGCGGAGGTATCATATGGCTATTGTAAGCGAGGAAAAAATCATAAAAGTTTTATGGCAGTATAATCCGTGGTGGAGAACGCCCGCCGCCGTCAAAGACAACGCCAGACCTCAAAAACGGCTGGCATACTACGAAGCGCTTCAAATGCTGATGCACGCAAGCATCCGCCGGTTTGTGGTACTTTCCGGGGTCAGGCGGGTCGGCAAAACCACGATTTTGTACCAGATCATTGATAAGCTGCTGGACGAGGGAAACAATCCGCGGAATATTCTGTATGTTTCCTTTGACAACCCGATCCTCAAGCTTGTAAATGTGGAAACCGTTCTGTCGGTCTACGAATCCATGTATCCGATTGAAGGGGTTAAATATCTTTTCTTCGATGAAATACAGTATACGGATGATTGGGAATTGTGGATGAAGGTTATTTATGACAGCAGGAAGGACATTCGCATGGCGGCCACCGGATCAGCAAGTCCTATTTTAGAAAAAGGCGCCGCCGACAGCGGCACAGGGCGATGGAATGTTTTGAAAATTCCCACCATGTCTTTTTATGAATACTGCAGGGTGCTCGGGCTGGAAGACCCCCTGCCGTCTGACGCCATACAGCCCTGCAGCCTTATCGATATGAACCATTCACAGCTTGGCGAACTGGTGAACCGCTTTTCGCCCCTGCGGAATCATTTTAACCGGTACCTGACCATCGGCGGCTTCCCGGAGCTTGTATTGTCCGGCGATGATCTGTATGCACAGCGGATACTCCGCGAAGATGTCGTGGACAAGGTGATTAAGCGCGACGTGTTATCCTTGTTTAATATCCGCAATCCTCTGCTCATGGAAAAACTGTTTTTATATCTGTGTATGAATTCCACAGAAATCTTCAGTACCACCACGGCCGCAAAGGAGCTTGAAAACATCTCCGTCTCCACTATAGACAGCTATATCGAGGCTTTGAAAATGTCAAACCTTATTTATTTGGCCAAGCCTATGAACGTGGGAAGCAAAGGCGCTTTAAAGGGAAAACCGAAAATTTTTATTGCCGACGCCGCTATCCGCAATGCAGTGCTGATGATCGACGACGTACTGTCGGACGAAACAGAGCTGGGCGCCATGGTGGAAACGGCCGTCTACAAGCACATGGTTTCCTTCTATCAGGGCACACCGGCGCAGCTCGGTTATTTCAGGAACGCAAGAGACAATCAGAAGGAAGTCGACGTTGTAGTGGAGCTTCCCCGCCAAAAAATCCTATGTGAGGTAAAATACCGCAGCAATTCCCATATTCCCGCCTCGGATGCGATTGTGGAATTATGCAGGGATAAAACCGCAAAAGTCACGCATGCTTTTCTGATTACAAAGGAGCTGGACGATTTCGGCATTGCCAGACACGAAACGGCCACCCCAATCCTTCGCGTACCCGCCATTGCCTTTCTGTATCTTCTCGGGAAGGCGGAGGCAAAAGCAAACGGCGCAGTCTAAATGACTGCGCCGTACATTTTAAATCAAAACTGTGCCAGATACTTTTTTACATTTTCCGTAATGTTGCCTCCGAAGACCGCAGAGCCTGCCACGATCACATTGGCTCCGACGTCCATCACAATTTTCGCGTTCTCCACCGTGATGCCGCCATCCACCTGAATGTCAAGATCCAGCCCCATCTCGTCAGCCATCTCCCGCACCCGGCGTATGCGCTCCGTTGATTCCGGAATGTATTTTTGTCCGCCAAACCCGGGCTCCACCGTCATAACCAGCAGCATATCCAGCTTCGGCAGATATTTTCTGACCGATTCGACAGGCGTTTTCGGCTTAATCGACATACCCACACGACAGCCCAGATTTCGTATCAGATCTATTGTCTCCTCGGCATCATCCGTCGCCTCCAGATGGAAGGTGATACTGTCCGCCCCGCACGCCTTGAAGTCCTTCAAATACCGATCAGGATCGACGATCATCAAATGCACGTCAAACACTCTGTCCGTCACCTTGCGGATTGAACGGATCAACGGCATTCCGAAGGAAATGGACGGTACAAACACGCCATCCATCACATCAATATGTAAATATTCCGCTCCGGCCTCGTCCGCCTCTCTGATCTGCTCCCCCAGTCTGGCGAAATCCGCCGCCAGAATGGAGGGAGACAAAATTTTTTTAGCCATTTTAGGTGCCTCTCTATTTTACAAAAGTTTTAACCTTTTCGTAGATGCCCTTTCCATCCAGACCATACTTCTCTACCAGTGCATTCGCAGAGCCGGACTCACCGAAGGTATCCTGCATACCAATCCGCAGAACGGGCGTAGGATGCTTCTCGGACAGGCAGTCGCAGACAGCGCTGCCAAGACCGCCAATCACCGTATGTTCCTCCGCCGTAACCACTTTTCCGGTTTTCTTCGCGGAAGCAAGGATCATCTCTTCATCCAGCGGCTTAATGGTATGAATGTTGATCACCTCTGCGCTGATGCCGTCCGCCGCAAGCATTTCTGCCGCATCCAGAGCGGAAGAAACCGTAATGCCGCTGGCAACGATTGTCACGTCCGTTCCCTCTCTCAGAAGAACGCCCTTGCCGATCTCAAATTTGTAATCCGGCTTGTCGTTGATTACAGGCACAGCCGCACGGCCAAAGCGCAGATAAACCGGGCCCTCTGTCTCAATCGCCGCTCTCACAGCCGCCTTTGCCTCCACATCGTCAGAAGGTACGATAACGGTCATGCCGGGAATGGTCCGCATCAGGGCCACATCCTCGTTACACTGATGGGTTGCGCCGTCCTCACCTACGGTAATGCCCGCATGGGTCGCACCGATCTTTACATTCAGATGCGGATAACCGATGGAGTTCCGAACCTGTTCAAAGTTACGTCCCGCCGCAAACATCGCGAAGGAGCTGATAAAAGGTATCTTGCCGCAGGTAGCAAGACCCGCCGCAATACCTGTCATATTACATTCTGCAATACCACAGTCGATATGGCGGTCCGGGAACGCTTTCTGAAACACGCCCGTTTTGGTCGCGCCCGCCAGATCCGCATCCAGCACTACCAGATTGGGAAATTCTGCACCACATTCAGCAAGTGCATTACCATAGCTTTCTCTTGTTGCAACTTTTTTCACATCTGCCATTAGTTTGCACCTCCTAACTCTTTACCGATCTTCTCAAGATCCGCCATCGCCGTCGCGTACTCTTCATCATTGGGCGCCTTGCCGTGCCACCCTGCGTTGTTCTCCATGAAGGAAACACCTTTGCCCTTCACGGTCTTACAGATGATAGCGGTGGGCTGTCCCTTGGTCGCCTTTGCCTCCTTGAAGGCAGCGTCGATCTGATCAAAGTCATTGCCGTCGATATTGATTACATGGAAATTAAACGCCTCAAATTTCTTGTCAATCGGATAAGGAGAGCACACGTCGTCGATCTTACCGTCGATCTGCAGCCCGTTATTGTCCACGATCACTACCAGATTGTCGAGCTTTCTGTGTCCCGCAAACATGGACGCTTCCCAAACCTGACCTTCCTGAATCTCACCGTCGCCGAGAAGTGTGTAGGTTCTGTAATCCTTGCCGTCCATCTTCGCCGCCAGCGCCATACCTACCGCCGCGGAAATGCCCTGTCCCAGAGAGCCCGAGGACATGTCTACACCGGGTGTCTCCTGCATACAGGGATGTCCCTGCAGATAGGAGCCGAGATGACGCAGAGTGGGCAGATCCTCCACCGGGAAATACCCTCTGTTCGCCAGAACGGAGTAAAGGCCGGGAGCCGTATGTCCCTTAGAAAGCACGAAACGGTCTCTGTCCGCTTTCTTAGGCTCCTTCGGGTCAATATTCATCTCCTCAAAATACAGATAAGTAAAAATGTCTGCCGCCGACAAAGATCCGCCCGGATGTCCAGCCTTCGCACCATGTACCGCTGTCACGATACCCTTGCGGACTTCATTAGCTGTTTTTTGTAACTCTAATTTGTTCATAGCTATCCTCCATCCATTATTCGTTTACTTGATTCCTTTTAATCACAGTGTAACACAAAGCATTTGCTTTGTCACCGTGCTCGAGCACATTTCTGTAATATTCGCAGTATCCACTCCTCTGTCTGCGCACGGCTTAGTTTTGTCCGTAGTAAGCATTCGCCCCATGTTTGCGGAAGTAATGCTTATCCTGAAGCTCCTGCGGTGCAGGCTGGATTCTCGCATTGATCGTCTCCGCACGGTAGGCCATCTTCGCCACCTCTTCCAGCACAACCGCATTATGTACCGCCTCATGCGCGTCCTTGCCCCATGCAAACGGGCCGTGATTTTTGCAAAGCACTGCCGGTACTGCCACCGGGTCTTTCTCCATTCTCTTAAACTCGTTGACAATCAAAAGTCCCGTGTTTTTCTCATAAGCGTCCGCGATCTCGTCCTCATTCAGACACCGCAGACAGGGAATGTCCCCGTAAAAGTAATCCGCATGGGTCGTACCGTAGCAGGGAATGCTCCTGCCCGCCTGCGCCCAGCTTGTCGCGTAGGAAGAATGGGTATGTACAACACCGCCGATCTCATTGTAAGCCTTATACAGCTCCACATGGGTCGCCGTGTCGGAGGAAGGATTATATTTTCCCTCCACTTTTTTGCCCTCCAGATCTACCAGCACCATATCATCCGGGGTCAGCTTGTCATAATCAACACCGCTGGGTTTGATGGCAAAAATGCCGCTCTCCCTGTCAATCTCACTCACATTGCCCCATGTGAACGTGACAAGTCCGTATTTCGGAAGAAGCATATTCGCCTCATAAACTCGTTTTTTTAACTCCTCTAACACAGTTTTCAGCCTCCTATTTTTTTATATTAATTCTACAAGGATTTTGAGCTGCATACCCTTACGTTCCGGAGCACTGTCTGAGCGTCGAGCTCGCAGAGCGAACTGGGCGCGAGTTTGCGGAGGAACTAAGGGATGCTCTCAAAATCTGTTCTCATTTGATATTACATAGACTCTACCGCTGCCTTCTCAATAGCCAGTCCTTTACTGTAAACTTGCATAAACTTGTTAAACCCTTCCACGTCGGATGCCTTCGGCTCCAGTTTCTCGCCCTTCTGACCCGCAAATACCTTGCTGTCAAGGAAAGCTGCAAGACTTTCATCCGCGCCCTTATTGATCATGTAGGAAGCAAGAAGCGCAATGCCCCACGCGCCGCCTTCACCCGCCGTCTCCATAACGCTCACAGGCGCGTTCATTGCCGCCGCAAGGATGCTCTGCCCTACGCCCTTGGTCTTAAACAGGCCGCCATGTCCCAGAATCTCATCCACTTCCACCTTCTCCTCCTGGAAGAGAATGTCGAAGCCGGTCTTCAGCGCGCCAAGAGAAGTAAACAGATGCACTCTCATAAAGTTAGCCAGATTGAATTTCGCGTCAGGCTTTCTCACAAACAGGGGACGCCCCTCGTTAAAGCCCGTCACATGCTCGCCGGAGAAATAATTGTAAGCCAGCAGGCCGCCGCAGTCATCGTCTCCCTCTAACGCCTTGCGGTAGAGATTGCCGTACAGCTCGTTCATATCCACCTTCATGCCCATCACTTCCGAGTATTCCTTAAACAGGTTTACCCATGCGTTCAGGTCGGAAGTACAGTTGTTGCAGTGCACCATCGCCACAAGGCTGCCGTCCGGGGTCGTTACCAGATCGATCGCGTCGTACACTTTGGAGAGCTCCTTCTCCATAACAATCATACCGAATACGCTCGTTCCCGCGGATACGTTGCCTGTACGCTGCGCCACGCTGTTGGTCGCCGCCATGCCTGTGCCCGCGTCGCCCTCGGGAGGACAGAACGGTATGCCTGCCTGCAATGTGCCCGTGGGGTCTAACAGCTTCGCACCTTCCTCTGTCAGCGCGCCCGCCTGCTGCCCCGCCGTGTATACTGCCGGAAGCACATCCTTTAATTTCCACGCAAAACCCTTGTCGGCAACCGCCTCGTCAAACTGCGCAATCATTCTTTCATTAAACTGTCCCGTCGCAATGTCGATGGGGAACATACCGGAAGCCTCGCCCACGCCGACTATTTTCTCACCTGTCAGCTTCCACTGGATGTAGCCCGCCAGCGTGATGACAAATTTCAGATCCGGCACATGCGCCTCGCCGTTTAAAACCGCCTGATAGAGGTGCGCAATCGTCCATCTCTGCGGAATATGGTAATTGAAAAGCTCCGTCAGCTTCGTGGAAGCCTCCTCCGTGATCGTATTTCTCCAGGTGCGGAAAGGAACCATCAGCTCATCCTTTTCGTTGAACGCCATGTAGCCGTGCATCATTGCTGAAAACCCGATAGCGCCCAGCTTCTCAAGCTTCTCCCCGTACTGTGCCTGCACATCCTCTGTCAGCTTCTTGTAGCAGTCCTGCAGTCCCGTCCAGATGTCATCCAGACTGTACGTCCAGATACCGTTCTCCAGTCTGTTCTCCCAGTCGTGCGCCCCCGATGCGATGGGCTTGTTGTTCTCATCCACAAGAACCGCCTTGATTCTGGTGGAACCGAACTCAATGCCCAGCACCGCCTTACCGCTTGCAATACATTCTTTTGCTCCCATACTTATCCCTATACCTCCTTTTTATTTAGCGAAACGCCGCCTCGTTCCATCTCAGCATATTCTTGAAATCGCGGATGTTGGTATCCTTATCGATGATCACGCTCTCAATACCCATTGCATCAGCCCAGTCAGCCATCTGCTCCACGGTCAGATCATAGGAGAATGCCGTGTGATGTGCACCGCCTGCCAGAATCCAGGCCGTAGCGCCAACCTCCATATTAGGCTGAGGCGTCCAGAACGCCGTGCCAACCGGCAGCTTCGGCATGGGTTTTTCCACCTTCTTGCAGTCCACCGCATTGATGAGCAGGCGGAAACGTGTGCCCAGATCCACTAAGGAGCACGCCACCGCCGGGCCGGTCTTTGATGTAAATACCAGACGCGCAGGGTCTTCTCTGTTGCCCATGGAAAGCGGGCAGACCTTGATGCCGATCTCGCCGTCCGCAACGGAAGGGCAGACCTCAAGCATATGCGCCTGCAGGATACCTTCCTTGCCGGGCACGAGATTGTAGGTGTAATCCTCCATCATGGAAGTACCCTTTGCATCCTTGATACCCGCCGTCATCAGCTTCATAATGCGGACCATTGCCGCCACCTTCCAGTCGCCCTCCGCGCCGAAGCCGTAGCCCTTCTCCATCAGTCTCTGGATTGCCAGACCCGGAAGCTGTTTCAGACCGCCCAGCATACCGAAATGTGTCACAACCGCATGATAGTCATTCTCTACCAGGAATTTCTCGATACCGATCTCCTGCTGCGCCTGCACAGCCACATGCTTTTTGAACTCTTCGAGATCCCTGCCCTCGTCGATAATCTTATATTTGCTGTAATATTCCTCCACCAGCGCATTCACGTCGCCCTGCGGCACTGCGTCCACATATTCCACCACGTCGTTTACACAGTAATGGTCAATCTCCCAGCCGAACTTGATCTGTGCTTCTACCTTATCGCCCTCGGTTACTGCCACGTTGTTCATATTGTCACCGAAACGGCACACGCGCACATGGGAGGACTCGATCACGCCAATTGCCGTGCGCATCCAGCTTCCAAGCTGCTTCTGTACGCCCTCGGACGCCCAGTGCCCCACAATAATCTTGCGCTCAATGCCCATGCGGCTCACGATATGCCCATATTCTCTGTCGCCGTGCGCGGACTGGTTCTCATTCATGAAATCCATATCGATGGTATCGTAAGGAAGCTCCTCATTGAACTGCGTATGCAGATGGCAGAGCGGTTTCCGAAACTCCTTCAAGCCCAGAATCCACATCTTCGCCGGGGAAAAGGTGTGCATCCAGGTAATCACACCCGCGCACTCCGGGTCATTGTTTGCATCGTTAAACGCCTTGCGGATAGATGCCTGTCCGAGTAACGTCGGCTTCAACACCACCTCAAAAGGCAGATTGCCGGAAGCATTCAATCCTTCCACAATCTTCGCGGAATGATCCGCCACTTTTCTCAGGCACTCGTCTCCATATAAGTCCTGAGATCCTGTGCAAAACCAAAATTTGTAGTTCTTTGCTGCGCTCATACAATACCCTCTCTTTCTTTTATTGTTTTTTCTGCGACTAGGTTTTAAGTTGTACACATATACAATTTTGTATACAGTATTCGCACATATTTTGCGCCGTCTGTCACGCACTTCTTATAATACAGTCTACTACTTGTACATACAAATATGCAAGTTGTATGTTTCGTTTTTTGATATCGGAGCAGTTCCCCGGGCACTGCCGCATTCCGGATCAAATCGCTGCACTGCTAGATCTTCCGCACCGATCTCCTCGGCACTACGTCCACCTCGAACTCATAGTTCGCGTCAAAAGACGGGTCCTTAATCATCCGCAGCAGATTTTCCGCCGCCTTACTGCCCAGCTTCTCCATGGGATGCGGCATGGAAGCGATGGGCACATCTCCCAAAACCGCCAGCTCCGAATCGTCCACGCTGGCCACCGAAATATCCTGCGGCACTCTTATATTGTTCTTCCTGAAAATGTCCAGAAGGCCGAACGCCACCTCATCGTTATAGCAGAACACCGCCGTACAGTCTTTAAAACGCTCCAGCACTTTTTCCGACACCTTTTCCAGATGCTGCTTCTCTTCCGTGTCCACCCAGACGATCTGCCCGTCCGTCACTTCCAGCCCGGCATCCATCATCGCGTCCATATACCCCGAAAAGCGCGCCTGACCCTGCCCGTCGTCCAGCTTAAAGATACCGCCGATCTTTTCGTGCCCCATGGAAAGCAGATATTTTGTCATTTTCCATCCGGCCATACGGTCGCTGATGGACACATGCGGAATCTTTAACTGCGGATAAAAGCTATTGATAAAGATAACCGGAATCCGTTTCCTGCGTATCTCCTGATAAAGCCGCAGATTGGGATTGGGAATGCCGCTCTTCGTCGGCTCCACAATCAGCCCGGATACCTCGTCCCGGCTGATAATATCCTCCAAAATGGTTTTTTCCCGGCCATGCTGGTTATTTGTAAAGGCAATCTGCACCGAGTATCCGGCCTCCAGAAGAACATTTTCTATACCCTGTATCGTCCTCGGAAAGATATAGCCGTCCACATAGGTCGTCACCACGGAAACACGCATCCGCTTCGTCAAATTCGCCAAGCGGTTATCATTGATGTAAGTGCCGCTCCCCTGAACCCGACGGATGATTCCCTCATTCTCCAAAACGCCGATGGCATGTCTGACAGTCTGCCGGCTTACACCGAACATCTCTTTGAGCGTATTTTCCGAATACATTTTCTGACCCGGAAGAAGCTTTTTTGTCTCTATCTGCCCGTTGATCCATCCGACCAACTCCATGTATTTCGGTGTTGCCTTTTCCATAACTTTCCCCTTATCTCTCACCCGTCTCCTGTATTTCTTTCCGACTCCGCTTATATAAACGCGTATGCAAAGAGCCGCCCTTACGGGCAGCCCTTGCATATTAAGGGCTGCGTTCCCCCGCCGTCCTTATCCGCTATGTATCTGAGATCAGATCATCAGCCTTTCTTTCTCTTGGAAATAACGTCCACGGTTACGGCTCCGAGAAGAACCGCGCCCTTCACGATCTTCTGAATATCTGTAGACCAGCCGTACAGGGACATACCGTTATTCAGGATACCCATAATGAACGCGCCGACTACCGCACCCATGATCGTACCTGCACCACCGGCCACCGCCGCACCGCCGATGTAACAGGATGCGATAGCGTCCATCTCGAACCCGTCACCGGCCTTCGGTGTGGAAGAAGAGTTGCGGGCGGAGAGGACGATACCTGCAACCGCGCTCAAAATACCCATGTTGGTATATACCCAGAAGAACACTTTTTTCGTATCAATACCGGAAAGGTTTGCCGCCTTTCTGTTTCCGCCCAATGCGTAAATCTGACGACCAGCCACCGTCTTGCTTGTGATAAATCCATACAGCGCAATCAGCAGCGCCATAATAACAAGCACGAAAGGAAGTCCGTTGTACTGTGCCAGCTTAATGAAGCAGAACCAGATAATAAAGAGCATAACAACCAGCTTCACCGCAACCTGCCACATGGGATTGGTCGCGAAATTATATTTCTCTTTCGTCTTAATACTGCGGATCTCATTGAGAACCAGCGCAACAGAAGCCACAATCGCTACGCCAATACAAACCAGATCCAGCGTGCCGCCGCCCACATTGACTTTTGCCGTGGGAAGGAAACCTGCACCCAGATATACAAAATTGTCCGGGTGAGGACCCTTTGTCTGCGCTTTCAGCAGTGTGTATGTAAGTCCGCGGCCCATCAGCATCGTAGCCAGCGTCACAACGAAAGGCGGAATGTCCAGATAAGCGATAAAGAATCCCGCAAACATACCTACCAGAAGGCCGATCAGCAGTGCAACAAGGATCGCTATCCACATATTCATTTTATAGTCGATCAGAATAATACCTGCAGCCGCGCCTGTAAGCGCCACAACAGATCCAACGCCCAGATCAACGTTACCGGTCAGTACGCACAGCAGCATACCGATAGCCAGAATAACCACATAACCGTTCTGCATGATGAGGTTGTTGATATTAGCCGGGGAGAGGTTCTTCCCGCCCGTCATAATAGCAAAAATCACATAGATGGCAATAAGCGCCAGAAACATACCGTACTGTTTCATGTCAAGATTCACTACTTTTTTCTTCTCATTCATTTCCATCACCCTTTCTATTATGTGCCATAATACACTGCATAATTTTTTCCTGTGTCAGCTCTGTCTGATTCAGCTCACCTGCGATCTGTCCTTCATTGATGACATAGGTTCTGTCGCAGGTACCAATGATTTCCGGCATCTCGGAGGAGATGATGAGCACCGCCTTCCCCGCTTTTGCCAGCTCATTGATAACACAGTATATCTCATACTTTGCACCCACATCGATACCACGGGTAGGCTCATCCAGAATCAGTACATCCGGCTGCGTCAGCATCCACTTTGCCAGAACCACCTTCTGCTGGTTACCGCCGGACAGGGCGCCAACCACCTGCTCGATGGAAGTGGCCTTGACATTAATTCTCTTCTTATACTCTTCCGCAGCGACAATCTCGTCATTTCCGTTGATCACGCCGTGTTTGGAAAAGAATTTCGGGCGGGCTGCTATGGTCATGTTCTCCTTGATCTCACCGATCAGGTTCAGACCGTATACTTTTCTGTCCTCGGACACATAGGCCAGCTTACTGTCTATCGCCTGTTTCACGGTCTTCATTTCCACTTCTTTGCCGTTGATCTTAACGGTTCCGGAAATCTTCTGCCCGTAGCTGTGCCCGAATACGCTCATTGCGAACTCGGTACGCCCCGCACCCATCAGTCCGGCAAGCCCCACTACCTCGCCCGCCCTTACACTGATATTAATATTTTTCAAAACCTGACGCTCCGCATCATCGGGATGGTAAACATTCCAGTCCTTGACTTCAAAGATCGTATCACCGATCTTCACGCCCTCGCGTGCCGGATAACGGTTGGTCATTTCACGGCCTACCATGCCCTTAATCACGCGGTCTTCAGACATATCATCCTTGCCCTTAATCAGGGTCTCAATCGTCTTACCGTCACGGATGATCGTCACGGAGTCAGATACATATTCAATCTCATTTAACTTATGGGAAATAATAATACAGGTAATCCCCTGCTTCTTAAGCTCCAGCATAATGTCCAGAAGCTTTTTACTTTCCTCATCGTTCAGCGCTGCCGTAGGCTCGTCGAGAATCAGAAGCTCCACCTTCTTAGCCATCGCCTTCGCAATTTCAATCAGCTGCTGTTTGCCGACGCCCAGAGAGTTCACCGGCACATTCACATCCTCATGCTCCAGTCCCACTCTCGCAAGCATCTCCTGCGCGCGCTGTCTGGTCTTCGTCCAATCAATAACCCCTTTTGCCGCCAGCTGCTCATTCCCCAGGAACACATTCTCCGCTACCGAGAGGAGCGGACTCAAGGCAAGCTCCTGATGGATAATAACGATACCTTTTGCCTCACTGTCCCTCAGATTATGAAACTTACATGTCTCCCCCTTGTACACGACATCGCCGGAATATGTACCATGCGGCCAGACGCCCGAGAGAACGTTCATCAACGTAGATTTTCCCGCCCCGTTCTCACCGCACAGTGCATGGATCTCTCCGCGTCTCACCTTCAGATTCACATCATCCAGCGCCCGGACACCTGAAAATTCCTTGACAATGTGGTTCATTTCCAAGATGTAATCCGACATTTTCCCAACTCCCTTCTCTAAAATATATGATATAAGAGAGGGCGACAGCAAAACTGCCGCCGCCCTCCTGAATTCTTATAGAAAATTACTCAGCTAACTGCTCCGCTGTGTAGTAACCGCCCTCTACAATGATTTCCTCATAGTTGGACTGGTCAACTGCTACAGGTGTGCACAGGTAAGAAGGAACTACGATCTTACCGTTGTTGTACTGCTCGGTATCGTTGATCTCAGGCTCTGCACCCTCAAGCACTGCCTGCACCATGGTAACGCACTTCTCAGCCAGAAGACGGGTATCCTTGTAGATGGACATGGTCTGCTTGCCGGAGATGATGTTCTTGGTAGCCATCAGCTCTGCGTCCTGACCGGTAATCATAGGCCAGTTAGCATCCGTGTAACCAGCGCCCTCAAGAGCAGCCTTACAGCCGTATGCGAAACCGTCGAAAGCGGTAGCACAGATGTCAAGATCCTCGTCAGCGTAGAAGCCTGTCAGATAGTTCTCACAGTTCTGCTGTGCGGTCTCCTGAGACCATCTTAAGATACAGGTATCATCGAAAGAAGTTCTGCCGGACTTACAAACCAGTGCGCCGTTGTCAAGATAAGGCTGAAGAACCTCCATCAGACCAGCGTAGAGCATGTGCGCGTTGTTATCATCAGGAGAGCCCATGAAGAACTCAATGGTCTTCGGGTCAGCGGGATCGAGATTTGCGTTGTCCTCGATATACTTACCGATTGCGGTACCAACACCCTTGTTATCAAAAGTAGCGTAGTAAGAAACAGCATCCGTGTTCATCAGCAGACGATCGTAAGCGATGATCGGAATACCTGCCTCTTTCGCCTGTGCCTCTACGTTTACCAGAGCATCAGAGTCGATAGAAGCGATAACCAGGCAGTTAACGCCGGAAGCGATCATGTTCTCGATCTGGGAAACCTGTGCCTGTACATCATCCTCTGCGTACTGAAGGTCTACCTCGTAGCCAAGAGACTCAAGCCGCGCCTTCATGTTCGCACCGTCATTGATCCATCTCTCGGAAGACTGGGTAGGCATTGCCACGCCAACCTTCTTGCCGCCAGCCGCCGTAGCCGCTGCTGCCGCCTCATCTGCCGCCGTGTCTGCTGCATCTGCCGCGGGAGCCTCATCCGCTGCTGCAGGAGCCTCATCTGCCGCTGCAGGAGCCGCTGTCTCTGCAGCGCCGCCGCCACAGCCTACAAGCATGGAAGCTACCATTGCTACACTCAGAAGTGTGCCTAAAACTTTCTTTTTCATTCTTCTTCCTCCCTTAAAATAATTGTTTGTCACAGACAACTTGTCTACACGTGCCGGTAAGTTGTACACTATACAATTTGCCGGTTTTAGAAACAATGTCAGCATTTCAGCAAATTGATATTTGGAATATTTTGCTTAATCAGCACTTAATTCGCAAGCTGTTCTGTACATTTTCACCACCGCATTTCTCGATGGTATTTTTATTATAGCTATGTGCTGATAAATTGTCAATCTTTTTATTCGATTTTTACATACATCCTGTGCAAGTTGTATAGTGTACAACTTTTGCAGCAAAAGACATTAAAACACCCGCAGGCTCTATTTATCCCTGCGGGTGTTTCTACTTAATATTATATATCATGCCGCCGCCCGGTTTTTACCTCAGACCCTAAATCTTAAACTCACCTACCAGCGCTTCTACATCGCCCGTCAGCACAAGCAGTTTATCCATAGCTTCGGACACCTCCTCCAGATTCGCGGACTGTTCAGCCACCACTGCGCTGACCTCGTTAATCTCCGTCACATTCCCGTCCGCGGCATCCTTGACGGTTCCCATGCTCTCCATAGTCTCCCTGATTCTGTCATTCAAAACCTCCACGCCGCTTATGATATCTTCCACACTGTTGCCGACCTCATCCGTACCTGCCGTAATAATCTCGAAGCTCTCCTTCGCCTCTCCGGTCATCTGATTGCCCTTCTCCAACTGGTCAAGGCTCTCCCGTAGCCGTGCCGTCATCTGATCCGCCTGCGTGCTTACCGCCTCTATCATCTTGCCGATATGCGCCGCTGCCGCCTGTGAATCATCCGCCAGATTTCGGATCTCCGTAGCCACTACAGCAAATCCCCTGCCCGCTTCTCCGGCTCTCGCCGCTTCGATGGATGCGTTTAAGGAAAGCAGATTCGTCTGGGACGCGATAGAAGATATGGACTCCAGCGCCTCCGTCATCCCCTTTGTGTTCTCTCCGAAAGAGGCAAACACATTCTCCATTTCACGCATAGAGCGGTTCACTTCCTGCATCTGCTCCACATAAGCCACGATTTTCTGCATACCGTCTCTTGCGTTATCCCTTGTCTTGCCTGCGTTTCCGTGAATCGCCTCTGCATAATCCGCCACTTTTTCGGCAATATTACCCATTTCGCCGATCTGCTCCTGCGCGCGGGTGACTTCCTCCTGCTGTCTCTCCAGAGCCGCCAGCATCCCGTCCACTGCATCCGCAATACGCGTACCGCCCTGCGCATTCTCATCCACACTGTTATTGACCGTCGCGGTAGCCATTTTCAGCTCCGCCATATTCGCCGCCACTTTACTGATCAGATGCACCAGGCTGCTCTTCATTTTATTGAAGGCCGAAGCCGCGCGTCCCGCCTCGTCCCTTCCTTTCACCCGGATATCCTCGCCGGTCAGATTCCCCTCAGACATCACGGTAAGTTTTTTCTGTAATTGTATAATAGGAGCCGTTATGCTCTGTGTCAGGACAAAGGCTGCCGCCATCACTATAATCGCAGTAATCACAACAACCGCCACAATGATGGTAAGCGTGTGTCTGAAATCGCTCTGAATCTCATCCACAATCTGCTCACTTCTGGCTATTTCGGAAGCCAGGAGCGTCTCGGCGCTGGAGCTGACAAAGCTCATGCTGCCGCTCATATTCTGCGCGGCGTTCAGACCTGCCGAAGAATAAGACGCGCCGCATGCGGACTGCAGTTCGCGGAAAGAAGCGATAAACTTTCCCGTCTCGGACGCAAACTTATCATACTGGTTGCGCATCTCCGAATATTCCGCCTCCTGCGGGACGCTTTCTCCCACCTGCGCCACATACTGTTCCATGGTGTCAATAATCTCCACATGGCCGCTGGAGGCAATGTCCCCGCCTGTACTGCATTTAACAACGACAGTACGTCCCAGATAAGACGCATTATCCTTAATATAGGTAACCTTGCTGATGCTGTCCAGAATCTGCGAATACTGCGTATTATATTTACTGGATCTGTCAATCAGCACCACCATCAACGCGATCAGTACAATCAGCGTACCCAAAATACAGGCGTTTATCTTAAATCTGATCCCCGCCCCTTTACTGCTCTTCATCGTCCTCTGCTTGTTCATCTGCATCCACATACTCCTTCTTAATCAGTTTTTTTGCCGATAAAATCAGGATTGCGCCGCCTGCCGCCACAAAAACGACTATCGCTATCGCAATAAATATCCTGTCGTTCCCCGTGGTTTCCCCGAACCCCTGTATCAGGCCAAACGCCAGATACAGCACATAGGCCGCCACCAGAATGCGGAGCGTAAGCCCCACCTTCGTATCGCCGTTTTTCTTATTCACGTTTCTATCTTCACCGCCAGACGCCTCCTGCACACCTGACGGTTCTTTCTCCGCTAAATTCTCACCCAAACTCTTGTCCCCGCCTTATATTCTGAACCTATCCCTCGAAGCACGCCGTCTGCTCGGACAGATGGCTTACCACATCGGAAACCTGATTCAGCGCTTCCACAATGCCCTTCATATTTTCCGCAAGCGCCGCCGTATTATCAACCACGCCGCCGACACCCTGCGCACTCTCCCTTACATTATTCGTAATATTTTCATTGGACTCCGCCACCGTGCGCATCATTGTGCCGATGTTTTCCATAGATTCGCGCATCTCACCCATCATCCGGTCTACCGTAATGGAGTCGTTCAGGTACTGCTCCCCCGTGCGCTCCAGTATTTCGTAGTCCGGCATTACCCGCTCGTTGATAAATTTCACAAGACTGCCCGCATTCTCCGCCAATGTCATAACCGCTGCCACAACGCCCGCAGAAATCTGCTGGATATTTCCGGCCGTCTGCTTCGAGCTGTCAGCCAGCATACGGATCTCATCGGCCACCACGGCGAAGCCTTTACCGGCCTCTCCCGCTCTTGCCGCCTCTATGGACGCGTTCAGGGCGAGCAGATTCGTCTTAGATGCAATGCTCAAAATATCCGCCGTCAGATTCCCGATCTTTTCTATCTGTTTGCTGTCCTCAATGGATGCGTTCAGGGACACGTCAAATTCCTTTATCATACCGTCCGCAGTCGCACGGCTGTCCTGCGCCAGCTTACGAAGCTCCTCCGCACGGTTCCGGATCTCCTCGGCGAACTTCGTACCGCTGACTGCCTGATCCACCACTGCTCCGACGGAAGCCTCCGCCTCTCTTGTGCTCTCACTGACATAACCGACCGTAGCGGACACCTCTTCCATGCTGGCCGCCAGCTCTTCCATGGTGGCCGAAGTATCGCTGGCATTCTGGTCCGTCTCCTCCACCACTTCATTTACATGGAGCTGCTGTCTGTTAATCTCGTCACTACAGGAAATCACGCCGCCAATCACATCCTGCAGAATGTCCAGAAATTCATTCACGCCCATCGCCAGCGTCGCAATTTCATCCTTCGTCTGCACGGGCACTCTCTCTGTCAGATTCCCCTTATTATTATGTATATCTTCGATCATCCCGTTGATTACCTGGGCAATCTTCTGAATCGGCATCACAATAATGCGGTGTGCAATCATCAAAACCAGAACCGCCGTCACAATCAGGATCACAATAACCGACACAATCAGCACATAGGAGCTCTCCGTCTTTACCTGCAGATACCTCTTGCCCTCGGCCAGCCCCGCATCCGAAAACTCCAGCAGATCGTTCATGCTATTATCAATGGTATTGTTCAGCATACCGAGATTATTTGTGATCAGGTTATTGGCGCGGTCCTTATCTCCCTCCCGGCTCACCTCCATAACGGCATCCACATAGCTGTCGAAGCTTGTAAGCCGCCCCTCCAGCGAATCACAAACCTTCTGCTCCTCCTCGGAAACAATCAGCGCCTTATAAGCCTCCATGGACTCCCACATCTGCGCGCGGCGCTCCAGAATATCATCCTTACGCCTGTCCATGGTTCTGATAATCTTGGCGTTCACATGAGCATGTACATTCATATAAATATCCAGATAATCCTCATACACACCGTGAATCAGATTGATTTTTTCCACCTCGTTATTCATCACCTTTTGGCTTTCCGCCGTAATCGCCGTCATGCTGTTAGCCAGAAGCCCCAGTGAAATAATAGAAATCAACGCAAGCACAATGATTGCCAACGCAAACTTAAAACCAATCTTCTTCATGTATTTATCCTCCCAAGTATACCTTCCCTTATATAGTACAATTTGCCGTCTGCTGATTTTGCATTGTTCTAAGTATAGCACATTTTGTCTCGTAAAGATAGACCCATCTCAAGAATATTTATGACATTTCCACAAAAAACAGCTCTATGGGAATCCCCGGGCTCCACTTGACACATCCTCCGCCATCCCTTATAATACTCCCAAAGCATATTACTTTCTCGATAACAAATATTCGGTGAAGTCTTGTATTTTGTGCCGAAATCCAATAAAACCAGCATTATGGTTTTCAAGTCTGTGTTTCAGAATTTCTATGCTTTTAAATCAACCAACACGACATTTTAAAAGCAGGAGATTCCGGACGGACATCGTGCCAGCGTGACCGGCAGGGCAAGTATAAGTCATACCTATCCGAATTTCTCCTGCGGAACAGGAGGAAAACGATGGAAATCAGAAAATCATGGGAATGGGAAAGGCCAGAGAGCGAGGAGCGATTTATGACAATCAGGGGCGGAAAAGGATATACAATCGCAGATATTGAGGCACTGCCGGAAGGGGAGCGGGCGGAGCTGATCGACGGGGAACTGTTTCGAATGGATGCGCCTATGACGATACATCAGAAAATTCTCATGGAGCTTGCCTTTGAAATCAAGCTGTACATAAAAAGGAATGCGGGAAAGTGTGAAATTTTTCCTTCCCCCTTCGCAGTGTATATCAGGAAAGACAAACTCAATTATGTAGAACCGGACATTTCGGTAATCTGCGATAAGGATAAGCTGGACGAAAAGGGATGTCAAGGTGCACCCGACTGGATAATCGAAATCGTGTCGCCTTCCAGTCTGAAGATGGACTGCGAGTGGAAGGTGAAGCTGTATCGAGAAGCGGGTGTGCGGGAATACTGGACTGTGGACGCAGAGAGGGAGACGGTTATGGTGTATGAATTTGAACGTGGAAAAGAAGCGGTACAGTATACCTTTACCGAGCGGATAAAGGCCGGAATTTTTGAAGGGCTGTATCTGGCGCTTTCCCGGATGAATATTAACTAATTTTTATTTGCCAACTATGGACTTTCACCATGGAGCATGGCATGCCGTCATACTACAAAACGCCCCACAGCCATATGGCCACAGGGCGTTTTGTTTACTTGTTTTCGGAAATCATCACATGCAGTTTTGCCGCGATGTCCTTATTCTGTGGGTATTGGAGCAGGTGTTGTCTCCTGCTTCTTGATCTTAACGTTGGCTAATGTAGCCTTATCATCTTCACCTGTACCTACTTTAACGATAACAGTACCACATCCGTCAGAAAATAATTCTTAATATTTTCTTAATTCTGTATTTTCTCAGTAAATATCGCGCTTCCCAAATCACATCTAGAAAACTCATGCACGTTACGACATTTTTATTTCGCATGTTATTCCGCGAAAAACACCGTTTTGTCGCTAATTTGTTCTTAATTAACTTTTTATTAAATCGAAAAAGGCAGTATACCTACTTGGATGGAAACGGTTCCGCGACGGAAAAATCTGTTACTAATTTGTTGCTAATTATATATATCACAGTTGTTATTATAATTCATATTGCCTGACTTATTTCTTGCGAAACCATTTCATAACAGGTGAGTCTTTAACAGCGATTACAGCCGTTATGCAAACGTTTTTTCGTCCTTGACTTTTTATTCATCTGCCTTCATAATAAGTACAAAGCATATACATTCTATTGACAACAAATATTCGGAACGATATTATCTTCATTCCGGAGTCATATGAAATCAGCATTTCCGGCTGATTTTCAGTCTATATTTCAGAATTTCTATGCTTTTAAATCAGCCAACACAATTTAAAAGCGGGAGATTCTGAAGCACCGCCGTTTTAAAACGGCAGGCGGGCCAATGTCGGGACGCGCATATCTGACTTCTCCTGCGAAACAGGAGGAAAAACTATGGAAGTAAGAAAGTCACAGGAATGGAAAGAATTGGAGAGAGAGGACAGATTTATGGCAATCAGGGGCGCAAAAGGATACACAATCGCGGATATCGAGGCACTGCCGGAAGGAGAACGGGCCGAGCTGATCGACGGAGAAATGTTTCGGATGGATGCGCCTATGCGGATTCATCAGGATATCCTTATACAGCTTGCCATAGAAATCGGTTTGTATATCAGGAAGAAGAAAGGAAACTGCAAGGTGTACCCTGCGCCCTTCGGCGTGTATATCAAGAAAGATAAGCACAACTATGTGGAACCCGACATTTCCGTAATCTGCGACCGGGACAGGCTGAATCAGAAGGGCTGCCACGGCGCGCCGGACTGGGTGATCGAAATCCTGTCGCCCTCCAGTGTAAAGATGGACTGTGAGCGGAAAGTGAAGTTGTATCAGGAAACCGGCGTGCGGGAATATTGGATTGTGGACGCTGAAAAGAAAGCCGTCACAGTTTACAGGGCCGGACATTGGAACGAACCCGCACAGCACTCTTTTTCCGAGCGAATTAAGGCGGGAATTTTTGAAGATTTGTATCTGGAGTTTTCACAGATGGATCTTATGTAATAATAAACGATATCGCACTAAAAACTGCCGGGCGGCACAAAACGTTGGCCCGGCAGTTCATTTCTTTTCTGCTATTTAATTTGTAGCGTTTCTCTTCTTTCTCACGGACATAACCACGCTCTGGACCACCAGGAACAGACAGAGCATAGCTGCCTTTGTGATGCCGGTCCACCACGCTTCATCAAATCCGATAGAGGATACGATATTCTGGATCGTACTCAGGGAGAGTACACCGAAGAAAGTACCAACCACGTTTCCCACACCACCGGTCAGCATGGTGCCGCCGATAATGGAGGACGCGATTGCATCCATTTCAGCGCCTGCCGCATTGGAGGGGGAGCCGGAACCCACATGCAGGAAGTAAATGAAACCGCCGATTCCTGCCAGAAGGCCGCAGATCAGATGGGACAGGAATTTCGTCCTCTTTACGTTGATACCCAGCATCAGCGCGCTCTGCTTGTTTCCGCCCACCGCATAAAAATTACGTCCCATCTTGGTCCAGCGCAGCAGCGCAAACATCACGATCACCACCAGAATGGCAATCAACACACCAATCTCCACATACGCGGGCACATAGATTCCCTTTTTATTAACAGAACCGAGACCCGGCACGTTGATACGCGTCGTCTTGAGCGCAACGAACGCTTCGTTCGCCACATTAAAGGGGGAACTGTTCACTACAGTGGTCATACCTTTCGCAAAGAACATACCCGCAAGTGTCACGATAAAGGGCTGTATATCCAGGTACGCTACCATAAAACCCTGAAACGCGCCAAAGGCAAGACCGATCGCCAGCGCAATCAGGACCGCGCCAAAGACATTGCCGCCCTTATAATCCAGATAGACCGCACAGCACATGCTCACCAGAGCGGTCACGCCGCCCACGGAAATGTCAATTCCGCCGGTAATCATGACAAGGCTCATGCCGCAGGCAAGGATAATGAGCGCGGCATTGGAATTTAAAAGCAGAAAAAAGGTCTGTGGCTTTAAAAAGCCTGCACGCAGAAATACGACAGCTCCTATATACATCAGGAAAAATACAATGACTGTAATGGTCAGGAGCAGATTGGTATCGGTCATACCCATCAGCTTTGCACCGAGGCCCTTGCCCGCAGACGCATTATTCTTATCTGTCTTTGCCATCTCACGCCACCTCCTTGCTCAGTTTCATTTTTTGAGTAATCTTATTCAAATACTCTCTCACGGTGGGCGCACTGACTACCACCAGAAGGATAACCACCACCGCTTTGTAAGCGGGAAGCGCCGTTGAGGAAACGCCGAATTTGTAAAGTGTCGTCGTCAGGCACTGGATTACAAATGCGCCGATAATGGAAGCTGTCATGTTGAACTTACCGCCGGAAAGCGCGTTGCCGCCAAGTGCAACTGCAAGAATCGCATCCATCTCAATATCCTTTGCGATAACGGAGTAGTTGATGGAAGACACACGGCTTACCTTGATCAGTCCCGCAACCGCTACACACAAGCCCAGAATCACGAAAGCCAGCACCTTGATCAGCTCCGGATTCAGACCATTTAGCTTGGACGAACTCTGGTTGATACCAACCGCCTGCGTATACAGCCGCAGATTTGTCATCTTCAGCACAATGCCGATCACGATCATGCAGGCCACCGCAATAAAGCAGGGTGTCGGAATCGGGATCCCCGGAATAAACCCGCCGAAGTAAGCAAACTTGGGATCGCTGATAACCGGAAGCTCGTTGTTATTGATCCACGCCGCGATAGAACGTCCCGCCGTATACAGGATCAGCGTCGCGATCATGGGCTGAATCTTGAAATAAGCCACCAATATACCGTTGAACGCACCGAAAAGCATTGCCACCACACATGCCACCAGAAACGCGACTATGATAGGGGCCTGCAGTGTTTCCGGACGGGCGTTTCCTCCGCAGAGCACCCGCAGAATCACGCTGCCTGCAATAGCAATCGCCGCGCCCACGCTGATATCCTGTCCGCCGGAAGCCGCCGTTACAAGCGTCATACCGATCGCCAGAATCGCCAGCTCGGAACCGTTATTGATAATGTCAATGATAAAGCCGGACAGCACCGGATTACCCGCGCTGTTATAGCCCAATGTAATTCTAAAGAAAGAAGGATCTGCAATCAGATTAAAAACCGCCAGCAGCAAAAGCGCCGCAATCGGAATAAAACACTGATTTCTAACAAGATTCTTCAGAAAACCCGCACTCGATGTCCTAGCATTTTCACTGTTTGCCATTTATTTGTCACCTCCCGCGATCGTACTCATAACCGTACCCTGATTCAGATCATCGCCTGTCAGCTCGCCCACCGCCTTGCGGTCACGCATGACAATCAGGCGCGAACAGGTTCTGAGCATCTCGTCAAGCTCCGAGGAGATAAAGGTTACGCTCATACCCTCGGACGCCAGTTTCAGCACCAGTTTCTGGATATCCACCTTCGTACCCACGTCGATACCTCTGGTCGGCTCATCCAGAATCAGATATTCGGGATGGGTAAAGAGCCATCTCGCCAGAATAACCTTCTGCTGGTTTCCACCGGAAAGCGACTTGATCGGGGTGTCTTTGGAAGCCGTCTTAATATTCAGAAGTTTTATGTATTCATCCGCAACCTTGTTGGCCTCCGCTCTGGAGAAAGGTTTGAAGAAACCCTTGAGCACCTGCTGCGCCAAAATAATATTGTCGCGCACGGAAAGGTCTCCCACGATACCGTCCACCTTACGGTCCTCAGGCAGATAAGCGATGCCGTTCTTCATGGCGTCAAGCGGTTTCGCAATCTTTACATCCCTGCCGCCCATCCTGACTTTTCCGCCGGTTACTCTGTCCGCACCGAAAATGGCGCGCACGCACTCGCTTCGTCCGGAACCAAGGAGTCCGGTAAAACCGTTTACCTCACCCTTGTTGATATGGAAATCGAAAGGCTTGATGCCCGCATTGCTGACAAGACCTTCCGCCTCCAGCACGGGTACCGCGTCTTTCCCTGCGTCAAATGTCTTAACTTCGCTCTTGATATCAGAGAGATCATCCACCTCTTTACCGAGCATCTTGGATACCAGCTGCACGCGGGGCAGCTTCTCGATTTCATATTCACCCACAAGCTTACCGTCTCTCATAACGGTAATCCTGTCGCAGACCTCATATACCTGCTCCAAAAAGTGTGTTACAAAAATAATGCCTACGCCCTTGGCACGGAGATCCCGCATCAGTTTAAACAGTTTCTCAACTTCCTGCTCATCCAGGGAGGAAGTGGGCTCATCCAGAATCAGAACCTTACACTCCATATCAACCGCACGGGCGATGGCGATCATCTGCTGTACCGCCAGAGAACACGTGCCAAGCTGCTGCGACGCCCTCGCGGGTATCTGCAGCGATTCCAGAATCCTGTCCGTATCCGCGTTCATTTTTTTCCAGTTCTGCACCGCGCCCTTGGTACGAGCTATAAACATATTCTCAGCCACTGTGAGGTTCGGGCAGAGCGTGATCTCCTGATACACGGTGCTGATGCCCATATTCTGCGCATCCTGGGGCGAATGAATCGCAACCGCTCCCTCTGTGCCGTCCAGGAAGATTTCTCCGTCCTCCTTGCCATAAACCCCGGTAAGAACCTTGATCAGCGTCGATTTCCCGGCGCCGTTCTCCCCCATCAGCGCATGAATCTCACCCTTGCGCAGTGTGAAGTCCACACCCTGCAGTGCATGTACTCCGGGGAAGATTTTGTGAATGTTTCTCATTTTTAAAACAACATTTCCTTCCACTCTCAGGTCCACCTCCCAATATTTATTTTGTTTTTTTCGTGCAAACGAGCGCGGGCAGGCTTTTTCGCTGCGCCGCGCTCGTCTTATACATTATAACATATTCTTGGTTGTGCTACAAAGTATTAGATTAAATTCCGTAAGTGTCTACATCCTCCTGAGTGATGGTCTCTGCATCGAAACCCTTCTCCTCCATGATGATCACCTTCTCAGCAGGCGTGCCGCCGCTCTCAAGGGTCTTGATAACATCGTCAATATAGGAAGACTGGAAAGGATTACACTGTCCATCGTAATTCCAGTTGCCTGCAAGCAGCTCTTCCAGAGCCCACTTGTTGCAGTCAAAGCCCATTACGATAACGTCCTTGCCTACGCCGTGAGAGATGTTAGCTGCATCCAGAGCTGCAACAGCGCCCTTAGCCATATCGTCATTCTCAGCGTAGATTACGTTGAACTCTTTACCGGAACTGATCACGGACTGCACGATCTGCTGTGCGTTCTCAGCGTTCCAGGAAGCGGTCTGCTGCTCAACCATGTTCCAGTTAGCCTCTGCCGCTACCTTCTCGTCCAGAGCTTTGGTACGGCCCTGCTGCGCCGCGGAACCCATCTGACCCTGAAGGTGGATGATATTGTAAGTCTCAAGACCCTGGTCCGCAAGCCAGTTAACAGCGGTCTCACCCTCTTTATCCATGTCAGACACGATGGATGCCGCATAAAGGCTCTCGTCTGCATCGATGGTACGGTCAAACAGGATAACCTCAACACCTGCTGCCTGCGCATCCTGTAAAACGGTATCCCAGCCTGCGGTATCAGCCGCAGAGAGAAGCAGATAGTCAACGCCGTCCTGAATGAACTGCTGCGCTGCCTTCACCTGATCCTCATTCGCATTACCTACTGCAGGGTTACCATATGCAAAAGATGCAGAATAGCCGTTCTCCTCAGTGAATGCTGCCTTCAAATCCGCATCGTTCGCTGTACGGTAACCGGACTCACTGGGGTCATTGTTGATGATACCAACAGTGATCAGCTCGCCGCTTGCTGCAGGAGCCTCTGCCTCTGCCTCTTCCGGAGCCTCCTCTGCCGCAGGAGCTTCTTCTGCAGGAGCCTCCTCTGCCGCGGGTGCCTCATCTGCTGCAGGAGCTGCCGTCTCCGCTGCGGGAGCTGCCTCACCGCCGCCACAGCCTGCCAGAGTAGCCATTACCATAGCGCCTGTCAGTAAAACTGCCATTTTTCTCTTCATTGTTTGTTTCCTCCCTTTCATTGTTTCTCCCATCTCTGCGATGAGAGAATATGTTTTTGGGGTAACGGGATTTCGTGTTTCCCCGTCCCTGAGAACACTTTAGCAAAATGCACGATACACTTCAACACCCAAAATCATCCTTTTGTGCATTTTGTATGGGTTCAACAATACAAATTTGTGCTATAATAAAAACGGATAGTACAAATCTAAAAATTTAGGGTAATTTTTTACGATTTGGTTATTCTTTTATAGATTTTAACGAAGGATTTTCCCGTTTTACCCATTTTGTATTTATAGTCATTCTTATCAGAACAGGGAATCAGGAGGTGTTTTTTTCCGATCGGGACATACTTTATGAATAATTTTGATGTAATTTGTTAATAAACCGTGAACAAAAAAGGAGATTTTTTTATTATGAACAAGTACGAAACACTTTCGAAACAGCTTACCGAACTGATTTCCCAAAATTTAAAACAGGGGATCACCGCGCTTCCCACCGAAACGGCCATAGCCGAGCAGTATCAGGTCAGCCGGCAGACCGTGCGGGCAGCCCTCTCTCTCCTCAAAAGTCAGGGGCTGATTGAAAGCCGCCGTGGAAGCGGCTCCCATGCCACGGGACTGTCTCCGGAGGCGGGACGGAATGTCATTCCCATCCTGATCGCCAGCAGTCAGGAGTATATTTACCCTCATCTGCTCACCGACATCCGCGCAACTCTCGCCTCCAAAGGCTATCAGCTGGAGGTGCATCCCACAGAGAACGACACCTCCAGGGAAAGACAAATCCTGCTCTCCCTGCTGGAAGACCGGCCGCGCGGCATCATCGTGGAAGGCTCGAAGAGCGCGCTTCCCACACCCAATACCGATCTTTATGAAAAGCTGAAAGCCTCCGAGACACAGCTTCTGTTTCTTCACAATAAATATGACGCCCTCCCGGACGAGATCTGTATCAAGGACGACAACTATTATGGCGGCTACCTTTTGGCCAACCATCTGACCGAGCTGGGGCATACCCGCATCGCAGGCCTCTTTAAGTCGGATGACAAGCAGGGACCGGAACGTTATCTGGGCGCATTCTGCTGTCTGCGCGATCAGAATGTGGCGTTTTCCGACAAAAACATCGGCTGGTTTCACAGCTCCGATATCGAAAAGCTGGAGAAAAAGCAGGACAGCCGTTTCCTTGCCGCCTATATCAAAGAACACCTTTCCGGCTGCACCGCCGTCATCTGCTACAACGACGAAATTGCATACTGGCTCATCAAAGAGCTGTCCTACGCCGGTATCCGTGTTCCCCGCGATGTTTCTGTGGTCTGCTTCGACAACAGCTACTTAAGCGAATTGAGCAAAGTCCGTATCACCACCCTGACGCACCGGCCCCACGAGATGGGCGGATGCGTGGCGGAAACCATGATACAGATGCTGCAGGGCATTCCCGTTGTCTCCCAGGAAATCCCATGGGAGCTTGTGCGGAAGGAAAGCGACGGGCCCGCCTGACTTCCGTCGGCGCCCGCACTGGTATTTTCTCAGGCCTTTCCGCCGGCCCTGTACTCCCTCGGCGTGCAGCCCTGCGTCTTTTTGAAAACAAAGCTGAAATAGTGCGGGTCCTTGTAGCCGACCTCCATGGCAATTTCCCCGGTGTGCATCTGGGTCTGGCGCAGGAGTTTTTTCGCCTTGTCCATACGTTTGCCCGTCACATATTCCACAAAGGTCACCTGCATGGCCTGCGAAAAAATCGCGCTGAAATAGTTGGCACTGACATTGACTTCACCCGCCACGGAGTTTAGGGAAAGGGACTCCTGCGAATAGTTTTCTTCTATATAAGAAAGCGCTTTCTTCAAAATGCGCCTGCTCTGGTTGTCCGACTCCCTGTCGCGAAGCTCCATGGCCTTCTCGATCAGGCCGCAAAGATAATCCGGCAGCGCATCCACATCGTACTGTCCCTCCGGTGTCAGTCCATCGTCGCTCATAAGCTGTAAAAGCTCCTCCTTATCACAGCCAAGGGACTCCACATAGGAAACCGCCGCAAAGTAAACGTGCAGCGTCAGATAATTGCGGAACATGGCCGACTGCAGCGCCTCACCCACCGCCAGCAGATAGTTCTCCACAAAATCCGTAATCTCATCCCGCACGCCCTGCAGCAGAAAATCCCGGATCAGCTCCACATCCATCTTCGCCGGGTCAATATCCCTGATTCTGCCACTCTCCTCTTTTTCCGGCAAATTCCGGCCCATCGTCTCTTTGGTAAAGACATGTATCTGCGGCATCAGAAAACGATAGGCAAAAATATGGTTCACCTTGCTGTAACATTCGGCCAGCATACTCAGCCTCTCCACCGGTTCGCCCAGAGCTACATACCAGTCCAGAACCTCTTGCGCCGGATGACAGATACGGTCCACATTTTCAAGGCACCTGGCGCCCAGCTCCTGCATCTGCGCGGGGCTTCCCTTAATCAGCACGCCGTACGTATTCACATTCCACCGAAAAACCAGATTTTCCGGGTAACGTATAAAATAATGCAGAAGCTCCTCCCGTTTTCTGGCGAAGCCCTCGGATTCCGTCCCCCAATTTTCCCCGGTGCGCTTTTCCTGTAAATTGAACAACAGAATATTGTAACAGGGCGCATTTATTTTCAAAGACAGCTTGGCCGCCTCCTCATAAATATCCTGTACCGGCATACGCCCCTCAAACACCTTGACAAAGAAATCCGTGCGGGAAAACTGCTCGTATTCTCTGACCTCGTTCTGAAACTTTTCCTGATAGGTCTTCTGTTCCCGCTCCGTCTCAATTTTTGTCTTAAGCTCCGCCAATACCTTCTGCATGGCCGCTCTGGTAATGGGCTTCAAAAGATACTGCTCCGCCCCGACCAGTATCGCGCCGCGGGCATACTCAAAATCGTCATAACCGCTGATAATGATAATCTTCATGTCAGGAAATTCCTGATGCACAAGACGGCTCAGGGACAAACCGTCCATAAAGGGCATTTTGATATCCGTAAGAAGAACATCGGGTCTTGTCTTCTGAATGAGCGGCAGCGCCATCTCCCCGTCGCTGGCCTCCCCCACAAACTCATAGCCGTACTGCTGCCACGGAATGTTATCCCGCAGCCCCTCCCGGACAATACTCTCATCTTCCACCAAAAAAACTTTCAGCATATGAATCCTCCACGTCAGAACCCCGGATTGCGATTGAGAATTTTCAATCTTACTTCTATTCCGGGGCTGCCTGCATTTTACCGCCGTTAATAGGTTCTCTCCTGCAAAACTTCCTGCGTTACATTCTCTATGGTAAAAACATCCTCTTCCACATAATACTTTTTCTCAACCGCCTCGTCCGCCTCCAGCATGTCTATCACCTGGAGAAGGTACTCACCCTGATTCGGGTTACACTCGATATCCACGTTAATCACACCGTCCGCCACCATGTCGAGCGCACCCCGCACCGCATCAAAGGAAAGAATCATAATATCGCCGTTTACGCCCACCTTGCGGCCCGACTCTTCGATCGCCTCGATCGCGCCGAAGGTCATATCGTCATTCTGGGAAACCACCACGTCGATATCCGGGTATCTGCGCAGAAAGCCTTTCATCACTTCCTTTCCTTTCGTGGAAGTAAATTCCGCGCATTTCTCCTCCAGAATATTCCAGTTGGCATGTCTGGCAGCCACTGTAGCAAACCCGGCCGACCGTCCGATCTGGGAGGACGAGCCCTCCGTTCCCGTCAGTATCACGATATTGACGGACTGCGCGGATCTCCTCTGTCTGACAAGTTCCCCTTCCAGCCAGCGTCCGGCCTTCTCGCCTTCCTCCACAAAATCACTGCCCACGCAGGTCACATAGAGGCTCTCGTCCTCCACGTCCACATTACGGTCCATAAGGATCACGGGGATTCCCGCCTGCTTCGCCTCCTGCAGCACCGTCTCCCAGCCCGTCTCTACCACGGGAGAAAAAATAATGTAGTCCACCCGCTGGGAAATAAAGCTGCGGATCGCTTTTAACTGGTTTTCCTGCTTCTGTCTTGCGTTGTGATAAATCAAAAAATAGCCGTTTTGCTGTGTAAACGTCCTCTGTACCGATTCTGTATTGGCCGTCCGCCACCCGGATTCGCTGCCGAGCTGCGACACGCCCACTACGATCCGGTTCTCCTGTGTGATATGGGCCTCCTCCTCAATATCCGTAAAAAGCCTGCTGCCGTAAAGCAGAAGAGCCATAGTCATCAAAAGAAGCAGCCCGACCACGGTCAAACTGTAAGATCTTTTCCGAAACACGCTAATCCTCCCTTTCCGCCGCATAGGGCACTGCAGGAATCACGATCTCCACGCATGTGCCTTTCCCTTTGACAGATTCGATCTTCATGCCGTATTCCGCGCCGAAATTCATACGGATTCTCTCATTGACGTTGGCAAGTCCGAAGCCCTTCTCCGTCTCCTTGCAGGGTTTCTCAATTTCTTTCTGCAGTTTATGCAGCTCCTTCTCCTCCATGCCGACACCGTCGTCCGCTACCCGGAGCCTGATCTGATCCCCTTCCAGCTGCCCCGTCACGATGATACTGCCCTTTGCCCGCTTGTATTTGATGCCGTGATAAAGAGAATTTTCCACCAGCGGCTGAATGGTCAGCTTCAAAATCTGATATTGATAAAGCGCGGGATCAATCTCAATCCGATACTCCAGAATATCCCGGTAACGCACCTGCTGGATCTCAAGATAACTTTTAATATGAAGCTCTTCCTCCTGAATGGTAATATATTCCTTTCCCTTGCTTAAGACCAGCCTGAAAAATTCCGACAGCGACATGACCATGTTCACCGCCTTGTCGGAATCGTTGCCCTCGATCAGCCAGACGATGGTGTCCAGCGTATTATAGAGGAAATGCGGGTTGATCTGTTCCTGCAAAAGCCGAAGATCCGCCTTGCGCATCTTCCGCTCATCCTCCTTGATCTTCGACACAAGCCCTTCCAGACTTTCTGTCATCAGGTTTACGCTGTCCGCCAGAACCGCCACCTCATCCTGCGTCTCCACCCGCGCCCTGGCCGAGAAGTCCCCCTCCGCCACCTGCTCCGTCACTCTGGAAAGCGCCCTGATCGGCCTGATGATATCCGTCACGATCATCACGATCAGAACAGCCACCATCAGGACTAGCAGCGCAAGCAGTACGCCGCAGAAAATGGTAAAGCTGTGTACCCTCACGTTCAGCTGGTTCGTCAGGTACTCCATGCTTTTCGTCTGATAATAAATATAAGCCTGAATATTATCCTGAATCAGCTCCGTCAGGATATAGATATTATTGTCAAGCATCTCAATATTGGTATCATACCCGGCGTCCGTTTCCAGATTCGTCCGTATATCATCCACGCGGTCCTCCAGCGTATCGATGTTACGCAGAAGAATCTGCAGTCTGACGCGGCTCTCATCATCCGTGGTAATGCGCATAAGGTTATTGAACTCATTACGCAGCTCGTCCAGATGCTCGTACGGATCAACAAGGCTCCCGTCGTTTCCCACAGTGTCAAAGGTAACGAAGCCCACCACCAGCTTGTAGAGACTCTCGTCCATCTCCTCCTTAAAATTCAGGTTATAGTTATTCGCCACCGTCAGATTCCCTACTATCGCATCATAGGCGCTGCTGTAGTTATGCAGGGCATAGAGCAGATATAACACCATCACCAGAAAGGGCACGGCTACCACGACTGACAGAAGAATCAGCTTATACTTGATGGAATACTTGACTTTTGCAGGCTGCATACACGCTTCTCCTTTATCTATCCATTTTACCAATTTTTCGGCAAAAGATAAATTCATTTTTTAATAAATGCGGGTTTGCAATATTGCCCGTAAGGGTGTATTATATCTTTAAGTATGCTTTCTTAAAAATTATACTAGGGAAGTATGTCAATTTTTGAATAGTCCTGATGAAAGAAGTAGAAATGAAAGAAAATTCCGTTTTCGCTACAATTTATGAAAATATCTGCCGGGATACCGGGAAGCAGAACGAATCCGCCAAGCTGATCGCCGTGGTTCGCTTCCTGACGCTCTCCATGCTGGTTCACTCTCTGGTGTGCTGCGTGCTTGTTTCCGTCGCTGCACATACAGGCGCGCTGGCATTTTCAGTGTGTTCTCCCGTTTTGTTTCTGGCCGTTTTTGTATTTTCATACCGGTGGACCACTTTTGTATCATACTGCATTCTAAATGTATGTATTCTGTTCTGGTCCTGTATGAATGTCTACTGCTTCGGCTGGGATATTGGCATACAGCATTTTTTAGTGGTACTTCTGGTTTTTGTTTTCTTTTGTAAATACAGACACGCGCCGGCTAAAATTCTCTATGCCGCCGCTCTGTTTATACTGCGCCTGTTCCTGTTTTCTTACTGCCGCTCTCATGAGCCGGCCATCCTTCTCAGCGATACATTGATCAATGCCCTGCAGATGGTAAATACGTTCTTCATATTCCTTTCTCTGGGGCTGGTTTCCTATCTCTTCAGCTCCACCACGCAGGAGATGGAGGGCAAGCTGATCGAGTATAACAGAAAACTGGTGAAACAGGCCAACACCGACACACTGACCGGGCTTTATAACCGCCGGCGTACGATGGAATATCTGGAGAACCTTCTCAAAGCCGCCGAAACGCAGATCAGTATCTGTCTGTGCGATATTGACCATTTTAAGCGGGTTAACGATACTTACGGACATGATGTGGGCGACGTGGTTCTGAAAAAAATTTCAGAAACCTTCCAGAAAAGACTGCCGCCCGACACCTTTATTTCCCGCTGGGGCGGCGAGGAATTTCTGCTGATTTTCCCCCGCTTAAACGGAGACGAGGCAAGCACCGCACTGGAAACGCTCCGGCAGAAAATCCGGGAACTCACCTTTGACGGCGGTTTTGAGACCTTTACCGTTTCCCTCACCTACGGACTGGTGGAGTACGACTATCACAGCGATATCACCACGCTTCTGAAAGAAGCGGACGAAAAACTATATATCGGCAAGGAAGGCGGGCGCGACCGGATCGTTTTCTAGCCGTTACAGTTCGGCCAGACCGTATCTGGACGGACAAATCGTGCTTGCACGAATTTGACAGACAGATATCGGTCTGAGGGAACGCCTTTTTATGAGCAAAAGAAGCTGCGAAGCAGCGGGAAGCGCTGAAGGCGCGTTTTGCGAATGGCGTGAGCTGAACTGTTGGTCATTATTTATACCATTCTTTCATATAGTAATACAAATCCTTTTCTGCAGGTGTTCCCTTGAAACGTTCTCTTTCTTCCCGACAATGGACTTTTGTGCTGATTCTGTTTACCGCTTTGAGCATCCTGACGCTGTATTGGTACGGCCGCACGCATCAGGACTCAAAATTCCGCGCTTTTGCCCAGGCCTTTTTCTTAGAGGAGATACAGGCAAATCCCATTCATTTCCACTATACCATAGACAATCCGTCCGCCTACGGCGTGGATGAGTCGTCTCTTACCCTGCCCGTCTATCAGGCCGGCAGTGCGACAGACGAAGTGTACGCGCTGTCTCTGACAAGAAAGAATTTAAGCGCCATTGATCCCGACGCTCTGAATGAGGAAAACCGGCGCCTTTACGAGCTTTTGGACAGTTACCTTGCGGCTGCGGCCCAGACTGCCGCTTATCCCTATTTTTCGGAGCCGCTCTCGCCCTCATCGGGCGTCCCCTCAGAGCTTCCTATTTTGTTTTCCGAGTACCGTCTGGACGACAAGGCCGACATTGAAAACTATCTGTCGATCCTTACCCAGATTCCCGGCTATTTTGAGGGGCTTCTCGTCTATGAGCAGGAAAAGGCGCAGGCCGGCCTTTTTATGTCTGACCTGACCGCTGACCGGGTAATCAGACAGTGTACGGAACTTCTGGATGCCTCCTCTGTGGAAAACGGCACACATTTTCTCGAAATTACTTTTAAAGAAAGACTGCAGCAGCTTGTGGATAAAAAAATCCTGACCGCCGGAGAGGCCGCTTCGTATGCATCCGAACACAACAGACTATTGACCACATTGGTCGTTCCTGCCTACGACCAACTGGCAGACGGCCTGACCCTGTTAAAAGGATCGGGGAAAACGACCTGCGGTCTGGCCGGACAGGAAAACGGGCGGGAATACTACCGGGCGCTTGTCCGCCTGCGCACCGGTTCCTACCGCGATATGGATGAGATCAAACGCCTTCTCGCCAGAGATCTGCGCTTTCACTACGAATCACTGCTGGCGCTCCTTACCGCAAATCCGTCGCTTAAGGATATGATCACGGAGACGCCGTCTCTTCTGCCGGAAATGACCCCGGAGGAAATTCTGGCCGACCTGCAGTCCGAAATCGGTGAAGCGTATCCGCCCATCCCTACAGGCCGGGATAACGCGCCCATCCGCTCCACCATCAAGTATGTGGACGCCAGTCTGGAAGCCTACAGCGCGCCCGCCTTCTACATGATGCCGCCCATCGACAATATCTGTGATAACCTGATCTGCTTAAATGCACGGGATACGGAGGACGATCTGGCACTCTTTACCACACTGGCACACGAGGGTTACCCCGGCCACCTCTACCAGACCGTATACAGCAAGCGATATCAGGAGCAGGAAAATATTCTGCCGCTCGGAAATGTCCTCTATTACGGCGGATTTGTGGAAGGCTGGGCAATGTACGTGGAACTGGCCTCTTTCGACCGGGCCATTGAGCTGGCTAAGGAATCCCACCCTGAGGCCGCCGCCTACTATCAGGTCTGCCGGCTCGACAGGCAGTTCCGGCTGGGGCTTTATTCCCTTCTGGATATCGCCATCCACTATGACAACGCCTCCTTCGAGGATGTGCAAAAGCTCTGCTATTGTCTGGGGATAAGCGACAGCGCAAATCTGGCCGCCCTCTATCAGTATATCGCGGAGGAACCTTGCAATTATCTGAAATATTATCTGGGATATCTGGAAATTCTGGAATTAAAAAAACAGGCAGCCGTCCTCTGGTCTGAACCGGGCCAGATGACCGCTGTCTATGACGACACGGCATTTTTATACCGCTTTCATTCTTTTCTGCTGCAAAACGGCCCCGCCGACTATCGGACGCTGGCGAGACGTCTTGGCGCAACTTGAGAAGAACTTCTAGCCGCTCACAGCAAAGGCTGTTTCGCGGAGAAGTTCTAAGTCTCACGTCAGAAAATGCCCAAGGTACGGGCATTCTCCGCACAGATCCGGACTACTGCGAAACGCGCTTACAACGCTGCTCTGAAAAACCGCGTCAGCTTGGAGAGGGCGCTTTCGAGCGCTCTCTGTTCCTCCTCTGACAGTTCGGCTAAGACTGCCTGAATCATTTCTTCATGGAACCGTCGATGATGAACATATGCCTTTTTCCCTTTCCCGGAAAGAGAAATCAACACCACCCGCCGGTCCTCTTCGCTTCTGGTTCTTTCCACATACCCTTTTTTTACCAGACTATTGACCGCTATAGTCAGCGTTCCCGTCGTGACCTCAAGTTCCCTCGCCACACTGGTCATATTTTTGGCACAATCCGGTCCGATCGCCTCTATGACATGCATATCGTTGGCCGTCACATCCTTATATTCCTCCGTCCTGATCGCCCGCTCCTCCAGCGTGTTAATATCCCGGAAGAGCCTGACCAGCACCTCATTCAACGTATTGCTGATATCCATTACCTTTCCCCTGCTGCGCAAACATGTCTCTTTGATCTCCAAACAGTGTAACAAAAAATAGTTTGAAAGTCAAACTTTATAAGAGCTATCACTCTCCCGAAAGTACTAATTATAAATTTTAGTTTATATTTTCTTTCTTTTTTCTTTCGAATTTTGACACATCACATTCACAAATAGCCTGTATAGTATTAATTGTAGTTAAGACAGAGCCGATTAAAACATTTGGCCCGCGAAAACAGATGATTCAGATTCTTTGGCGGTGGTTATACTACACTTACAATGGAGTCGCCGGTGCTGCTTTGGTGCCGACCGGCTTCGACTAACCATAACAGCTGCCTATAAAGCTGCTGTTGACATATATTTGAACCAACATTTCTATCCTTCTCACACACTGAAACGGCGCCCCCTACGGAGCGCCGTTTCGCATGTAAAGATTTTATGCTGTGCCGGTATTTTCAGATGTCTCCCAACCCAGCTCCAGTTCCGAAAAATCAATATACAGATCGTCATAGATACCCACTTTAATGCAGTCTGAAAAATTGTACCGTTCAGCCTCCCCGCCCCGTTCAAACCGATGCACAAAGACAGCGTCCCGTTTTCTGTCTACAATCCAATACTCCCGCGTCCCCGTCTCCCTGTAAAGGGGCAGCTTCCGCTCATAGTCCCTCTTTCTTGTGGAGGGCGACACAATCTCTATCACCCAGTCCGGCGCACCCTGACAGCCTTTCGGGGAGAGCCTGTCCCTGTCGCAGACCACTGATATGTCCGGTATCAGATAATTATATTCATCCCTTTTGATAAATGCGCCAAGACCCATATAGGCTTTACACCGCCTGTTATTTCTCTTGAGATACGATTTAATGATCCAGAAAAGTTCACCAAGGATATCCTGATGCGGTTCCCCGGGCGACTGCATAATAAACATCTCGCCGTCAATCAGCTCTGCCCTCATCTCATCGGGGAGCGCATCCACATCTGCAAACGTGTAGCGTTTTCCACCTTTGATCACTGCAAATCCTTCCTCTCTTTCTTCTCGTGCATAATCCATAAACTTTCCTCCTGTTCCGCAGGAGACGTCTGCACAAAATCTCCCGCTTTTAAATTGTTTTGGTTGATTTAAAAGCATAGAAATTCTGAAACACAGACTGGAAACCCAAACATAAATGCCGGTTTTGTTTGACTTCGGCGCAAAATGTCACGTCGAATATTTGTTATCGAGAAAATAATATGCTTTGCGCTTATTATAAGCACTCGGAATGGATATGTCAAGAACGGAAAAACGTTTATCATTTTTTATGCTAACCCACCAGCTTTCCCGCCAGTACAATACTCGCTGCAATCCCAGCAAGGGTGGCAAGCAGAGCCCCCTTAAGTGTATAGCGCGTCTTTGTTACCTTCGCCGCCAGAAAGTAAACGCTCATGGTATAAAAAATCGTCTCGGTGCAGCTCATCATAATGGAGGTGGTCAGCCCTACCAGAGAATCCGGCCCGTGGTTTTTAAAAATATCCAGCACCAGCCCCGTAGCCGCCGAGGAAGAAAACATCTTCACAAACATCAGCGGCACCAGCTCGGAGGAAAATCCGAGTCTGTCCGCTACGCCTCCGAAGAGCCCTCCGACAAACTCCAGAAACCCCGAGGCACGCAAAACGCCCACCGCCACCATAAGCCCGATCAGGGTGGGCATGATCTGTATTACCGTATGAAACCCGTCCTTCGCGCCTCTGATAAAATCCTCATACACATTGCACCGGTTGGAAATACCGTAAGCCACGATATAGAAGAGGATGACAGGAATGATGATATTAGAAATATTGGATAAGACTGCCGCCATAAGTAAGTCCGTAAACTGGTTTTATATAAATCTATGCTTAAAAAGCCGCGTTTATCCCCGCACGGTACATTTTGCAAAAGAGTTGTTTCCCGACGCGCCGGAAATTTTGCGCATAAGCCGTTGATAAATCGCGGAAATACTGCTACCATAATATCATGTCGGCCCAAACAGCCTCTTTCTTTCGCTGGCATGATACGGAACCAATCCTTTTATGGAAAATAAAATACCACATCATATTCAAACGGAGATTTCTATGTCACAATCAAATATATCGGTTCTCGCCGCGCTGATCGGCCTGATCGCATTTATGGCGATACTTATCATATTCATCGATTTTTTTCTCCGCCGCAGACGGGACCGGCGCATCAGCCGGATGGACGAACTGGAAGGACACGATTTTGAATTTTTCTGCGCCGACCTTTTGCGGGCACAGGGTTTTATCGACGTGGAGGTCACCCGCGGCAGCGGCGATTTCGGCGTGGACATTCTGGCGGAAAAGGACGGGGTTACCTATGCCGTCCAGTGCAAACGCTACAGCGGTCCCGTGGGCGTGGAAGCCGTGCTTCGCACCTACGGCGGACAGGCTTACTATGAGCGCATGGTGGGCGCCGTGATGACAAACCAGTATTTCACTTCTCCCGCCGTGGAGGCTGCAAAAAAACTGCACATCCTGCTCTGGGACCGGGGTTATATGGATGCGATGATAGAAGAAAACGGCTCGCTGCCAAATAAAGAAAAAAGAAAGGCGGAATAATCTATGAACACTCTGAAAAAATATGCTTTACAGGAAATCCCCCATTACAAGGTACATGGCCGCACGGTTCCCGGCGTCTGCCCGCTGCCGCTCTTTTTCAACGGAAGCGCGGTAGAGTTAAATGTTTCCGGCACCGAGCTTTGGGCCGACCTGGAGGTTAGCTGGAAAAATCTGGAAATATGGGTAACTGTAGAAGTCAACGGAAAACTGATGAGCCGTCAGATGCTGATGCCGGGGAACCAATCCCTGTGCCTGTTCCGCGGCATGAACCCGGAGCCGGTTAAAAATGTTCGCATAACCCGGGAAACGCAGGCTATGATCGAGGACGAGGACTGCTGCCTTATTGTTCACGGCTTTCAGGCGGACGGCAGCTTTTATCCTGTACCCGCCGGAAAATATACGCTGGAATTTGTAGGCGACAGCATTACCTCCGGGGAGGGCACCTACGGCGCCAAGAAAGAATTTGACTGGATTCCCATGTTCATGAGCTACAGCCGCGACTATGCAAAAATGACGGCGGAGGCCCTTGGCGCGGACGCTTATATCATTTCGAAAGGCGGCTGGGGCGTGTTATCCGGCTGGGACAACAATCCGGACTGTAACATTCCTTCCCGCTACGAGCAGCTCTGCGGCCTTTGCTGCGGATCAAAGAACGAGCGCCTTGGGGCTTTTGCGCCCTATGATTTTTCTGTAAGAAAGACGGACGCCGTGATTGTCAATCTGGGTACCAACGACGCATCCGCCTTCCAGCAGCCCGCCTGGCATGACCCCGCCACAGGCCGGACATTCAAGCAGCGCCTGAACCCGGACGGCACCTATCTGGAAGAGGATTTAAACCGCTTTGAGGACGCCGTCGTTTCGTTCCTGAAAATGCTGCGCAGGCACAATCCGCAGGCACACATCGTCTGGTGCTACGGCATGCTGAGCTACGACCTCTCCTTTGCAATAAACGAGGCTATGATCCGCTATACCAGAGAAAGCGGCGACCATAACCTCGTCTATTTACAGCTGCCCAGCATCACCGAAGAAACCGTCGGTTCTAATAATCATCCGGGAAAACTCTCCCACGAAAGAGCGGCACGGGTGCTGACGGAGTATCTGCGGGATTATTTTTCCAAGTGAAAACCGCTGGCTGAATTCCATCTCGACTCGCAAACCCGCACTACAGCTCCATCATCCCCAGCTTAAGCGCTCCCATAATGCCCTGCTTGTCGTCGAGACTCTGCACCACAATATAGCTGTCCAGATCCTCTATTTCTTTTGTCTTAATGTAGCCGTTCAACAGCTCCTTGAACTTCGCGCGCACCATGGGCAAAAGCTGGGTCTGGTGCATAACGCCGCCGCCCAGAATGATTCGCTGCGGAGATACCAGCATCGTATAATCCACAAGCGCCTGCGCGATATAATACGCCTCCATCTCCCAGACTTCCTCTTTGTCGGCAAGCTCGATTGCCTTCTTACCCCATCTTCCTTCAATCGCCGGTCCTGCCGCCAGACCTTCTATGCAGTTTTTATGGAAGGGACAGAAGCCTTCATACGTGTCATTGGGCAGCTTACTTAAAAGAACATGGCCGCCCTCCGGGTGCATCATACCGTGCAGGAGTTTGCCGTCCACGATCACACCTACACCCACACCTGTACCGATTGTAATATAAATACAGCTATGCAGGCCCTTTGCGATGCCCCATGTATACTCGCCAAGCGCAGAGCCATTCACATCTGTGTCAAAGCCCACAGGCACACCAAGCTCTCTCTTAAAGGTTCCCACCATATCAAAATTCTGCCATGCCAGCTTCGGTGTTGTGGTAATATAACCGTAGGTCTCGGACTCCCGGTTCACGTCAATCGGTCCAAAGCATCCGATGCCCAGCGCCTCGATCTCTTTTCCCTTAAAGAAGGAAAGGAGCTTCGGCACTGTAATTTCAGGCGTCTCTGTGGGAATCGAAACCTGTTCCAGAATTTCTCCATTTTCGTTGCCGATGGCGCACACCATCTTTGTGCCGCCCGCCTCCAGTGCTCCTAATATCATATGATACCTCCATTCTGAGGCATTTCCCGCCTCCTATAATTTAACGTTCAGCCACGCCCATCCGCAAAACGCGCTTTCGCTCCGGCTGAACTGTTATCCAACAATCTCCCGCGCCACAAACACCCCGCTTGCGGACGCGTGCGACAGGGAATGGGTCACCCCGCTGCCGTCCCCGATGATATAAAGTCCCTTGTGCTTCGTTTCCAGATGCTCGTCGATCTCCACTTCCATGTTATAGAACTTAACCTCCACACCGTACAGAAGCGTGTCGTCATTTGCCGTGCCCGGCGCAATCTTGTCAAGGGCGTAAATCATCTCCATAATACCGTCCAAAATCCGCTTCGGGAGGACAAGGCTTAAGTCTCCCGGCGTGGCAGCAAGCGTAGGCTCAATAATGCCCTCCTCTATACGCTTGGCGTTGCTCCTCCTGCCACGCACCAGATCCCCGAACCGCTGTACAATCACACCGCCGCCCAGCATATTGGAAAGTCTGGCGATGCTCTCCCCGTAGCCGTTGCTGTCCTTAAAAGGCTCAGAGAAATGCTTCGCCACAAGAAGCGCAAAGTTCGTATTTTCCGTCTGTTTCTCCGCGCCCTCATAGCTGTGGCCATTCACCGTCACAATGCCGTTGGTGTTCTCATTGACCACAATGCCATGGGGATTCATACAAAAGGTTCTCACACTGTCCTCAAATTTTTCCGTGCGGTAGACTATTTTGCTCTCATAGAGCTCATCCGTCAAATGAGAAAAAATCACCGCCGGAAGCTCTACCCGCACACCGATATCCACCCGGTTTGATTTCGTGTGGATGGCAAGATCCTCGCAGACTTTTTCCATCCACTTGCTGCCGCTGCGCCCCACAGATATGACACACTTGTCACATTCATAGTCTCCATTTTCACAGATCACGCGGTAGCCGTCCTGCATCCGCTCCACCGTACGTACCGGGGTGTCAAAGCGAAACTCCACCTTGTCCCTTAATTCCGCATACAGATTTTCCAGAACCACATAGTTGATATCCGTTCCCAGATGACGCACGGAAGCGTCCAGCAGATTCAGATTGTTCTGTAAGCACAGCTTCTTAAACTGGGTGCCCGCCGTGGAATACAGCTTCGTCCCCTCGCCGCCATACTTCATATTGATCTCGTCCACATAGTGCATCAGCTCGATCGCTTTTTTCTTGCCCACATGCTCGTGGAGCGTACCGCCAAAATCGTTGGTAATATTATATTTTCCGTCGGAAAACGCGCCCGCGCCGCCGAACCCGCTCATGATAGAACAGCTCGGGCATCCCACACAGGCTTTCACCTTGTCACCGTCAATGGGACAATGACGTTTTTCCAACGCATGTCCCGCCTCAAATACCGCTATCTTTAAATCCGCTCTCTTCCGCGTCAGCTCGTAGGCCGAGTAAATGCCGCCCGGTCCCGCGCCGATAATAATGACATCATATTTCATATTCGCCTCCATGCCGGGGCTGTTTTCTGCAATGCCGCACCCGGACACACTCTCAGTCTTTCTTAATCAGACCGCGCACCGCCTCAACCGCTACACGGATCGCCATATCGGTATCATGCACCACCGGGTTTTCCAGCCCCAGCTTCTCCCGCTCCTGGTTCGCCACCACGAGGAAGCAGGCTCCGGCCCTCACCCGCAGATAGCTCGCCACCGTAAAAAGCGCTGCGGACTCCATCTCTGAGGCCAGACACCCCAGCCGCTTCCACGCCTCCCATTTGTTCATCAGTTCATAGCTTACCGGATTCGTCTCCGGCTCGTGCTGTCCATAAAAGGAATCCTTGGCCTGCACCACCCCCGCGTGAAAGGGACATCCCATTGCCCCTGCCGCCTCCGCCAGCGCATTTGTCACTTCTAAATTCGCCACCGCCGGAAACTCTATGGGCGCGTACTCCCTGCTGGTTCCCTCCATGCGGATCGCCCCGGTGGCAATCACCACGTCCCCGCTCTTTACCTCCGTCTGCATACCCCCGCAGGTGCCGATGCGCAGGAACGTATCCGCGCCGCAGCGCACAAGCTCCTCCATGGCGATGGCCGCCGAAGGGCCGCCGATACCTGTGGAGGTCACACTGACCCTGACACCGTCCAGCGTCCCGGTGTACGTGATGTACTCCCTGTTGTCGGCTATCAGAACGGGATCATCAAAATACTGCGCAATCTTCACACAGCGTTTGGGGTCGCCGGGCATGATCACATAGCGACCCACTTCGCCCTCCGCCACCTGTATGTGGTACTGCCTGCTTGCATCCTCCGAGTAATTTTTCATGCGTAACCCCCTCTTTCTACCGCTGCCCGTTCTCAATCCGCCAACGCAAACATCCGCATCGCCGCCTTAACATCCGCCTTCATCGCATCCCTGCCCGCCATGGAAGCGGACGAGAAAAAGACCGGCTCCTGCGCCTGCAGGGTTTTTACGTATTCCGCCACCGCGTTTCCCCCTGCCTTGTCCATATATGTAAAATAATTAATCTTCCGTACGCCCGCCTGAATTGCCTTATGGTAATCCTCCCGGCTGACGCCGGAGCCTCCGTGCATCACGACCGGGATGTCATCCGTAAGCGCCCGCACCTTCTTCACAACATCGAAATCCAGCTTCGGCTCTGACAGATAGATTCCGTGCGTTGTTCCGAAAGAACATGCCAGCGCGTCGATTCCGCTCTCCTCCACAAAGGCTTTCGCCTGCGCCGGATCTGTATAAATCTTGGTCTCATCGGCTCCGCCGTCTGTATCCCCCGCTCCCGTTTCCCGTTTTCCCATGCTCCCGAGCTCCGCCTCCACGGAAGCGCCTGTTTTCGCCGCCATAGCGACCGCCCGCTTTGTATTTTTCAAATTTTCTTCATAGGAAAGCGTCGAGCCGTCGTACATAATTCCCGTAAACCCAAGCTCCAGCGCACGCTCCAGATATTCCAGCGTCTCGCCGTGATCCAGATGCACACAGACGGGAACGGATGCCTTTTTCGCCTCCGCCACCATAACCGGTCCAATCAGCTCAAGCGGAATCCATGGCTCATGGCACTGTGCAAACTGGAGAATCACAGGATAGTCCAATTCCCCGGCCGCTCCCAATACGGCCTGCAGACTTTCCAGATTCGCCGCATTAAAAGCGCCGACCGCAATCTTCTTATCTTCCGCAATTTTCATGATTTCTTTTAATGATACTAACATACTTTCCTCCATCTGCGTCATAAGTCCGAAGCACATCGCCTCCGCCCATTTCCCTATTTCAATTATACAGATTTAACGCTGTAAAGGAAAGAGAATATTAGAATTTTATGCCGTCCATTCTATCCTTCCGCAGCCTATCTTATCGCCCGCATTTCCGGACGGCTGAGAGGTAAAGTCATCGGGCCTTTCATGGATAATCACAGATCTTCCTATAATTTCCTGAATGATGTATCTCTTATCATAAAAAACGCTGAACGCATATCCCTGATTGCCGAGAAGAGGCGGCATATCTCCGGCGTGACCGGGGTGCGGCATATTTCCGGGATTATAATGCAGTCCCGTGTGGCTGAAATGGTCGCTGCAGTCTCCCGAATCGTGTATATGCATGGCGTAGAAATTGCTGGAGCCGGGGAGACTGATATTGGGAAGCCCGAAGATCTCCGCCTCCACCAGCACGCCTCCGTAGGTGGTATGATAGAATTTGACCGCACCATTTAAGTCAGGATACTTCTCACTGCCGTTGATCCATGCTATGGCTCCCGGATGATTGTGGAGCAAAAGCTGCATGAACGCCGTTCCCGGTGTGATTTCATAATTGGACATAGGATAACTCCCACATGTTTTAAAGTTATTCTATGATGCTTCTACAAAGCGGTGCATCTTTCCAGCAAAAACTCCGTCCCGCTCACAACCCGCTCCGATATCAGCAGCAGCCTGCTCTTTAGAAAAGGCGTCAGTGCCTCCCCCGCCGCCTGCCTGTCCAAAACCTCATTCTGCCCATCCGTAAATGCCAGCACCACCTTGCTTCTGGCATGAAATTTCTTCAGATAGGCGAACAACTTCTCATACCGTTTTTTCTGCGGACAACAGTGGTAATCCTGAAATGCCCCTCCCGTCAGAAGCATAGCCATCGGCACTACATCCGACCGCATTTCCTCTCCCCAGAATACGAGATTGAGCCGCACATTCCGAAAAATCTCATTGCTGCGTTTTAGTGCCCTGACCACCGCGGCCACCGCCTCCCCAAACTCCGCCTGTTTAAGAGACGTGTCAATCACGATTGTCATTTCCAGATTTCCGCCCCGGTAGTTTCCCGGCACATGCAGGACAGCGTCCACCCTCTTTGCAATCTGTAATGCGCCCATCTCTGTAAGTTCCATGCATATCCCTCCCTAAACGCCCTAATAACGACACCCTCCGCCATGCTTCGACATATAATATAGAAACAGCAAAACCCACTCAGGAAGTCCAGAAAGCTTCCGCAAGCAGTGGGGCAAGGAGCAGCAATGTCCAAAGAAGCAGAATGGGACAAACGATTTAATATCGGCGTTGAATCCATCGACAAAGCACATCGAAAGCTTTTTTCCATCGTACACCGACTCATCACTCTAAGCAAAGATGAAAGCAGCGGACAGTGGGCCTGTGCCGAAGGTATTAAATATTTTAAAAACTACGCCATAAAACATTTCGCCGACGAGGAGGCCTACATGCAGTCCATTGGATACAAAGGCTATGATATACACAAACGTCTGCACGATGATCTGCGCTTCAAAACGCTTCCGGCCCTCGAAAAGGATCTGATCGAATCAGACTATTCGCAGGAAGCCATCCAACATTTTATCGGCATCTGCGTCGGATGGCTCACCGCACATATCATAATCGAAGACCGTGCCATAGCGGGCATGATATCAAACAAGTGGAAAGCCGATCATACCGGAGCCGATATGGAAAATCTGGAAAATGCGCTTTCCGCCACCATACAGGAAATTTTCCAGTTACAGACCGAACTCGTCAGCGAACATTACAGCGGAGAAAATTTTGGCCGGAGTATGATTATCAGGCTGACCTACCTCTCCATAGACCGCGAAGAGGTACAGATTTTTATGGCACTGGAAGAGAGCCTTGTCCTCCGGGCCGTAAGCTCTATCCTGAAAATCCCTTTAAATAAAATGGATCAGCTTGTCATGGCCATTGGCAAGGAACTTGCTGTCCAGATCACAGAGCAGGTTGGCATACGCTGTAATCTGGCTTTACAATATCATCTGGAGAACAGCCATTTTATGACCGCCGAGCAGTTCCTGCAGGCATTTTACGCAGGCAATTTTGATTACAGCCTGCTGTTCAATACCGGGCGCGGTTACTTTGCCTTTGTCGTCGGCCTTTAAAGTCCCCGTTCTCTTTCCCACAAGGCGTTTTTTCTATCCTCTCTTCTTCCCGACAATATACAGTATCCCCGTCACTGTCACCGCCAGCGCCATAAAAACAATGACAATCCCGGCCGCGTTTCTCAGCCGGCGGTTATTGGGTTCACGCTCCACCACCTCCGGGAACTCATCACTCTCCGGCTGCAAGTCAATATAGGCAATCGCGTACGGTGAAAACCTGTCGGTAGAAAAAGTAATCGTATCCGGGTTATTGTCCTCATCCACAAGCTGGGCAAACTCCTGACTGCCATCCTCCTTCGTGTGCAGCCTTAATATATAAAATCTGCGGTTTTCCATCTTCAGATGCTGCGGAACATTAATTACCACCTTAAGGGCCTTGGGCAGTTCGGAAACCATCTGGGTGTCATTGTTCTTTGACGCCATGAGAAATACCTCAAAGTACTGCCCGATGTTCATTCCGGGAAGCTTATTCTCCGCAAATGCCTTTTGCACCTGGGGCGGCTCTTCCCCGTTGGCATCTTCAATATGCAGATTAATGGAAACCGGCACATCTCCCCGGAGCATTTCCAGCTTTTCCTCCGTACTGAGCAGATGCTCCAGCACAATCTCAAAATTGGGAACGCCGGAATTTTCATAAAAGCTGCTGTAGGACGTTTCCTGTTCCGTATCCGCAAAGTCATTCTGGATCGTCACCTGCAGATCCCCGGTCTCCAGCGCCCCTTTCATCAGTTCGACCTCGTCATTTTCCGCAATCAGCCGCTCCGCTTCCTGCACGGAAATATTCAGATACTGCAGCGTACCCGTCAGCCGGTTCATTTCCACCGCCTGCAGCTGTTCGTCCACGCCCTCATCGTTCCGGTCAGACGTGTCCGCATCGGCTGCGGAACCCGTTTTCGGTTCCTCCGGCTGATTCGTCCCAAATGCCGCCCCGCCGCCTTTTTTATCCGTCTCCGGTATCGGTGCAAAATCTGCGGCAATCGTATGGTTTTCCCCAACCTGTGCAAAGTTGTAAGAGGCCGTCGCCCCTATGGCCTTCCCGTCCACATATACATTCTTAATCAGATACCCGTTCTTTGGCGTGATGGTATACAGAATCCACGCCCCCTCTGCGACCGTACTTTTCCCCTCCGGCGTGATAGTCCCGTTCGCGGAAGCTGCCGCCGTGATCGTGTAAGTCTTCGCCTGATCCTTCTCAAAGACCGCCGCAAGGCACATATCCCTCGAAATATCCCTCACGGTATACTCCTGTTCTGTGCTGACCGTATTCCCGTTTTCCGTCCAGCCGGTAAACCGGTAACCCCGTGCCGGCGCTGCCTTGATCCTGACATCGCTTCCCTTCTGATAAGTCCCCTGCCCGGACAGCGTGCCAGTATTTGCCGGGGAACAGGTGAGGGAAAGACTGAATCTGTTCTGGGAAAACATAGCGGTAAAGCTTCTGGAATCCGTAACCTGATTCAACTGCATTTTGCTGTCCTTACTGACAATATTTCCGTTTTCCATCCAGCCGTCAAACTGGTAACCGTCCTTTGCCCACGCTTCCAGCGTCATGTTTTCCCCATATCCTATGGTTCTGCTCTCGGTTGCCGTTCCGCCGTTGCTGTTGTTGACACTGATATTGATCCGGCAGTTGACCGGCTTAAACCGCGCCGTATATGTACCGTCACTTCTTATATCTTCCACTACATACTGGGAGTTTCCCGATACCTTATCGTTGTCCCGATACCATCCGTCAAAGACAAACCCATTATTCGGCGCCGCGGAAATCACCACGTAACCCCCCTCCTGCACTGCACCGCTTCCGTACACGGCGCCTCCATTTTCGGGAGAAGCCTTCAACTGAATAAAATAGCTGGAAGCCTGCAGGGAAACAAGAGCCGACGCGCTGTATCTGCTGTCCTGTCTGGAAACCGCCTTCACGACAAGGGACGAAGCCGACTCATCCGATCCCACATGTAAAACCCCATTGCCGTCAATAAAGGTATTCCGGCTCGTCTGCCCGGATACGCTCCACGCCACTTCCCTGCTGTAATCATTTTCTCCCGATACGGATGCAGTAAAAGTACAGCTACCCCCTTTAGAAGCTACAGCCGTACCGGGGGAAATACTGATTGAGGTAATTGCAGGCGCTGCCGGAACCGGCTTTATAATTTCCATGGAAACCGTTACCTGAACGCCCCTCTCAAAATAGGCGTCCTCCTTATCCCCGAACAGAATAAAAGAATTGTAAATTCCCGGTTCCAGGGAAGTATTTGCCCCAACGGTAAAAATGCAGGATTCACCGGCGGCAAGAAAATCTGTCTCCGGCGCATCCACGGAAATCGAATCGTGATAATCAGCCTCCCGCCACTGGAGGGAAATATCCGCCGCGCCCTGATTGGTCAGCACGATATCCTGCCCACACGCCGCGCTCCCCTGTTCCAGAGAGCCGAAGCTGATCTGGGCTTTGTCCGGCTCCAAAACATAAAGTTTGCTTTCTGTCCCGTCCTCCGTCAGGAATGCGCCGTCGCCGATCTGTGCGGCATGGCATGGCAGAGTATTGGAAAAAAACGCCAGCGCCAACAATATATATGCTCCCAGACAATATATGACCTTTTTTCTCATTTTCCACCCCGTTTCTCTGCGGATACCGCCAGACATTTATCCTGATATTTTTCATACAGCCGGCCACCGCAATAAGCCCACTATCCTTTGTTTTATAGTATAAAGCAGATATGCAAATTTGTCAGCTTTTTGTATATCTTTGCCCTCAGAAAAAACCGGCTGCCGCGCATCAAAATTATCACCCCCCCCCGGTTTTTTCGTCAATTTCACTTCTTCGCATTTTACGGTTAATTTTTCGCAATCATCCCGGATTTTCGCCTAAGAATCGCTTGGTTAACTTTCCCCGGACTTGATATAATTTATATAAGCATTGCAGCATTTCGACATGCTTTTTAAATATATCGGTGGAAAGGAATGACTCCCATTATGAAAATCACAATCTGCGATGACAGCATTAAAGATCTTCTGCATACGGAGAAACTGTTGTTAAAATATAAATCATTGTACCCTGACAAAGAATTCGAACTGGAAAAATTTTCTGATCCCTCCAGACTATACCAGAGAATAGCAGCGGGAAAATTGACGGATATCTATATATTGGATATGCTTATGCCGAGACGAACGGGGATTGAGATAGGCAGCCTGATCCGGACATCCGGCTGCGAAAGCGTAATTATTTATATTACCTCCTCGGAAGATTACGCTCTGGACGCCTATAGCGTGCATGCGGTACGGTATCTCCTGAAGCCCATTGATGAAAACAGACTGTTTGAAGCGCTGGACTATTCCTTTTCCTACGCCAAGCTGAGAATGGATTCCCTTTGCCTGATCAAAACCAAGGCAGGGCTGTTGCAAAGACCCTATTCCAAGATCGAATATGTGGAAAACGCCGGCAGAAAACTGGAGATGCATTTGGCGGACGGCGAAATACTCAAAAGCCTGTTTATCAGAAAATCCTTTGAGGAAGAGACTCAGGAGATCCTGGCACAGAGAAATTTCCTGCAGATCCACAAGTCCTTTCTCGTCAATCTGGACTATGTAAAACAACTGACGCCTGACAGCGTTATTATGGAATCCGGCAAACGCCTTCCGGTCAGCCGGGCAAAGGCTGCCAATGTCAAGCGGGAATATCTTCTCTATGTTTCCGGCAATATCGGTGGGGGAATGACATGATTTACGTTCAAAATATATCTTATACGTTGAGTCACATTTTCTTTTTGGTATTCGTATATCTGTTTATGGTACACCGTTACTCCAAAAAGAAAACACTGGTGCTCTGTTTCCTCTCCTTTATTTTGACAACGGTAATGAATCAGTTTAAGCTGAATCTGTTTCCGGGCAGCGGATTATTTTATTTCTTCACGACGATTACCCAGATAGCCATCGCACAGCTTACCGCCCTCCTTATATCCGAAAAAAGAGACAGCAAAACGCTTTTTGTGGGCTTAAGCGCCTCCAACTATGTGGTGGTCGGGAGCATTATCGCATCTATCCTGTACATTTTGACAGACAGTATTAGCCTGGCGCTGGCCGGAAACCTTCTGTCGCATGTCCTCATTCTGCTGCTGCTTTATTTAAAAACGAAAACAATTATTTTTAAATTCTGTGAACGTGATCTGGAAAAAAGCCGTTGGGGAATCTGCCTGATTCCTGTATGCTTTTATTGCAGCTTTTCCAGTATAGCCTTTTTCCCTTATACGCTCTACGACCACCCCGAAAACATCCTCGTCAGTATTTTTTTAATGATTACCATGCTGGTATCCTATGTGGTGGTGCTGCGCTATCTGGACAGCGAAACAAAGCAGGTGGAAGCGTATTGGAAAAACGTAATGTTTGGATCCTATATTAAGGGATTGGAAAGCCAGAATTATCTGACGGAAAGATCGGAGCAGAACCTGAAAATACTGCGGCATGACATGAGACATTATTCCATGATGATTGATTCTCTTTTGGATCAGAAGGAATATGCAGAAATCAAAAATATAACCGGGCGCATCAATGAGGTGATAAATGAAAACAAAGTCATCCAATACTGCGAAAACCGGATTGTCAATACGGCGTTTATGACAATAGCAGAACAGGCACAGTCATTGCAAATTCCCCTGCATCTGGATGTCTTGATACCCAGACAAATCACGGTCAATGAATATGCATTGGCCGTGGTTCTTGCCAACCTTCTGGAAAATGCCGTATTCAGCACAAAAAACGCCGCATCCTCCGAAAAAAGCATTGATGCGAAAATACACTGTACCGATAAATACCTGCTGATTGATGTGGAAAATGACTGTGACCAGGAAATTCACTTTGATTCCACAACTGGCCTTCCAAAGAGCAGCCGCGGCAAGGAACACGGGCTCGGCATGAAGAGCGTACAGGCTTTCTGCGATAAACTGGGCGGAACCATCGACTGCTACTGCGAAAACAGCAGGTTTCGAATTATTCTGTATGCAAAAATCTGACGTCGAAACATCTAAAAGAAATCAGAGACATATCGCAGGGAGTCCTCTGTCACGGTCTCTGTATCACAAAAGTATCCTCAAGCAGCAGCCAGTTCGGGCGGAAAAACCGCATAATCTGCCAGTATCCCATCCCCCGCAGACCGTATTCCGGCAGAAGCGCAAACTTTGCACGGTAACTTCTCACATCCTCAAACCACACCTCATGTAACTGTCCATCCTTTTCATATTGGAAAAAAGGCGACATGGCCGCCTCGTCGAACTGAATGGGTACATCAGCCTCTATGGCAATCCGCACGGCTTCCAGATTGCTCACGGTAGTTGCCCGGGAAGAACCCTGCACGAAAGGCAGCGTCCAATCGTATCCGTAATTAGGGATTCCCAAATCGATTTTAGCAGGGTCAATTCGGGTAACTGCATATTCCACGACCCGCCGCACCTGATTGACTGGCGCCACGGCCATGGGCGGCCCATAGGTATAGCCCCACTCGTAGGTCATAAGCAGAACGCTGTCAGCCGCTTCTCCCAAAAGTCCATAGTCTTTCCCCTCGTATAAAAGTCCTGCCTGCGTATCAGAGGTTTTGGGCGCCAGCGCCACGGAAACATGATAGCCATAGGGAGAGAGAAAATTTCTTACATCCGCCACAAAATCGGCAAAGGGAACCCGATCCTCCGGGCGGATGTACTCAAAATCAATGTCCACCCCCTGAAAGTTCTTTTCCTGAACGGCAGCAAGAAGATTTTGAAGCAGATTGTCTTTGGCAGTCTGATTATTTACCACAGAAGTGATCAGAAAATTATTAAAATTTCCGTCCGGCCCTATCGGCGTCAGCGTGAGAACAGGGCGCACGCCCTGCACAAGCGCGGCATCAATCATAAAGGTATCGTCCACCGTCGGCGGAATCAGATCGCCGTCCGTATTAAAACCGTAGGAGAAGACCGAAAGGGAAGACAGATACGGAAGCGTTTCGTCCAGAACATTTTTTTGAATAAAAGGGTAGGCATAGCCGTTCACCCATGCCGGATAAGAGGCTGCGGAAGTCTCCCCTGAAGATAAAAGGAGGGCCTGACCGACCGCCAATGGATAAGGATAGGCAAGCTGATTGTTATAGATGAGAGAAGACACAGAAATTCCATGGGCCTGTGCAATGGAATCTACCGTGTCTCCCGGTTGTACCACATAAATTTCCATAGAATACTCCGGCGGAGTTTTACTTTATTCTATGCAGATCCTGTAATAAAGACACCCTGTCATTTCTGTGCAGCCCCGGCCGAAAAGGCGCCGCCTTCTTATACGTGTCATAATAGCGCTGTTCAGGGAAGAGAACCGGGGTATAGTCATATCATTCTCCTGTGAATTTACTCATATGAAGTCCTGTCCGTTCCGCAATTTTCTACATTTTCATTCGTCAACGCCTGAAACGGAATCTCTATTCTTGTGCCTCCCAGTCCCTGTTCCTTCCGCCATTCCTCGTATCTGGTCTTGCTGACAGGTACTGTAGAGGTCATGTCAAACGCGCCGCCTTCCATCAAATAGTACACGATGCCGCTTTTTTCCGCATCTATTTCCTCCGGATAGGAATTGCCATCATAGTCCTGCTCCCTAAATTCCTTTTCCCATGCGTCCACCATAAAAATGCACTGATAGCTGTCTGATCCTGCCTGATACCGGTAGAGCATGTAAGGCCAGAAATCCCCCAAAGGCGCCAGACCCTGATTGTGGGACAGCCCTTCCTCAACCAGCCCGCTTTCATAAAAAACCCCGCCGGGAAAGCCCGAATATTCTTCCCGTACAGTGTCCTTTTCCTCGTCATAATCATAGACAACTTCCCGCATGCCTGCCGTGGCGGTCGAGGTAATACAGAGGATCAATTCCTCATCTCCGTCCCGGTCCACATCAAAAATCGCAAATTTATCACCCGAAACAGCATTAAATGCATCCAGTCCGCTTTCTGTTCCGTCAGGATACATCTGCTTTGTAATAAGATCCGTCAACACTGTCTGATACTTTTGCAGCCGTGCCGCCCCAGTGTCTTTCACTTCCTCTTCCGGCAATTTCTGCTGACCGGCATCCTGTGGAGTGTTTTGATCCGGCTCTGTTTCCTGCTGTGTTTTATTCTCTTCTGCTGACATCTCCTCTGCCGGACTCTCTTCCTCTATCCTTCCTGTCTCCGCCCCCGTTTCGGTCTCCTCCTCTATCCTTTCGATCTCTAACCTCGTTTCGGTCTCCTCCTCAGAAAATTCCCCCGAAAGTTCCTCTTTACCGCATCCCGCCAGCAGCAGGAGCGCCAGCCCGTACATGGCCATCGTTGTTTTTTTCATCTTATGCTTCATCTTCTTTTCCTCATTTCCCGTTCCCCTTTAATGCTGCGCATCCGCAGGATAGGGGCCGTAAATATTGTTTACCGCCAGAATCTCCATATCTATGTCTATCTCGTAAAAAG
>CAMWPB010000027.1 GCA_947176065.1 uncultured Lachnospiraceae bacterium | reverse complement strand
AACCCTCGACCTACTGATTACGAATCAGTTGCGCTACCGACTGCGCTATTCCAGCATAACCTTGCAACAATGATTATTATATGATGGAATGCATCATTTTGCAAGAGCTTTTTTCAGAAATTCTGTCACAATTCTATCAGTCCGGATTTCTGTCATCTTTCCTTCATATGCACATCGACCTGCGGGAAGGGAATCCCAATCCCCGCCTCGTCCAACGCATACTTCACTGTTTCCATAAGCCGCCATCTGGTCTCCCAGAAATTTTCATTGGCGCTGTAACAGCGCACGCCCAGAACCACTGCACTGTCCGCCAGTTCTTCCACAAACACCCGCTTCTCCTCGCCCTGCAAGACTCCGGGATCCTCATCCAAAACCCTGAGTAGAACCTCCTTCGCCCTGCGGATATCCGACTCATAGGAAATCCCCACCTTAATATCCATCCGGCGGTCGCCTATCGTGCTCATATTCAGGATGTTGCTGTTTGCCAGCTCTCCGTTCGGCACGACAACCATATGGCGGTCCGGCGTGATCAGTCTGGTATAAAAAAGCTGCACATCTTCCACCGTTCCCTCGTTACCGGCGGCATCCCTGATATAATCCCCGAGCTTAAAAGGCTTTAAGAGCAGGATCAGCACGCCTCCCGCGAAATTGGAAAGGCTCCCCTGTACCGCCAGACCGATGGCCACGCCAGCGGAACCGACCAGCGCCACCACGCTGGTGGCGTCCAGCCCGAAGGAGGAGGCGATCATAAAGAGCAGCAGGATATAGAGAACCGTTTTGACAAGAGAGTCCAAAAAGCGGCTTACGCCCACATCCACATTCCGCCGCTCGAAAGATTTCCGAAGGATTCTCCGCACCAGCTTGATGAGCTGGATGCCGATAAAAAACATAACCAGCGCCAAAAGCACCCTGACTCCCAGACGCATCAGCTTATCCGGCAGTTCCTGCAGATATCGCTCAACCAGTCCTACATTCAGCTCATCCGACGCAATATACCCAATCTCCCTGATCTGCTCTTCCACAACCTGATCTTCCATACCGCCTCCGCACTTTTATCTCTTATCTGTTCTTCGTCTTAGTACCGTCCGTCGCTTTCACCTCTTCTGCTTTCTCTGCGGCCGGTTTCCTCGTCGCCGTTTTCTTTGCGGCGGGCTTTCCTGCCGGTGCTTTCTTTACCGCTGTTCCCGCCTTTGCAGCCGTTTTCTCTTTTACGTCTTTTGCGGCCGTTTTCGGCTTCTTCGTCAGTTCCTGCAGCTTCTGTGCCGCAGCCGCAGCCGCTTTCTCCAACACCTCTGCAGCTTTCGCGCTTTCTCTGGCTTCGGCCGCAGCCCGCTTCGCCAGTTCCTTCGCCTCTGCCGCAGCCCGCTTCGCCTGCTCCCTGGCCTCCGCCGCAGCCTGTGCCGTGCGCTCAGCCTCCTCCTGGGCCAGTCGTCTTTCCTCCGCTTCCTTCGCCAGACGTCTTTCCTCCTCGCGTCTGCGCTCGATCTCAGCCTTCTCCTCCTTCGTATAAGGTGTATAGGAGAAAATGCTGATGCTTAAAGGCGCGCTCACCATATCAATGGCATAAGGCTTTCCGTCCCACTCCGTCTCAATCGAATCACAGACTGCCGTATTTATTACGCCGCTGCCGCCGTATGCCGGATCGTCCGTATTAAAGACCTCACGGTACTTTCCCTCACAGGGCACGCCCACCCTGAATTCCTGTCTCGCGTCGGCGAAATTCGCCACCACTACCAGCATATCCTTTGCATCATCCGTCTTTCTGATATAGGAAAGCATACAGGCATTCGGCGTGATGCAGTTGATCCACTCAAAGCCTTCCCAGGAAGTGTCCTTCTCATAAAGGGCCGGGGAAGAAACATAAAACTTATTTAAATCTGCCACCAGCCGGTTGAGCTTTTTGTGATCCGCATGTTCCAAAAGTCCCCACTCTACAGCCCGCTTTTCATTGAACTCATGATATTCCCCGATATCCTGTCCCATAAAAAGAAGCTTCTTTCCCGGATGGGTTATATGATAAGCATAGGTCAGACGCAGATTGGAAAACTGCTTCTCCCTCTCTCCCGGCATCCTTCCAAGGAGCGTGCCCTTGCCGTGCACCACCTCATCGTGGGACAGCACCAGCATAAACTTCTCGCTGTAAGCGTAGATCATGCTGAAAGTCAGTTCATTGTGCCTCCCCGAACGGAAAAAGGGATCTGTCGTGATATAGCCCAGATAATCGTTCATAAAGCCCATATTCCATTTCAGGTCAAAGCCCAGCCCGTCCTCGTCCAGCGCACCCGTGATCTTCGGCCACGCCGTGGACTCCTCCGCAATCATGAGCACACCGGGATTGCGCTTCTTCATAATAGAATTTAAGTGCTTTAATAGCTCCACCGCCTCCAGATTTTCATGGCCGCCGTAGATGTTTGCCACCCACTCTCCGTCGTTCTTGCCATAATCCAGATAAAGCATGGACGCCACCGCATCGATGCGGATTCCGTCTGCGTGGTATTTTTCCACCCAATACAACGCATTGGCAATCAGATAATTACTCACCTGGGGCCGTCCGTAATTATAAATCAGCGTCCCCCAGTGCGGATGGAAGCCCTGTCTCGGATCCTGATGCTCATACAGACAAGTGCCGTCAAACCCTGACAGCCCGTAGGTATCCCGCGGAAAATGCGCGGGCACCCAGTCCAGAATCACGCCGATCCCAGCCCTGTGCATCTCATCCATAAAATACATAAAATCCTCCGACGTACCGTAACGGGATGTAGGCGCATAGTAACCGATCACCTGATATCCCCACGACTCGTCCAGCGGATGCTCCATCACCGGCATCAGCTCGATATGGGTATACCCCATCTTCTTCACATAGTCGATAATCTTCGGTGCAAGCTCCCTGTAAGTGAAAAACTCCCTGCCGTCAGAAGGTTTTTCAAAGGAACCGAGATAGAGCTCATACACGCTCATCGGCTTATTCTCCGCCTGCAGCGCTGCGCGCTCCTTCATCCACTTTCCATCCTTCCATGAATAGCCCTCGATATCCCGCACCACGGAAGCGCTCTCCGGCCGCATCTGCGCCCCGAAGCCGTAAGGATCCGCCTTCATGTACACCAGACCGCTCTTTGCCTTGATCTCAAATTTATAGCAGTCTCCTTCTTTCACATCAGGAATAAATATCTCAAAAATACCGGAATCCCAAAGCCGCCTCATCTGGTGGACTCTGCCGTCCCAGCCGTTGAAATCACCAACCACGCTGACACGCAGGGCGTTCGGCGCCCAGACGGCAAAGGATGTGCCCGCGATACCGTCCACGGTCTGCGGATGCGCTCCCAGCTTCTCATAAATGCTATAGTGGATGCCCGCATCAAATTTCTCCGTGTCCTGTCTGGTAATCTGCGGTGCAAAGTTATAGGCGTCACGCATCTTTCTGAGGCTGCCATTTTCCGCCTCCACCACATATTCATAAGCGGGCACCGTCTTTCCCGGCAGAAGCAGGGCAAAATGCCCTTCCTCATCAGCCTCCTCCATCCGATAGCTCTTATCCCCATCCAAAAGCTGCAGACGCACGCTCTTCGCACCCGGCTGAAAGGTCTGTACCAGCACGGAGCCTCCCGTCACATGCGCGCCGAGAATCTCATGCGGATTATCCGATTCCGAGTAAACAATCTCCTCAATTTTTGCCCAGTTCATCAGCTTATACAATTTCTTATTCATAAACAGCCCCTTCCTTTCTGTTTTTATTTCTTCTGCAAATTCCGCATCCGGTTGACCCGTTCCCCTGCACCGCTGCCCTATTCGGTCACCTGCTCCGTTCCGCCTTCCTCTATTCTGTGAATCAGAAGACCACTCCTGAGTTTCGGTTCAAACCAGGTAGACTTCGGAGGCATCAGCTTTCCCGCGTCCGACACGGCAAACAGTTCGTGGATATCCGTGGGAAACATGGCAAACGCCGCCGTCGCGTCCGTATGTACCCTTCGCTCCAGCTCCGCAAGCCCTCTGATCCCGCCTACAAAGTCGATCCGCTCATCCACCTTCGGGTCCGCAATCCCAAACACCGGCTCCAGAAGGTGCTTTTGTAAAACCGCCACATCCAGATCTTCTACCGGGTCGCCGGTGTAACACTCGTTATTTATAACAAGACGATACCATTCATCCCGGTAATACATGCCGATCTCGCCCTTTTTCTGCGGCCTATAGGGCTCTTTCCCCATCTTTTCCAGCGCGAAAGCCTCTTTCACCTTCCCCAGAAAAGTACTCTCGTCAAAGTCCGCTCCGGGCTTCACCACCCGGTTATAATCCATAATCATAAGCTGGTCGTCGGGAAACAAAACGGACAGGAAATAATTGAATTCCTCTTTTCCCGTATAATCGGGAAATGCCGCCCGCCTTTTTCTGGAAACCCGTACCGCCGACGCACATCTGTGATGACCGTCCGCGATATAGATGGACTCCACCTGCCGGAAGGCGTTTCTTAGCCGCTCCACATTCTCCGCCCCGTCAATCACCCAGAGTCTGTGGGTAATGCCGTCCGCCGCCGTAAAATCATAGACCGGCTCTTTCTCCATGACCAGCATGACCTCCCGCTCAATCTCCTCTCTCCTGCGGTAAGCCAGAAAAATCGGACCGGTCTGGGCGCTGCACACGTCCACATGCCTGATGCGGTCGGCCTCCTTATCCGCCCGGGTGTTCTCATGCTTTTTGATCACCTGCGTATCATAGTCGTCCACGGAGGCACAGGCTCCGATTCCCACCTGGGAACGCCCGTCCATCACCAGTTCATAGACATAATACGCCGCTTTCTCCTCCTGCACGAAAAATCCGTCCTCTATCATCTGATAAAGCATTTCCCGCGCCTTCTCATATACCTCCGGCGCATACATGTCATACCCCTCCGGGAACTGCGTCTCCGGCCTGTCTATCCGAAGGAACGTAGAATCGTCCCCCTCCACGACCTCTCTTGCCTCTTTTCTATTGTAAACGTCGTAGGGCAGCGCGGCTATTCTGTCAGCCAGATCTGTTCTGGGCCTGATTGCCCGAAACGGAATGATGTTCGCCATAAAGTTCTCCTTTTCCCTGCATTCAGCAGGACGTATGTATTTATTTTAACAAATAAAGCTGGCTACCACAAGAAATTTATGCTATTATTGATAGGCATGAGCAGTGCGCTGGCAGAGAAATAAATGAGACGGGGAGCTTGCTCACCGAAGCATTTATTTTTCTGTCAGTATAGGGCGACGCCCGCAAACGAGAAAACCGAAGGTTTTCGAGTATGCACTGCGCAATAGAAAGTAACCTAAATTAAGGAAAGGAAGATGCACATGACAAGCGAAGAACAGAAAATTCTGGACCGCATCAACGCCTATGCGGAAGAAGCCCTTGCGGACATTGATCCCCAGAAAACCAGAATTTCATTTCAATTAGAAGCGTTAAAACCCGTTATGCAGGAAATTGCCGACGAGACCGGGAAAACCGTGGAGGATATCTTTATCCTCTATATGGATCTGGCCAGCGAATCCGCTGTAGAAGCCGACAAAAAGCTGCAGGCGACTCTGGAAGATGAGGAGAATGCCGACTTCTCGTCCATCGCCAACCGGCTTAACTGAGAAATCGCGATTCTACACTGTCGCAATTTCCCCATATGCCAAAAAAAGACCTGCCGCGCAATAAACAAGGCAGGTCTTCTATATGCTCGTTAGCGGCGCAAGAAAAACAAATGTCTGCTTCGCAGCCGCTTGTTTTTCTTATGCGCTCGCTACTTCACCACTCTCACCCGGAACACGCCGTCGATGGACTGGAGCTTCCCGATAATCTCCCCGGAAGCAGGTGTCTCGATATCCAGCATCGTGTAAGCCACCTCACCCCGTGACTTGTTCATCATATCGGAGATATTGATATTGTTGTCGCCGAAGCAGGCGGTAAACTTGGTAATCATGTTGGCAATATTCTTATGGAAAATAGCCACGCGCCCTGCCTGCTCGCAGACGCCCATATCGCACTTCGGATAGTTTACGCTGTTGGCAATATTGCCGTTCTCCAGATAATCCTTCATCTGCTTCACAGCCATCACCGCACAGTTATCCTCCGACTCTTCCGTGGACGCGCCGAGATGAGGAATCACAATACAGCCCTCCTGACCCGCTGTGGTGGGATTCGGGAAATCGGACACATACTTTCTCACCCTGCCCGCCTTAATGCTCTCCAGAACAGCCTTTTCATCTACCAGAAGGTCTCTCGCAAAATTTAAGAGAATCACGCCGTCCTTCATCTGGTCGAGCGCGTCTTTATTGATCATGCCTTTGGTAGCGTCCATCAGCGGCACGTGGATGGTGATGATATCACACTCCGCGTAGATCTCTTCCACATGCAGTACATGTTTTACGTCACGGCTTAAGTTCCACGCCGCATCCACAGACACGTAAGGATCATAACCGTAAACTTCCATGCCCAGATGCTTCGCCACATTGGCCACCTTCACACCGATGGCGCCCAGACCGATAATACCCAGCTTTTTGCCCTGAATCTCCGTCCCTGCAAAGTTCTTCTTCGCCTTCTCCGCATCCTTTGCAATGTTCTCGTCGGCCACATTCGCCTTCACCCACTCGATACCGCCGGCCACATCACGGGACGCCAGAAGCATACCCGCAATCACCAGCTCCTTCACGCCGTTCGCGTTAGCGCCGGGCGTGTTAAACACCACAATGCCCTTCTCCGCGCATTTATCAAGCGGAATGTTGTTAACCCCTGCGCCCGCACGGGCGATGGCCAAAAGGTTTTCCGGCAGCTCCATGTCATGCATGGACGCGCTTCTCACAAGAATGCCGTCCGCCTCCCCGATTGTTTCCGTCTTCTCATACTGCCCGCTGAATTTCTCCAGACCCACCTGCGCGATGGGATTTAAGCAATGATATTTAAACATGATCAACCCTCTCTCTTTTCAAATTCTCTCATAAAGGCAACCAGCTTCTCCACGCCCTCCACAGGCATAGCGTTGTAAATGCTGGCGCGCATACCGCCCACGGTTCTGTGCCCCTTCAGATTCACGAACCCGGCCGCTGTCGCCTCTTTGATAAATTTGGCATCCGTCTCCTCATTTCCCGTCACAAAAGGCACATTCATAAGGGATCTGTCCTCTTTTCTGACCGTCCCCTTAAAGAGGCTGCTCTCATCCAAAAAGTCATAGAGGATCTTTGCCTTTTTCTCATTTAATGCCTTCATCGCCTCAAGGCCGCCGTTTTTCAGAAGCCACTTAAACACCTTGCCGCAGATATAAATACCGTAACAGGGTGGTGTGTTGTACAGAGAGTCATTGTCCGCATGTACCTTAAACTTCATCATGGTAGGCGTGCCCGGCAGCACCTCATCCGTCAGCAAATCTTCCCTGATAATCACGACCTGCGTACCTGCAGGCCCCACATTCTTCTGTACGCCCGCATAAACAAGACCATACTTCGTCACATCCATAGGCTCCGAGAGGAAACAGGAAGATACGTCGGAAACCAAAATCTTTCCCTTGGTATCCGGCAGCGTATGGTATTTGGTTCCATAGATCGTATTGTTCTCACAGATGTAAACGTAATCCATATCATCTGTTATGGGAAGATCGGAACAGTCCGGAATATAGGAAAAAGTCTCATCCGCAGAAGATGCCAGCTCCACGGCCTCACCGTAAATCTTCGCCTCCGCAAACGCCTTCTTCGCCCACTGTCCTGTCAGGATATACCCTGCCTTGCGGTTCTTCATCAGATTCATGGGCACCGACGCAAACAAAAGACTTGCGCCGCCCTGTAAAAACAACACCTTATAGTTATCGGGAATGTTAAGGAGCGTGCGCAGATCCGCCTCCGCCTCCTTGATGATCGTGTCATACACCTTCGACCGATGGCTCATCTCCATGACCGACATCCCTGATCCCCTGTAATCAAGCATCTCCTCCGCCGCTTCTTTTAGCACCTCTTCCGGCAAAACCGCGGGGCCTGCTGAAAAATTATACACTCTGGACACTTTTCTCTCCTCCCGTCCTCATTCGTTACCGTTAACAAAAACTAAAAAACATTTTACGCCCTTCTCGCACTTTAGTCAATTACTTTAATAAAACATGATAACCGGCGTGCCGACTTCTGCCAGGTCGAAGAGCTGTTCCATCGCCTCGCGGGGGGTATTGATACAGCCGTGGGAACCGTTGGTCTGGTAGATCGTGCCGCCAAATGTTCCCCGCCATGCCGCGTCGTGGATACCGATGTTGCCCTTCACCGGCATCCAGAAATCCACATGGGAAGCGTAATTCGGGCCGCGCAGGATTCGGTTTTTCTGTTTCGCATACACAAAGTTGACCCCGGAGGGTGTGTCCATCCTGCGGGAGGTATTTCCCGTCACAATCGGCGTATCTATCGTCAGGACGCCATTCACATAATAGTACATCTTCTGCTCTCCCATATCCACCTCGATATAGGTGGAGCCGATGTCCTCGCTGCCTTTCTTCCACGCCTCCTGCGTATAGACGGGCTCATGTACCTCTCTCTTTTTCTCATAGAAGGCTTCTGTCAGGTAGGCTGTCTCCGCCTCCTGATCTATCTTGTTGCCGTAGAGTCCACCCTCCACCGTCACCAGCTCTCCTCTGGTGGATAAAAACTGTCTGCTTGCGCCCACGGTATCATACTTCTGCGCCAGCCTTTCCACAAATTCCTCAATGGCATGTTCCTTAAGCCGGAATCCGCCCGATTCATCAAACAAAAAACAGCCGCTGTCATCCAGCGCGATCCAGTCACAGACGACAGAGGCATCCACAGGGATTTCCTCCTCTCCCATCCGGTAAACGATGCCGCAGTCCTGAAAACGTTCCAGTTTTTCCCAAACAGCAATGGTTTCGTGCATCTGCGCCGTCAGCTCCAGATCATGGTAACATCCCTCGTCCAGCAGGGAAACCTCCCTCTCTGAAGCCTCGATCGCGGAGAGCACCGCGCCTCTGGCCTGCTCGGTAAAGAGAACATCCGTCCTCTCATTCACAAGCGCGTACCCCTGTGGCGTCCGTGTGATCGTCACCCTGCGGTCTTTGTCTGTCCGTTTATCCTGACAGAACGGCAGCGCGTCAAAGCAGGCTTCAAAGGCTTCCCTGTCATAGGAAACCACCGGCGCAAGCTCCACCCTGCGCCCGCCCATCAGACTGTCAATCCACATCCACGGATTCTGCCGTTTCTGATAAATCTCCAGTGCTTTCTTAAAATCAAACTGATATGAAATTTCCTCCGCAGATATCACATAGGAGTTGCCGTCCTTATCCTTCACAGTGATGCCCTCATACGTGAAATCCTTTACCAGCTCGTCATTTACCTCCTGAATGCTTCTGCCGGTACAATAGATGCCGTTGATCCAGGTGCCATAAGTAAACGCATTATGGTAGTACACGGCAAGCCCCAAATAGGTCGCCATCAGACTGACTGTGACAATACCCAGAATGATGGCCATATGCTTTAGTATTCTCCTCATAACAGACCTTCACATCAAAATTACTTTTCTCCCGCGTCGAGGTCTCCCGCATCAAAAGCCTCGCTGATGGGCGCGCCCGCAGGCACCATCGGAAATACCTTGTCATCCTCCGGTATCACGCAGTTTAATAACACAGGTTTCTTTAAAGAGATGGCTTTCTCAACAGCCGGCGCCACTTCCTCCTTCTTCGTCACGAGGATCGCCTCACAGCCGAGTCCTTCCGCCACCTTGCAGAAATCCACTCCATCATCCAGAACCGTCTGAGAGTAGCGTTTTCCGTAAAACAACGTCTGCCACTGTCTGACCATACCCAGTACATGGTTGTTGATCACAACCTGAATAATCGGTATGTTGTACCGGCTGGCCGTGGCAAGTTCGTTCATATTCATGCGGAAACACCCGTCGCCCGCAATATTGATACAGATTTTGTCAGGCTGCCCCATCTTCGCCCCGATGCATGCGCCCAAACCGTAACCCATGGTGCCAAGTCCGCCGGAAGTAAGAAGGGTGCGGGGGCTGGAATACTTATAATACTGCGCCGCCCACATCTGATGCTGCCCCACATCCGTTGTGATGATGGCGCTGCCGCCTGTCACCCGGTCAATCTCTTCCATAATATAGGGACAGGAAAGCGCCCCCTCGTCATAATTCAGGGGATATTTCTTTTTCAGCTCCGTGATATGCGCCATCCACTCCTCGTGGGACTGCCCGGACAGCCTTTCATTCAACCGGATGAGCACTTCCTTCAGATCGCCGACTAACGAAACGTCCGTCTTGATATTTTTATTGATTTCCGCCGCATCCACGTCGATGTGCAGTACCTTCGCGTGCTCCGCAAATTTCTTCGGGTTTCCCACCACACGGTCGGAAAAACGTGCACCGAGGGCAATCAGCAGGTCACATTCGCTGACGCCGAAATTGGATGTCTTCGTACCGTGCATACCGATCATGCCCGTATATCTGTCGTCGTGGCCGTCGATCACGCCCTTGCCCATCAGCGTATCGCAGACAGGAGCATCCACCAGCTCCGCGAAGGCCCTCACCTCCTCATAAGCCTCGGAGATAACCGCGCCGCCGCCCACATAGATAAAGGGCTTTTTCGCATTCTCCAGAAGGTGCACCGCTTCCGTCAGCTCCTCCTCCGTGTAGCTTCCCGCCTTCACCGCCTTTTCCGGCGTCTTTTTCTCATATTCGCAGGCGTTCGCCGTCACGTCCTTCGTGATATCCACAAGCACCGGGCCGGGTCTGCCGCTTCTCGCAATGGCAAAAGCCTTTCTGAGCGTGTCCGCCAGAATGTTTACATCCTTTACTATATAATTATGCTTGGTGATGGGCATGGTGATTCCCGCGATATCCACCTCTTGAAAGGAGTCCTTTCCCAGAAGAGGAAGATTCACGTTACAGGTGATCGCCACCACAGGTACCGAATCCATATAAGCCGTTGCGATTCCCGTCACCAGATTGGTCGCACCCGGACCACTGGTCGCCAGACAGACTCCGACCCTGCCGGTAGCTCTGGCATAACCGTCCGCCGCATGGGCTGCCCCCTGCTCATGGGACGTCAAAATATGTTTGATTTCCTCACTGTGCTGATAGAGCGCATCATACACATTTAAAATCGTGCCGCCGGGATAACCGAACACTGTGTCCACTCCCTGCTCCTTCAGACATTCCACTACGATCTGCGCACCTGTCAATACCATGTTTTTTCCTCCTGCCTGTTCCATATAATTACATTTGTTATATAACCTACTCTCGTTTCGGGTCTTATCTGTCTTTCGGAATCTCCAGAATTGCCCCTCTGTTGCCGCTTGTCACCATCTCCCGGTATCTGGACAGATATCCGCTTGTCACCTTGGGCTCTCTGGGCTGCCATTTCGCCCGTCTCGCCGCCATCTCCTCATCGGAGACCTTCACATCCAGTTTCATGTTAGGAATATCAATGCTGACAATGTCGCCCTCTTCCACCAGCGCGATCGGTCCGCCCACCGCTGCCTCAGGCGATACATGCCCGATGGATGCGCCTCTGGATGCGCCGGAAAAACGCCCGTCCGTGATCAGCGCCACACTGGAGCCAAGTCCCATTCCCGCAATGGCGGAGGTCGGATTTAACATCTCCCGCATGCCTGGACCGCCCTTCGGCCCCTCATAACGGATCACAACCACATCCCCTGCCACAATCTTACCGCCCTTGATCGCCGCGATCGCGTCCTCCTCGCATTCAAAGACGCGGGCAGGGCCTTCGTGTACCATCATCTCCTCCACCACGGCGGAGCGCTTCACCACGCTGCCGTCCGGGGCAAGATTTCCCTTCAGGACGGCAAGGCCGCCCGTCTTGCTGTAAGGATTTTCAACCGTTCTGATAACACCTGTATTTTTATTTACGGCATCCTTGATATTTTCGCCGATCGTCCCGCCGGTTACCGTAATGCAGTCCGTGTGGAGAAGCCCGATATCCGCAAGCTCCTTCATCACCGCATAAACGCCGCCCGCCTCGTTCAGATCCTCCATATAGGTCGGGCCTGCCGGTGCCAGATGACACACATTGGGGGTCTTCTCACTGATTTCATTGGCGAAAGCGATGTCAAAGTCAAAGCCCACCTCATGGGCGATCGCAGGCAGATGCAGCATGGAGTTGGTAGAGCAGCCAAGCGCCATATCCACCGTGAGCGCATTTAAAATCGCGTCCTTCGTCATAATATCTCTGGGTCTGATATCCTTCTCCAGCAGCTTCATCACCGCCATACCCGCATGCTTCGCCAGCTTAATGCGCTCGGAATATACAGCGGGAATCGTGCCGTTGCCGCGAAGTCCCATGCCCAGCGCCTCGGTAAGGCAGTTCATGGAATTGGCTGTGTACATGCCGGAGCAGGAGCCGCAGGTAGGACAGGTCTTCTCCTCAAACTCCAGAAGCTCCTCGTCCGTGATCGTTCCTGCCGCATGAGAACCCACCGCCTCAAACATGGAAGAGAGACTTCTCTTCTGTCCCTTCACATGTCCCGCCAGCATGGGGCCGCCGGACACAAAAACCGTAGGCACATTGATGCGGGCCGCCGCCATTAGAAGGCCGGGTACATTTTTATCACAGTTTGGCACCATCACCAGCGCGTCAAACTGATGCGCCAGCGCCATACATTCCGTGGAATCCGCAATCAGGTCACGGGTCACCAGCGAATACTTCATGCCGATATGTCCCATGGCAATGCCGTCGCAGACCGCAATAGCAGGAAACACCACGGGCACGCCGCCGGCTTCCGCCACGCCGAGTTTCACCGCATCCACAATTTTATCCAGATTCATATGCCCGGGCACAATCTCATTGTAGGAGCTGACGATACCCACCATAGGCTTCTTCATCTCCTCCTGCGTAAACCCGAGGGCATTAAATAAACTTCTGTGGGGCGCCTGCTGGGTACCCGCTTTCACATTGTCGCTTCTCATCGTTTTTCTCCTCTCTGATTTTTCGTAACCCTGTTTGGTGAAATTAAATGCTCACTCCGTTCTCGCTTGATTTCCTGCAAACAGGATAAATTGCCAGTTTTCGTAGATTTGTGTCATATTTGTCTCTATATATGCCTGTTTGGCTTCCACATCCTCCTGTGTGAGATAAAACTTCCACTCCTCGGGAGCCTCCCTGTAACCGTAGGGCATTCCCAGAAGCGCCTTATCCAGAAGCAGGATATCCGCCTCCTCCAGATCACCCGTGACCTGTTCATCCCCTATGCCGTAGAGATACAAAAGCAGATACTCCTGATCACAGTCCGTCACCGCCAAAACATCCGTATTTTCTATATCAATCTGCGCATAGGCGTCCGCAATCAGCTCATCCCGCATGCTGTACGCCGCCATATCCGCCAGCACAAAAGCCCAGGAAACGCCTGCCGCCATATAGACAAATACTTTATATCCCTTCCTTATTCCATTCTTATAACGGATGTCGGGAAGTTTTTCCAAACATGTCAACAGCCGCTGTGCCAGCCATCCGGCCAAAAGCGCCGCCCACACGCCCAGAAAAGAAAACACCCTCTGATAGGGGAGCTTACACTGTATCAGAAGCGCAGCCGCCAGCAGAACAGCCGTAAGAACAAAATACCATTCCCAAAAAACCTTTTTCGGTTTTTTCGCCAGACAGACCGCTGCCGTCAAAAGCCCAAATAAAAGCAGGGCGCACATCGCGTTTCCCCAAAATCCGGCTCCGGCTGACAGCTGTGTCCCGAACAGCGTTTCCAGCCAGTGTGCTGCCTGTGCCCAAAATTCCTGTCTGGTCATGCTCTGGATATAAGGCGTATCCAGCATATAGTCAATGCCTTCCCGCAGCGCCCGAAACGGCGCATGTAGAATGATGTCAATATGTCCTGCCGTATAAAAGGGCCCGTCCGGCGTTTTGGAAAGCAGATTGGAACCGATGGCCAGCCACAGAATCCCGTATAGTCCCGCCGTGCACACCGCACTGATCAGGGAAACAAGAATTAGCCGTAAAAGCCGCCTGTAATCTCTGTCCAGAAGGAGCACAAAGCCGCCGATCATGCAGACCGGCATCACCACATACAGACTGCTCGGAATCGCCCACAGGGCAGCCACAAGCGCTGTACCAAACACAATATAATTACACTTGCCGTTTTGTTTCTCCGCCACAATCGCATAAAGCGACAACAGCGCCGAAAGATAACAGAAGGTTACAAGCGCATATCCTCTGCCCTGTACTGCAAGCTGGTTGACCATATACATGCCTGCAAAGACAAACACGGGAACAAGCGCGATTCCCTCCGTAAGGTATTTCTTAGAAATACGGTACAGAAGAACCAAACTGCCCAGACTGCATAGATAGGATACACCACGCAGGGCAACCGGCGCACATCCAAATATCCCCAGACAGGCTGACAGTGTAGAATATCCCACATGATTATTGGGGAGCGGCCAGTGAATTGCCGCGTATACCGGCCCTCTGCTGATAAAGTAATAATAAGTATACAGCTCGTCATACCAGGGTGTCAGGAGAAACAGCCTTCTCCCGTAATAGACCGCCATCACAAGAAAAAACAGCAAAAAAACCATGTCTTCTCTGCTAATCTCACGCTTTTTACCGGCCACAAAATATGCCGTACCCCTTCTTCCAAAAGCTTTCGAAAAATAACCCATGTTATTATTTGATTCTTTCCACAATCAGGTCACCCATTCTCTTACAGCCCACCTGTTCACACCCCTCAGACATAATGTCCCCGGTGCGGAAACCGTCCTTAAGCACCTGCTTTACGGCATTGTCGATGGCGTCCGCCTCTTTGTCCAGATCAAAGCTGTAACGCAGCATCATGGACGCCGAGAGAATCGTCGCAATGGGATTGGCCTTATCTTGTCCCGCGATATCAGGGGCGGAACCGTGGCTCGGCTCATACAGGCCGAATTTCGTATCATTCAGGGAAGCGGATGCCAGCATACCGATGGAACCGGTTACCATGCTCGCCTCATCGGATAAAATATCTCCAAACATATTCTCTGTCAGGATCACGTCAAACTGCGCGGGATCTTTTACAAGCTGCATCGCACAGTTGTCCACCAGCATATGCTCCAGAGTCACGTCAGGATAATCCCTGGCCACCTCTTCCACCACCGCTCTCCAGAGTCTGGAGGAATCCAATACATTGGCTTTATCCACACTGGTCACTTTCTTTCTGCGCTTTCTGGCTATGTCAAAGCCTTTTATGGCAATCCTGCGGATCTCATTTTCGTCATAAGTCAGCGTATCTATTGCTTTCCTCACGCCATTTTCCTCAACGGTCTTTCTCTCGCCAAAATACAGGCCGCCAGTCAGCTCCCGCATAATCAGCATATCAAAACCTTTTTCCGAAATTTCCGTTTTCAGAGGGCATGCACCCGCCAGCTCTTCATATAAAACCGCGGGGCGGAGATTGGCAAAAAGATTTAACGCCTTACGTATTGCCAGAAGTCCCGCCTCCGGCCGCAGATTCGGCGCAAGCTTATACCATGGGGAAGTGGTTGTATCGCCGCCGATCGAACCCATCAGCACCGCATCCGCACTGCGCGCGGTCTCCACCGCCTCATCCGTCAGCGGCACTCCATGCACGTCAATGGACGCGCCTCCCATCAGAATATCCGTATACTTCATATCATGTCCGTATTTTACTGCCACTGCATCCAGCGCCTTCTTTGCCTCCGCTACGATTTCAGGGCCGATCCCGTCACCGGGTATGCAGGTTATCTTCAATTCCATAGGTTCCTCCGTTCCGGGCCGTCTGCCAGACTGCACCCACCTTGATTGCAAAATAATATGTCCTCTCGCTAACACTCACTTTATCATAGACTATTCCTTTATAAATTTCAACAGCAAAAAACCGGGCAGCTTTCGCGCCCGGTTTAAAACTGATTACTCCATATTTTTCTTATTCCGCTCTGAAGGTTGCCTCTGCGAGAACGTTGCCGCTTGCGTCACAGTATCTGATCCCGTAAGACACAGTACCTTTCTCAGCGCCGATCATGTCGTCAAGCGTACCGGCAATCCCGGAAAAAGCACTTCCCAGCTGTTCCATGCCCGCACTCAGCGTATCCGCCGCATCATCCGGCAGTTCTACGGTATCCTTAAATGTAGCTATGCAGACCACATCGTTTCCCTTGATCTCGATAGCCATATCCATCTGGTCATTACCCTGTGCTGCCGCCTGCTCCTGAAGCTGCTGCTCGGCAGTCGCATCTTCCTTCATATAATCTTCCAGAGTCTTGGAACCGGAACCGCCGCAGGCTGTCACCATCATAGACAAAGCCATAACTGTTGCGCAGACAAATGCTTTCATTGATCTTTTTTTCATTATAATCTCCTCCCTCAGTCACAAATTATATCTTGTGCTCTCACACGAATTTATATCTTACAGCATGTATATGCCTTTGTCAATAAAAATATCAAAAAAAATCTGCAACCGTCGAAATTGAAATCAAAAAGGGCCATGACACTACGCCATGACCCGGATACATCTGCTGTCTGTCCCTACTCCGTCTCCGCTTTCTCAATCTGCGCAATCGCCGACTTCTGCATGGGAATACGACAGTTTTTATTGCTGCCAAACTCTACAATAACCGTATCGTCTGTAATATCAATCACAATCCCGTAAAAACCGCTGTTCGTCAGCACACAGTCTCCCACTGCCATGTCCGCCAGCATCGCCGCCATCCTCTTCTGTTCCTTCTTCTGCGGGCGAATCATAACAAAATACATAAACGCCACAATAATGACGATATAGATGACCATGATCAGACCGCCGCCAGAAGCAGCAGCCGCCGCATCAGCCGATAATAATAATCTCATACCATTTCCTCCGTTATTTAATCAGTAAATACTATTGCATATCATACACAACTTAGAAAAGAAAAACAAGCCCCTTCCTGAAAATTTCACAAACCTTACTCTTTGCCCTGTTCCGTACCCGCTTTCTGCATCCCGGCCAGCTTCTCCCTCTTATATACGGCAAAACATCCCGCATCCAGTGAATCCCGGATTTCTGTCATCATGGTATTGTAAAAATAAAGGTTATGCAGCACGCAGAGCCGCATTCCCAGCATTTCCTTTGCCTTTAGGAGATGACGGATGTATGCCCGTGAGTAGCGCCTGCACGCCGGGCAGGAACACCCCTCCTCAATGGGTCTGTCATCCAGCTCGTACTTCGCGTTAAAGAGATTGATCTTTCCGCGGTTTGTATACAGATGACCATGCCGTCCGTTCCTCGTGGGATACACACAGTCAAAGAAATCCACGCCCCGCTCCACTGCCTCCAGAATATTCGCGGGCGTCCCGACTCCCATTAAATAGGTAGGCTTGTCAGCAGGCAGATAAGGAACCGTCTCCTCAATCACATGATACATCTGCTCATGACTCTCTCCCACCGCAAGGCCGCCCAGCGCATAACCGTCGCATTCAAGCTCCGCGATCTGTTTCGCGTGTTCTATGCGGATATCATCAAAAACCGCGCCCTGATTGATTCCAAATAACAGTTGTTTCTTATTGATCGTGTCTTCCAGTCCGTTCAGTCGTTCCATTTCCCGCTTACATCGGACAAGCCATCTCGTCGTACGCGCCACGGAATCCTCCACATACTTTCTCTCCGCCATGCTGGGGGGACACTCATCAAAAGCCATGGCAATCGTGGAAGCAAGATTGGACTGGATCTGCATACTCTCCTCCGGTCCCATAAAAATCTTGCGGCCATCTATATGGGAGTGAAAATATACCCCCTCCTCCTTAATCCGCCTGAGCCCCGCAAGAGAAAACACCTGAAATCCGCCCGAGTCCGTAAGAATCGGTTTGTTCCATGACATAAATTTATGCAGACCGCCCAGCTCCCGGATCACACGGTCGCCCGGCCTCACATGCAGATGATAGGTATTGGACAATTCTACCTGTGTACCGATCAGCTCCAGATCCTCCGTAGATACCGCACCTTTGATTGCCGCCACCGTTCCTACATTCATAAAGACAGGGGTTTGAACCGTGCCGTGTACTGTCGTAAGCTCAGCCCGCTTCGCCCTGCCTTCCCGTTTTAAAATCCGATACATCATACCTCATTTCTGGGCTTCCTAAGCCCGTCCCCGTTCTATCATACTCCAGCCAATTAAATAACTATAGATATTTATCCCAGAACTCTTCCAGACACAGTTCTTCGGCCTTCATGATCGCGGCCGCCTCCCGGCCTACATAGCGAAAATGCCACGGCTCATACTCAATGCCGGTGATATACTCCTTACCGGAAGGATAACGCAGCGTGAACCCGTACTCATGGCAGTGTTCCTCAAGCCACTTACCCTCCTCCGTATCCGCAAACCCCTGTAACAGCGGAATAAAGGTATCGGAAGTAATATCAAGCGCCAGTCCCACCTCATGCTCACTGCATCCGGGAACCGTAATGACTCTGGAAGTCGCCTTGTAAGCGTCCATATAAGATAACCCCTGTCTCATATAGGACTTGATTCTGTCGTTAAAATTATCTTCCTGATGATCGGATGTCCTGTACGGGGATCTGACCACCAGATTCAGGCCATCCTTCTTAGCCGCCTGCATCATCAGCAGCAAATCTTCTATTACACGCTCGTCGCAGCGCATACCCGATGTAAAGGTTCCCAGCTTAAAATCATAATCATCGGGAATGGGGTGCTGTTTATTTATAAGTACAAGACGCCAGTCCGTATTATCGAAAGAAAGCCCCGTACCTGTCACATGCTCTGTCCCGGAGTAGTCCTCATATGTATCCGTATCATGACCATGCTCATGCTGCTCCAGCAGATCATCCAGCGTGTAGGTCTCGGCATCCTCGTCATGCTCCGAAGAGACAACATTTCCCTCTTCCAGAATCTCCTTCACTACCGGGCTTACCGGCTCCACCACCGCCAGCGATACATCCGAAGTTTCCACAATCGCGCTGTAAGCTTCCTGTGCACCTGTAAACCCGGTACGCTCCGCAAACACGGCAAAGGAAAAACTGCAGCTGCTCATAAAAAAGACCGCCACAAAAATCATGCTGGCGTAACGCTTTCCATTAGACAGAAGATGCATACCCACATAATAAAAAGCGAGCGTCACCGACATCCCTGCCAGACAGGGATATTTCAACAATTTATTTTTTTTAGCCACATCGGTAAAGTATGTTATTGTTTTTTTTCGAAATGTCTTTTCCATTTCAGTCCTCGCATCTCGTATGTCTGCAATTTCGTCTTATATCATAACACATAAAATTTATTTGTACACCCCTTTTTTATGTAAATCTGTCAAATTTCTCTCTTTTTTTTATTTCTTTCCCCTTTTGATTTGATTTTTTCATCACCCTCCCGCATGCAGTATCCCGCACACCGTTTTTTCTCCTACCTTTTTTCCGCACTTCCGCTCTTGCTTTTTAAACAGAATATGATATGCTGAATACGGGTAAAAACGTGCTTTTTCCAATACCTATTATGTGTTATTCGTTTTTCCGCACATATTAGCGGCACGTCTGCCGCACCGATTGTATTTTATTGTACATTTTATATTTCATGTGCAATTTAATTATGCAGGATATCCTGCATGCTGTTTTCAGAAAACTTCACACTATTCAAGAAAGGATCAGACAATGGCAGGTTCAACTCTGGGAATTATCTATCGAATCACTACCTGGGGCGAGTCCCACGGCGCCGGTCTCGGCGTTGTCGTGGATGGCTGTCCCGCCGGATTACCGCTTACTGTAAACGATATCCAGTCATATTTAGACAGGCGAAAGCCCGGACAGAGCAGGATATCCACCCCCCGCAAGGAAGCGGATGCCGTGGAAATCCTCTCCGGCGTTTTTGAGGAAAAAACCACGGGAACCCCTATTTCCCTGCTGATTCGGAACACTTCACAGCGCTCCGGGGACTATACGGAAATCGCCGCGTGCTACCGTCCCGGCCACGCCGACTATACTTTTGATCAGAAATACGGCTTCCGCGACTACCGTGGAGGCGGCCGTTCCTCCGGGCGGGAAACCATCGGCCGCGTTGCCGCCGGGGCCATTGCCGCAAAGGCCCTCTCCGAGTTCGGAATCCGTCTTACGGCCTACACGAAATCCATCGGCCCCATAAGCATTGATCCGGCCGCCTTTGATCCGGCCGCCATCAGGGAAACCCCGACTTCCATGCCGGATCGGGACGCTTCTGCCCGCGCCGAAAAATATCTGTCGGACTGCATGAGCAATTACGATTCTGCAGGCGGGGTAATCGAGTGCGTGATAGACGGCGTGCCGGCAGGGCTTGGAGATCCCGTTTTTGAGAAGCTGGACGCTAATCTGGCAAAAGCCGTTATGTCCGTAGGCGCGGTCAAGGCCGTGGAAATCGGCGACGGTATCGGGGTTTCCACCCGCAACGGATCATCCAACAACGATCCCTTCCGCATAGAGGACGGAAAGATCGTGAAAGCCGCCAACCATGCCGGAGGCATTCTCGGAGGCATCAGCGACGGTTCACAGATCGTACTGCGGGCCCATATAAAGCCTACCCCCTCCATTTTCTCCCCTCAGGATACGGTAAACAGACAGAATGAGGAGGTTCGTATTTCCATCAAAGGCCGGCACGATCCCGTAATCGTTCCAAGAGCCGTCGTTGTAGTGGAATCCATGGCCGCCATCACTCTTTTGGATGCGCTTCTGGTAAATGCAGGCGCCAGAATGGATCGTCTGAAAACCATATATAAAAATTAAATCAAGCAGAAAACAGCCGCATATATTAAAATAAGATTTAATATATGCGGCTGTTTTGGATTTTTTTCTTCTGCCACAGATAACATGTCCCAACTTAAGTTAACCACTTTCGTTCCGTCTTCTCTGTCGCAATATCACTTGGTAACATTTGCTATTTTCGTGGTATCACCCGTTATTTCCCCGAATTATAATTTCACCCGAGCATTCCATAACAGGAGCTTCTCTTATAATTTCACCCACGCTGTCCACTGTGATCGTTCCCGATTTCGGATTTTTGATCGAAATTACATGTCCCTTCACATCCGCCTCCACATCCGAATACTCAAAGGACAGATCCGTATCCTCCATAGTACAGTTGACGAGTCTCAGGTTTTTGCAGTAACATAACGGCTGGGTTCCGATAATCTTACAGTCGATCAGGGTCAGTCCGTCGGAAAACCATGCAAGATACTCTCCTTTTACCACGGAATTTCTGACCGTCACATTTTCACTGTGCCAGAACGCATCCTTGGTATCCAGCACACAATCCGTAATTTCCAGATTCTTCATATACTGAAAGGAATACTTTCCTTTCATTTTCACCCGCTCCAGCTTTACGTCCCTGCTGTCAAAAAACAGATACTCCGACTCAATCTCGGAATCTGCCAGCGTAATTTTTTCTGATTTCCAGCCAAACTCCTGCGACACGATACGGCAGTCTTCCAGCCGGATCCGTTCACATTCCCTGACCGCCTTGATACCGCCCAGCGTGGAATTTCGTATCACCCCGTCCGACGCATACCAGATTGCCGCCCTCGTCAGTTCATCCATGGCTGCATGTTCCACAGTAAACTTTTTCACATGCCACAGAGGATACCGCAAAGAAAAGGTACAGTCTGTCAGATTCACATCCCTGGCCTCTTTCAAAACCGATTCCCCGTCCGCCGGCCCTGCAAAAATACAATTCTTTACGTCTGCCTCCTGCAAATGATATAACGCTCGTTCTTCATCAAACTGTTGATTTTCTATTAATGTTCCCATATGGGACCTCCCTATATCTATATTCTTTCTCGTCGCGGGCTTCGCCTGTCCGCCCATATCTATTCGTAGTGCGCACTCGAAAGACTTCGTCTTTCTCGTCGCGGGCTTCGCCCTATGCAGCCAGAAGAATAAGCGCCTCGGTGAGCAAGCTCCCCGCTTCGCTTATTCTTCTGGCTGCGCACTACTCATTGCCTTCGCGCAGGTAGCTGCTGATGCAGTAGAGGGTCTGTCCGTTGTACTCTACTCTTGACCAGCCATAGTCTTCATTAATGCCTGTTCTTGTGGCGTATTCTCCACTGTGCAGAACCGCAACTACCACGGCATCCGGATTGGTCACGCTTGGAAGCGCCCGCAGATTGACCTCGATCTTGGCCGTCACAGATTCATTGCGCTCCGCAAATTTTGTCCTTAATCCGTCTCCACTGCCCTCACCCTCCTGCATCTCTGTCTCCGGCGCCTGATATCCAAGGTCTGTAGTCAGGTAACTGCTCACCGCATAAACCGTCTGCCCGTTATAGGAAAGTCTTGACCAGCCGCTGTCGCTCACACCTGTCCGCTTTACCGTCTCCCCGTTTTTCAGGGTATACACCACCGTACTGTCATCCCCCTGACTGGGAATATTGCGCAGATTAGTGGAGTCCTTGGCTGTCACTTCCTCCTCTACCGGGGTAAACGGCATCAGCGCCTCCACGTCCGCGCTGGCCTCCTCAGGCGCTTCCTCACTCTGTGCACCGGCCGTCCCCTCATAACCAAAATAAGCAATGTTCACATCCACAGGCTGGCTGATGCCGGCGACCGTTCCCCGGTTGGTGTACTGCCACATGGCGTGCACGCCGCCGTAGGAAGACTTTTCCGTCTGGGGATAGGGCGTCGAAGGATACTGGGAAACCCAGATCCGATAGTTTTTCTCAATCCGGGAGGTCTCCCACTTCGCATCGCCTGTCATCTCATTCATGGAAGAATAGAACATGGGCGTATAGCCTCTCTCATAAATTCTATTCAGAAAGGCGATGGCTATGTCTGTCCTCTGTGCAACGGACAGATCATGCTGCGCGCTTCCTTCCCGCTCAAACCCTTCGCAGTCGAAAGCCACGGGATAGGTGATCTGATACTGCGAAATATAATCGGCCGTCCAGTCCGCCTCCGCCTTCGCTTCCTCCTCACTGACGGCGGTGGAAAAGAAATAGGCGCCCAGCTTAATACCATTTTTCTGCGCTTCCTGCATATTGTACCGAGCATTGCTGTCGGCGACGATCTCCCGGCTTTCATCCATGCGGTATCCCACCCGCACCATGGCAAAATCAACGCCGGATGCCGCCACCTGTGCCCAGTCAATCGTTCCCTGATATCTGGCCACGTCGATGCCGAAGGTGATCTCATCCGTCTCCGCCGCCGCTTCGGAGGAGAGAAGCTTACTCACATCCACCTCCGTACCCTGCTCGGTACTCATCGTTTCCGTCTCCGGGTCCTGCTCATCCTGCGCCGGCTTCCCGCTCTCCCCGGATGCCGCGCCTTCTCCCTCCGAAGGCTCTACAGTTTCCTCAGTCTGCCGGAAAGTTTCCTCATTCTCCTGTTCCGACACAGCTTCCGGCCCTTCTTCCTGCGCCTCTGTGCGCTCTGCGGCTGCAGGGACTGCTTCCTCCCCCGTCTCCGCTCTTCCCCGGAACAGAAAAACGGCAGCCACCACAACGATTACGACCACAATTCCGACGACGGAAGGAAACAGCACTCTGTACACAAACCGGAGCGTCTTCTCGTCAAGCTCCTCGTCAAACAGCCCGTCATCGTCATCCTCCGCCGCCTCCGGCAGACCGTATTCCTCATCTTCCAGATCCACAAACTCCAGATCGTTATCCTTATGCGATTTCACAGCACATCTCTCCTGTATTTTCGTGAATTTCCCTGTTTTTTCCCTTATCCCGAATAATATATCGCCAGTTATTTAATCAAAAGCTCTCCAGAAGCTCCAGATAAAACTCGTAATAATCCTTTCTATTCTCCTTCATAAACTGGATCGCGGATTTCGGGTGCTGGTTCAAGAGGCCGGTCAGAAGATAAGGCACATCATATCCCCATGTCACGCCGGATTCCTTAAGCGGGTTGATCTCTCTCTCGATAAAACGAAGAATCGGGTTGACATTATACTTCGGATTCTTTAAAAAACCCAGAAGCAGTTCGCTGGGGCAGTTTCCGCAGCCCCGTCCCATACCGTTTACCGTAGCATCCAGATAACTTACACCCATGATAACAACCTCCGTCGTGTTGGCAAAAGCGAGCTGCTGGTTATTGTGTGCATGGATGCCGACTTTTTTCCCGTACTTGTCCGCCACCTCCAGATACTTGTCCGCAAGCCGCCTTGCCTGTTCCGGGTACAGGGAACCATAGCTGTCCACCAGATAAATCGTCCCCACGCTGCTTTGCCCAAGCAGCTCAAGCGCCGCGTCCAGATCTGTCTCATTGCCTTTGGAGATCGCCATGATATTGACGGTAGTCTCATAGCCCTTCTTCGTGCAGTCCTCGATCATTTCAACGGCAGCCGGTATGGTATTGATATAAGTCGCGACCCGCACCAGATCGACCGGGCTGTCCTTCTTGTTCAGGATATCCTTTCTGAAATCGCACCGCCCAACATCCGCCATCACGGCAATCTTCATGTCCGTCTTGTTGTCACCCACAACGGCGCGGATATCCTTGTCGTCACAGAATTTCCATTTGCCGAACTTGTTCACGTCAAACATCTCTTTCGATGCCTTGTAGCCAAACTCCATATAATCCACGCCGGCCTTGATATTCGCGCGGTACAGTCCTTTGACAAACTCGTCCGTAAAATAGAAGTCGTTTACCAGTCCGCCGTCCCGCAGTGTGCAGTCCACCACCTTAATATCCGGCGCGTAGGACATCAGTGTTCTTCCCTTTGCTCTCTTTTCCATGCTGTTTTTCCTCCTGACTCAATCACTCGTAAAGACATTCAAACCCTGATCATCCGTAAAACTATACTAAAATTTTCTTAAAGCTCTTCTTCCCCTTCTTTACGATAAACTCTTCAGCCGCAATATCCTCTCTCGTATAACAGGTCTTTAAATCCGTCACCTTCTCGCCTTTCACGGTCACGCCGCCCTGTTCTACCGCCCTGCGGGCTTCGGAGCGGGACGCTGCAAGTCCGGCTGCCACCAAAATGCCCTGAATGTCTATCTTTCCATCCTTATAATCTTCTGCCGTCAAAGTTACTGTCGGCATATTCTCCAAACTGCCGCCGCCCGCAAAGAGCGCCCTTGACGCCTCCTTCGCCTTACCGGCCTCCTCCTCGCCGTGCACCAGATTGGTCAGCTCATAGGCCAGAATCTCCTTCGCCTCGTTCAACTGGCTGCCCTCCCAGCGATCCATCTCCTCGATCTGCGAAAGAGGCAGAAAGGTAAGCATCCGCAGGCATTTGAGCACGTCTGCGTCATCCACATTGCGCCAGTACTGGTAGAACTCAAAGGGCGTCGTCTTGTTGGGATCAAGCCAAACCGCGCCCTTCTGGGTCTTGCCCATCTTCTTGCCCTCAGAGTTCATAAGGAGGGTGATGGTCATAGCGTAGGCATCTTTTGAAAGTTTCCTGCGGATCAGATCCGTGCCGCCCAGCATATTGCTCCACTGGTCGTCCCCGCCAAACTGCATGTTACAGCCGTATCTCTTGTAAAGCTCCAGAAAATCATAGCTCTGCATAATCATGTAATTGAACTCCAGAAAACTTAGACCTTTCTCCATACGCTGCTTATAGCACTCCGCCCGCAGCATATTGTTCACGGAGAAGCAGGCTCCCACTTCCCTGATAAACTCTACATAATTCAAGTCAAGCAGCCAGTCCGCATTGTTCACCATCAGCGCCTTTCCCTCGGAAAAGTCAATAAAACGGCTCATCTGCTTCTTAAAGCACTCACAGTTATGCTCGATGGTCTCCTTCGTCATCATGGAACGCATGTCCGTCCGTCCGGAAGGATCACCGATCATAGCCGTTCCGCCACCGATCAGCGCGATGGGCTTGTTGCCCGCCTCCTGTAATCTCTTCATCAGACATAATGCCATGAAATGCCCCACATGCAGGCTGTCCGCCGTGGGATCGAAACCGATATAAAAAGTCGCCTTTCCGTTGTTGATCAGATCACGGATCTCCTCCGCGTCTGTGAGCTGCGCGAGAAGTCCTCTCGCCTGTAATTCTTCGTAAATTCCCATTGTAATTGTCTCCCTTCCTTCATCATACACGCGAATAAGCAGACTCGAAATGCTTCGCATTTCCCGCTCGCGCAGAAAACCCCCGTCCTGCTATCAGGACGAGGGTTAAACTCGTGTTACCACCTAATTTCACAGACGGCTCACACCGGCTGCCTCACTGAGTACGGTCATAAAATAACGCGCGCCATTCTCTATAACTATACTCTCCTGCTGTAACGTGCATTCCTCCGTCACGGCCTACTAAGCGCAAATACCGCCATTCTGCCGCGAAGCTCTGAGATGTATTCATGGAAAAGTTCCCGCGCGCCTCTCATCCGCCGGCTGCTTTCTGTCCGTTTCCTGATCCACTACTTGTTCTCTTCAACGCCTGTCGTATTGTGTTTACTGTTATACTGCCTTATAATTTAAACGAAAAAATTTCGTTTGTCAACTGTTTTTTCAGAGCATCGCACATGCAGCGCGCCTTACACTCTTAATGGAGCCCTAAGTCCTCCCCCGCAATCGTACCGATCCCGGACCGGTCAAGAACATCCGCCAGTCCGTCCGTATCCGACACACGGAAAATCATGCATGCCTGCCCGTCCTTCTGCCCGAATACGGAGTACATGTACTCCACATCCATTCCCGCGTCGGAAATCACGCCCAGCACCTTGCTTAAACCGCCAGGTGTATCGGGAACAGCCACGCCCACAACCGGCGTCATCGTCAGGATAAAGCCCTGCTCCAGAAGAATGGTGGAAGCCTTCGACGCGTCATCCACGATCAGCCGCAGCACGCCGTAATCCGCTGTCTCCGCAATGTTGAGCGCCCGCATATTCACCTGGTTCTCCGAAAGAATCCTTGTAATATCCGCAAGCTGCCCTGCCTTATTCTCCAAAAATACAGATATCTGAGGTATTGTCATATTTTTCCTCCATTCCGAAGCGTTTTACGCTGAGGAACGCGAGCAGAATCTCAAATTCTGCTCTGCGCTCAAAGGAATTTGTGACGCTTCAACACAAATTCTCGATTGAAAAATCAGCACATCAGTGTGATTTTTCAATCTTATCTCCTCTCTGACCCTTCGGTCATTCCCTCCTGCCGTCACCGAAGCAACTCTTAGATTTTCCGCTTGTCGATGACACGTACGGCTTTACCCTCGCTTCTCGTGATGGACTTGGGCGCCACCAGACGCACCTTGGCATAAATGCCCAGCATCGCCTTGAGAGCCGCTACCAGCCCTTTCTCCATCTCCGTGATCCTGCCCAGATTATCAGAGAAGTTCTCGGGCGTCATCTCTACCATGACCTCGATCGTATCGGAATTGTTGACACGATCCACAATAATCTGATAGTTAGCAGGATACCCCTGCTCCAGAAGCACCGTCTCGATCTGGGACGGGAATACATTGACGCCCTTGACGATCAGCATATCGTCGCTTCTGCCCATGGGCTTACTCATCTTCACATGGGTACGGCCGCAGGAACATTGCTTTCTGGTCAGCACACAGATGTCTCTGGTGCGGTAACGCAACAGCGGGAATGCCTCCTTCGTAATGGACGTAAATACCAGCTCGCCCTTGCTGCCCTCGGGCAGCACCTCCCCCGTATCGGGATCAATAATCTCCGCAATAAAATGATCCTCATTGATGTGCATACCTGTCTGCTCACTGCACTCGAAGGCCACGCCGGGACCGCTGGTCTCCGTAAGGCCGTAGATATCGTAAGCCTTGATCCCCAGCTTGTCCTGAATATCCTGCCGCATCTCCTCGCTCCATGCTTCCGCGCCGAAGATACCCGCCTTTAACTTAATCTGATCCCGCAGCCCTCTCTCATGAATGCTCTCCGCCAGAAAAGCCGCGTAGGAAGGCGTGCAGCAGAGAATCGTCGCCTCCAGATCCACCATAAACTGTAACTGTCTGTCCGTATTGCCGGAGGACATGGGAAGCGTCAGACATCCCACCCTGTGGCTGCCGCCGTTGAGTCCCGGGCCTCCCGTAAACAGCCCGTAACCATAGCTGACATGACAGACGTCCTCGTCGGTACCGCCTGCCGCCATGATGGCACGTGCACAGCAATCTTCCCACAAATCAATATCATGCTGGGTATAGAACGCCACTACCCTGCGGCCTGTGGTGCCGGATGTAGACTGGATGCGGACACAGTCCTTAAGAGGCTTTGCCAGAAGACCATAGGGGTAAGCCTCACGCAGATCGTCCTTTGTCAGGAAGGGCAGCTTATGTAAGTCCTCCACGCCCTGAATATCCTCAGGCGCAACTCCCTTCTCCTCCATCTTTTTGCGGTAGTAGGGCACATTGTCCCACACATGACGCACCTGTTTCACAAGGCGCTCATTCTGCCATGTGAAAATCTGCTCTCTGTCCGCAGTCTCGATTTCTTTCTGATAGTACCGTTCCATACCTTCCTCCTTTATAATATGTCCTCATGCAGAGAATGCCTGTTCTCCAGGCATTCTCTCGCGTGAGACTTAGTGCATCTTGGCGAAATGCCCTCTGGCATTGCGCTTTAGATGCACTTCTCACGCTGGCCCAGTGCAAACGCCTTCTTATTCATCTCCAGAAATTTCGGCGGCACGCTGTGCTCAATCGCATCCATCCACTCCTCGTCCGTAAAATCAAAGTGTTTGGCAAGTCTCCCCATAAGCACCAGATTTACCGCCTTGCTGCTCCCCGCTTCCTCTGCCAGAGAAAGCGCATCAAAGGCATCCACTCTGGCATCCAGAGATGCCAGCTTCTCCGCAAGATTCCCGGGGTAGACTGCCGCGCCTGCAATCACCGGCATAGGGTTGATCTGCTGGCTGTTCACGATAATCCTGCCACCCGGCTTTAAAAATTCCGTATAACGGGCCGCTTCCAGCAGCTCAAAAGAGAGGATGCAGTCCGCCTGTCCCTTGTCGATAACAGGCGAGCATACCCTGTCTCCCCAGCGCACATAGGTGACCACGCTGCCGCCCCGCTGGCTCATGCCGTGCACCTCGCTGACCTTTACGTCAAATCCCTTTCCAAGAAGCAGACGCCCCAGAAGCTTGCTTGCCAGCAGCGTTCCCTGTCCGCCCACTCCCACAATCATAATATTCTTTGTTTCCATGTTATCGTCCCCCTTCCGCACCGAGCGCCCCAAATTTACAGAGCTGTTCACAGACCCCGCAGCCCACGCAGAGCGTCTCGTCGATGACCGCCTTTCCGTCCACCATGCTGATCGCAGGACAGCCGATGTTCATGCATGCCTTACAGCCCTTGCACTTCTCAGGATCGGAACAGATCGGCCCCGGATGCTTTACATATTTAAGCAGGGCACAGGGACGACGGGAAATAATGACCGACGGCTCCTTCGCCTCAAGTTCTTCTTTGATAACCTTCTGACAGGTTTCCATGTCATAGGGATCGACAACCTTCACCCGGTTGATGCCGACGGCGCGGCACAGGCTCTCCAGATCAATCTTCGTGCAGGGGTCGCCCTTCAGGTTGTAGCCGGTCGTCGGATTCTGCTGGTGGCCCGTCATGCCCGTGATAGAATTATCCAATATGATCACGGTGGAATTGGATTCGTTATAGGCAATATTGATCAGACCCGTAACGCCGGAATGGATAAAGGTGGAATCGCCGATCACCGCCACCGTTTTTCCCGCGCATGCCTCGTCGCCCGCCTTCACAAAGCCATGAATACCCGAAACGGACGCACCCATACAGATGGTGGTGTCAATCGCGCTTAAAGGCGCAACCGCCCCCAGCGTATAACACCCGATATCCCCAAGTACGGTCAGGTTTAACTTTTTCAGTACATAGAAAAGACTTCTGTGAGGGCATCCCGCACACATCACGGGCGGTCTTGCCGGGATTTCCTCAGAAAGAGCTTTCCCTGCCTGTACCGCTCCTCCAAGTTTCTCCAGAACCAGATTCTGGCTCAACTCTCCAATCTCGCTAAACAGCTCTTTTCCCGATACGGAAAGCCCCAGATTCCTGCAGTGCGTCTCGATAAAGCCGTCCAGCTCCTCCACTGCCACCAGCTTCTCTACCGTGGCGGCAAAGTCCTTTATCTTCTGCTCCGGCATGGGCCAGATCATGCCAAGCTTCAGGACCGAATAGGTATCTCCGAAAGCCTCTTTCACATACTGGTAACAGGTGGAAGAGGTAATAATGCCTACAGACTTATCCTGCCCCGGCTCAATCCGGTTGATTTCCGCATTCTCCGCCCAGGCGGTCAACGCCCTCGTGCGCTCCTCCACCGCCGGGTGGCGCCGCTTTGCATTGGCCGGCATCATAATATATTTCGCGGGGTTCTTCTCATACTGCTTCTGCTTTGGCACAACCCGCTCGCCCGTCTCCACCACACTCTGGGAATGGCTGACGCGGGTGCACATTTTCATAAGAACCGCCGTGTCAAACTTCTCGGAAAGCTCATAGGCAAGCTTCGTAAATGCAATCGCCTCCGCGGAATCGGAAGGCTCCAGCATGGGAATCTTCGCCGCCTGCGCATAATGGCGGGAATCCTGCTCATTCTGGGAGCTGTGCATACCTGCGTCATCAGCCACGCCGATAATCAATCCCGCATTCACGCCGGTGTAAGAAATCGTAAACAGGGGGTCCGCCGCCACGTTTAAGCCCACATGCTTCATAGCGCAGAAACTCCGCACACCGCGCACGGAAGCGCCGAACGCCGCCTCGAGCGCTACTTTCTCGTTGGGCGCCCACTCCGCGTAAACCTCATCGTATTTTGCCACGCACTCGGTAATTTCCGTGCTGGGCGTTCCCGGATAGCTGGACACAAAGCTGCATCCCGCCTCATACAAGCCTCTGGCAACCGCCTCGTTGCCAAGCATCAACATCTTCATCAAATTAACCACCCTTCTTCTTCTGTTGCGGAGAATGCCGCATTTTACATTCTCACTCTCCGATGGAATCCTTCACAGAAACGGTTACTTTCTGATCGTAGCATGAGAATATCTCCGTCAGTTTTTTCTCCCCGGGCGCCTTCGTCACCGCGCTCACCACAGGCACGATCACAAGCCCGGCCAACATACAGAATGCGCCGGCATTGATCGGGGACTGTAAATAAGCAGGGAACGACGGGCGGAAGAAAATATTCGCCAGCATCACGATCGTGGAGAACAAAAAGCTCACCCAGCATGCCGCTTTGGTCGTCCGTTTCCAATATAAGCCATAGAGGAAAGGCGCCAGAAAGGCACCGGCAAGCGCGCCCCAGCTCACACCCATGAGCTGTGCGATAAAAGTAACGTTGGAGCGGTACTGGATCAGTGCAAGCACCACGGAAATCACGATAAACACCACCAGAAGGCCCCGCATCCATCTGACCTGTTTTTTCTCATCCATCTCTTTTATAATATTACCTTTAATAAAGTCCAGCGTCAAGGTAGAGCTGGATGCCAAAACAAGGGATGACAGTGTGGACATGGAGGCAGACAGTACCAGAATAACGACCACGGCGATCAAAATCGTCGGAAGCCCGGAAAGCATGGTGGGCACCACAGAGTCATATCCGTTCGCAGCTATGTCAATCCTGTCGCCAAACAGACGTCCAAAGCCGCCAAGGAAATAGCAGCCGCCGGAAACAATGGTCGCAAAAACAGTAGAGATCACCATTCCCTTGTTGATCGCGCTCTCGCTCTTGATGGCATAGAACTTCTGCACCATCTGGGGCAGTCCCCAGGTGCCGAGACTGGTGAGGATCACCACGCCTAATAGTCCCGCCGGGTCCGGCCCGAAAAAGGAATTAAACACGCCGGGCGCGGCGGAAACCGTCTCGTCGCTTACCGCCGCCAGCTTGTCAAGCGCGGCGAGGAAACCGCCCTGACTGTGAAGCACTGCAAAAATAACAGCCACAATTCCAAAAATCATAATGATACCCTGAATAAAATCATTGATGGCAGTGGCCATATACCCGCCTGCGATAACATAAATGCCCGTAAGCACCGCCATCACCACCACACACACGCTGTAATCAATGTCAAAGGCCATACCGAAAAGCCGGCTTAACCCATTGTAAAGGCTGGCCGTATAGGGAATCAGAAAGATAAAAATGATGGCCGAAGCCGCCAGTTTTAAAGGCTTGCTCTCAAACCGCTCACCAAAAAATTCAGGCATGGTAGCGCTGTCCAGATGCTGTGTCATAATGCGGGTACGGCGTCCCAGCACCGCCCATGCGAGCAGCGATCCTAAAAACGCGTTTCCAAGCCCCGCCCAGGTGGCCGCTATGCCGTACTTCCATCCAAACTGGCCTGCATATCCCACGAAAACCACCGCCGAAAAATAGCTGGTTCCATAGGCGAAAGCCGTAAGCCAGGGGCCTACGCTCCTGCCGCCCAGCACAAACCCGTTCACATCCGTGGCGTGCTTACGGCAGTAAAGCCCGATACCGATCATCACCCCGAAGAAAATAACAAGCATGACTAATTTAATAAACAAATCCATCTCCGTGTTCTCCTTTATCCTTGATTCGACAGAAAATGAAACCGCATCCGCTGCCGTACTTCAGTGTCCATCCGCCTTTGCCGACGCCTAGTTTCTGATCTGCGCCTCCACCAGACTGCCGTGGCAGTACTTCTCCCTGAGCACGGGTTTCTCGATCTTACCCGTAGGATTTCTGGGCACCTTATCAAAAATAACCTTTCTTGGCCGTTTGTAGCGGGGCAGTTCCCTGCAGAACGCCTCGATTTCCTCCTCCGTACAGGCTGCGCCCTCCTTAATCTCAATGATGGCCGCCGCAATCTCTCCCAGTCTGGCATCAGGCAGACCGATCACCGCCACATCCTTGATCTTATCGTTTCTGCGCAGGAAATCCTCGATCTGCACAGGATAGAGATTTTCTCCGCCGGAAATAATGACGTCTTTCTTACGGTCCACCAGATAGATAAAGCCGTCCTCATCCATACGCGCCATATCTCCTGTATACAGCCAGCCGTCCTTTAAAATTTCCTCCGTCGCCTCGGGATTCTTGTAATAGCAGAGCATCACGCCGGGACCGTGGACAATCAGCTCTCCCACATTGCCTCCGGGAACTTCCTTCCCCTGCTCGTCCACAATCTTTGCCTCCCAGTGATACCCCGGTTTCCCGATGGCCCCCACCTTATGTATGTTCTCCACACCCAGATGCACACACCCGGGGCCTATGGATTCGCTCAGACCGTAATTGGTATCGTACTGGTGATGTGGAAAATGCTTTTTCCACCGCTGGATCAGACTGGGCGGAACGGGCTGCGCCCCGATATGCATCAGCCGCCACTGTTCCAGCAAGAAATGTTCCATATCCACCTGCCCGGAGTCAATGGCATCCAGCAGATCCTGCGCCCAGGGCACCAGAAGCCACACGATGGTACACCGCTCCTCCGTCACCGCCCGGAGAATCCACTCCGGCTTTACGCCGCGAAGAAGCACCGCCTTGCCTGCCGTAAGCAGGGAACCGAACCAGTGCATTTTCGCCCCCGTATGATAAAGCGGCGGAATGCATAGGAACACATCGTCTTTGGTCTGTCCGTGATGGTTCTGCTCCGTCTCGCAGGAGGAGCGGAGCGCGCGGTGGTTATGCAGGATTGCTTTCGGAAATCCTGTTGTGCCGGACGAAAAGTAAATCGCCGCATAATCTTCCTCACACAGGGCAATGGGCGGCGCGCTGGAGGAGCAGAAACCCATCAGCTTCAAACAGTCCTCCGTGTAGTCCGGCCCGCCCGGTCCCGGGAAAAACATCATCCCGACACCCGGCAGCTCATCCGCTATGCTGTCCATACGCTCAATAAACTCCGGCCCGAAAATTAACACTTCCACGTCCGCAAGTTCCAGACAATACTTGATCTCCTCCGCAGAATAGCGGAAATTCAAAGGCACAGCCACACCGCCTGCCTTCAGAATGCCAAAATAAACGGGCAGCCACTCCAGACAGTTCATCATCAGAATACCCACCTTCGTCTCCCGCGCAAGCCCCCTGCTGAGGAGCAGATTCGCAAAGCGGTTCGCACGTCTGTCAAAGTCGGCCCAGCTTAATTCTCTCCGATAGGGCGCGCCGTCTCCCGCGCTCTCAATCAGGCTGGCCTCCCGCCATGTCACCGCGCTGTCCCTCTCATGTGAGGGATTCAGCTCCACAAGCGCCGTATCTGAGCCATAGAGCCGGGCATTGCGCTCCAGAAACTCTGTAATTACCATTCCATTTCCTCCTTCTGTATATCTCTTTTCATACCATTTATTGCTTATTTTTCGGGCAGAACGATCAACCCTGTCAACGCCCGTGCAGTTGGGCCGCTTACTGTCCAATCACATAGGCGTTCACTGTGGCGTGAGCCACATAAGTGCCAAGCTCATCCCGGATATCCACTGTCAGGAGCGCGGTTGTGCGGCCGCTTCTTAAGCAGGATGCCTCCGCAATCAGACGCTTCCCCCTGGCAGGCGCCAAAAAGGTAATAGACGCATTCTGGCTGACAGTGCTTCTCTCCCCATACCCGTTTTCCGCCACCGCACAGGTAAAATCAGCCAGCGTAAAAACCGCGCCGCCCATCGGCACATTATTTGCATTCATATGACGCGGTTCTAAAGTCAGAGAACAGACCGCCTTCCCCGGCTCGGCGGAATCGATCACAATTCCCACCGCATCTGTGGCGAAACGATCTTTTTTAAACTCTTCCCGAATCTCTTCCAGTTTTGACATAACCGATCCCCTTTCTGCGACCGTGTACAGCCTTCCGTTGCATTTATTTTATACATGAATACAGAATTACATTCACCACTTTAGCACTTTTACTCGTTAAAGTCAACTGTATAAAAAGAAACAGCCTTGAGTTTCCCCGCGGCTGTTCTTTCCTCTTACTCCTTAATCATAGACTCTTCTCACCGGTTCACCATCAGTTTCATCATCGCCTGATTTAAGCCGTCAACGGTCAGCTTATACATCGGGAAAATGCCCTTAATCGCCGTCTCCGCCTCCCGCCAGGGCGCGTGTCCGGGCGCCATCTTGGGATTGAGCCACACAATCTTTTTATAATGCTGTTTCATCAGAAGCAGCCAGTCCATCCCGGAAAGCCCGCCGTTTGGTCCTCTGTAATTACCGGTGGTGGAATAGAGCTCCTCCGGCGCCATGGCCGCGTCTCCCACGATAATCACTTTATAATCGCTGTCCAGATTGCGGAACATCCACTCCGTCTCAATCCACTCGCCGTTCTCACACTCCGGCGTCTTGTAGAGGTTGGAATAAATGCAGTTATGGAAAAAGTAAGTCTTTACATCTTTATAATGGTTAGACTTATGCACAGACTGGAACAGCTCGCTAAGGAGCGTGGTGTACGGAATCATGGTGCCGCCAGAATCCATCAGAAGCAAAAGCTTCACCGAATTTTTCCGGGGCTTTTCCATCACGATCTGCAGACAGCCGCCGTTGTTGCAGGTGGCGTCCACGGTACCGTTTATGTCAAGCTCCGTCTCCGGGATATCCAGCTTCGTGGAAAACTGTCTGAGCTTGCGAAGGGCCATCTGGAACTGCCTGTTGTCCAGCACCTTGTCATTTCGGAAATCCCGGTACTTTCTGGCCCCCACCACCTGAAACGCGGACTGGTAGCCCGTGGTGCCGCCCACCCGGATACCGCCCATATTGCCGCCCATATTGCCGAAGGACGTTTTTCCCATGGTGCCGATCCAGTAACTGCCGCCGTTATGCTCCTCATTCTGATCCCGCAGTCTGTCCTTGAACTTATTCTCGATGTCGTCCTTATCCAGCGTGATCACTTCCTGATTCATCTCGTGGCGCATCTCCTCGAAGACGTCCTGCATCTCCGGCTTATCCAGCCAGCGCAGCAGGTTTTTCCCAACCTCGTTCTCCGACATGATCCCCTTAAACACCTCGTCAAAGGCCATGTCAAACTTATCGAACTCCGTCTCCGACTTCACTAGAATCATCCGCGCCAGATAATAAAATTCCGTCAGGCTGCTATGACAGAGTCCCTGCTGCAGAGCGTCCTGCAAGGTCAGCCACTCGCTCAAGGACACCTCCAGCCCCTTATCCTTTAACGTATAGAAAAATTTACTGAACATAGGGTTCCCTCATTGAAATTTCATTCAATATCACATGTTATCAAAAATCTTTCTTACTCTTTACCGTTTCCAGATCCTCATCCTTCTTCACTACCACCCCGATAAACGGCAGCTCCTGCCGCAGCCTGTCCGTGGGAATCCCGCCGATCTGCAGGGCGTTGATCCAGTCGATCAGCTCAGAGGTGCTCGGTTTTTTACGGATGTCCTTCATGGAACGGATCCAATAGAATGCCTCCATGGCATCCTGTAACAGCTTATCCTCCACATCGGGATAATGGGTTCTCACGATCTCCTCCATCAGCGCCTGATCCGGGAAATCAATATAGTGGAAGATGCATCTGCGCAGGAACGCATCCGGAAGCTCTTTCTCCGCGTTGGAGGTAATGATCACGATGGGCTTGTGCTTCGCCTTTACGGTCCGTTTCGTCTCATGAATATAAAACTCCATCTGGTCAAGCTCCCAGAGCAGGTCGTTTGGAAACTCCAGATCCGCCTTGTCGATCTCGTCGATCAGAAGAATCACCTGCTCGTCGGACTCAAAAGCCTCTCCCAGCTTGCCCAGCTTGATATAATGGGCGATATCGTCCACGCCCTCCTCGCCAAACTGTCCGTCATAGAGACGCTGGATCGTATCGTACATATAGAGGCCGTCCTGCGCCTTCGTGGTGGACTTGATGTTCCAGATAATCAGCTTCTTGCCAAGGGACTCCGCAACAGCCTGCGCCAGCATGGTTTTACCCGTACCCGGCTCCCCCTTTACCAGAAGCGGCTTCTGCAGGGCGATCGCCACATTCACGCTGGCCAGAAGCTGCTCGGATGCCACATATTCGGCTGTGCTTTCAAATTTCCTATTTGCCATATTTACCTCCATGTCAGTGTAATTTTTCAATCTTGTCTCCATTTCGTCTCACGGATTTAGGTGATTGCATACATTATAAATTTATGTTACGATATTTCAGATGTAAAAGCAAGGAATTGTTTCTTCATAAGCGTACCTGAATCAGGTAAACCGAAGAAAAAAGCAAGCAGAAAGGAACCCCTGCCATGACAAAAAATACAAGCCTCTCCTTCGAGGTATTTCCACCGAAAAAAGAAGAAGAATTTGAAAACATATTTGATTTTCTGAGGGAAGCCGCAAAGCTGCATCCCGATTTTATAAGCTGCACCTACGGCGCCGGAGGCTCCCGCGCGGGAAAAACGATAGAAATCGCCTCCTTCATCCAGAAAGAGCTGGCCATAGACGCCATCGCACATATCACCTGCGTGGGTTTCACCCGGGCGGATCTTGAGAAAAACTGCGCGGCTTTGGAGGCCGCAGGCGTGCATCACGTGCTGGCGCTGCGCGGGGACAGACCCCAGCATATGACGGACGAGCAGTTTAACAGCCGCGAATTTTTCTATGCGACAGATCTGGTACGACACTTAAAAGAGCATACTGCCCTGCAGATTTCCGGCGCCTGCTATCCCGAGAAGCATTTTGAAGCTCCCAGTCTGGAGGAAGACTTAACGCATTTAAAAGAAAAAGTGGACTCGGGCGTCACTTCGCTGGTGACCCAGATGTTTTTCGATAACACCTGTTTTTATCGCTTTATGGAGCTGGTGCGGGCCAGAGGAATCACGGTTCCCGTCCATGCCGGCATCATGCCCATCACCACGGCGAAGCAGCTCGGCACCACCGTCTCCCTCTCCGGCTCCTCCGTCCCCAAAGAGCTGGCGGATCTGATTGCCACCTACGGGGAAAACAAGGAAGACATGCGCAAGGCCGGAATTGATTACGCGGTGCGCCAGATCCTTGATCTGAAAAAGCACGGGGTGGACGGCATTCATATCTATTCTATGAACAAGCTAAAAACGACTACGGAAATCTGCGGGCTGATCTGAGCCTGCATACGGCCCGGATTCCTGTCAGCCAAAAAACCAACTGTTTATAATAAAAATATGCATCACGCAAAAACAGCGGTGGTATCGCAGACCAACCGCTGTTTTTTCCATCTCTGTACAAGATTTTCCTATGCCAGAAGTACGTCCTTCACCTTTTCCAGCGTATCCCTGATCTGAATATGCTGGGGACATGCCTCCTCGCATTTCCCGCATTTTACACAATCGCCGGCGGATTTCTGTCCATGGCCGCCCACAAGCCATCCCTCCTGCTGTTTTGCCCTACCGATATCGCTGTAAAGCGTCAGGTAGTTCATGGCCGTGAAAGAACCGGAAATACCGATATTCATCGGGCAGACCTTCGCGCAGTAGTTGCAGGAAGTACATGGGATGAGCGGAATCTTTTTCAGCTCCTCCTGCGCCTTTTTCAGCGTCTCCCTCTGACTTTCGGAAAGCCCCGTGAAGGATTTCATGTAAGACAGATTATCCTTCATCTGCTCCACTGTACTCATCCCGGAAAGAACCGTGATCACGCCCTCTAAACCAGCCGCAAAGCGTACTGCCCAGGAGGCTGTGGAACTGTCCGGCTCCGCCTCCTTCATTATTTTCTCCACGGACGGCGGCGGAGTCGCAAGCATCCCGCCCTTGACGGGTTCCATGATCACGACAGGTTTCCCATACTTTCTCGCCACTTCATAGCAGCGTCCCGACTGCACTGCCGGATTGTCCCAGTCCGCATAGTTGATCTGCAGCTGTACGAATTCCATCTCCGGGTGCGCCTGCAGGATCGCTTCCAACTCCTCCGGCGTGGAGTGAAAGGAAAAGCCCACATGCTTTATCAGTCCCGCCTTCTTCTTTTCCAGCACCCAGTTCCACATGTCAAAGTCATCAAAATAGTGCGATCTGCTTTCTCCCAGATTGTGCAGCAGATAGAAATCAAAATATCCCGCTCCCGTCTGCTTTAATGATGTGTCAAACTGGGCATAAGCCTCCTCTTTGGTTTTGCAGTTGATCCACGCCGCATTTTTGGTGGCAAGCTGATAGCGCTCTCTCGGATAGCGCTCCACCAGCGCCTGTCTGATCGCATCCTCACTCCCCGCATAAGCCCACGCCGTGTCAAAGTAGGTAAAGCCTGCCTCCATAAAAAGATCCACCATATCCTTCACCTGCTCCACATCGATCACACCATCCTTTTGCGGCAGGCGCATCAGGCCGAATCCCAGCTTTTTGATTTCCTCACCAAGATATCCCATATTTTTCTCTCTCCTCTTCCTATGTTGCCAAAATGCTTTTCCTGTATTATGATGAGTATACTTGCTTCGTGTAACTCGAAGTCAATACCCTTTTTCCCAATTTGGACAGAAAAAGGCATATGAGGAGGACTGAAACGTGGAAAGAGAAAAATTTGGCTCACGGATGGGCTTTATCCTGTTATCGGCGGGATGTGCGATCGGTATCGGCAATGTGTGGAGGTTTCCGTATATTGCCGGCATGTACGGCGGCGGCATGTTTGTGCTGTTCTATCTGTTCTTTCTGATCGCTATGGGCGTGCCTGTCATGACGATGGAGTTTGCCGTAGGGCGCGCCAGCAGAAAAAGTGTAATCAAAAGCTTCACGGAACTGGAAAGGCCCGGGCAGAAATGGCATCTGCACGGGTATCTTGGCATGGCCGGCAACTACCTTCTGATGATGTTCTACACCACCGTGGCCGGCTGGATGCTGTACTATTTCTATCAGATGCTTTTCGGTAAGTTTGTCGGAAAAGACACTGACCAGGTGGCGGACATGTTTCAGGGCATGCTGGAAAGTCCCCTGGTACTGACTACGGTAATGGTCATCATCGTGGCATCCGGCATTCTGGTCTGCTCCCTCGGCCTGCAGAAGGGCGTCGAGAAAATCACCAAGATTATGATGACGCTTCTCCTTTTGATTATTGTGATACTGGCTGTGCGCGGCATCACGCTGCCGGGCGGCACGGAAGGACTGAAATTTTATCTTCTGCCCGATGTGCAGAGAATGCAGGATGTGGGCATTGTGGAAACGGTCACCGCCGCTATGAATCAGGCATTTTTCACCCTCAGTCTGGGAATCGGCTCCATGGCCATATTTGGGAGTTATATTGATAAGAGCCGGACGCTGTTTGGCGAATCGGTCAATATCGCCATTCTGGATACCTTTGTGGCGCTTGTATCGGGACTCATCATTTTTCCGACCTGCTTCTCCTTTGATATCAGCCCGGATATGGGTCCCAGCCTGATCTTTATTACGCTGCCGAATATTTTTAACCATATGGCAGGCGGCCGGGTATGGGGAACGCTTTTCTTTGTCTTTATGACATTTGCGGCATTCTCCACAATCCTTGCCGTATTTGAAAACATTATATCCTGTGGAATGGATCTGTTTGGCTGGAGCCGGAAAAAATCCTGTCTGGTCAATCTGATTGCGCTCACTGTTCTCTCGCTGCCCTGTGTGTTCGGATATAATATCTGGTCAGCATTCCAGCCATTAGGCGAGGGAAGCACAATCCTGGATCTGGAGGACTTTCTGGTCAGCAATGTGCTCCTGCCGGTGGGCGCACTCATCTATCTGCTGTTCTGCGTGAGCCGGTTTGGCTGGGGTTTTGAGAAATACCTGAAAGAAACCAACACCGGCGAAGGGATTAAAATGCCGAAAGGCATCCGCATCTATGTGACTTATATCCTGCCGGTCCTGCTTCTTCTCCTGATCGTGCAGGGGTGGATTGGCTGATACCGGAAGGAGATGTTCACATGACCTATACCGTCAAAGAATTTGCACAAATGTTCCACACCACGGAGCATACCATACGCTACTACACGGATATCAACCTGCTCCCCTGCAAAAGGGATGAGGGAAACCGCCGTATTTTTGACGAAGCCGCCGCCAACTGGATGCGGGGAATCACCTATCTGAGAAACTGCGGCATGCCCGTGAAGGATATCAAAAAATACTTTGACCTGTGCCAGCTCGAAGAATCCGAGGAGAACCTTCTCGCCAGATACCAGATTATCGCCAGACAGCGGGAAGCCGCACACAAAAAAGCAGCGGAGGCAAAAGCCACCGCTGACTATATGGATTTTAAGTTGAAGCACTATGAAGAAATTCTGGCGGGACACATCCCCGACGACACCAATCCGGCCAACTGGCCGGATTAGGCCGCGTCAACCGCCGTTTACAGGCTGCATGAAAGCCTTCTGTCCGTAACTCACTTATCCTCCCAGGGAATCAACGGATTCTCGATCTTCTTATCCCGCAGCATCAGGTTTTTCACCGCCTCGTCCACGGGCATCCCGTCAAACAATACCGCATTCACCTGCTCAATGATGGGAAGCTGCACCCCGTATTTCTCCGCAAGCCCCATGGCCGCCTTGGCAGAGTAAACGCCCTCCACCACCATCTTCACCTCATCCATGGCCTGCTCCATGGTATAGCCTTTTCCGATCAGAATACCGGCACGACGGTTTCTGGAATGCATGGAGGCGCAGGTCACGATCAGGTCGCCTATGCCGGTAAGACCGCTGAAGGTCTCAATCCTGCCTCCCATGGCAAGCCCAAGCCTTGCGATCTCCGCGATGCCTCTGGTGATTAACGCCGCCTTCGTGTTATCCCCGTAACCGAGACCGTCCGCGATGCCCGCCGCCAGCGCCACCACATTCTTAAGCGCCGCGCCAAGCTCCACGCCAAGCACATCCGGCGTGATATAAACGCGGAACACTTCGTTCATAAAGATATTCTGGAGATATTCTGCAGTGGCCTTCTTCTGCGCTCCCACCACAATCGTTGTGGGGATGCCTCTGCCAACCTCCTCCGCGTGGGAAGGACCCGAAAGTACCGCAACCTGCGCCTGCGGGATCTCCTCCTCTATGATCTGGGACAGCGTCAAAAGGGTCTTTTCTTCTATCCCCTTCGCCACGTTGACGATGATCTGCCCCTCCCTCACATAAGGCTGCATAGAGTGGGAAGTGCCTCTGGTAAAAGGCGAGGGCACCGCCAGCACAAGCACGTCCTTATCCTGAACGGCGGCCGCAAGGTCTGTGGTAAATATCATGTCTTCCGGCAGTCTGACGCCCGGCAGCTTATCCTTATGCTCACGCTCTTTTTGCAGCATCGCAATCTCCGGCTCCATAATCGACCAGACCGTCACACTATGTCCGTTTTTGTGGAGGAGAACCGCTAACGCCGTCCCCCAGCTTCCCGCACCTATGATACTGATATCTGCCATGTGATACCCTCCTTGTTTTCCCTCTGCCTGTGATCCCTTTTCTTTCCAAGCGTGTCAATCTTTCCCCTTACGCTTTATGTTCCGCGTTCTCCTCCGCCCCTGTACTCTTGTGCGTCAGATAAGTCTTGCGCTCTGTACCGCTTAAGAGCCGTTTGATATTTTCCCTGTGTTTCCAGTATGCCATAACTGTCAAAAGCCCTGCTATGACATACATCTCTATCAACAGCGCCTGCGTCATACCGAATATTCCCATCTGTCCCAGAACCACCAGCTCAATCAAAAATCCCGCGTACACCAGAAGGGATCCAAGCGATACATAGTGGGTGATAAAAAACGCGCCGAAAAACAGCACGATTCCCATGGGAATCAGATAGGGATGAAAGGACAGGATCAGACCAGCCGTAGCCGCAATGCCCTTTCCGCCTTTGAATTTGAGATAAAAGGGAAAGTTATGCCCGATAATCGCCCCAGCCGCCGTATACATTTTCAGCAGATAAACCATGTCCGGGTGGCTGCTTCCAAATATAACACCCGTAATCACTACTGCCAGAATACATTTCATAATGTCTCCCAGAAGCACCAAAAGACCTGCCTTCGTCCCGAATACCCGGAGCGTATTCGTCGTACCCGCATTGCCGCTCCCGTAATTTCTGATGTCAATGCCGTGCAGTCTCCCATAAATATAAGCCGTCTGAAAAAGTCCAAACACATAGCCGATCAACAAGCAAAAGATCCGTTCCACTTTTATCTGTTATCCTTTCTCTCCCTGACAAAAAACTTCAGGGGCGTTCCCACGAAGCCGAAGGTATCCCGAATCTGGTTTTCCAGATACCGCAGATAGGAAAAGTGCATCAGCTCCTTGTCGTTTACGAAAATGACAAAGGTAGGCGGCTTCACCGCAACCTGCGTCGTATAGTAGATGCGCAGACGCTTACCCTTGTCCGCCGGAGGCTGCTGCAGCGCCACAGCCTCCGTCACGATCTCGTTCAGCACGCCTGTCGCCACGCGCATGGAATGATTTTCATTCACCGCGTCTATCACGTCATAAAGCTTCATCAGGCGCTGTCCGCTCACAGCCGAGATAAACATGATCTCCGCGTAGGACATAAAAGATAACACCTGTCTTATTTTCTCTGTGTGTTCCTTTACCGTCTGGTTGTCCTTCTCTATGGCGTCCCATTTATTGACGGCAATGATCACGGCTTTGCCCCTGTCATGGGCAATCCCGGCGATCTTGGCGTCCTGCTCCGTCACCCCTTCCATGGCATCTATGATGAGCACGGCAATATCCGCCCGCTCCACTGCCGATACCGTACGGATAATCATATAGCGTTCCAGCTCTTCCTTGATTTTATTTTTTCTGCGAAGTCCCGCCGTATCAATAAAAACATATTCTTTCCCGTTATGGGTAATCTCAGTGTCTATCGCGTCTCTTGTGGTTCCGGCGATATCCGAGACGATCAGACGGTTTTCTCCGATCAGGCGGTTGATGATAGAGGATTTCCCCACATTCGGTTTCCCGATAATGGCCACCTTAATGCGGTCGTCCTCCTCCTCGTCCCCGGCCTCCTGCCCGAAATGGGCGATCACCTCATCCAAAAGCTCCCCGAATCCAAGACGGTTGGTGGAGGATATAGGGTAAGGTTCCCCGATCCCCAGATTATAAAACTCATAGACGTCCGCCATATATTTCCTAAAATCATCCACCTTATTGACCGCCAGAATCACCGGCTTGCGGGAGCGTCTGAGCATATCGGCCACCTTGGAATCCGCATCCTGCAGCCCCTGCTTCACGTCTACCAGAAAGATAATCACATCCGCCGTATCTATGGCAATCTGCGCCTGCTCCCGCATCTGGGACAGGATAATATCCTTGCTCTCCGGCTCGATACCGCCCGTATCAATCAGCGTAAAATTACGGTCAAGCCAGGATACATCCGCATAAATCCTGTCTCTGGTAATGCCCGGCGTATCTTTCACAATCGCTATATTTTCACCCGCCAGCGCGTTAAACAGGGTGGACTTTCCAACATTTGGCCTTCCCACCACCGCAACAATCGGCTTGGTTCTTTTCTTACTCATGTCATACTCTCCATTTTGTAACGGAAAACGGGGTGTCGGCAGTTAACCCGCACCAGCCTTTTCCCATCATGCCAACAAGTCATATACCGCTTGATTTTACATCATCTTGGCCCGCTTGTAAAGCCAAACCCGCTTTAAATTTGGAGAACGGAAGCCGAATCTTCTTGACATGTCCCCGCCATAATGTTATAAAAAATTTATCAGGAAACATCTGCACAAGAAATAGAAAGCTGTGTCCAGGAACACGTTTTGGTGGAGTAAAAATGCCTAATACAGAACAACTTGAACATTCCATGCCGGTGGCTGCCATGAAGCTTCTCGCTCCGAAGGCGGCTCTTCCTCTGGCAGAAAAAGTAAACGGTCATCTGGTGGAATACCGCCGCGATCTGCAGAATGATGTCAAAAACGATCCGGCCTTCCACGGTTATATGGAAAAAAATTATCTGATGGAGGTGGACTGCCCCCGCTTCGGAACGGGAGAAGGCAAGGCCGTATTATATGACTCCGTAAGAGGCAAGGATGTCTTCCTTCTGACGGATGTCTGTAACCACAGCATCACATACAACATGAACGGTTTCATGAACCATATGTCTCCCGACGACCACTATCAGGACTTAAAGCGGATCATTGCCGCTATAAACGGCAAAGCGCACCGCATCAGCGTGATCATGCCCTTTCTCTACGAGGGACGTCAGCACAAAAGAAACGGCAGGGAATCCCTCGACTGCGCTTATGCCATCAAAGAGCTGATGGATATGGGCGTATCTAATTTCATTACCTTTGACGCCCATGATCCCCGGGTACAGAATTCCGTACCCATCAAAGGTTTCGATAATTTCATGCCCCCCTACCAGTTTATCCGGGCGCTTCTCCGCATGGAGAAAAATCTGATTATAGACAAGTACCACACCATTGTCATCAGCCCCGACGAGGGCGCGCTGGACCGGGCCGTATATCTGGCCAACGTTCTCGGCGTAGACACAGGCATGTTTTACAAACGCAGGGATTACTCCACGATTATAAACGGAAAAAATCCCATTGTAGCGCATGAATTTCTGGGGGATAATATTGACGGCAAGGATGTCATCATCATCGACGACATGATTTCCTCTGGCGGCAGTATGATCGACACCGCCAGACAGTTAAAGAAAATGAACGCCAAGCGGGTCTTCATCTGCTGTACTTTCGGACTGTTCACGGACGGGCTCTCCGCCTTTGACGCCGCCTACGAAAACTGCTACTTCGACCGGATTGTTACCACAAACCTCTGCTACCAGCCGCCGGAGCTTAAGGAAAAGCCCTACTACATAGAGGCGGATATGAGTAAGTTCATCGCATCCATCATCGATTTTATGAACCACGACGCCTCCATGGCTAATATCTATACCCCTACGGACAAGATCCACCAGATTCTCGCAAGATATAATAACCGCGAGGTGAGCGGGTTGGATATCTGAGTACTTTTGCATAGGAAAACTGCCGCCCTGTTGTTATATACAGGAACGGCAGTTTTATTTTCTCCTTTCAGGTTATCCGTACTGGCTGAGACATTTACTGCTGCGTTGCAATCGGGAATGTCAGATGGACCTTAAACAGATCCCCGTCCAGCTCAATCCAAAAGCTTCCTCTCTGGGCTATGGTCAAATTCTGGGCTATGGAAAGGCCAAGACCACTGCCCTCCGTGGTTCTGGACTCGTCGCCCCGGATAAACCGCTCCGTCAGCTCTTCCGATTTACATAACAATGGATTCTCCGAAATATTTTTGATCGTCACCTGAATCCTGTCCTCTTCCTCCTCCGCGCCGCGCGGCGCCTTATCCAGCGTCACATACACACGCGTACCGGGCATGGCATACTTATATACATTGTTAAACAGATTCTCCATAACCCGCCAGATTCTGCGGCTGTCCGCCTCGATCACAGCCTCTCTGGTATTCACATTCATCACCGTGGCAAGATTCCTTGTGTCAAACTTCTGCGAAAACTCCCCGATGGTCTGGTTCATCAGCTCCGTCAGGTTAATCCGTTCGAAATGCAGACTGATATTCCCCGAAGTGATCTTGCTTGCCTCCACCAGATCATCCGTAAGCTGCTTCAGACGCTGGGATTTCTCATCCAGCACACGGATATAGTTCTGCACCTTCTCGTTATCCACCTGCTCTCTCTTAATCAGATCCACATAGTTTATGATAGAAGTAAGCGGCGTTTTGATATCGTGGGACACGTTGGTGATCAGATCCGCCTTCATGCGTTCGTCCTTCATGCTGATCTCCACGGCCTCCTTGATACCCTTACCGATACAGTTAACCGAATTTGCCAGTGTCCTGTTATCCCCATGCAGCTCCTCCGTATCGATCTGGTGCTCCACCTGCCCTCCGGTAATAATCTCTATGCCTTCCACAATGCCCTGCCGCTCTTTCACGTCCTTGTAGAGCAGAATACCCACAATCAGGTCTATCGCGCCTGCAAACAGCACCAGAAGCAGGTTCCCGGCTTCTATGGCCAGCAAAAGCAGCACCAGATTAGCTGCCAGAAAGACACAGTAAGGCACCCATGTGCGCAGAACAATACCGCCGTTGTCATACACCTTCCATGCAAATTTCATCATCCGCCGCATCAGACGGCACAGCCACGAATTTTTCCAGAGCGTCCGCGCCTTGATCCTTCTGACCAAACTGTAGAAGAAAAAGGTAAACACCACGTCAGACGCGAAAACAACGATAAAAATAACAATCTTAAACCAGTCCTGATGAACCGCTTCCCGGTAAAAGTTAATATCAGTCGGATCGATATCGGCAAGCGCCGTCAGCACAACAGCCATCCAGAGCACCATAAACACAGTTCCACAGGCAATAAGTATACCGCCTTCAGTCGGGATCCTGTCAAAAGCGTTCAGCCTGATGCGGGTCTCTCCGTTCTCGTCATACACCCTGCCTGTCATCACCGTCTGGCAGACGAAGAGAATCAAATACAATATTCCCGCCAGAAAAGCCGCTGTCACCCAGAGCCAGAGGTTGGGCAGATATCTGGCGCCCTGAGTAAACGCATCCTGCGCCGGATAGGAGCTGTCCACATCAATCCAGATCCTGACAGACTCCGGATAAGCGTATTCATAACTGAGCAGCATCTCCCTTACCGTATCCGCATCAATCGTTGTGTTAGTCATATATGACATATCCGCAAGACTATAGTAAACGAATTTCTCCGTGGTAACATCCGCCCCATCATCCATCATCTGCAAAATACGTTTCCTGTAGGCGCTGTTCTCCGGCAGATTGCTGTAATACTGTGTCTCCCCGCCCACCGTTTTCTCAATCAGAAAACGGACGTTGGAATTTTTCACATCATAAAAGTCTTTGTACTTCAGATATTCATTGTAGTTGTAGGTAAGGCTTTGCGCCGCCTCCTGCACATTGTGGCACAGCTCATAATACTGCGTCCAGTCGGACACATACTCCTCCAGATTTTTGCCTTCAGCCGTCTTATAGCGGTTGACCAAAACATCATACCCGTACATCTCCGATTCATCCGCATAGGACACCATCACTGCCGGGGAGTCTTCCGTCAGAACCGGCGTCGTCTCTGCCGCAGCGTGGTTCCCCAGCTCACTGGCAGGCTGATACCCCGCCACAAATCCGGAATCCTCATCTTCATCCGCAAACTCTACAACCACTTCACTGTTTCCTTCTACAGCCGCCACGCCGCTTACAACCGTATACCCCTTCACATCAGACTTTAAATAATTGGCATCTACGGTATTTTTGTAGCCGCTCTTGGGGTCGATTGTTGTCACCTGCGTGGTGTCCGCAAGAAAATCCGCCGCTTCCGCTCCGGTCATCTCCACTTCATTGTAAGTAAAACCGTAGCTCTGCCATTTGAGCAGATCCTCCAGCCTGTAATTTACCGTCACATATTCATCCGGCAGTCCGCTGTTGCGGTTATTATAGGCCGTCACATCCACAAGCTTTTCGCCGTCAAAGGCACCCTTCGTCTCCATCTGGCTGCTCACCACGCCGAAGCGGATCACATCCGCCACTGCGTAACCGAAGATATAATTGAATGCATCCGAATCCTCAAAAGGCGTCCCCGGATCGGCGCTTCGGATATAACTGTAGCTGCCTTTCGAGTGCACCCCCTCAATTCGCACCGTCGTGCAAGCCGCCACCACAATCACGGCAAACACCATGATCGCCAGCGCGGCATGCTGCAGAATCAAAAGCAGCGCTTTTAGCCCGCTTCTGTTCTTCCCGGTCTTTTTCTTCCTCTGTTTCTTTTCGGCACTATTCTTCTCCCGCTGTCCTTCCTCCGCTGTCCCTCCTGCCGTCTCTAAAATCTCCGGGTTCTCCCCGCGCTCTGTGTTTTCCATCCGCCTGTCCTTTCTTCCATGACGTCAGTCTCACGCATCCTTTTCCACCTTATAGCCGACGCCCCACACCACCTTGAGGTATCTGGGCTCCTTGGGGTTAATCTCGATCTTCTCCCTGATGTGTCTGATATGTACCGCCACCGTATTATCCGCACCGATGGCTTCCTCATTCCAGATGCTCTCATAGATCTGATCTATGGAGAAAACGCGGCCGCAATTCTTCACAAGAAGCAACAGGATATTGTACTCGATGGGCGTAAGCTTCACGCTGTCCCCATCCACCGTCACTTCCTTGGTATCGTCGTTGATACACAGGCCGCCCACCTGAAAAAGCGCGTTGTTCTCCGTATTCAGGTTCCCCAGCATCGTATACCTGCGGAGATTGGATTTCACCCGCGCCACCAGCTCCAGCGGATTAAAGGGCTTCGTGATATAATCGTCAGCCCCGATATTCAACCCCAGAATCTTGTCCGTATCCTCCGACTTCGCCGACAGAAAAATGATGGGAACACTGGAATATTCCCTGATTTTTAAGGTAGCGTGAATACCGTCCAGCTTCGGCATCATAATATCGATGAGAAGCAGATGGATCTGCTGTTCCTTCAATACGCGGATTGCCTCCTGCCCGTCGTAAGCCTTAAAAATCGTGTAGCCCTCCTGCATGAGATAAATCTCAATCGCATCCACAATCTCCCTGTCGTCATCGCATACCAGAATATTAGCCATTGTTTTCTCCTCTTTCGTAAACCGGTTTATGGTATCATTAAAACATGGAATCATAAAGGAATAGCTGGGAATTTCTTTAATACTTTCTTAATTTGCCGCAAGTCCCAGAAACGCGCCCAGATTTCCCCTCTGTCCATGGCTTGCGCGGTAGGAAAATAAATAACAGTCGTTATGACACGTGCACAGATCGGTTATCTGTATGTTCTCCCCCGGAATCCCCGCTTCGGTCAGCACAATCTCATTTGCCCGCCACAGATCAAGTTGATATTTACCGCCGCCCTTCGGAATCAGTATCTCCCGTTCCTGTCCCGGCTTATGAAATTCTGCCGTAAAAGCCGCCGCCACATCCTCGCTGACCTCATAGCACTCCTGACAGATGGAAGGCCCTACCGCCGCCAAGAGATCAGCCGGGTCCGTGCCGTAAGCTTCTCTCATCTTTTCCACTACACACCGCCCCATGCGGGCCACAGTCCCCCGCCAGCCGGAGTGCGCCAGCGCAATCGCTTTTCTCTTCGTATCCACAAAATACAGGGGCACGCAGTCCGCAAAAAAAGTGGCCAGATACACTCCCGGCTCGTCCGTCAGAAGACCGTCCACGTCATGATAGTCCTTCGCTCTGGTAATCCCCTTTCCGCCGTCCGCCCTTCCCACGATCCGCAGATTTGTGGTATGGGTCTGGTCGGAGCAGACCATATCCTCCACGCTGCAGCCAAGGGCCGCCGCGATACGCCTGTAATTTTCATCTACGGCCTCTTTCTGGTCTCCTCTGGTATAGCTTAAGTTCATGGAGCTGTAAATACCCTCGCTGACGCCGCCCAATCTGGTGGAAAACAGATGCTTCACTGCTCCCGTCTCCTCCAGAATGGGAAAGGTGAGGTACACAAGACTCCCCCTCTGGTTCACGCGCATCTGTCTGTTGTTTTCATGTCTGTGCCATTCCATAAATCGTCCTTTCTCTTATCATGCAGTGCCACTCGTAAAACCTTACTAACGCACATAGTCAAATGCATCCTTGATCCAATTCACTTGTTCCCCGTCCACCGCCACCACATCGAAGCGGATAGGCGTATCCTCCGGACAGTGGTGAAGCACCCGGTAGTAATCCGCCACCCGGCAGATTTTCCTCTGTTTGGCATAGCCCACAGCCTCCGCCGCACTGCCCTTACTGTTTCCAGAGCGGTATTTCACCTCAAAGAAGACCAGATACTCCCTGTCATATCCTATGATATCTATTTCTCCCTGCCGGTTCCTGAAATTGCGCTCCACAATTTTCACACCCTCTGAAAATAAACGGGCACAGACCTGCGCTTCCTTCTGTGCCCCTTTTTCTCTCCTATTCATCCTCATGTGCCTTTCGCCAGTTTGGCCTTCACCTTATCCATGGAATCCACAAAGATCAAGATTTCCGCCACCACCTCATACAGTTCCGGCGGAATCATATCCCCGATCTCCAGCCGGGAAAGCGTATCCGCCAGCTTATCGTCCCGGTGGACCGGCACATCCGCCTCCTTCGCTTTCTCGATAATCCGCTCCGCCAGGGCGCCCCTGCCGGAGGCAATGACACGGGGCGCCTCGTCCTCGGGATCATACTCCAGGGCAATCGCCTGCTTCACTTTTTCCTTTTCCAGTTTCTTTTCCGCCATTTCGATACCCTCTTCTTCATGCCATTGTTCAACGACCCATTCCCCACACAGAGAATGCCGTCTTTTGGCATTCTCTTACGCGAGATTTAGTAATTCCAAGTCAGCTTTGCTGACTTTGTCCCTGTCCCATGGCGGGACGTCTTTAGAATTACTTCTCGCGTTAGGCCCGCATATCAAAGGACGTCCTGCTGAGCACCGAAATATTTTTCTGCTGGCTCAACAGCGTCTGCATAATGGAGCCCTCTTCCTCCGCTTCCCCGTCCGCCTCCTTCACATGCATCTTCGCTTTCAGGGAATACCCTCTGCCTTCCAGCCTTTTATCAAGGATATCTATATGCTTCTCAATCAAGTCCAGAATGTTTTCGTCCGCCACCGTAAAATTCGTAGCCACCTGTTTATCCTTCATCGTCACATAGACATCCAGCGGCCCAAGATGCTCCATATCCAGATGCAGAAGGGCGCTCACCTGCCCGTCTCTGGCCGCCAGATTCTTTTTGTTGGTGTAAACATAGAGGTCGCCGTGGGCATTGTTTCCCAGCATTTTTAAAGGAAGCTGCACATACGTGTAGAGATGGTTCATCTGGTTCATAAAATCCACGTTACTCTGGAGATTCTGCACGGTTCTCGCCACGGGCGCATCTCCCTTTCCCGCCGTTTCAAGCGCCTGGGAAAGCCTTGCCGTCTGCTCTCTGATCCGCTCGTAAAGCTGTTCGACCTGCTTTTTATCCGCCACATTCTGCGGCTCTATCATCCACTGTCTCCCGATCTGCTCTTTTAATAACGCCTGAAATTCTTTTCCGCCAAGCAGCCGCTGCAAAGCCTGTTCCGACACGTCTCCCCGAAGCGCCTTCGGCATAAGCTCCTTGATAAACTGCAGTACATCCTTCAGCGGAAGCGTGCCGTTCTTCACCTGGGCCGCCGTCTCTTCGTTCATGCCAAGCTCGCGCAGGGCATTTCCAAGCCGTTCCCACTGTCCCTGACTCAATACGGGAGACCTGTCGCCATCCGCCGCTTTCGCATGCGGCAAATCCTCCACCGGTACGCCTGCCGGCTGTTCCTTCGGCGCTGCGTCTTCTGTCTGGGCAGACTGTCCTGCCGTTTCCGCAGACGCGGTGTTCTGCGTCTCTCCCGCTGTCTCCGCATTTTCCGCCGTCTGTGCGCCCTCCTGAAGAACCTCCGCACTCCCCTGCGTCGCCTGACCTTCGCCGCCCTGCACGATTACGGCGCCGTCCTCCCCGGCCTCCGTAAAGATATCGATAACCGCCTGATAAAAAGCGTATGCCTTCTCTCCCTGTCCACTGTTTATCAGCTCCGTGAACGCCTTCGGCAGCTCCTCCATAATTGTCTCCGCACTTCCAAGGATCTGATGGTTGGCCGCCCGATACTGCTCAAACTGCTCAATATTGGCCTCTGTCACCGGCAGCTCCAGTCTCGTCATCTGTATAATGGATGTGGGATCTTTTCCCGGAAACTCCATAAGCAGTCTGCTCATATTCAGGATCGACTCCTTGTCTATGGGCATCCCCTCCTCCATCATTTTGGCCACCATCTCAATATTCTCAGCGGTTTCCGGCAGGCCCGCCGCCGCCAAAGCGCGCAGAATCGTAGCGGTGTTCGCCGTATTGGTATAGAGCGGCGCAAGGGACATAAAGGAGCTGCTGTTAGCCTTGACCTCAAAACTCATCATCTGCCCCAGAGCCAGACTCACGCTCTTGTCAATCTTTGCATTGATGGCAAAATCCTGGGCAAGCTCAATCTGCACAGAATTGCCCTCTCTGCTTACGACGGTTCCCTGCAGCGTCTGTCCCGGTTTTAGAGCGCGCACTTCATTCTGAAGTCGCATAAGCCGTTCGCCTTTATTGACAGAATCAGACGCCCTTACCGCATCGTTTGCCCTCACTCTCTGATTATCTTTTTTAAATATACTACCCAGATTCAATCTTACACCTCACAAAAATTTTTGATAAAGGTTTTTCTGTGAATGGGACACGGCCCGTACTGCTTCAACGCGTCAATATGCGCCTGCGCCCCGTATCCCTTGTTGGAAGCAAAGCCGTACATCGGATAAACTTCATCATACTGCACCATCAGGCGATCCCTCGTCACCTTCGCCACAATACTTGCCGCGCCGATGGAAATACTCTTGGCATCCCCCTTAATGATAGGAACCTGACGTATCCCCACCTCCGATATGGTCACCGCATCATTTAATAAAATATCGGGTGTTACTGAAAGTTTCCCAATGGCTTCCCGCATAGCTTCGTAAGTTGCCTGCAGAATATTGATCTCGTCAATCCGTTCCGGCGTGCTGTAGCCTAACCCCACCGACACCGCCTGCTCCATTATGACCTCGTATAACTCTTCTCTCTTTTTTTCGGAGAGTTTCTTGGAATCATTGATATATAAAATAGCACAATCTTTCGGCAAAATAACGGCTCCGGCCACCACCGGTCCGGCAAGCGGCCCTCTGCCCACCTCGTCAATGCCGCAAATATGGGCATAAACGGCATATTCTCTCTCGTAGCGCTTCAGCTCCTCCGTCCGCTTTACCTCTTTTTCATAGGAAAGAATCCGTTTTTTCGCTTTGGTAATTTCAGCCTGCACGCCCGCCCTTTCGTCTGCTTCATATGCCGAAAACAAAACAGGCAGCTCTTCGATAGCCGCCGCCTGTAATTTTCCCCTGATAATACTGATATTTTCCGCCATTTTCCTGCTCCTCCGTCAGCGGTGTTTGACAAATCCAAACTTATCAAACGGCCAGATCCGCAGCCACGCCCTGCCGATGATATTTTTCCTCCTGATATTGCCCACAGAAGGCTCTCTGCTGTCGACGCTGTTATTTCTGTTATCCCCCAAAACAAAGTATTCGTCGCTTCCCAGTCTGACAGGCTCATACGCCCTGCCGGGATTGGCTATCACTTCCTTGCCGTAGAATTCCTCAAGCACTTCGCCGTCAATATAGATATTTCCCTCCTCATCAATCTGCACCGTCTCACCGGGCAGCCCGATAATCCGTTTGATATAAAAGGTTTCCTCCTCCTGTAAATAGGGAAAGACGATTATATCATAGCGCTCCGGGTCGCGGAACCGGTAGCTCAGCTTATCCACGATCAGATTATCCTCCGTACTGAGCGTCGGCTCCATGGAATGTCCCTGCACCTGCGTCCTCTGCCCTACAAAATGAATCACCAGGTAAACGAGACACAAAACACCAAGCAGATACAGACTTGTATTTAAAATCTCACGCAGTACCTTCTTCACTTTTGCTCTTCCTCCTGCATTTCCCCACATATTTCCAATGTAATTCTTCCAATCCTGCCGTTTCTGAAATCGTCAACCAGAAGAGCCGCCGCTTTCTCATAATCCGGCTCCTGTCCTTTTTTATAACACTTACGGTTCTCACAGATCAGTGAAAGCGCCTGCACGGGTGTAAACGCCTCCCCCGCCGTTTCCATCTGATAGCGGTTAAGCAGCGGTTCCCTGTAATGCTCCAGCAGATAGGCCAGCAGCTCCTGTGCCAGCTCCGTCATCTGCAGAATCTCGTCGTTCATGGAGCCGATCATGGCAAGCCGCCTGCCGACGTCCTCGCTCTCAAACTTCGGCCACAGAATGCCCGGCGTATCTAAAAGCTCCAGCTCCTTATTAAGCCTGATCCACTGTTTGCCCTTGGTCACGCCCGGTTTATTTCCCGTTTTGGTACAGGCCTTTCCCGCAAAAGAATTGATAAACGTGGATTTCCCCACATTAGGTATCCCCACTACAATCGCCCTCACCGGACGGTTCTTGATTCCCCGCTTTTTGTCCCGCTCGATCTTCTCACGGCACGCCTCCTGCACCTTAGGCTGGATCGCCTTAAGCCCCTGCCCCGTCTTTGCGTTGACCTCCAGCACATGAAAGCCGCGCTCTTTAAAATATGCCATCCAGCGCTTATTCGCAGCCGGGTCTGCCAGATCCGATTTATTCAAAAGTATCAGCCGGGATTTGTTCTTCCCAAGCTCATCAATATCCGGATTTCTGCTGGAAAGCGGAACCCGCGCATCCACCAGCTCAATGACCAGATCTATGAGACTGATATTTTCCTGCATCATGCGCTTTGCCTTCGTCATGTGCCCCGGATACCACTGATAATTCATCCCTTTTCCTCGCTATTCTATCATCCCCATGGCCTCATCCTCTACACCCATATGAAACCACGCCTTGCCGATAATATTGTCTTTCCTGACCGCGCCGATATTGCCGGAACGGCTGTCCTCACTGCTGTTGCGGTTATCCCCCAGCACAAAAAATTCATCGCCCGCAAGAAGCAGTTCATTCTGCGCGATGCCGGGATCTATGATCTTATCAAACTGCTCACTCTCCGCAAGAAGCGCCCCGTCTATGTACACATTGCCATCTTTGATCTGCACTTTTTCACCCGGCAGCCCCACTACCCGTTTCACGTAGTAATGGGAATTTTTGTTGCCGTTTGGCAGAAAAACAACCACATCTCCGCGCTTCGGCGTAGATATGCGGTACAGAATACGGTTCATCAGAATTTCCTGACCGTTGTGCAGGGCAGGCTCCATGGAATCGCCGATCACACTGGTTCGCATCCCCACGGAAAAGACAAGGACAAACGCCAGAAAGACGGCAACCGTGCCGCCCACAATCAGCTCCACCACATCCTTCAGGAGCTTCGGATCAAGCTTTTTCTTTTTCTGATAGAAAGTTAAGCCCTTTCTTCTCGCCATCTTATGCACTCCACTGTCTTCTGACTCTGCCCGCAGCCTGCGATAAGCAGACTCGAAATGCTTCGCATTTCTCGTTCGCGTTGCTCGTCATAAACAGCCGACAACATGCT
>CAMWPB010000026.1 GCA_947176065.1 uncultured Lachnospiraceae bacterium | reverse complement strand
TTGACAAGAAAAAATGCCGTATTTATGCGGATTTTGGCGTTTCGCAAACGCCTATGAAACACAAAGAAAGAAAGGAGAATGAAACAATGCAGGAGACATATAACAGACAGCGCATCATGCGGACAGACCACACCAAATTCGGAGGTGTGATTTATCCGTCCGATTTCAACACAGAATCCAGAGGAAAACCGCGCGTGAACGGTTCCCTGATTGCAAGCCGTATCGCCCAGGACCAGAGATTTGACGACGCCTGCAGAAAAAACGGCCAGAACCTGAAACCTGCAGACTGAAATATGCACTGTATATAAGGAAGGAGCGAAATCCAATGCTTGACAGACAATACCATTTATATTCGGTCGACACCGGAAACTTTTACAGCAACCGCGAAAAATATCTGCACGAAATGAACTGCAGATACCGCGCGGAACGAAACTACATACAGAATAAACTGCCGGAAATTGAAAAAAAACTGAAACAGTGCGGCTATGCGGAGGAAACCCTGCACCTCTTAAGAAAAGGGGATGCCGAAAACGTCCCTCCTGCCGCCCCCTGCGCTGATACCGTAAATACCTATCTGCACTGGATCAGACTGATCCGGCATAAAAGAGAAAAGGCAAAGTCTTCCAAAGAAAAGCTGATCACCCTTCTGTCCAATAAAGTCCGACAGAATGAGCTGACAGGCGGCAGGGATCATACCCGTACACTGCGGGCGGACGCCCTGAGCGACACCAATATCATCTCCGCCTTCAATTCCGCACTGAGCCGGGCAATCGGCATCGGACAGGATGAGCTGACAGATGCCCTGATTATTGTACAGGTTTACTATTTTGACGTATTCAAAGATCTGTTCTTTAACGGTTTTGTCCACAATGGTGAAACATACATTTATTTCACCTCCTCAGCTGGACAGATCCGCAGCAAAAAAGCGGTTTTTATGAAAGAAACCGTATGGAACCGGATCAAAGAAACCATTATGTGCGGCCTTACCATAGAGAAAATCAACGAAAAGGGCGGCAACAACGTCAACAAACATCTGGCTTACATGGCGCTTGCCAACTCCGCCACGGACGAGTGGAACGGGTTTGATATCGACAAATCCATCGTCATAGAAGATTTTGAGACAAACGTGTACGGTGCCTTTGACCTTGTGGATGAGGCAGACTATTCCATCACCCGAAAAAAGGACGCCATTCCCGTTCCGCACACCGACGGCGCCGGTATGATCCTGCCCTCCGTCTCGTCCAAAAACTTCATGTTCCGCGCTCCCTGGATCAAAGGTCTGCTCGGTGTGTTTGATTTTCGGAAATTCGTGGAAGTAAACGACTGTCAGCCCGTCATCACCGACATTTACGGCAAAGTCCACGACATTATAAAAGAAGATATCCAGATCATCTTCACAAAAAGCCAGTTTAAAATGTATCCCTACTACGACTCCTGGGACGAATATAAATCTTATTTCAAAAAATATCATTGCAGCGCCGGAAGGTGCAATGTGGAGGAAGACAGAATCAAAAGGACAAAAATCAATTACCAGATGCTGCAGACGCTCACCGACATCACCGATGCGGAAATCGACCTGCTGACACAAAAATCGGCAGACCGCATCCGCAATATCTGCACCTCAAAGGAAACCATGCTTGACGTCCTGGGGATATCCCCCTACAACGCAGACATGACGCCCTTTCAGCAGGCGCTTAAGCTGTACCCGGCCCTGCTTGGCGACACCTACACCAAGGATATTCTCAGGGACGTTAAAAACAGCCTTCTCAAAAAATATCGGAGCGGAAAGCTTGAAGTAAACGGCAAATATACCTTCCTTCTTCCCGATTTTTACGCCGCCTGCGAATACTGGTTCAAAAAAGTGGAAAATCCGCAGGGACTTCTGGCGGACACAGAAGTTTACTGCCGCCTGTTCCGCCGGTTTGACAAGCTGGACTGTCTCCGGAGCCCCCACCTGTACAGGGAACACGCCGTGCGCCACAATGTCGCGGGCGGGACGGACACAGACCGCGCCGAAAAGATACGGGAATGGTTTCCCACGGACGGTCTCTATGCCAGTACCCATGACCTGATCAGCAAACTGCTGATGTACGACGTGGACGGGGACAAATCCCTTGTTGTGGCCGATCCGAAACTGATAGAAATTGCGGAGCGGAATATGAAGGGAATCATCCCTCTCTACTATAATATGAGAAAAGCCAGACCCGCCCTGCTGAATAAACAGAACATCTACGCCGGACTGCATGCCGCTTTTACCGGCGGCAATATAGGAATCTACAGCAACGCCATCTCAAAGATCTGGAACAGCGAAGTATTTCTGTCAGGTTCCGAATCGGAAAAGCAGGCTGCCATAGACTGCGTAAAACAGCTCTGCTGTCAGAACAACTTTGTGATTGATTTTGCCAAAACTTTATATAAACCCGAATTTCCCAAAGAAGTCAGCGAACGGATCGCCGGATACACCGCCGCAAAGCTCCCTGCTTTTTTCGAATTTGCAAAAGATAAAGAAAAGGCGCAGCTCCAGAAACGGAACGGCAGCTTCGTGAACAGACTGTATGACAAGATTCCTGACAAACCGATCAACACCCGCAGCCTCCGTCTGGAAACGCTCAACTACCATAAAATGATGTCCGACCCGGACATACGGTGCAGCGAAGAAGCGGCAGCCCTGTACGATACGTTAAGCAGGCAGTACCGCCACATGGTTCACATGAAGGACGCGCGGACAGACAATATGGCTTATATCGCAAACAAGATCCGTGAATCCTTCTCCGCTCTCGGCTGTTCCGAAGAAACCGTCACCGACATGCTGGTAGAATACCTGTACGGCAGAGGAAAACGGTACAAACAGCTTCTGTGGTTCTGCTATGGGGAACAGGTGGCCGCAAACCTCAGAAAAAATATAGAGACGCCAAACACAAAATACATCCCCTGCGCCGACTGCGGGGAATGGATTGAAATCCGCATCAGGGACAACCGCACCAGACGCTGCCCTTCCTGCCAAAAAGAATATGTGCGGATGCGCGACCGAAAGCGCAAGCAGAAAATTTCCGTTTAACAAAACGGATCAAAACAGGCCACCTCCACTGGCCGAAAACAGACAGACAAAAAATCAAACGTCCATCCGCAATGGCTTTTCCTTTGTGTATATAAGGCGCACATTGCGCAATGACTGTGAACAGGAGGAACCCATCTTGATTATCACGCAGGAAAACCTGATAAACCAAATAGCCGGCAAAGAAGAGATCAGCCCTGCAACCGTCCGCAGAATTTTCAAATCGGCGGAGGATATCATTTTTAGCTGCCTGTCTTCTACTACCTCCTCTGAAAATACGGTTGTAAAAGTACTGGATGGACTGAGCCTGGAATGCACCCTCCTTCCCGAACGGGAAATCCATACCTACGATACTATCGTATGTAAGCCGCGACTTTGGACTAGGCCCAAAATCACCCGGTACTACAACCGAAAACTGAACGGCTATTTTAAATGAAAGCAGGTGATCTTTTGAAGCTGAACTATTTTGAACTGTTATCTCCCGACCCGGTACAGGTTCCGTCGGCAGGCGGCATCAAATCTCCCACTCTGCGGGAAATATCTTCCCTTGGTTACCGCACCTACCGGCATTATCTGGCGGTTCTTTCCCTGGATCTTGCCTCCTATCTGTCCATGACCGGCACATCCGGGCTCTATGCACTTTTATCCGATGAGGAGAAAGCGAAAATGACCCTGTTCGATCTGCTCCTGTCCAGTCCGCCATCCTGCGCGCTGATACAGAACATGCTGGACTTTTTTATGGAGGGGACCGTCACCTTCTCCGAATCCCGGCATGCCTTTCTGGTCAGTGGCAGCAACGGACAGACAGGAATGATTACAAGGGAAAACTATCTTACTGTGTGCGACCTGATCGGACAGCGCAACTACCTGAAACCAAGACGCGACGAGGATTTGTCAAAGGTAAAGAGCAAAAAGGCGCTGGAGATTATGAAAAAGCTTCAGAAGGGAAGATCCGAAAAAGAAAAGCTTGCAAAGACAGATAAAAATATGGAGCTGGGAAATATCATTTCCGCTGTTGCCAACAGGAGTCAGTCCCTGCATATCCTAAACATCTGGGATCTGACCGTATACCAGCTCTGGGACTGCTTTGCCCGGCTTTCCGGCAATAACCTGTACAACATTCAATCCATGAGTGTTGCGGCCTGGGGTGACAAGAATCACTCCTTCGACGCATCCGCATGGTTCAAAAAAATAGAAACTGAAAACCAATAACATCTAAAGGAGGAACACATTATGACAAACCCTAACATGGCAAACAGAGAGGTCTGCGATCTGCTTTTCGTGGACTACACCACAAAGAAACCCTTTCTCAATCTGGATTTCGCAAACGTCAGCACAACGGAGTTGACCGGCGAGTCCGTATTCGCCCACGGCGGAAAAGGCCACCCCAAGCGCGTCCAGTTCTCCGGCGAAAGAGGCGGCACCATTACCATCGAGACACAGATTCAGACCGTTAAGCTCTGGCAGCTGATTACCGGCGGCGAGATCTCCAAGTCTGCAAAGTTTGTGACAAGAATGGAAACGTCCGTGGACGATGCCGGAACCGGCATTACACTGCCCGACGCACCGGTTGCAGACAGCGTGGTTGTCTACAGGGCGTCCGACGACTGCGGCACAGAGCTGGCATGCACTGTGGCCGATAAAGTCATCACACTCACGTCCGCACTGGCAGGCGGCGACGCAGTCATCGTTTACTACATGAAGGAAGTAAACGAGGGCGTACAGAGAATCAACATCAAGTCCACCAGCTTCCCGAAGAATTTCATTGTCTACGGCGACACGGTCATGAAGACCGAGGACGACGAGGCAGTGCCGCTTAAGCTGACAGCTTACAAGTGCGCACCCCAGTCCAACATGTCTCTCAGCTTCAGTAACAATGGCGATCCCGGAAGCCTGACCATCACCGCCGATCTGATGGCGGATCAGGACAACAACATTCTTGATCTCACCCTCATCGAGGAGTAATCCTGTCCGGCTGTCCTTTCGAAAAGAAGGGCGGCCGGATGACACGGTTTCTTCCTCATGAAAACCTCATCAAAGGGATAACACTTACAGCTTGTATCTGTTATCCCTTTTTTTTACGACAACTGAAAACCTGCAAATGCAGCGGCGCAAAACACGCCGCAGTTAGGAGTGCCTATGGAATTTACAGAATTAATACAGTATATCCTTTACGTTGTTCTGACAGCCATTTTACCCGTAGCTGCAAAGTATGCAGTCAACCTCATTCAGGCCAGGATCAGAGAAAGCTCTTTCATCGAGGAGGCCGCAAAGACCGAGGCCAGAAGCATCCTCATAAAAGACGCCCTGTCCGATGTCATGGACGCCGTACTGTATGTCAACCAGACCTTTGTGGACACCTTAAAGGCAAAGGGCGAATTTACGGAAAGCGCATGGAAAGAGGCGAAACAGAAAGCATACAATGCCGCCCTGCTCACCGTCTCCGAGGAGTCTAAAAAAGCGGTTTCCAGCGTTTACGGTTCCTTTGACAGCTGGCTGCAGTTAAAAATAGAAGCCTCCGTTCAGGCGGCTAAAACCAGTAAGGATGTGATTTTATGAATAAGAGAATCAGTGAAAACGGCCTTGCCCTCATCAGGCGGTTTGAGGGCTGCCGGTTAACCGCCTATCAGGACAGCGCCGGCGTGTGGACCATCGGGTACGGCCACACCTCCGGCGTGTCCAAAGGGCAGACCATTACGCAGGCGCAGGCTGACGCCTGTCTGCGCGCCGACTGCGCAAATGCCGAAAAGGCGGTAAACCGCTATATGGATACCTACCACTGGAACCAGAACCAGTTTGACGCCCTCGTCAGCTTTACCTTTAACTGTGGCGCCGGAAACCTGAAAACCCTGCTGGACGGCGGCACGCGAAGCATCGCCCAGATCAGCGAAAAAATCCCCGCCTACCGAAAGGCAGGAGGCCGGGTACTGCAGGGTCTGGTCAACAGACGGGCCGCAGAGAAGTCATTGTTTGATACCCCTGTCTCCCCGGCCGAAAGTCCTGCCCCCTCTCCCACTTACCTAAAACCGGTATGTTATCTGCAGACCGATCCGCGCTGGAAAGCCCATAACTATTCCGCCAAAGGTGAACAGAAAACCATCGGCAGCTCCGGCTGCGGCGTCACGGCCTCCGCCATGGTGATCGCCACTTTGAAAAACCCGTCCGTAACGCCCGTCACCACCGCCGAGTGGTCTATGTCCCATGGGTATAAGGCCCTGAATCAGGGAACCTACTATTCCTATTTCGTCCCCCAGTTTTCCGCCTACGGCATCCTGTGCGAACGGCTAAACCACTCCAATCTCTACGGCGTCACAGCCTCCGCCGCCCATGAAAAGGCCCTTTGCGCACTGCAAAACGGCGATTGGGTGATCGCCTGTATGGGAAAAGGAAACTGGACAAGCGCAGGTCATTTCATTCTTCTGTACCGTTGCGAAAACGGTTATGTCTACATCAATGATCCCGCGTCCACAAAGGAAACACGGATTAAAAACACATGGGATCTGTTCGCAAAACAGGTAAAATATATGTGGGTTGTACGCGTTGTGGATGGAACGGTCTCCCCGGCAGTCATCTGATCTCCCGCCGAGAAAGGAAGCCAAGATAAAATGAATGAGATTATGGAAATGACACAAATTGACTATCTGTCCGTATTTCCCGCCATGCTTGCCATTCTGGCCGGGACAAAGGCCATCCTCTCCCTCTTTGAATGGATGATTCATAAGCTCGGCCTGGAAACAAAATGGATGCGGCAGCGGCGGGAAGAACACGAGCTGCTGATCCGAACCTCCCAAAATCTTACCGCTCTGCAGACACAGCATGAACACGATATGAAAAAATCCGACAGGCGGGATGAAGAGATTTCCTCGGACATCAAGAAGCTCACCCGGATGTTTGTGGATAAGGAAATCGATGATATACGTTGGGAAATCAACAATTTCGCCACCAATGTTTCCGAGGGAAAACCCTGCAATAAAGACAGTTTCAAACACTGCATCCACATCTATGAAAAATATGAACAGATCCTTGCGGAAAACGGCTTGGAAAACGGCGAGGTGGAGATTTCCATGGAGCTGATTAATGATGCTTATATGCGGAGGCTGAAGGAGGGGTTTTGAAGTATTTTTGCTTCAACTGTAAATATATTGATGCATGATAAAGAGACGGGGCTAACTGCTTCGTCTCTTGTTGTTTCGAGCAGCTTTATCCGCTTAATGATCTGACAGGCGAGGAATAAAATCTGAAATTTATATGGTTCTTATGCCCAGGGTGACTTTAAAACATATAACGCAGTTCCCTGTACTGTGGCGGTCTGCAGATTAGCAGTCTTATAAAAAACGAAAACCAACAAACTACAAAATTAAAAAGGAGGAACTATCTATGGATGATTCTTTGAAGGAATCCCAGAGCAATTCTGAAATTCCAACCGAAAGCAGCGATGATCTTTTAAAAGCTGCCAAGATGCTTTCCAAGGGGTTCTCGGGTATCTCCAAATTCTTTGGGTTACAGGAATACCTGAAAAAAATCCCGGAAGAGGCAGTCAAGGTCGATGCCGCCATGACGCAGTTAAGCCAGTCCAGCGGCGCGTCCGCGTCTGAGCTGAGCGCTTACTTTGAACAGGCGGCGGACAGCGCACAGAAATACGGTATCTCCATTAGTGACCTGATCGGTATTACCGCCGAGTGGAGCCGGATGGGGTACGGCCTGCCGGATGCCAAAGCACTGGCGGAGGCCGCTACTCTTTACAGCCATATCACCGGCATGGATATCGGTGCATCCAATGAGGCGCTTGTTTCCACGGTACAGGGACTGCGGCTGGAGGCCGGGGAGGTAAGACAGCTCCTTGACATGCTCTCCAAAGCCGGGAATGACTTTTCCCTTGATCCCGCCGGGATCGGTAAGGCATTACAGGAAAGCGCTGCTTCTTTCCGCGCCGCGAATACGGAACTTTCACAGTCAGTTGCCCTCACGGCAGGGGCGGACAGCATCCTGCAGGATCCCTCTGCCGTGGCGGATTTATGGAATGCCGTTGAAGCCCATATTTATGGCACAAGGCAGGAGCTGGAAGCGGCAGAAACAGAAACCGGCGGGATGTTAGAATCCACCGCACAGTTACGGGATCTGGTGCAGGAGCTGACGGGCTTTGATATCATGGCCGGTACAGACGGCACACAGCTTAAGGATCTCTACAGCATCATTGTGGGGATCGGGAATGAATGGCAGAACCTGTCCGCCTCTGAACAGGACGGCTTACTGGATGCCCTTGCGGGGTCTCAGAGAGACACCCTCGGCTCCGTACTTAACAATGTTTCCGCAATCGAAAATGCCTATCAGTCGACGGAAAACGCTTCCGGGTCTGCTCTGCAGGCACAGGAGGAATATGAGCAGGGAATCCAGTATTCCCTCGACCGTCTGAAAGCATCCTTCCAGCAGTTTGCAGACACACTTGCGGGCGACGGCCTGCTGAAAGGAGTCGTGGATCTTGGTAACGGCACGGTAAATGTGCTGGATTTTGTTACAGACAAACTCGGTTCCATCGGAACAATCGGTACCACCATCGGCGCCGTCGCCGGTGCAAAAAACTTGGGTTAGCATAAAACAGATAACGCAGAATGTGCGAGGCTCAATATATACCCCGTGCCGGGGTGGGAATCCCCGGGCAAAACACAAAGAACTGTATGGAAAATACAGGAGGGTATATTGGTAAAACCAACTGCGGCCGCTATACCGCAGACCTCCGATATGACTGTGTGTGAACTACGCAGTCTCCGGATTTCGCAAGAGCCGGACAAGGACAAGAACAGCTCATGTGACTCGTCATGTAGCATGATGACTTAACTTGCAGAGAGGCGTACTGCCCGTCAGGGCAAGTGCCGCTCCCATCGACTACCAGGAGGGCGTAGGTATCTTTCTGATACCCACGAAGGCATAGTCAGACCCCTGCCATTGAGCGTGGTAGTGAAAAAGTTCACCGCAGCTATGCGGCGCGTTGAAAATAGCGGGCATCTATGCCCTGCCATATGATGACTTCCAAAAACATGTATGGCTGAAATAGACATTAGAACATATAGACCCTTAAGAATGTGCCGTAAGAAAGCGGACGGCACAGGATATCCCCTCGTGTCGGACTGCGCCATATGGATTTTCTAAGATATTCCGGCGACAACTGCAAAAGCCGGACGAAACCGTCCTCTATTCGCCATCCGGGCTCATTTCGGACTTTCCGTGACATCCATGTCACGGAATTTCTGGATACCGTACGGAATATCAGAAAATCTCATATGTCTCCGTAGGACAACTTCGGGAACATCCCGCGCCGTCCGCCATATACGAAATCTAAGGTTTCCATTTATGTCCGCAGTTCGCACAACGGTTGACGGTACTGCCGGAACCGACAAAGCCTGTCAGGAGGGAATATCCTCTCTGGCCTGCGGTGATGTTGGTAGAACCGCATCTGGGGCAATGAACTGTACTGCCTGACTGTGGTGCGCTACTCTTCCGCTGTTGTAACTGGGCTTTGAACTGGGACATTTTTAGGTTGTATTCGATGATATCCTTTTCTTTTAAATCTATCATGGCTTCAATAAAGTTTTTATCAGTTGATACATCTTCTATTATTATAAGTTCATCCCTTGATATATTTAATTCTTCTAATTCACCATTACAGTTATTAGCTGTGTGTATTAACGCCTCTGGGGAACATGCTCCCATAATTTGCTGACATTTTTTACATCTTTTCACAACCCAATTCATATACCTTCTCCTCCTTAACAGATAAATGTATTGTACCATATGTTATTTATATTTGGAAGTTATAAATAATAAACAGAAATATTGCTCGCACAAGTTTCTGATGGCCAGCTGCAATTAGGTAGATTGTTGGGTAATTCCAGAGGAAATATAGAACATTATAATAACGTAATAGAATCCTTTAGAGAACTTGATTTATCAAAACACCATTTATTATCGGAAGACGGTACAGCCAATTGGTCCGCCATCGCAGAAGCCATCGGCGACTGTGACGACACCGCCCTCTCCTACTTCAAAACCCTTGACGACGGCAACGGCACGATCAACAATCAGGCTGCTTCCCTCGAGGGCCTGTCACAGCATCTCGGAAAAGCCGGTAACGGCTTCTCCACCGCTGCACTCAAAACAACCCTGCTGAATTCGGCCCTCAATGCTGGCATCTTTATGCTTGCCTCAGTAGCCATTCAGGCCATTGCCACCGGCATAGATAACTACATCCACAGGGTAGACAACGCACGGGAACGTACCGCTGAACTGTTTGATGAATTCCAGCAACGGAATGACACCCTCTCCAGCCACAAAAAGACCGTATCGGAGTCTGCCTCCCGTTATGACCAGCTGTCAAAGGGCGTTGACCTCTCAACCAATGAAAACCGTTCCCTTTCCACACGGGAGTATGAAGAATTTCTTGCCATCAACAGGCAGCTTGCCGACTCCTTCCCTGAACTGGCAAAAGGGATTGACGAAAACGGAAACGCCATCCTCTCCCTCGGCACCAAAGGCCTGACCGCCAAAGAGCAGTTGGAAGAACTGTTACAGACGGAGGAAGACTTAAACAACTTTAAGACTGCGCAGGGGCTGGAAGAATCGTTTACAGGCGTCTATACTTACATCGAGGAAGCGGCGCAGGCTTCCGCTAAACTGGAGGGTACAGTCGCTGATTCCGATGAGGCTCTTAGTCATTTACAGGAGATCGCGGCAGAAGGCATCAGGCTCGGTAACAGTCCTGACCAGCCTCTTTTCAGCGGAAATACAGACAATGGCGCGGAACTGGATTACCTGAACGCGCTTACCTCCTCCGCCAGGGAATTCTGGAAATCCTTAGACGGTTCCAGACGTGTAGAGCTTGCGGGAATGGGAATCGACGACGCCACCCTTTTTACAACATCCTATGCGGATGACGGTGCCTTTGACCTGTATTCACAGGCATACATGCTCACCGGTGATGAAAAGGCTGCTCTGGAAACCATCATCAGGGACAACGTTTCCGGTGCCAGCGGCGCCCTGTTAGACTCTATAGGAACGCAGACACACGAGCTGCAGGCAAAGGTCCTGCAGGGGGAAAATGCATGGCGGGATTTTATACCGTCACTGGTTTCCGGGATGCAGGCCAAACAGACCTTTCAGGATCTGACACCTGATTTACAGGACGTTGCCATACAGATCGTGGAGGGGCTTGATTACAGCTGCGCCTCCGCCATGAATGAATGGGATCCCGATCCCTATGCCTATATCCGGGATAAATTTATCGTCCCCATGGGTAATCTTAACGCCGTTGACCAACAGCTTGTAAAAGACAGTTTCCAGAACCTCCTTTCCTTGGACACAAACGCACTCAGCATCAACGAGCTGGATGAAAAAATGAACCTTTATATCAATTCCATTACAGGAAAGCTGGATATGACTCCTGTCGAGCTGAAGGCGATGCTCGGGTTCGATCCTGACGATACGAAGGAAAGGCTGGAGCAGTCCATCCGGACAATCGCAGACAGTCACGGTATAGTTGACAGGGATCAGTACGCCAGCTTATCGGAGACCGTCGAATCTTTTACCGTAAAAGAGGCAGAGCTCTGGCTGGAAGCGACCCGCGGTGCGGAAAATGCCGAACAGGCTGCACGGATGTATGAGGATGCCTTGGAAAAAGCTGGCCGGATAGAAATGGAACCGCCAGATGCCTTCACGGTGATGGAAGATATGGAAACAAAGCTGAAACCGGCACTGCAGTCCTTAAAATCCGCTTATGAGACGATATTTTCAGACGGTTTTCATGTAGATTCTGCGGATTTTGAAGCGCTGGAAAGCATCCGCTCCTCCATTGATTCCCTCAGTAAGGCGGAAGGACTGGATTTCCGTTTCGACATGGAATCCTTTAACCGTTTCGCCTCCATAATGACTGACACGGGTACCACACAGGCACAGGCCGAACAGGCTTTCAACGATCTGGCACTCTCCATTTATCAGGCAGGCGCAGCCACTGACGGGCTGACACAGGAAACAGCCGGACTTTTTTCCGGGCTGCTGGCATCGCTGGGCGTTGTCAACGCAGATGAACTGGCCATGCGTACGCTTGCCGAATCGAAGGGCGCAGCCGTCCTCGCATCCCACAACCTTGCGGACGCCGCACAGGCAGATATGTTCAATCTGCTGAATGAGGGACAGGCCGCCGGTGTGACCCGCGAAATGATTTACCAGTTGGCCGCTTCCGAGATCGCCTATAATACCACCGGTCTGAGTGTGGAAGATAAAATTTCCCAGTTAGGAAAACTGGCCACCGCCTATGGCGACACAGCCACCTCCGCCATTGCTGCAGCCGCAGCCGACCGGGTCGCCAACGGACATGGCGATTACGAGACAGTCCTGTCTGACATGATGGCCGGTCTCAAAAGGCAGGCAGATTCCTTCAAAATAGAGTTTGATCCCATAAAGCCCGGCAAGACCGGCTCTACAGGCTCCGCCAAATCCGCCAAAACCGAAACCAACGCCCTCTCCAGCCTAAACTCCGAGATGGATAAGCTCCAGTCATCCTACAAATCCCTCTGCGACATCCGGGATACCTACAACCAGAATGGGAAGATCACGGTAGACCAGTATCAGGAACTGACGAACATGGGCTTTACCTTCCTCTCCCAGCTCGTGGATGAAAATGGGCAGTTGGGCTTAAACGCCAGCGCCTTCGAGCGTCTCTCACAGGCCAAGCTTCAGGAGATGCAGATCCAGATGGCGAGGAATGCCGCCGACACCATAAATGGTCTGAAAACCGAAGCGGCGGCGGTGGAATATCTCACCTACGCCAACGAACAGCTGCGGGATGCGGCGCTCGGGGCGGCGGAAGCACAGCTCGAGGCCGCCGTAGCCAACGCGAATGCGCGGGGCGGCAAGCAGGCCGAGGCCGCACAGCAGATCTATCAGGGCTATCAGGCCGCAAAACAGATGGCAGGAAAGGTGGACTTTTCCTTTACGCCTGCCTCCTCTTCCGCTTCTTCCCCTGCCGCAAAGGCAGAACCCGCAAAGACGGAAACCTCCTCCAGTCCCATGGACGCCTACAACAAAGAGAAATCCCTCCTGGAGCACATGCTGGCCATGGATCAGATCTCCAAGGGAGAGTACTATGAAAAGCTGCTTTCTCTGGCGAAAAGCTCCTTTGCGGGCGATGAGGAACATCAGAACCAGATCTGGGACGCGGAGGAATCTTACCACGATTATCTGGAATCCATCAAGGAAACCTATAACTGGATCGAGATCTTTCTGGAAAATCTCTCCAGGAAAGCCTCCGCCCTGATCGACAAGGCTGGGAAGTTCATTTCCTGGTCCAAGAAAAACGCCATGATCAACCGGGCGGTAAAGGCCACGGACAAACAGATTTCCGGGCAGAATAACGCCTATGTTTACTATGCGGAAAAAGCAAGGCGGGTGGGCTTAAGCAATACCTACATCAACAAAATCCAGAACGGTACGCTGACCATGGAGGATATGCAGAACGAGTCGCTGTCGGATAAGATTGAAAAGTATCAGGAATGGTATGACAAGATGACCGCATGTCAGGACGCCGTCTCAGAGCTTTACGACCAGGAGCGTGACCTCATCAGGCAGAAGCTGGATAACGTGCTGGCTTACTACAACGATCTGGACTCCTACATGTCCTCCATCGTTTCCAAGATGGACAGCTTTATCTCCCTGACGGATGACATGGGCAGACGCAGTTCCCTCTCCGACCTTCTGGAGCAGTTTGCCGCAGTCAATGAACAGGCCGCCCACTTCCAGTCTCAGACAACCATTACATCCGACGCGTCGGAAAAGAACCGCTTCGGGAGTTCCGAACGGGTAAAGGCTGCAGAGGAGAAAGAAAAGCAGGAACTGATCTCCTCCCTCGAAGCCCAAAAGTCGCACGCCGAATCAGGAGTGAAAAATACAGGAACCTATAAAAAGATAGAGCTTGAAATCCAAAAGGCAAAAGATGACGAAGCCAAAAAGAAAGCACAGGCGGATGCCGCCACAGGCACCCGTTTTGCCGCATCCAGGCAGGCCGCCTACGATAAGGCGAAGAAAACGCGGGAAGAGCTGGAAAAAAAACTGAACCTCAAGCTAGAAGCGCTGGCAGCCAATGCCTCTGCCAATACCGCCGCAGAATATGCCCAGCTGTATGATACGGAGCAGACTCTTTTGGCCAGACAGGAAGAGAAAAAGGCGCAGGGAAAAACCTTATCCCAATACGACGCCAAAAAGCTGGCAGACACACAGGCCAGAATGGCGGAAATCACCAAGGAAAGAAAAACCGCCATCAATGAGCTGACAGAACAGCTTGACATTGCAAACGGAAGTAAGCCCGGTGAGACAGAAGCCAAAAAGCTGGAAAAGCAGCTTGAGGCCATCACAGGCAAGGAAGAAGACAAAGATAACAGGGTCGGTACCGGCATCGCAGAGTCCGCCACCTACCAGAGGCTCTTGAAGGATATCGCTGATAAGAACGCAGCGATTGAAAAAGAGACGAATAAATACAACGGCAAAAAAGCGAGTAAGGCACAGTTAGCAGAACAGCAGAAAAATCTGGACAAAATGAACGCGCAGTTAGCCGCCTACAACGCAAAAAAAGCGGAGCTGGAAGCCCACGCCACCGCCGGCACCATCGGAGAGTACAGCAAGGTTTACGATAAATGGCGCAAACTTGAGGATAAGCTGAACGACGGTAAGGTCCTATCCGCTGCGGAGTGGAAACAGTACAATTCCTACAGCGGCCAGTTAAAGCAGTTTGCCGACGAGAGGGACGACACCGTCAAATCTTTAAACGAACAGCTTGAAAAGCTCCAGAACCCCGGCGATAAAGCCGCCAATATCAACCGCGAGTATGAGGAGGCCTCCGAGGAAGTCCGGGAAAGCTACCAAGACCAGATCGACTCTATCGACACCAAAATGAAAGCCTCCAACCAGTACAAAAATCTGCTCGCCAAAAAACAGCGACTGGAAAACAAGAGGGACAGCGCGCAGGGGCTGACTGCAGACGAAGAGAAAAAACTGAAAAAATTTACGGCGGAGCTGGAGGCGCTGGAAAAAGGAGGCACCGGGGACAACATTGCAAGTTACATGAGAACCTGGGAACAATGGTATACTCTCCAGCAGAAAATAAACGATGGAAAGACCCTAACCGTAAAAGAGGCTTCCAATTATGATAATCTGAAATCCCAACTCGAAAGCTGGAACACAGAAAAGCAGTCCCAGATCAACGACCTGTTATCCCTGATGGAGGACGATCTGGAGACACTGGGGAAAACCCGCGATGAAAATCTGTCCGACGCGGAATCCGAGGTCAACAGCTATTACTCCAAGGTGTACGGACTGGCAAAGCAGATTGCCGAATACAACTTAAGCGCCCTGAATGAACAGCTTTCCTGTCTGGATGCCTGTATCAGCTACTACAGTGATCTGGTATCCCTCTACGACCGTTTCTCCGGCGAAAAACTTACCAATCTCCTGACCGATCTTGACGAAGGCGCCTTTTCCGATCAGGTCAGCGTCTATGAGAAGTATCTGGACACGCTGAGTTCCAAATATGACGCCACGCTCTCCCAGATCAACGAGTATAAACAGCTTCTGGAAGCCATCGACACCAACGATTTCCAGTCTTCCATGGCTCTGTTCCAGAAAGCAATGGAAACCTATCAGGCTTCCGGCAATACGGAAATGGCGGACAGGCTGCAGTCTGTTCTCGATTTATTAAACGAACGTGCCGTCGATGCGGACAACTGGGGCGAATATGCGGATCTGTGGGCCAGCGAATGGGAACAGGCTCTTGCGGATGCCAAATCCGGCCTGATCGAAACAGCCGGTTCCATACAGGAGATCAACGACGCCTTACGGGAAGTCAGGTTCTCCGGCATCACGGACGCCATCGAAGAATTAAACCGGGCGGATGGCCTTCTCTCCTCCATGTCCGGGCTGATTCAGGATGCATGGCTCTATGAGAACGACGGGCTTTCCGAGTACGGAAAGGCCAAAGCCGCCCTGCTGGTATCCCAGTTGGAAAACGCGCAGAACAGGGCGGAGGAATATCTGGAGCTCACGAATCGGATCAGGGAAAGTCAGGACACGTATGCCTCGGATACCGCCTGGCAGGAAGCGCTGACAGAGGCTTCCCAAAATTACTACAACACCCTCTCCGACGCCGCCTCTTTGGAAAACGCTCTTATGGATCTTATGAAACAGGCGAAGGAGGAGGAAGTGTCCGGCTGGAAGGACATCATTTCCGCCAGAAAGGAAGCCTTACAGGCTAAGAAATCCTACTACGACTACGACAGAAACCTGAAGGAGAAAAACAAAAATATCGACTCCCTGAAGGCTGAGCTTGCCGCCTTAAACGATATCAGCACCGCGCAGGCGAAGGCCAGAAGGGCCAAGCTGGAAGCACAGCTTGCACAGGCTGAAGAAGAACTGGAATCCACCAGAGCGGAGCATACATTTTCCATCAGCACGGAAGCTCTGGACGATTACGCGAAAACGCTGGAGGAGGCCCTGCAGGAATCCACGGAAACCGTGCAGGAATCCCTCGAATCCCAGAAGAAAATCATAGAGGAGGCAAAGGAGCTGTACCGCACCTCCACGGACGCGGTGGAGGAGACCATGCAGAAGGTCACGGACTTTTACCGCCTTGCAGGGGCGCAGATGGATAGCTTCCTCGCCGGACTGCCGGAGCCAGAGGTTGCTCCAAATCTCAATCCTCTCCCCGATCCTGCCGGAACGCTGGCGGGATTGCCATCGTCTGACCGGGAGTCTGTGGAAATCGTAAACCACTACGATGCGCTTCTGCGCGTAGACGGCAATGTGGACAAAGACACGCTCCCCGGACTGCAGGAAATTCTGGAAAAGTCCTATCACTACACCACACAAAAGCAGTACACCGACCTGAAAAAGATCGGCTATTCCTTACATTGACAAAACCAAACGGAGGGCGGCGGCATAGCTTTTACCGCCCCGCCTTCCCCGGAAAGGAGGCAACAAATACATGTCATTTTTAGATGCAGATTCTTTTACGTTTGACGGTCAAAACAGCGATTCCTACAACCTGATGATGTGCTGGATCGACGAAACCGCAAACGTTTCCGCAAACGGGCTGAGAAGATCCATAAACAGCGGCGAAACAAACCACGTCCGCCTGAAAACCAACAATTACGGCGTGAGCTTTGAGGGAAATATCGAGTTTTCCTTCTATGTCATCAAGAGGGACGAGACGCCTTTTACCAGACAGGAATCCATGGCTGTCAACCGCTGGCTTACCGGCTCCTCCGTGCCGCGGGCGCTATATTTTAACGATAACGCGGTTCCGTCGCTCCACTACTACGCGGTCTGCACGGAAATTGAGGACAAAGTGATTCTGGAGCATCAGGCCAAGAAACTGGTTTTCAAAACCAACTCTCCCTTCGGCTTTACCGATCCTGTCGAAAAAAGATTTCTCGTTGCAGGCGGGGAGGTTTTCTCCATAGACAACCTTGCCGATACGATAAGCGGCGTCTTTTACCCCCGGATTCTTTTATCCGCCTGCGGTACGGATGCCATTGTCATCGAAAATATGAGCGACCGCAAATCGGTCACCTTCCATCTTGGCTTAGTCCCGCCGGACGACTCCGGGAACCGAAGTATCCTTGTGGACAGCGCGCAGATGAAGCTGCTTGACCTAAACAACGACAGCCGTCTCATACCCTTTCACGAAGTCGGCTGGACGACGCAGTATTCCAGCTATGTCTCATCCAACGACACGTACATGGAATCCATTTACTGGCTCCGATTAATACGGGGAACAAACACCATCAGGATAACAGGCGACTGCGAAGTTACCTTTATCTTTGAATTTCCCAGAAAGGCAGGATGCTTATGATTTATCTGGCAAAACCGACAGGCGATATCCTCGGCAGACCGGGCGGTCTGAAAGAGGAGACGTGCAAATTAAAGAAAACGTTGACCGACATGTGGGAGCTGTCCTTTGAGGTCAACAAATATACGGACGAGGACGACGGTCTGCGTCCCTCGGATTTTTACGAATCCCTCTCCGAAAACATGTACCTCCTGCTGGAGAGCGGCGCGGACAGTGTGCTTTTCCTGATCGATACAAAGCCCGTCGTCACAAACGACGGCACGCAGGAAACCAAAAGTATCACGGCGCACACCGCGGAATGCGAGCTGCAGCAGAAATTTCTCCGCAGCTTTTATATCAATAACGGAACCCCGGAGAGTCAGGAATATCTGGCTGACGACAACCTGGATCCCTATACCCGGCTTCCGAAAGAATACATCAGTCTGGTGAATTTTGACTGTCCCGGGCTATCCTTACTGCATCTGGCATTAGAGGAAACCGGCTGGACGGTTGACGAAAACCTCCGCACCGCAGAGGCCGAGGCCTGTGCCGGAAAATACCAGTTCAGCGTGGACGGGAAGGATATCTATTCCTTTCTCATGAGCGAGGTTGCGCCCACGGCAAACGTGCTCTTTTTCTTTGACCGCCGGAAGCGCATCATAAGCCTCCGCTCCTATCCCAATATCGGGAAGGACACCGGGATCTGTATCGGCCTGCGGAATCTGGCAAGCCGGATACAGGTGGAATCCACCACGGACACGGCGCTGATCACCAGATACCGCCCAACCTGTGAAGACGGTTCCGGCATCGAATATGTCAATTTCGGCGATCCTTATCTTTACAGCCTTGACTACTTCACAGACACCCACAACGAATATGGCGATTACAAGTATGTCACCGAAGCCTTCCACGACGAATATGCCGACTGGCAAAAGAAACGGGACGCCAACCGGCCGCAGTACATTGCCCTGACAAGGGAATACAACAAAACCCTGCTGGCTGTCAGCGAACTGCAGAACCGTCTGCCCAACGACGGCTGCAGCATAGATTACAAAACCTACAAGGCGGACGAGCTTGCCTTCTCACTGCAGGCTTACGAAAATGCACTGGGCGCATTGGTCACCCTGTACAAAAAGGAATATCCCGACCTCTATGCCGATCCCGGCGCACAGCTTGACGAGGCCCATCTGTACACCACCATGTACCGGCACGATTACTTTGCCTACAAATACCAGATCATTCCCTCCGTTCTGGAAGCCATGAAAATCTGGTACGAGACGGACGCCGACGGCAATCTCGTCAAAGACGGGGACGGACACTATATCGTGTGCGAAAACGGAAACCCTGTTTATGCGGGAAATACCGCCATCGTTCAGCCTGTAAATGCCTTTTTGTACGAATTTGACCTTTATGGTCTGGAGGAGCTGAAAGCAAAGAAAAAGGCATGGATGGAATGTGTCGCTCTCTTATACCGGGACGGCTTCGTCGCCTCTGGCACGAAGGAAGCTCCCACGTCTTATCTTGTCCCGGATGAAACCGGCTGGGAAATGCTGACCGACAGCCAGAAGGCGCAGTTTACCACCATGACCGCTTTTGCGGACACGCTTAACGATTATCTTGACTACATGTCCTTTGAACCCCGCGATAACGCCATAACCGGCACAGTCTGCAAGGGCATTATACGGCTGTGCGAGGATGCCATTTCCGAAAGGCAGAAAGAGATCGATATGCTGCAGGAACGCCTCGCTTCCACCGGCACTGAGAGGGACGCACTCTCCTCCTTCGTCCGCCCGGAAAATCATTTCGGTTCGGAAAACCTGAAAATCTTCCGTCTGCTCACCCGCGAGGCGGATTACAGCAATAAAAATATCGTGACCACAAGTCTGGACGATATCCTGACTGTGATCGACGTGTCCGAAGAACTCTATCAGGACGCAAAAGCCCGTCTGGATACCGTATCCCGGCCACAGTACGCGTTCCGCACCACCATTGACAATCTGTTTGCACTGGAAGAATTTGCACCGATGCGCGAGGACTTTTCCATCGGGAATTTCATCTACCTGCTGCCCGACCTGTTCCGCGACGACTCCGTTAAGCTGCGGCTCATATCCATTGAATCAAACCCACTTATCGACACAGGGGATATCTCCGTGGAGTTTTCTACCATGACACGATCCCTGTCCGGCGTCAACGATCTGGCGTTTCTCTTCGGTGACGGCGCATCCGTCTCCTCACACGCTTCCGGGTCATCTTCCGGCAGCGGCGGCGCCTACGGCAAAAACGATGCCGAAATCCAGATCGCCAACAACATGTTAAACGCCCTGTTAAAATCCGATGCCTTCGGCACACAGGTATCCGATGTGATCCTTGACAGCATCAAGGGCAATAAAGGGAATTTCGGAAAACTGCTGGCGCACAGCGGGATTTTCGACAGTCTGGAAAGCGGCGGGATCAAGATAAACGGCGACTGCCTTATTGACAAAATCAAATCAGTCAACTGGAATGGAACAGAAAATGACTTATTATGTAATAGTATAGGCAGTATCATTGATTTATCCAACGGTCATTTTAATCTCGGCGGGAAGCTGAAATGGAACGGCAATCAATTAAACGTGGAGGGTAGTGGTAAATTTACCGGTGATATTACAGCAACCAGTCTGTCCGCTAATGAATCTGGCTCAATCGGAGGATGGACCTTTAACAAAGAAGGATTCTATAAAGGAAGTGATGTCTTCGAATCACAAAATGGCATCTATCTGGGCAATAATGGATTTTCGATCAAAGACTCTTTTAGTGTAGATAAGATGGGAAACTTAAAATCAACTAATGCTATCATAAGTGGTGGAGAAATCAAATTCAAGGGACTCTACGAAGACAATAGCACCCGCTATAACATGGATATATCCTTAAGTAAAAAAGGTTTCACTATCGTTTCACCTGATTATAATATTGAATATATGAAAATAGTTCCAAGTTGGTTTGATGGCGGAAAAATGATTTCAGCCAATCCTATCATAGCCTCAAATCCTTATTGTGTATTTTCCGCAAAAGGTATTTCTGGCAGTTATACTTATTATATATCTGGCTTTGATCAAACAGATTACTTCTTTAACTATGGATATACCTTAAGAAATACCTATGTATATTCCAGTACTACCAGCAGCGGATCACAGTTACGGATTGATACTGATGGTTATTTTAAGAGATATGCGTCTTCGTCAAAAGTGTATAAAAAGGATATATGTACAAACATCAACGATAAATTGAACCCGCATAAACTATACAATTTAGATATCGTGCAATTTCAATACAAAGAAGATTATTTAGATAAAGACGACCAGCGCTACGGCAAAGACATCATCGGTTTCCTCGCCGAAGACGTCTACGAAACCTACCCCATTGCCTGCAACTTAAAGGACGGCAAACCCGAGGTGCCGGAGTACAACATGCTGATCGCACCCATGTTAAAGCTGATACAGGAGCAGCATGAAGAAATCGAAAACCTGAAACAGCGCGTTGCTGTTTTAGAGCAGAAAGCATAACGCTTCTGCTCTCATTTTTATGAAAAAGGAGGACCCCCAATGGAACTGTTAAGTAAAGATATCACCCTCGGCTTCTACAACGACACAGGCATAATCAACCTGCCCGTGTCCCAGTATGACGCTGAACGGGTCATCTCCATCGCCTTCACCAACGATGGAAAACGTTTTGTCATACCCGAAAACACTTCCGTCTTTTTGAAAGCAGTAAAACCTGACGGAAAACAGATCAATACCGACGAATGGTGCAGTATACAGGATAACAAAGCTATCATTGAAGTGTCCAAGCAGCTCTCTGCCGTTCCCGGCACCGTAAAATGCGAGCTCGTCTTAAGCGACACCACGGGAAAACAGTACACTTCCAATCGTTTTAACATCGTGGTCAGCAAGTCCGTCCACAACGATGAAAACCTACTGTCCACCGACACCTACAAAAATATCATAGACATTCTTCTGGAGCTGGACGCCCTGAAAAAGGATCTGGTGTTCAAGAAGGAAAAAGATCAGCCGGACGGCGTGCCGTCACTGGATGAAAACGCGAAGATTCCGAGGCATGAACTGTACGATGCGGATCTGTACAGCAAAGGCGCCGTAAAACTGGTCGATTCTGTGGAGAGCGGTTCCACTTCGGACGCCGCCACACCCAATTCCGTGAAAACCGTCCGCGACGCCCTGCAAGGCCACACGGACAATACCGAAAATCCCCACGCCGTCACCAAAAAACAGGTCGGTCTGGGAAACGCAGACAATACTGCCGACGCCGACAAGCCCGTATCCGCGGCACAGCGGGAGGCCATCGACGCGTCCCTTTTGGAGGCAAAAGCGTATACCGATATCCACACGGGAAACGGGGACATTCATGTGTCCACAGAGGACAAAAACCGGTGGAACAAAACCGGCGAGGCATTGAACCATGAAATTTCCAGAGCAACGGAAAAAGAGACGGAAATTGCCGCCGATCTGGCAAAAGAAGTTGCCCGTCTGGACGAAATCACATCCCGGGTTACTTACGGCATATGTGAAACCGACGCGGAAACCGCCGCAAAAGTGGCTGCCTGTGACGGCTTCCACTTAGCAGACGGCGCAGAGATCACGGTGAAATTTGTGTCCACCAACATAGCCGCCAATCCCACCCTCAATGTAAACGGTACGGGTGGGAAAGAGATTTATTACAAGGGCCGCCCCATCTTCCCCAAATATCTTGCCGCCAACGGCACCTATACTTTCTGCTATAACGGTGCACAGTATGAGCTGGTCGGGGATATCGACTCCGGAAGCGGCGCATCCGCCGAGGAGATCGGCGTTCTGGAAGATCTGCTGACGGAGGACCGGGAAAATCTGGTGTCCGCCATCAACAGTCTGACCCTCTCCTACGGGGAAACTCTCGCTGTTCTCGGAGGCATAAAAGCCGTAACCGTCACACTGGACGCCGAAGACGAGGCGGATGTGGAAGGCCTGACCGTCACACTGCGCAACGTCACAACCGGGGAAGAATCCAGTCAGATTTACGCGGACGGCGGAATCGCCTTTGCCGTATACGGAGACATGCCATATGACATTACTGTCGATGCGCTGTCGCATCATATAACCCCCGATCCCGTGCGTATCTGTCTTTCCGATACAGATACTGGCGCGGTGCATTTGCCATATCGGGTAAACGCTCTGAACGACCTCCCGTGGACGAAGATCGCCGAATACGCCGAAACCGGAAGGGCTGCAGCGCTTTTTAACCTGCATGACGCTAAGGAAGTGGAATTGACGGACGGAAATAAAATTACCGTGGAAATCATTGGCTTCGATCACGATATTCTCACAGACAGCGAAGAACAGACCGCCGGTATTACTTTCGCCATGAAGAACTGTCTCAAAAAGGACTTCACCATGAACACGACAAATACCAATGTGGGGGGCTGGAAAGATTCGGAAATGAGAAGCCGCCGAATTACAGAGGAATTTTATAACCTGTTGCCGCCGGATATGCAGTCCGCACTGAAACAGGTCGACAAACAGACCTCCGCCGGAAACAACTCCACTGCCATTGACACCACCGCAGACAACGTCTGGCTTCTTTCCAGCGTGGAAACCGGTGTCACAGGACTCAGCGCCCCGTACACGCAGGAAGGAACTGCCTACCCGGGCTTCTCTGACAATGCATCCCGGATAAAGCATTCCGAAACAGACAACAGTGCCTGTACATGGTTCCTGCGTTCTCCCTACAAGGGAAATACGACAGGATTTAAGACGATTAACCAATCCGGCGCGGATTCCAGCGCGAACGCAAACACCGCCCACAGTCTGGTTGTGGGCTTCTGTGTATAAACAGAGAAAGGAGCACAAAAATGAAACAGATAGAACATCCGATTCAGGCGATCAGGGACTGGTCGAAAAATCTGGTAGGAAACAGCATACAGAAGTTGGAACGCGAACTCGATCCTGACAGTTTATTGAGAAAGACGGGGGATGCGAGCAAGACTACCGTATCCTTTACGCCTGCCTCCACCAGATCGCTTCCCATCGCGGGGGATAACATGGAAATCATTCTTGGAAAGATATTGAAATACCTGACTGATTTAAAAAGCGGTGCGTTTAATCCAACAGCCAGCAGCGGCACCTATTATTATACGAGTTTGTATAACATACCAATTAGAAACAGAGGTTACTTTTCGCATGACTCTTATGACGCCGCATATGACATACCACTCTCTTCACTCGGTATTCCCACTACAGATGCCGGCCACGAAAAAGCATATCTCATCTACGGATCCGGTTCCTCTTCCTCCGCAACCGCCACAGGCGCGGATGATTTTTTTCGAGTTACCGCTTTAATGTATAAACAATACTCCAGTTCCTCAAACTCTGGAGAAAACTGGATTCAGCTGGCGTTGGGCTCCTCCGGGTCAACCGCACGCTGGTCACTTTCTCTTACCGCCGGAACATCCTCCGCCAGTCCATCCGGATATTTGAGAATACCGAAAGGCGCCGCTGCAAGAATACACGTTCTGGAGTTACCACTTAATAGAACTTACGCATAATCCACACAATCAAAGGAGCATCGATTATGAAACAATTACCAAATATAACATATAAAGATGGAGAAACCACGAGTATATACGGATATTCCATCTCCGACTGCCTTGTTTCCATATCTTATCATAGTCCGGTTGAAAATAATTCAGGCTTTATACTCAGTGACAATAACGGCACACCGCTTTTCGACGGTTCGGACTACATCTATCGCTGGGATGTCCTTAATAATAATCGACCAAACGAAATTTGGTACACAAACAACCCGATGTACAAACAGTCAGAGCCCTTTTTGTCTCAGGAAGAGCTTTCCGGCATACCCATCCCTGCAGACCCCTTAAACAATGAGGAGTTAACCGAAGCTATAGCCGACCTCATGTGCGAGGTCAGCATGATGCAGCTTAACATATAACCCACAGAAAGGAGGCACTCATATGGCATACAGAATTTTGAAAAGCCTGATCTCAAACAGCGCGAAATCCGGCGCTGAACTCACCGAGATGGCCGATGTATATTACGGCGCAGGCAGACTGACAACCGAAGAATACTGCGATATCCTTGAGCGGATCAATACCATGGCAGGCTGATTCTTCTAATCCAATGAGCCGCAGCAGGCTGGATGAAATATCATCCGGCCTGCTGCGGTTCAGGCTTTCCTATCCCCTGCAATGCTCCATCCCGTTCTATACTTTGTAACAATTGATTGATCTTCTTTAATACTCTTTTATCCTGAATCTGCCAATAGAGGTATTCATCCCACCCATCTTCTGCAAAAGTAATCTTCATAGATTATTCCTCCATTGCCAGAAGTTCATCCATCATTTTCGTAACTACCTGTCCATTCTTAATCTGTTCATCCGCTTTGTTCAATTTTGCCAGATACTCGGCATTTTTTTTCGCTTTTGACAATTCATTATATTCCGCTTCTGAAATGATAACAACATTTCTATTTTCCTTGCGAGATACAATTACCGGTTCGCCATTAAAGGCCATATCAAAATATTTCTTTATATTTGCTCTTATATCCATCTGTTTCGTTGCAATCATAACGCACCTCTTTCCGTACCAATATTCGTACCATTTATTGTACTTATATTATATGTTGCTATTATATACAAGTCAATTTCTTTTATACAAATAAATCAGAAACTAAATAAAAGTACACAAGGGACAGAAGAATCCCTAATTCTTCTATCCCCTGTCATTATTTCGCACTTTTCATCACCCAAACTTCGCAATATCATAAGTCAGCGTGATGTCCTTCTCCCCGTAAAGTTTAAAATAATTCTGCACGATACGGTCTGTCACCACACGCACATTCTCCCGCTCCGTGCCTAAAAGCACCACGAGGAACTGCGAACTGCTGTATCTGGCGCCCACGTCCACGCCGCGCAGGGACTTGCAGATCGCCTGCTCCATACACTGCATGGCGGTCTCCATACGCTCCAGCTTCACCTCGCTGCCGTTTGAGGAAAACAGGGTAAAGAGCAGAAGCTGCGTCTCCTTCTTGGTGCGGGCCGACATATGCTTGACGAAATCGTACACGTGATTAAACTCATCGTAATCCACCTGAAACGCGCCCTGATAAGTCTCCCGGTTCTTAATGGCATCCATAATCTTATCCAGATCGCCCTGAGACTGTTCGGGCGTCCGCAGAATACCGGATTTCTGGAAGAATCCATAACGCTTGCCGCTGTTCTGTTTCACCAGGTAGAGCGCCTTGTCGGCCCTTCTGTAAAGCTCCTCGAACTCTCTTCCGTCCGTCCCGGAGATACTGATACCGATCGAAAGCTCCGCGTCCCTGAGTACCTCGACCTCCTCCTGCTTCCTGCCAAACGCTTCCAGAAGCTCTTCCACTTTCTGCGTAACGGCCTCCTCGTCTGTTACGCCCGCCAGGTAATACAGGAACTCATCCCCGCCGGTTCTGCAGACGATCTCGTTTCCGCACACATCGCGCAGCACGTCGGCAACCGTTTTCAGGGCGTAATCTCCCATCAGATGGCCGTGCACATCGTTGATCTGCCGGAAATGGTCAAGGTCGATCAACATCAGGCTGCCGCCCTCAGCACGCAGACTGATGGTGATATCATGCTCACCCTTCTGCCTGCTCAAAACTCCTGTCAGATAATCAACAGGCGATTCCAATATATTCTCGGAGCCCATGGTAATGCCCATGATCTTGCCGCTGTCGAAAATCGGCGTAGCCAGATCCTCCTCCGGCATCCACATTTTTTCCAAGGCGCCCTCTTTGATCAGTTCTACAAAAATGTCTACCAGCTCAGGATCCCACTGGCTCCCCTTTCCCTTCTCAAGCTCCTGCATGACCACGTCATCGTTCAGCCGTCTACGGTAAACCCGGTTGCTGGTCATGGCGTCGTAGGAATCAACCAGCCCGATCACGCGGGCCACCAGAGGAATCGACTCTCCCTTTAATCCCTCCGGGTACCCCCTGCCGTCATACCTCTCATGATGGTATTTCGCGCCAACATTGACATTGGGAAACATCTTGAAGTCATTTAAAATCTCCGCGCCCACAAGAGTATGCCCTTTTATCAGGCGAAATTCCACGTCTGTCAGCTTAAAGGGCTTATTAAGTACGGCATCGGGCACACCGATCTTTCCCACATCATGCAGCATCGCCACATAATAAATGTTCTGAATCTCCTCTTCAGTCCAGCCCAGACGCTGCGCTAAGAGCTCGGAGTACGCTGCCACCCGCATGGAGTGTCCTTTTGTATAGTCATCCTTCGCATCCACCGTGTTGGCAACTGTCATAATCGCCTGAATCGTGATGCGCTCCATCTCCTTCGTCTTTTCATCCAGCCTGCGCTGTAAGTCTTTCCGATAACCGTCCAGTTCAATGGTGCTTCTAATCCGGCTTAACATGATATTCGGCTCAAAGGGCTTGGCGATGTAATCGCACGCCCCCACACGGAAACATTCAATCTCCGTCTCCGCGCTGCGGTCAGCCGTCAGAAAGATAACGGGAATTTTCTTCCAGCGCGCATCCTTCTGCAGCGCCGCCATCACCTCAAAGCCGCCGATTTCCGGCATATTAATGTCCAGAAGAATCAGATCCGGGGTGTGCCGCTCCAGATATTTAAAAGCCTGCTTTCCCGAATTTACGGCTACTGCCTTGTACTCTCCCTCAAGAAGCTTTTGCGCCGTCGACAGCGTCAGCCTGTCATCATCGACAATCAAGATTATTTTTTTCATTTGTCCCCCATATTAACTATGTAACATACAACTCCTTTGCAACTGTCCAGTGCCTGATATGTAAAAGTTATGCTATTTTTTATTATACGCGCACCAGAGACAAAAAGCAAACATATCTCCGATCAATTATCTGGGATTAACTATCCAGGATTAGCTATCCTTGCTCATTTCCTTTTTCAGCCGCCGCATAATCTTTTTCTCCAGTCTGGAGATGTAGGACTGGGAAATGCCCAGCAATTCCGCTACTTCTTTCTGGGTCAGTTCCTTGCCTTCCGCGTTCCCGATCCCGAAGCGCAGGCGGATAATCGTCTGCTCCCGCTCGGACAGCTTGGCGATCGCCCGGATCAGCAGCTTTCTCTCCACCTCATCCTCCAGATCTTTGTAAATCACATCCTCATCCGTCCCCAGAATATCCGAAAGAAGAAGCTCGTTGCCATCCCAATCCACATTCAGCGGCTCATCGATGGAAACCTCCATCCGATGCTTGTTATTTCTTCTCAAGTACATCAGAATTTCATTCTCGATACAGCGTGAAGCATAGGTCGCCAGCTTAATGTTTTTTCCCGGATTAAAGGTGTTGATGGACTTAATCAGTCCGATGGTTCCGATGGAAATCAGATCCTCCACACCCACTCCCGTATTGTCAAACTTTTTCGCAATGTACACCACCAGTCTTAAGTTATGCTCTATCAGAATCGATTTGGCCTCGTCCTCATATTCCGTTCCCAGATCGCCGATGATCTCATTCTCCCTTTCGCTCTCGAGAGGCGGCGGAAGCACTTCTGCCCCTCCTATGTAATGTATGTCTCCCTGTCTGGTCATCAGGAATTTCTGATCCCTGTGTACCATCTTAAACTGAATCTTACCGGGAATTGCCACTTTTAAAACCATCTTTTCTCCTCCTAGTTTTCTAATAGCCCGGGGTGTAATATCATCTGGTATTCACTGTCCTCCGATATTCCCGTATCACAAACCGCAACTATGACATGTTCTCTTTTGAGCGCCCTGCCCGCCTCCTCGATCAAAAGCTCCGGCAGCTCGTAGGCGGAAAGAATTCCACTCTGTTTCCCTACGCTCCTGTACGGAACCGCATGAAACTTTTCCTGAGACAGACAGGACGCCATACAACGGGCAATTTTCCTGCTGACTATGCTCACCGGCGCGCCGCTTATGGGATCTGACAGATGATTTCCCGTATCCACCAGAGCGCTTATGCGGATTTCCTGTCCCAGGGACGGCACATAGATGCGCACGATCCGCAGACTGTCCTCCCGTTTCCTCATAAGCCGCCATAAAACGGCTCTCATCACAAGATAGGACAAAGCGCCTGCAGTCAGGGTTAAGAAAAGACCTCCGCCCCCCTTCATAACGGCTCTTAGGCGGTTCAGAATCCATATCATACCACCGCCTAAAAAAAAGCCGGCGGCAGCCATGGACAGGGACGCCCTGAAAAGTCTGCGCACACCGTGTATCTGATAGGTGAGACACATCATGATCATACTGACAGGCAATGAACCGAGTAAAAGTCTGCCTCCCACCGTGAATACCGGCAGCATTAAAATCAGGCAGCTCATTCCGGCTCCCACCGCCGCCCCCAGCCAGATCTTACGGCGCGTGGCAGTACGCCGCATCATTTGTCCGGCCAGGGACAACAGATACAGATCAGTTGTCATCTGCAGGATGAAAACACTGTCAATATATAATTTGTAATACACATTTCACCTCCGTATTTCCTTTTCATTATAGGAAATACCGGGTGCATATTCTGTCACAATCGCAGAGCATTTCCCTTATTTTTCCAGACAGATAGCAACAAAATAGAACAAAATACCACAGGATATGCTCCTGTGGTATTTCACATCTTTCCATATTATCATAAATTTCTATTTTCTTAAGAAGCTGGGAATATCAAGCGATTTCTCCTCCACGGAGCTCTTGATATCGTTGGCTTTCTGAATCCCGATTGGCTTAAGTCCCGCCTGTGGCTTAGCCTGTCCACCCTGTGACGCAACCGGCTGTTTCAGCCCCATATTCGCCGCCGCAAACGCACTTAAACCTGCACCCGCACCGACCGTACTCTTCCCCTGCAGGGAGGTAGGCGTTATGTATCCGCTCTTAAAGCCGAGCCCTCCGCCCTGTCTGGCCGCCTTCTCCTCAATACCCGTAGCGATAATGGTAACATTACAGGTATCTGTCATGCTGGAATCATACATCGCGCCGAAGATGATATTCACCTCGTCGCCCGTGAGCGCCCTCACATAATCGGAAGCATCAGATGCATCCGCAAGGGAAATATCGCCGGATACGTTAATAATCACATGGGTTGCCCCGGTGATGGTCGTCTCAAGCAGCGGGCTTTCCACCGCCATCTTCGCAGCCTCCGCCGCCTTATCGTCGCCCTTTCCTGTGCCGATACCGATATGCGCGATACCCTTGTCCTTCATAACGGTCTGTACGTCCGCGAAATCCAGATTGATGATGGCGGGCATATTGATCAGATCCGTAATGCCCTGTACCGCCTGCTGCAGCACTTCATCCGCTTTCTTAAGCGCCTCCGGCATGGTAGTACGCCTGTCCACAATCTCAAGAAGCTTGTCATTCGGAATCACAATCAGCGTATCCACATTGTCTTTAATCTTCTCAATGCCTGCCAGCGCATTGGTCATACGCGCCTTCGCCTCAAAACGGAAGGGCTTCGTCACCACGCCGACGGTCAGAATACCCATATCCTTCGCAAGCTTGGCCACCACGGGAGCCGCTCCCGTTCCTGTACCGCCGCCCATACCGCAGGTGACAAACACCATGTCCGCCCCCTTTAAAGCCTGTGTGACCTCCTCGGCGCTTTCCTCCGCGGCCTTCTCGCCGATTTCCGGCTTCGCGCCCGCGCCGAGTCCCTTGGTAAGCTTTTCACCGATCTGCAGCAGTCTGGTCGCCCTGCAAAGCTGCAAAGCCTGTTTATCCGTATTAATGCCAATAAACTCTACACCGTCTATCTCTTCATCTATCATTCTATTTACAGCGTTGTTTCCCGCACCGCCGACACCAACGACGATAATCTTCGCAGCGGACTCCGCTTCATTCGACTTAATCTCAAGCAAGGTGTCTCCTCCTTCTACTTCCACATGCTCCGTACGCAATCATATACTTTATCATATAATTATTTTCCCAACTTCGCAAGCCATTTTTTTCTTTTTGTCTTGTTTTGCACCGATTTTTCCGAATCAGTTTCCCGTCAATCCTGCTCAAAGCTGTACGTTTTCGTGTCTTCACTGTACTCCCGCATATCTAAAGTACCACTTTTTCCCAGCAGATCCGGAAGAATATACTGCAGCTTCATAATCTTTTCGTCGATATCCCTGTTTTCCCCCAGCGCAATCTTCGCCTCACCGAAATACAGCGTCACATCGTATGCGCTGTCGAAATAAATCCGGTCCGCCGAGAGGGAATACTTTGCAAGCTGCTGGGTAATATTCAGAATCTCGTCAAACAGCTCCGGCTTGTCCACCGGCAGAGGCTCATGCAGGATCACATGATCAAAGGAAAGCCCTGTCACCTGCGGAATCCCGGCGGTCTCCTCCATGGATGTCTCCACCACGATACCGTCCTTGTCAAAATAGACATAGCGGCCCAAATACCTGACATAGCCCGCCAGCGCCTTCTCATACACCGTAATCCGGATTGTGTCCTTCGCCTCGATATCCACATCCATAGTCTCTATAAAAGGAATGCCCTGGATTCCTTTATCGCTGTATTTCAGGGAGAGGAGCAGGGAATTATCCCCGAATCTCCCCCCCATAACCATCTCCATAATCTCCTCATTCGTATAGTGGATGCTACCGTCCACGTGAACCGTCGTCACCTTATAATTATTGATGATATAGAGAAACCCGCCGGTCAGAAGAACGAAAAGCGAGAAGAAAACCGCAAGCAGGATCCCCACCCGTTTCGCCTTGCCGAAACGGAGCTTTTCCGGCCTCTCCTCACGCTTCGCCGCCTTCCGCTTTTTCTTTTTCGGCTCCTCCAAATCCCCATTCTTAATCAGCCGCAGATTCGGATTCGTCTTTTTTTTCTTTTTCACGGTTTTCTTATCGCTCATCCGCAAACCTCGTCTTCTCGCGTTGTTATGCTAACTCTATCTCCGCGCCCAGATCCCGCAGGCTCCGTGTGATATCCTCATAGCCCCGGTCAATATAATGGCGGTTCGTCACAATGCCCGTGCCCTCCGCCGCCAGAGCCGCCACCACAAGCGCCGCTCCGCCCCGAAGCTCCTTCGCCTCCACAATGGTGTTGCAAAGAGGCCTGTTACCCCGGATACAGGCGCAGTTTCCCTGCACCCGGATATCTGCTCCCATCTTCAAAAGTTCAGGTACAATCCGGAACCGGTTCTCAAAAACCGTTTCCACAATCCGCCCGTCCTGACCCGAAAAAGCTATGGCTGCCATAAACAGGGACTGCAAATCCGTGGGAAACCCCGGATAAACCGCTGTCACCAGATCTTTCTTAAGCCCTTTACAGGCCCGGCCTTCCACAAGCAGCCCCTCCGGCGACGGCGATAGACGTCCGCCCAATTTCTCCGCACAGGCAAGCACGCTCTCCATCTGCCCGCAGGGCGCATCCTCCAAAAAGACACGACCGCCCGCACACAGGCAGGCCGCCAGCCAGGTTCCGGCCACAATGCGGTCCGCAGGCACACAAAAACGCACCGGATAAAGTTTTTTTACACCCCGGATTACCAGCCGGTCTGTCCCCACGCCGCTTATCTTACCGCCCGCGCTGACCAGAAATTCGCACAGTGCCTGTATCTCCGGCTCTCTGGCAGCCGGGTGGATCACCGTCTCGCCCTCCGCCAGAACTGCCGCCAGAATCAGGTTCTCCGTCACGCCCACGCTGACGAACGGCAGTTCATGTACCGCGCCGTGCAGCCTCCAGGCTCTGGCGCAGAACTCCTCCGGCCCTTCCGTAATCTCCACTCCCATGCGCCGCAGCGCCTGTAAATGCAGGTCGATGGGCCGCTTCCCGATCACACAGCCGCCCGGATACTCCATGGCAACCTCGCCCATCCGGGCAAGCAGCGCCCCTAAAAGCATGATCGAGGATCGCATGACCCCCACGGAATCGGCCGGCATATCGCACTCGGCCACCCCGCACGTATCAATGCGGATGACATCCGCCCTTCTGCAGACCCGGCAGCCCAGACTCTCCAACAGCCGCAGCATATGGTATACGTCCGAAATATCCGGGCAGTTCACAATCTCGCAGGTACCGTCTATCAAAAGCGTCGCCGCCAGAATCGGCAGCGAGGCATTTTTCGACCCTTGTATCTTCGTCTGTCCCGAAAGACAGTTTCCACCATAGATACGAACAGCGTCCATAAATTTACCTCTGCTTCTATTTATGACCTATTCTATCTATATGGATTTCCGATCAAAAATTATCTTGTCCTCATAAATCTTTTAGCCGTATTCCTTTGGCCACGCTTAGCGTCATCCCTATTTCGATCAGCAAAAACATGACCGAGGAGCCTCCGTAACTGATGAAAGGCAGGGAAATTCCGGTATTGGGAATGGTATTGGTGACCACGGCAATATTCAGAATGACCTGAACGGCGATATGCCCCATCACACCCACCACAAGAAGCGCCCCGTAGAGATCCGGCGCATTGTTGGCGATAATCATCAGCCGCCAGATCAGCATGAGGAACATAATGATCACGGCGATCCCGCCGAAAAGCCCCAGCTCCTCGCAGATAATGGAAAAAATCATATCATTCTGCGCCTCCGGCAGAAATCCCCTCTTCTGCATACTCTGTCCAAGCCCTTTGCCCAGCACGCCGCCGCTGCCGATGGCATAGAGCGCCTGCAGCGTCTGGAACCCGGTATCGCTGGAATAGGCCTCCGGATCCAGCCAGGCCAGCACACGTGCGCCCCGGAAGTCCAGATCGTCCACATGGGCCTGCGCCGTCTGCACCACATAAAAGACTACGGCAGCCGCCCCCGCAATCGTAATGATGCCCATCAGGAAGAACCGTTTATAGTCCGGGCAGGACACAAACAACATCAGTACCGCAATCGCCATGACAATAATCGCAGAGCTCAGGTTATTGGTGATCTGCCAGAGCATCAGCGCAATCGGCACCGGCATCGCCAGCACAAGCATAAAGCCTTTGTTGCTCCGTATCCGCTTACCCATTTTACAGATCAGACTGGACAGAAACAGGATCATGCCCAGCTTCGCCACCTCCGCCACCTGCAGGGAGATCGGCCCTATGTACAGCCAGCGCGTCGCGCCGCCGGAGCTATAGCCGAAAGGAATAATCAGCAGGATCAGCACCACGGACCCGATATAGGCCGGAACCGCAAACCGTTCCCAGAAATGATAGGGAATGTTCGACACCACCATCATCGCCACAAGTCCCAGAATGGATGCGAAAAGCTGCTGTCTCAAATATCTGGTGGAATCCCCCAGCTTTAAGTTCGCCTCATAGGAGCTTGAAGAAAACACCATAACCATACCGAAGCCCACAAGAAAAAGCACGATAAACAGCAGGCTGTAATCCATAAAGCTCTCGCCCTTTTGTTGCCTTCTACGGGAAGCGTTTCTCTGTGCCACTTAACAACTCTCCTCCATCTGATTCACCATTTCCTTAAACCGCTGTCCCCTGACTCCATAGTTCGGGAACATCCCCCAGCTTGCGCAGGCAGGAGATAACAGAACCGCATCCCCCGGCTCCGCCTTCTCCACACACACCGAGAAAGCCTCCTCAAAGGTGTCCGCCAGCACGATATCCGAAAGCCCGTGGTTTCTCGCACACGCTGCTATCTTTTCCCTCGTCTGTCCGATCAGCACCAGACATTTCACCTTGCCGTCAAACGCCTCGATCCACTCGTCGTACTCGCTCTGTTTATCATAGCCGCCGCCGAGTAACACCGTGGGGCGGTCCATCGCCCGGATGCCCTGAATGGCCGCGTCGGGATTCGTCCCCTTAGAATCATTGTAATAATCCACCCCGCGCTTTGTGGCTACAAACTCAATCCTGTGCTCCACCGGCGCAAACGTTCTGACCACCGACAGGATTTTCTCCATCGGCACACCGCAGGCCGTCGTAACCGCCATAGCCGCCATCACGTTTTCCACGTTGCACACGCCGACCAGTTTCATTTCGTGTATGTCCATAAGCCGTTCACGCACTCCGCCTTTTGCCCGAAAGATTTCTTTCCCTTCCAGATAAAAGCCGTCCGCCAGCTTTCTCTCCGAAGAAAACCAGACCACCCGCGCAGGACAGCGCTCCCCGAATGCCCTCGTATAACTGTTTTCATAGTTCAGGACACAGGTCTCCTCCTTCGTCTGGTTTTTACAGACTGCCTCCTTCGCCGCCGCGTAATTCTCCATGGTGTGATGACGGTTCAGATGATCCGGCGTAATGTTTAAGATCGCGGAAACCTTCGGCTTAAACCGCTCTATCGTCTCCAGCTGGAAGCTGCTGATCTCCGCCACCGTCACGGTCTCCTCCGTGGCATCCAGCGCCGTCAGCGTGTAGGGGTTCCCGATGTTTCCCACCACATCCACATCCTTGCAGTGAGCTGCCATAATCGCCCCCACAAGCGAGGTGGTTGTCGTCTTTCCGTTCGTCCCCGTGATGGCAATTACCGTGCCCTTCCCCATCTCGTAGGCAAGCTCGATCTCACCCCAGATTTTCACACCCTTTTCCCGGAACGCCTCCACAAAGGCTGTGTCCGTGGGGACGCCAGGGCTTAACACCACAAGCTCCACCGAAGCTTTCTGTTCCTCCGTCAATGTGCCGATCACGATTTCCGTCTCTGCGCCGTGTGTGAGTCTCCCCCGCACCTCTTCTGCTGTCAGCTTTTCGTTCTCGTCAAACAGTATGGGCTCCGCTCCCGCATGATGTAAGGCCTCCACAGCCCCAACGCCGCTTAAGCCGGAACCGACCACCAGAACTTTTTTCCCTTGCAAATCCATCTCTATACCCCCATCAGCGCCACAAGGCACAGCAGCGCCGTCACAATCGAAAATACGGCAACCACGCGCGTCTCCGACCACCCGCACAACTCGAAGTGATGATGGATCGGCGCCATCTTAAAGATCCGCTTACCGCCTGTCAGTTTAAAATAAGTGACCTGCATGATAACCGACAATACCTCAATCATATAAATAAATCCCACTATCACAATAAAGAGCGGCATCTGCATCATGTACGCCGCGGCCGCCACAAAGCCGCCGAGCGCAAGCGATCCCGTATCTCCCATAAACACACTGGCCGGATGCACGTTAAAGAGAAGAAAGCCTAAGAGCGCGCCCACCACCGCGCAGGTAATCGGCTCGATCCCGCTGTCCGTCCCGATCGCCACCACCGTAAAGAAGGTCGCCACCAGCACGGTCACTGAACTTGCCAGACCGTCCAGACCGTCCGTAAAGTTCGTGCCGTTCACCGTCCCGATCACCACAAAGAACAGAATCGGAATGTTCATCCAGCCGAAATCCAGATAAACCCCGTCGAGAAAGGGCACCTTCATAGCCAAGGAGACGTCCGTATACCTTTGCAGATAAAACACGAAAACGCCCGTCACCAGAAACTGCAGGGCAAACTTCTGCCATGCCCGGAGTCCCATGGAACGCTTCAGAACCACCTTGATATAGTCGTCCAGAAAACCAACCAGTCCGAAACCAAGCGTGAGAAACAGCACAGGAATAATGGCCGGGTAATCCCGCACAAAAAGAAGAGATGTCACTACCACACTGAAAAGAATCAGTATGCCTCCCATAGTAGGTGTTCCGTTCTTCTTCAAATGACTCTCAGGTCCTTCCGTCCGCTCCGTCTGTCCCACTTTCAGCCTGCGCAGAAAGGGGATCACAACAGGCCCCAGAAACACGCTGATCGCAAAGGATACCAAAACCGAAATTAAAATCACACTGTTCATGCTTATCTCCCGCTCCTTATCACCAGTCCATTACTTACCAGTATATATCTTTTCCTCCAAATATGGAAGAATATTCTCAAAAAGCTGCCTCACCACCGGGGCGGCAATCTGTCCGCCGTAATAAGTTCCCTTCGGATTATGGATGACCGCCAGCGCCAGAACCTGCGGGTTATCCGCCGGGGCAAAGCCTAAGAAGGAGGCGATATACCTGCCGCTTCCGCGGGGCAGCGTCTGACTGGTTGCTGTCTTTCCACCTACCCGGTATCCTTCCACCGCGCCGTTTTTGCCGCTTCCTTCCGCCACCACCTGTTCCAGTATGTAGCGCATGGTCTCGGACGTCTCGTCGGACACCACATGCTCTCTCACCGGGTAGGTAAAGGACTGGCTGTCGCTCCCGTCCGCACTCACCGCGCGCACGGCAAAATGGGGCGTGATGCGCCTGCCGCCGTTGACGATGGACGCCGCCGTCGTGGCAAGCTGGATCGGCGTGATCTGAAAGGACTGGCCGAAAGAGATGGTGGCCAGCTCCACCGGCCCGATATTTTCCATCTTATGCATGATCGTCCCCGCCTCGCCCGGCAGATCGATTCCCGTCTTATCCAACAGTCCGAACTGCCGGAAATAAGAATAATACCGTTCCACGCCTATGCGGAGTCCCACCGTGATGAAAACGGGATTGCAGGAATTCATCGTACCCTGCACAAAATCCTCCGCCCCGTGTCCTCCCACCTTATGACAGCGGATTTTTCGATCCTCCACCATAATAAAGCCGGGACAGTTGAAGGTGTCCGTGGGCTTTACGGATCCTGATTCCAGCCCTGCCGCCGCCGTGATGATCTTGAAGGTGGAGCCCGGCTCGTAGGTATCGTTGATGCAGCCGTTTCTCCACATGGCGTTTAAAAGCTCCTGCCGTTTTTTTTCGGAAAAAGCGGAGGCGTCCATCCCGTTCGGAAGCGTGTAGGGATTGTTCAGATCGAATTCCGGCACATCCACCATGGCCAGAATCTCCCCGCTCTGGGGATTCATGACAAGGATGGACACCCGGTCCGCCTCCTTCGTCTCCATGGTCTGCATGGCAAGCTGGGTGGCATAGCTCTGGATATTAATATCCAGACTGATATAGAGATCGCGGCCGCTTACCGGCTCCACCCTCTCCTCGCCCTCCTCATCCTGCTCTACGCCCTTGGCATCGGTCACCGTTAAGATCGTTCCCGCTTCGCCTTTCAAATATTCCTCATAGACAACCTCAAGCCCTATGATGCCCTGATTATCCCCGCCGGTAAACCCTAATGCCTTGGAAGCCAGCGTATCGTAAGGATAATACCGCTTGTAATCCTCATCCACCTTAACCCCGTCAAGTCCTCTGGCCCTGATGGAGTCGCCCACTTCTTTTTCCACGTTGCTCTTTATCTTCTCAATGGAGGAATACTTCTCCACCCGCTTTCTGACATACTCCTCCGATAGTCCCAGCTCCTTGGAGAGAACGGCGATCACCTCCTCCGCATCCGATATCTGACTGTGGATCACGGAAACCGTACAGACCGTCTTATTATCCGCCAAAATTTTGCCGTTCGCATCTATGATACGCCCCCTGGCCGCCTTGATGCTTCTCTCCCTCTCATGCAGTTCCCTGGCCTTAAGCGTATAGTACTCAGACTGGAACACCATCAGATAGACGAGTCTTCCCGCCAGCCCCAAGAGCACCAGCACACACAGGAAAAATACGGTAACCGTCTTACTCCTGTGATAGGTTTTATGGTTCATTTTCCCTTCCATCAAAGAGAAACCTCACAAAAAGGTATTAATATAATTTATTATCCTTTTTCCGAGGTTATTCTCACTTCCCGCTATTCTGTTTCTTCACCTGTTCCCGGCGGTGCAGGCAGAGACCACTCACCGTCGGAACCGTCCCCTGATTCTTCATCTGAAGAATTTCCGCTGCCCACCCGGGTACCGATCTGCGGATCATAAAAATCGCCCGTACTCGGGTCTACCAGATAGCCGGTTTCCGGATCCAGCGGAAAGTCTTTCCACACTTCGTTCGGTCCCGCCGGTTCTTCCTCCGACCCTTCCGTGCCTCCCTCTGTGGGTGTATCGCCTTCCCCTCCTTCGGAACCGCCCTCGTCCCCTTCTTTCGGGATCGGATTTCCCTCCTCGTCCAGTTCCTCCTCCAGCTCCTCTGTCTGGGGCGTCCTGATCTGGATCCGAAGCTGCTCTAATTCCTCCCGCTCCTTGTCGCTCAGCTCCTCTGTCATAAAGATATTCATGTAAGGAAGCACTTCTGTCAGGATTTTTCTGACGATTCTTGTGGCATATTTCGCGTCGTCCTGGTACACCACATTGGGTCTGTCCACCACCACATAAATGACCACCTGCGGGTCGTCAGCGGGCGCATATCCCATAAAAGAAACCACATACTCATTATTTTTTCTCGGCAGCGTCTCCGCCGTCCCCGTCTTGCCGCCTATCATATAGCCTGCCGGCCTCGCCGTGTGCCCGGTGCCGTTCTCGCCGCTCACCACCGTGTTGCAGTACTCGATGATCGTATCGCTGGTGGAGCGGGAAATGGTCTGCTTTAAAAGTCTCGGCTCGATATTCTCTATGGTGGCGCCGTCTGCGGTGGTAATCCTGCTCGCCACATGAGGCGCATAGTAATAGCCGCCGTTGATCAGCGAGCAGAAGCCCGTAATCATCTGAATCATCGTCGCATTAAAGGTCTGCCCGAAGGAGTTGGTGGCAAGATCCGTTATGCCAATGTTATCCTCATGGTAAATCATACTCGCCGTGCGCGCCTCGCCCGCCAGATCAATGTTCGTCTTAAGTCCAAAGTTAAAGGCGTGCTGATAATTTACAAATTCTGTCTTACCCAGCGCAAACGCCACATTCATCAGCACCACGTTGCAGGAGCGCTCCACGCCCTGCTGTACCGTGATCGGACCGTCCCCGAAGGTCTGGTGGCATTTGATGTCATAGTCGCCCACATGAAGCATTCCCTCGCAGTTATAGGTCTCGTTGCCGGTGATGGCGCCGCTCTCCAATGCCGCCGCCACCGTAAAAGGCTTAAACACCGATCCCGGCTCGTAGGCATCCACGATGCAGAAATTCTTCCACAAGGCGTTCAAATGCTGGTACATGACCTCGTCGCTCATGCCTGCAATGTCCTCTTGCGTCACATATTCCGCTACTCCGTCCGTCCTGACCCGCTTCCCGTCTTTGTCAAGAAGAGGCATACCAATCAGGTTTTCCGAGTTTCTGACGTCATTTAAATCAAAGACCGGGTAACTCGCCATGGCCAGCACGCCGCCGGTATTCGGGTCCATAATGACACAGCCGATATTTTCCGCTCCGTTGCCGGGTCTGGCATTATCCTTGTACTCCTCGTTAAACTCCTTCAGATACTTTTCCACGATGGTCTGGATGTTCGCATCCAGACTAAGCTGAATATTGTTGCCGTCCTTCGCCGCGATCGTCGTGCGCTCCAGCGTGGAATCGTCGTTGAGATAGCCGTATTCCCTGCCGTTGACACCGCTTAAAATGTCATTGTAATACTCCTCCAGACCATAGGTACCTGAATTATCGCCCGTGGTAAAGCCAATCAGATCACAGGCAAGCGACCCGTTCGGATACTCTCTTTTATACTCGTTTTCAAACCAGACACCCTTGATATTGGCTCCCTGCTCGGGATCGGCGCAAAACTCCTCAAAGGCTGTTTTTTTCTCGTACTCCACCCGCTTTGCCATCACATAGTAGGAAGACTGCGGATGCCCGGCGATATAAGCCCGTACCGACTCCGGGTCGATATCGAAGAAACGCTTCAGCGCATTTAACGTCGGCTCCAGATACTCCTCCTTCCGAAGCAGCAGCTTGGTGTCCAGAATCACGTTGTAAACCTTATTGCTCACCGCCAGCACAGTGCCGTTTGCGTCCACAATTTCTCCACGTTTAAAAGGTATTATCGCAGAGTCGTACTCCTGATGCGACAATACCTGTTTCTTGTACTCTTCCCCATTATCCCTGTTAATCAGGAACAACCGGGCGCTGAGCCCCACAAAAGCCGCCAGAATAAATAAAAACAGCACCAGCAGCTTTTTCTGCATTTTAATTGTAAATTTCAATACGGAATTTCTTCTCTTATCGCCCAAAAAATCACCTGCTTAATCGTGCTGCGGGATCTCCGCCATCTGCTTCACATAGTCGCTGTTTTCACTGGCGAAGGAAATAATCTGTCCCTCCTGCGCATACTGCATGCCCAGCTCCTGAATCGCGATTCTCCTGATCTCCTCCAGATCCACGCTGCTTGTAATTCTGCTGTAGTCCTCCTCGTTTGCAACCTTCAAATCGTTCAACTGTCTCTCCAACGTGGAGATATGCTTCACGCTGTTTGTGATGTCCGACTGCAGTCCGATATAATATACCAGAATCATGCCGGTAGCAACCAGAGCCGCCCCCAGGAACAAAACATAACCGGCGCTCATATGCTTCGCCCTCTCCCTGTTCCTTCTCACAGTGTTATTTACTTTTTTCTTCGGCCTGTCGTCGGTTCTTCTTACCGGCTGTATGTTTCTGGCCGTATTCCCCTGCACATAGTATGCGTTTCGACGCGTTGCTGCCATAATTTCCCGTTTCCCCTCTTTATTTCTTTCTAACTGACCACTTTCTTATTTATCTGCTCCGCGGGATGCACGCTGTCGTTTCACCCTTCTCAAACACCCGGAGCTTCGCGCTTTTCGCCCGGCTGTTTTCCTCCCTTTCCCGCCCGGACGGCAGGATCGGCTTTCTCGTGACCACGCGCCCCTTCGACACCTGTCCGCACACACAGACCGGAAAATCCGGGGGACAGGTGCATGGATTTTCGTTTTTTCTAAAGCCGGACTTTACAATCCGATCCTCTAAGGAATGGAAGGTAATCACACAGAGTCTCCCACCCGGATTCAGAAGACCGATCAGCTCATCCAGAGAGTCTTTCAGCACTTCCAATTCTCTGTTACACTCGATTCTGACTGCCTGAAAAGTCCGTTTGGAGGGATGTCCTCCCGTCGCCCGCATCTTCGCCGGAATCGCCGCCTTTATGATCTCATTCAGCTCTCCCGTGGTTTCAAGCGGCTTGTCCTTCCTCGCCGCCACAATGTGCTTCGCTATATTCTTCGCAAATTTCTCCTCGCCATAGTCCCGTAAAATCCGGGTCAGCTCTGCCTCTGCATATCCGTTTAGGATCTCCTTCGCGGTCAAGGTCTGTCTCTGATCCATCCTCATGTCCAGCGCCGCATCATATCTGTAGGAAAACCCTCTTTCCTCATTGTCAAGCTGATAAGAGGAAACGCCCAAGTCCAGCACAATGCCGTCCACGCCGTATATCCCGATTCCCGCAAGCGCCTCCGCCGCATTCGCGTAATTGTCACGGATCAGGGTAACCCGCTCCCGGTACGGCTCCAGCCGCTTCCCGGCCGCCGCGATGGCGTCCTCGTCCTGATCGATGCCGATCAGCCTCCCGGCTCCTGTAAGCCTTCCGGCCACCTCGCAGGCATGTCCCCCGCCGCCAAGCGTTCCGTCCAGATAAATGCCCTGCGGCTTAATGTTCAGATTTTCTATGGTTTCCTCAAGGAGCACTGAGGTGTGTTTAAATTCCATTTTATCTATCCTTTACCATATGACCTCTGCGGCTATCAGATCCCTAACCCAAGCTCCGCCATGTGCTCCGCAATCTCATCCATGTCCTCAAAGGCCGCTGCATCTTCAAAGCGTTCTTTGCCCCAGATCTCTATCCTGCTGCCGACACCGACTAATACTACATCCTTCGTAAGCGCCGCAAACTCCCGCAGGACATTGGGAATCAGAATCCTTCCCTGTTTATCCACTTCCGCTTCTGTTGCTCCCGCCAGGAAAAAACGGACGAACTGTCTGGCTTCTTTATTGGTGATGGGCAGGGATCTGAGTTTTTCTTCAAAGCGTTTCCACTCTTCGTTATCATAGACAAACAGGCAGCCGTCCAGCCCCTTGGTCACCACAAAAGCGTCTCCCAGGATCTCCCTGAATTTCGAGGGAATGATCAGCCTGCCCTTTGCATCAATTGTGTGATTGTACTCTCCCATGAACATATGCAATCACCCTGCCCGCCTGTAACACCGTACCCTATGTGGTCTGCCACGAAAAAAGGAATGTCTCTGCCACTTCTTACCACTTCACTCCACTTTTCACCACTTTTACACCAATTCTATCTCATTTTATGGGAAAAAGCAAGGACAATGTGTAAAACTGGTACTTAATTACCGGAACGCAACGCAAAAAAAAGAGAACGCAGGCTTTTCACTCTGCGTTCTCTTTTTTTACCACCGCTGTGGGTGTTGTATGTCGTTTTAGGTAAATGCGGATGATGATGTCCGCCGCCAGTGCCGCGACGAAAAGGATGACCGCCAGCACCTGCGACACCGCTATGGCGGTGTGGGGGATGAAGAGGGTGTCGGTACGGATGCCTTCGATCCAGGCCCTGCCAAGACCGTAGCCGCCAAGATACAGCAGCCACTGTTCTCCCTCGAATTTCTTATGCTTCCGGTAAAGCAGCATCCCAATCAGCAACGCCAGATTCCACAGGCTTTCGTAGAGGAACGTGGGATGCACCTGAATATAGTTCGTTCCCTCCGCCATATGGGCGGCAATCTTCTCGGAAATGTCTCCCGCCCTGACCATCTGTGTCGGCAGACGCATGGCGAGCAGGCTGTCCGTATACTCTCCAAAGACCTCCCGGTTCGTGAAGTTCCCCCATCTGCCGATCACCTGTCCGAGCACCAGTCCCGGCACACAGATATCCGCAAGCTGTAAAAAGCTCTGTTTCTTTCTCCGGCAGTAGACCCACAGGGTCAGAAATGCGGCAATTACCGCACCGTAAATGGCCAGACCGCCGTTTCGCAGATTAAATATGCCGAGCAGATCGTTCCTGTATCTGTCCCAGGAAAAGATCACGTAATAAACCCTTGCCCCAATGATGGAAAAAACAATCGCATAGATCGCGAAATCCCAGATCAGATCCGAATCCAGCTTTTCAAGCTTCGCCACCTTCGCCGCAAGGAGCACCCCGGCCAGCACCCCGACAGCAATAATCACACCGTAGAGGGCAATCGGAAAGCCGAAGACCGTAAATGTCTTCGGCACATTCTTAAGATAAATTCCCAGATTGGGAAAAGCGATATCCATGTTTCCCATGATGTCCTGCATCATATAGTCCTCCATTGCTGCTCATTCATAGAATCCTGACGCATTGCTATCACACATTGAAACGGAACAGAATCACATCCCCGTCCTGCACCACATAATCCTTTCCTTCCATACCGACGAGCCCTTTTTCTCTGGCCGCCGCAAGGGAACCCTGCTCCAAGAGATCCTTGTAGTTGACCACTTCGGCCTTGATGAAACCGCGCTCGAAATCGGTATGTATCTTCCCGGCTGCCTGAGGAGCCTTTGTTCCTACCTTGATCGTCCAGGCCCTTGTCTCATCCTCGCCCGCCGTCAAAAAGCTCATAAGCCCCAACAGACTATAACTTGCGCGGATCAGTTTCTGCAGGCCGGACTCCTTCAAACCGAGATCTTCGAGGAACATAGCCGTCTCCTCCTCGTCCAGCTCCGCGATCTCCTGCTCGATCTGCGCGCAGATCACAAACACCTCGCTGCCGTTTTCGGCCGCAAACGCCTGCACTCTCTGTACGCCGGCATTGCCCGCGCCGTCGTCCGCAAGATCCCCTTCCGCCACATTGGCCGCAAAGATTACGGGTTTATAGGTAAGCAGATTATAGGAGGTGAGAAGCGCAAGCTCGTCCTCGTCCTCCGTCTCAAACACCTTCGCCAGCTTTCCCTCCTCCAGATGCGCCTTGATCCGCTCCAAAAGGGCGTACTCCTTCGCCGCCGTCTTATCCATCTTGGCAATCTTGGCCGTCTTTGCAATCCTGCGGTCCAGAATTTCAATATCGGAAAAGATCAGTTCCAGATTGATCGTCTCGATGTCCCGGAGCGGATCGATGGAACCATCCACATGAACGATATTGGAGTCCTCAAAGCACCGCACCACATGAACAATGGCGTCCACCTCACGGATATTGCTCAAAAACTGGTTTCCCAGCCCCTCACCCTTTGAGGCGCCCTTCACGAGTCCGGCAATGTCCACGAACTCGATGGTGGCAGGTGTCACCTTCTTGGAGTGATACATGTCTCCCAAGAGCTTAAGCCGCTCGTCCGGCACCGTCACGATGCCGATATTCGGGTCGATGGTGCAGAAGGGATAGTTGGCGGATTCTGCGCCCGCCTTTGTGAGTGAATTAAAAAGGGTGCTCTTTCCCACGTTGGGAAGCCCGACGATGCCAAGTTTCATTTTTCTATATATCCTCCTTAAAAACCTTGATTTTATGCGATTTTTGGAAATCTCTATTTTCTACCGCACCAATTCCGAAGAGAGTCCAACACGATTTATTATTATATCATGACGGATCCTTTCTCTTCAACAGTATTATGAAACAATTCAATTTCTGCTTCTCATATCTAACCTTTAGCCGGACTTTTGGGAACAAACTCCAATTTCAGCGTCATTCCCATTCCATCCGCCAGACGCTTTAGGAGTTTAAGCGACGGATTTCTGGTTCCATTTTCAAGCTTACTGATATCTGCCTGATTAATTCCTGTTCTTTCTGCAAGTTCTTTTTGGGTGAGATTTTGCGAAATCCTTGCATCAACCATTGCCCGGATCACATCCATTTCCGGCTGGATGTCTTCCCATTCCTTTCTGAACTCATCATCATGTAATTGTTCCTCTAAAAATTCCTGAAACTCACTCATTTACTTTCACCCTTTCCAAATAGTCTTTGCGATATAATTTTGCCAGCCTTATTTCCTGTTTTGGCGTTTCCTGCGTTTTCTTAATAAATCCATTCGTCATTATAATTTTCTTACCATAGCAGAAAAAATATAAAACTCTGGTTATATCTGTTCCGACTTTTCCACGGATTTCAAATATTCCATCATCCAGATGCTTACTGTATGGCTCTCTTAACTGATTTCCCTTTTCCTCCAACACATTGATAATTCCCAAAACTTTTGCCCGCATTTTAACATCCAGACCAAGGATAAAATCTTTCGCCGGTTTTTCGCCATTAGCTTTAGTATAAAATTCCACTTCAAATTTATCCATTGTAATCTCCAATTTTCTTTCTATATTTAGTATATGGCAGATATGCCATATTGTCAACAATATGTCAGTTATTGACTTTCCCTGTATTGGATCTCTCTCAAATATTACCGAACCAATTCCGCACCAATTTGACATAGATATATAGAAATCAGCATGAACTTTTGCCAACAATTCAGTATCATGAACCTTGAAGCCATTTTATAAAGATACATGAATTTATATAAAACAGCCTCGTAAATAACATCCGAAAAGCGCCCGTTTTCCCCAAAATACCTAGGAGAAGCGGACGCTCTTTGCAGTTTTTAAACCATATTATTTTGTTACATGCACTTCCAAATAATCAGATACCAGACTTTCATATTCTGCCCGAATACGATAAGCACCGTCTGTTCAATACTGTTGTTTGTAATGACAGTCCCGTTACTGTAAGTAAAAAATTTTTCAGGAATCAGATATTTTGCATAAACTACACCACTCCCATGTCCTTCAATATATATGGTATTGGTAAGTTTTTCTACTGCCACATCAAACTGTACCATAACAGGACAATCGTACTTCAGGGTGGTAATCACGTCGTTTGCTGTAAGCCGTCTGAATAACCTGCGATGCCTCAAAGCCCAAATGCACCGTTATTCCATTGACTCTCAAAACTGGCAACCTGGAAGGGTTCATACTTGGGAACGATGTAGGATTTCGGTGTAAAACGGCAGGAAAAACAGCCATAACTAATACCGCTTCGCCTCCTTCAGCTCCCGGTACAAAACCATATAATTCTCATACCGCACCCGGCTGATCCCGCCTGTTTCCACGGCTTCCTTGACTTTACAGTCCGGCTCGCTGATATGGGCGCAGCCCCGAAACTTACAGAATGGCTCACACTCCCGAAACTCGGGATAATACCCTCCCAGCTCCTCCTTCGTGATCTTTGGCATATCCAGAGAGGTAAAGCCCGGCGTATCCATAATATAAGCGCCATCCCCCAGCGCGATGATCTCCGAGTGTCTGGTAGTGTGCCTGCCCCGCTTGATCTTTTCGCTGATCTCCCCCGTCTCCATATGTGTGGCGGGCGAAAGCTGATTGATCAGTGAGGACTTGCCGACGCCGCTGGGCCCGGCCAGCGTGGTGGTTTTTCCTGCCAGAAGCTCTCTGACCTGATCCAGTCCCCTGTTTTCCAGAACGCTTATAAATAACACCCGATATCCACATGTCTCATAGGCGCTCCGCAGTGCCTCCTTCTCCTCCGGGGAAGCGATGTCTTCTTTGTTAAAGCAGATGATCGTGGGAAGGCTCTGCTGCTCCATACGGATCAGAAAGCGGTCCAGAAGGTTAAAGTTCGGATCCGGCTTGACAATCGCAAAGAGAACAAGCGCCTGATCCACATTGGCCACCGCCGGCCTTACCAGCGCGCTTTTCCGCGGCAGAATTTCCCGGATATTTCCGTGCTTTTCCGTCTCATCCAGCACGTCCATCTCCACGTCATCCCCTACCAGAGGCTTGATTCCCTCTTTTCTGAATATGCCCTTCGCCTTACACTCATAGACGCCGTGCCCTTCCACATGCACATAGTAGAAGCCGGCGATTCCTTTCATGATCTTCCCTTTCATATATCCTCATCTTTACTTCGTACGGAGAATGCCGCTTTTCAGGCATTCTCCCAAGCGAGACTTAGTACTTCTCGCTTTATTCTTCCGTGAAGTTAACCTGTCTCTCCACCGTCTTTGTCTCCGTTCCGCCGCCTTCGGTGGTCGTTTCCCCGGTTTCGGGATTGGTCACCGTAGTCGGCTCCGTCTGCACCGTAAAGGTAAAGTGGATGGTTCCCGTGGCCGACTTGATCCCTGTATAGTTAACCCCCACCGGGAAAGTGGTCGTCTGTGTATTCAAAAGCTGCGTGCCATCCGCGGCAGTCAGCGTCACATTCACCTGCATACCGCTCTGGTAAGAAGGATCCTCCGTAGGCGCCGCAATCCCCTCCGAATACTTGTAAGTCTTCTGGGAAGCCCCTGTGCTGATCCGCAGATCCACTGACGTGCCTTTGTCCACATAAGAGCCGACCGAGTAGCTCTGGTAGCACACCATGCCCGCAAGCGCCGGGTCTTCATGTGTCGTCTCTGTGACATTTCCAACGGAAAGTCCGCTCTCCGTCAGCGTGGCCGTGGCGTCCATCTCGGTCATGCCGACCACATCAGGCACCCTGACCTTATTGTCCTCCGCGCCCTGGCTGACCCGTATGGTAATACTGGAGCCTGCGGATGCCGTGGTTCCCGCCTCCGGTGACTGGGAAATCACGATGCCCTTCTCCACCTGCGGGTCGTAGCTCTCCACCACATTTACCACAAAGCCCTCCTTCTCCAAAAGGGAAGTCGCCTCTGTCTGGGATTTTCCCGCCGCATCGGGAACCTGCACGCCCTCCGCAGCCTCCGCCACCGTGAGCACAACCGTAGTTCCCTTATTGATCATCAACCCGTCCTGTACGCTGGCGCGGAGCACCGTTCCCGCATCGTAAGAGCTGCTCTCCTCATATTTGATCTCCGGCGTCAGTTCCAGATCAAGAAGCATGCGTTTCGCTTCGTCCACATGCATACCGACCACGCGGATCATCTCCACCTGCTCCGTCTCCTGTTCCTGCTCCTGGGGCGCTTTTTCCCCGCCGAGCGAAAAGACGCCCATCGCCCTGCCCACCAGAAAGATCAGAATACAGCCGATCAGCAGAGCCGCCACCACCGCAAGTATGGTAGTGATCTTCTCCATCTTGGGATCGTAGTCCTCCTCGTCGTCGTCCCAGTCCTCGTCCTCATCATCCTCATAGGAACGCGCATGATCCCTGACATCCTTCTTCAGGCGCATGGCCTCGTCCATGGAATCCCGGTTCTCCGACTGGCGCTTGATCTGCACCATATCTTTGTCGGTGATCATACGAGTGGATGCCTCCTCGTCCGGGTCTGTCACCTTGACAAAATCCTCGTCAGGACTGATTAGCGACTGCTTTAAGTCCACAATCAGCTCAGACATGGACTGATATCTCCTGTCCGGGCTTTTCTGACAGCACTTAAAAACGATCTGCTCCACACAGACCGGTATTTCCGGCACATATTCCCTTGGCGAGGGAAACTCTTCCTGAATATGTTTGATCGCTATGGCTACCGTAGTCTCCCCGTTAAAGGGCACTCTGCCCGTAAGCATCTCGAACATGGTAACGCCCAGCGAATAGATATCGCTCTTCTCATCACTGTAGCCGCCTCTGGCCTGCTCCGGCGAGGTGTAGTGTACGCTCCCCATGACGTTGGAGGTGATGGTATTGCTGGTAGCGGCCTTGGCAATGCCAAAGTCCGTCACCTTCACTTTGCCTTCTTTGGATATAATGATATTCTGCGGCTTAATATCCCTGTGGATAATGTGGTTGTTATGCGCCGCCTCTATGCCCATGGAAACCTGAATGGCAATGCTCACCGCCTCCTTGACAGAGAGTCTTGCCTTCTTCTCGATATATTTTTTGAGGGTGATTCCCTCCACCAGCTCCATGACGATATAGTGGTTTTCACCCTCCTCGCCCACATCATAGACATTGACGATATTGGGGTGCATCAGCCCCGCCGCCGCCTGTGCCTCGATGCGGAACTTGGACACAAAATTGGCGTTTTCACTAAATTCCTGCTTCAAAACCTTCACCGCCACAAAACGGTTCAGCTTATGGTCTTTCGCTTTATATACATCCGACATGCCACCGGTACCGATCTTCTCCAGAATCTCATACCGGTCAGCGATCATCATTCCAATCTTAATCATGTTCTACCTCGTCTGCTAACGGTTCGATAACGATCACCGATATATTGTCTCTGCCACCGTTTACGTTGGCCGTCTCTACCAGTTCTTCTACCCTGTCCCTGAGGCTTTTGCCGTTTTTCAGAATCCGGCATATCGTCTCGTCGTCCACCATGTTAGTCAAACCATCCGAACAAAGTAATACCATATCTCCTGTCTGTAATTCCCGATTGAAAAAATCAACCTCCACATCATCCCTCGCACCTACCGCGCGGGTAATGATATTTTTATCCGGGTGATTTCTGGCCTCCTCACGGCCGATCCCGCCCATCCGGACCATCTCCTCCACCAGCGAATGATCCTCCGTGATCTGCTCAATCTCATCACCGATTACATATAGTCTGCTGTCTCCCACATTCGCCACTTCCAGAAAACGTCCGATACAGGCAGCCGCAACAAACGTGGTTCCCATACCGCTTAAGGCAAAGTCCTCGCTGGCACGTTTCCGCAAAATCCCGTTCGCCTTGGAAATCGCATGATTCAGTATCTTCTCGGGACTCTTCTCAAAGGATGCCTCCACTTCCGCAACCACAGTCTCCACTGCCAGGTCGGAAGCGTAATCGCCCGCCTTATGGCCGCCCATGCCGTCCGCCACAATAAAGAGGTTCGGCAGATTCCCGACCGGCGTCTCACTGCAATAAATATAATCCTGATTTAATTGTCTTCTTCGCCCGATATCTGTCAGCGCATAAGACCTGAGCACGGCTTATTCCTCCGTTTAGCATATTTTACCAATTAACCATGTTAGCATATTCCCTGTAAAAGAGCAAGCTATTTCAACCGCGTTACCCTATGACAGCCGTTCAGCCCGCGCCATTCGCAAAGGCGCTTTCAGCGCTTAAAAACCGCCGTCTGAGCTGACCGCAGGCCCCGTCGATATCCCGCCCCATCTCCCTGCGGACAGTCGCGTTAATCCCTTTTTTTGCAAGAAGCGCAGCGAAAGCCTCCACCGCCTGCCTCCCGGACTGTACATAAGCCCTTTCTTTTACGGGATTTACCGGGATCAGGTTCACATGGCAGTTTAACCCCCGGATCAGGGCCGCCAGTGTCTCCGCATCCTTGCGCGTGTCATTGACGTCCCGCACCAGACTGTACTCAAAGGTGATCCGCCGCCCGGTCTGTTCAAAATAGTACGAACAGCAGTCCATCAGCTCCTCCAGCGAATACCGGTTGGCAATGGGCATCAGCTCACGCCGCTTTTCGTCCGTCGCGGCGTGAAGGGATAAGGCCAGCGTGATCTGCAGCTTCTCCTGTGCCAGCTCCCGCATCACGGGCACAATCCCGCAGGTGGAGACGGTCACATTCCGCTGGCTTACGTGCAGGCCGTTCTCATCCGTCAGCAGCGTGATAAACCGCAGAAGATTCTCATAATTGTCAAGGGGCTCCCCGCTTCCCATCACCACCACATTGGAAACCCGCTCCCCCGTCTCCCGCGTGATGGCGTAGATCTGGTCAAGCATCTCCGACGGCGAAAGGTTCCGCACCAGTCCGTCCAGCGTGGAAGCACAGAAACGGCAGCCCATACGGCAGCCCACCTGAGAGGAAATGCAGACCGAATTGCCGTGTTTATACCGCATCCAGACGCTCTCCACCATATTGCCGTCAGGGAGCGCGAAAAGATACTTTTTCGTGCCGTCTATGGCCGACTCCTGCACCGCCGCCGTGCGCAGCGCCGTATAATGATAGTTTTCCCCACATTTCTCTTTCATAGCCATCGGAATGTTGGTCATTTCCTCAAAACTGCGTGAAAGTTTCCTGTGCATCCACTCGTAAAGCTGTACCGCCCGGAACGGCTTTTCGCCGAGCGCCGCCATCTCCGCTTTCAGTTCCGCAAGCGTGAGGGACTTGATATCCTTCTTCTCCATATAAGTTCCGCTTTCTCTCCGATCCGTTTCCCTAAGCCGGAGACTCCTTTTTCCGCAGCTTCGCCATAAAAAAGCCGTCCGTCTCATGTATCCCCGGCAGAAGCTGGAGCATCCCCTGTTCCGCTTCTTCGGCCAGTACTGCGGGAAGCCTGTCTTCCATGCCCACTGTCTCCAGACCAAAGGATTCGCATATCCATGCCGTCATCTCCCCGTTCTCCCCGGGATTCATGGTACAGGTGCTGTACATCAGGATACCGCCCGGCTTAATATAATCTATAACATTTGTTATTATTTCTTTTTGCAGTTTTATGATTTCCGAAAGAGAATCCTGCGTCACCCGGTACTTGATATCCTGCTTATGCCCGATCACGCCAAGCCCGGAGCAGGGCACGTCCGCCAGCAGAACATCCGCCTTTCCCACAAGGGAACCGTCCCTCTCCCTCGCATCCTGCACCCGGATGGACACATTCTCCATTCCGAGCCGGGCACGGTTTTCCTCGATCTTATCCGTCTTATAACGGCTCACGTCACAGGCTATGACCTGACCCGTGCCATTCAGCTTCGCCGCCGCATGAAGCGCCTTGCCGCCGGGAGCCGCACAGACGTCTATCACCGTATCTCCGGGGCGGATGCCTGCCGTCTCCACCACCAGCATGGAGCTGACATCCTGCACCGAAAACCGTCCTTCCCGGTACCCCTCAAGACCGCGGACGCCGGACACGCCCTGCACGCCCACGGCATAGGACAGATAGGGATGCGCCTGCACCCTGACCCCTGCCTTTTCCCATGCGGCAAGCAGGCTTTCCCGCTCCTTTTCCGAAAGCCGCTCATCCAGACGGACGCTCACCGGCCTCCTCTCCAGATAAGCCTCCAGAATCTTCTCACAGGCTTCCCTGCCGTAGTTTTCCGCAAAATGCGTTACAAGCCAAAGCGGCATAGAATAACAGACGGACAAATAGCCCAGCGGATCTCGCTGTCTGTCCGGCCAAGTCATCTCCTCCCGTCCTCTGGCAATATTGCGAAGCACGCCGTTCACATATCCCTGCAGGCTCTGGAATCTGCGCTTTTTCGCCAGCTTCACCGCCTCGTTGCAGACCGCTGCTGCCGGAATGTGCTCCATAAACAGAAGCTGATACACGCTCATGCGCAAAAGCTCCCTGATCAGCGGCTTCATTTTCATAACAGGTGTTTTTGAATATTGGTCCAGCACGTAGTCAAGCTGTATCCGCCTCTCAATGGTGCCCTCGCTGACCCGCTTGATAAACGCCTTTTCCTTACTGTCCAGATAATCGTATTTGTCCAGCGCCGCCCCGATCAGGACATTGCTGTATTCTGTCTGCCCGGACAGTTCCAGCAGAATATCCAGAACTATCTCCCGTACGTTGATCCCTGCCACGTCATACTCTCCTGTGTACTTTTTTAATCTCGTCTCCGATTGTTTCCGAACAGAAGCACCAGCCGGAGAAGCTGCAGGATCGCTGACGCGGCAGCAGCCACATAGGTCAGGGCCGCAGCCTTCAACACCTTCCGGCATCCCGCCGTCTCGTCCCGCTCCAGCATCCCGTAATCTCCCAGCATGGCAAGCGCTCTGGAAGACGCGTTGAACTCCACGGGCAGGGTCACCACCTGAAAGAGCACCGCCAGCGCAAACACCCAGATACCAATCTGAATCAGCATCTGATTCATCCCCAGAATCGCACCCAGAATAATCAGCGGAATCCCCGCCTTGGAACCGATATTGGCCGCAGGCACCAGTGCCGAGCGAATCTGCAGGGGCGCATAGCCCTTATCGTGCTGCACCGCATGGCCGCACTCATGGGCCGCCACCCCGATGGCTGCCACAGAGGTCGAGCCGTACACGGAATCCGAAAGACGCAGCACCTTATGGGCCGGATCGTAGTGATCTGTCAGGCTGCCGCCCACATGCTCAATGCGCACGTCATAGATTCCCGACATCTGCAATATCCTCTGCGCCGCCTGCGCGCCCGTCATGCCCGTCCGGCTCTGCACCCTGGAAAACTTACTGTAAGTGGAACTGACTCTGGCCTGCGCCCAAAGACAGAGCACCGCCCCGATCAGAACAAGAAAATATGTCGGGTCAAAATAATATCCGAATCCATATCCATAATATCCCATACCGTTACCTCCGTTTTTCCGAAGAATCCCTTCCGGCATTCTTCCACCCAAGACTTAGACATTCCCAAACGCATCCCCCGGCTTCACCGGGTACCCCAGCAGAAAGTCCTTCACCGCCATACGCTTTTTGCCCTCCGGCTGTACCTCCAGTATCTTGAGAACGCCCTTCCCTGTCTGCACATAAAAGGCGTCCTTATCCACCCGGACCACCGTGCCCGGCTGCGCGTTTCCCTTCTGCCCCGGCCCCGCATTGCCGGCAAGCGAATCTTCCCTTTGCCCCGGAGTCCCTTCCAAAGCTGCCGTCTCCTGCTCCGAAGCCACTTTCTCCTGCCAGATTTTCAGCTTTTTCCCCCGGTAAACCGTCGATGCGCCCGGCCATGAAATCAGCCCGCGGATCAGGCAGTCCAGCTTCCCTGCCTCCATCCGCCAGTCGATTTTCCCCATGGACTTGCTCAGCATCTTCGCATAACAGGAATCCTCGTCGTTCTGCTTTACGGGCGTCACATCGCCCGTCCCAATCTTCGCAAGCGCCTCCACAATCAGCCGCGCACCCGCCGACGCCAGCTTGTCATGCAGCGTATCCGCCGTCTCGTCGGAGGCAATCTCCACCTCCGTCTTACATAACATATCCCCGGTGTCCAGTCCTTTATCCATCTGCATGATGGTAACGCCCGTTATTTTTTCTCCGTTGATGATGGCCCACTGGATCGGCCCCGCTCCCCGGTATTTCGGCAAAAGCGACGCGTGGATATTCACGCAGCCGTACTCCGGCATTTCGAGTATCTCCTCCGAGAGAATCTGCCCGAAGGCCGCCACCACAAAAATATCGGCCTCATAACCGCGAAGCGTCTCCACCGCATCCGGCTCCTTGATTTTTACGGGCTGAAAAACCGGAACACCGTGCTTTAACGCGCACATTTTTACGGGCGTCATCTGCACTTCCTTGCCCCTGCCCTTCGGTTTATCCGGCTGGGTCACCACCGCCGTCACCTGATGCCCGGCCTCTATCATTGCCTCCAACGCGCCCACTGCAAAATCGGGCGTTCCCATAAACACCACTTTCATATATGCAACGCTCTCCTTTCCGGTCGTCACGGAATTTCCGCTGTTTCCCGCCTGCATCCCCTGTCGGCATCACTCCTCGTCGTCGCGCAGATCCTCCGTATTCACAAGAGGCCCGTGCACTTTTTCCACATACAGATGCCCATTCAGATGATCCACCTCATGACAGATCGCTCTGGCAAGAAGCTCCGTCCCCTCGATCTCAAAAGGCTCCATATTTTCATCATAGGCAATCGCCTTCACATAGTTGGGTCTGGTCACCTTGCCGCTCTTGCCCGGAACGCTCAGGCATCCTTCATAGCCGTCCTGCTCCCCGCTGGTCTCCAGTATCTTCGGGTTGATAAGCAGAATCGGATCCTCCCCGGTGGTGTCAATTACCACAATCTGCTTTAAAATACCTACCTGAGGCGCCGCCAGCCCCACCCCGTTCTCCTCGTACAGCGTCTCAAACATATCGTCGATCAGCTCCTGCAGTCTGGGGGTAAGCTCCGTCACCTCCTTGCACTGCTTTGTCAGAACCGGGTCACCCATCTCCCTGATTTTTCTGGTTGCCATACTGCTTCTTCCTCCTGTCTTTCCTGTTTTCTATCTCTCTAAAAGGTATTCATGGGGTCAAAGTCAAACTGCACCGTCTGTCCCTTAAGCTCCCGCTCCCTGCAAAAATTCTCCAGCCTGTCCTTTGCCTCCACTAACATTTGATACGCGCCGTGTCTGATATAAAAGGTATGGCGGTAAAGATCAGCTATCTTCCCAATCGCCGCCTCCGCCGGCCCGATCACCCGAAGCCCTGCCACGTCGGCCATTTCCTTTTTGACTAAATCGGTCATTTCTTTTCCCAGCGCTTCTCCCTCCTCCTGCACGCGGGAGACGATGAGAACCGCCAGCATATGTTCCACGGGCGGGTAGCCCACAAGTCCCCTGTAGGCGATCTCCTCCCCGTAAAAGCCCTGATAATCCTGTTTCGCCGCATAGACCACACTGTAATGCTCCGGCTGGTAAGTCTGGATCACCACCTCGCCCGGCCTCTCCCCGCGGCCCGCGCGGCCTGCCGCCTGGGTCAGGAGCTGAAAGGTGCGCTCCCCCGCCCGGTAATCGTTACGGTTCAGGGAAAGATCCGCCGCCAGCACCCCCACC
>CAMWPB010000025.1 GCA_947176065.1 uncultured Lachnospiraceae bacterium | reverse complement strand
CCGCATCACACCGGGGCGTTTGAGCATGTTGTAGGGCAGCCAGTTGGTGACGGAGGGCGTCTGCTCCATTAAGGCGAAGGGTTTCCCCTGTTTTAAACCGCGCATCAGGTCATGGCGCATTGCCGTGCCCGATACGGGGGTATCGTTGGCCGGATAATTGTCCCATGAAACGAAATCCATGTATTTTGCCCACATCTGATAATCCAGAGGCTGGTAAGTGCCCATCAGGTTCGTGGTGATGGGGAGATCGGGGGTAATGGCCCGAATCGCGTCATACTCCAGCCGGTAAGCGTTTAAAATGCTCTCCGAATTAAAACGGCGGTAGTCCAGAGAGATGCCCTGAAAAGTGGTGCGGTCATTGCCCCAGTGCTCGGAAAGGTGATTGGGTGCGACGATATCCTCGAAATCATAGAAGGTGTGCCCCCAGAATGCAGTGTCCCAAACCCGGTTTACCTCCTCAATCGTCTGATATTTCTCTTTCAGCCATTCCCGGAATTTTTTCTCGCAGTTTTCACAGTAGCACTCCCCGCCGTACTCGTTGGAAATGTGCCATGCTACGATATTGTCATATCCCTTGTAACGCTGCGCCAGTTTGGAAGCCAGAGCCACGGCATATTTCCGGTAGGCAGGGCTGTTGGGGCAGGAGTTGTGACGGCTGCCGAATTTGCGCTTCATGCCGTTTGCCTCCACTCGCAGGATGTCGGGATGCTTTCTCGCCATCCATGCGGGGTGTGCCCCGGTGGAAGTGGCCAGACACACGTTCAGGCCGTGCTTTTTCACCAGCTCCATAATCTTGTCCAGTTTTTCAAAGTGATAGACGTCGTCATCGGACTGTAGGCTGGCCCAGCTAAAGACATTCAGGGTGACAATGTCAATGTGCGCCAGTTTTAGGAGCCGCATGTCCTCCTCCCATGTCTCCTCCGGCCACTGTTCCGGATTGTAGTCTCCGCCGTAGGGGATCTTTTTGATTTTTTCGTATTCGACCATGTGGATTCTCCTTTATGATTTTGTTATTTTTCAGTGTCTGCGCTGCACCCCGCAGTGCACACTCGATTCCGCTCCGCTTCATCTCGCTCACGGGCTTCGTCCTATGCAGACATTGAAATATGCGTTTCGGTGAGAAAGCTCTCCGCCTTCCATATTTCAATGTTTGCGCACTGCTCATTGCCATCGTGTACATTATATCCGATTTGTATGAGTTGGAATACTTGACAAAATGCTGATTTATAAAAGTGTTTTTTAGTGATAACGTAGAAAAGGGAACCGGATTTATATCCGATTCCCTCTGCCTTACTTTATCCGTGCTTAGTTGGTAGCAATCTGTCCGGCACCAGCCTGATCCAGAACATTCTGCGTAGCGCTGTTCTGTGCAGCCGCGTCCTCAGCCATCTTGTCAAAACCTGCCATCACAGCGTCGTAGGTCTTCTTGGAGATCTCAGGAAGCTCGCCGCCCCAAGTCTTTTCAGCCTGTTTGTAACCCTTCTTGAAAGCCTCGCGCATGTCTTCAATCTTACTCGGATCGCCGCCCGTCAGAGCCGTAGCAAAATCAAGGATTCTGCTGGAAGTCTGCTTCACGCCCCAGTAACCGTCCTCGGAAACATCTTCCTGTGCCTGCAGTCTGGTCGCTTCATCCACCTCAAACTTGCCGCTTGCAAGGAATTTCCACATGTCGCCGCTGGCAATGCCGGAGGCCTGGCTCTGCTTGGTCATCATCTGCTCAACGATGTTCCGCAGCTGCTTGGAATGTTCCTCTGCGTCAGCCTTCATCTTATTTATAAGCTCGGTGTTCTGCACATACTTTTTCACAGGTGTGTTGACACTATCTTTTGAAGGCTCATAAACCACACCGTTTTCGCCTTTTTCGGTCGTGTTATCCTGTGTCGTTTCAACCGGCTTGGTCTCCGCCTGTGTGGTCGTAAGAGTTTCGTAAGCGTTAGCGCCTACTCCTGAAATTCCATTTACGCTCATGGGTATCCCTCCTTGGAAATAATATTGTATATTTGTGGTTACGAAAAGACTGCCATCCGGGCAATCTCCTTTTTCTATTGATTATATCGTACCGTTTTCCTAAATAGATTAGATGAAAAATGTGAGAAATTCTTAAAAATTCCATAAAATGCCTGCCGGTGTGGCAAAGCATTTGCGGAAGGCAGCCTGTGCTTGACATTTTGTACAAAATTAAGTACAATCCTTGTATACAAAGTACACGGGCTTTTGTGATAAAGAACAGAAAAGTGTGAAAATGTCCGGCAGATAGTCCGGTCAGTGACAAATGAGGAGCGGCTATGATAAGACAGAAAGCTTACGCAAAAATTAATCTGGGGTTGGACGTGCTGCGGCGCAGGCCGGACGGATACCATGAAGTAAAAATGATTATGCAGACCGTGGATATTTGTGATGAGCTGACGTTTGAGAAGAGAGAGGAGCCGGGGATCGGGTTTCAGATCGAGGGCGCTGACCTGCCTGCGGATGAGAACAATCTGGTTTACCGGGCGGCAGCCCTTTTGATGGAGAAGCGGCAGATCCGGGAGGGTGTTTCCATTACTTTGCAGAAAAGGATTCCCATTGCGGCGGGTATGGCGGGAGGCAGTGCGGACGCGGCGGCGGCCCTGCGGGGACTGAATGAGCTTTTCGGGATGGGATATTCCGTGGAGCAGCTGCAGGAGTTTGGCGTGACGCTGGGAGCGGATATTCCTTACTGCATTCAGGGGGGCACCATGCTGTCGGAAGGCATCGGGGAAATTCTGACGTCCTTGCCAGCGCCGCCGGCCTGTCATCTGGTGATAGCGAAGCCGGACATTGACGTGTCCACAGCTTTTGTCTACGGGCATTTAGAGGCGGACAGACTGGAGTATCACCCGGACATTGACGGGATGGCGGCTGCGCTTGCGGCGGGCGATCTGAAAGGCATAACGGACAGGATGGGGAATGTGCTGGAAACGGTTACGGCAAAGGAGTACCCTGTTATTGACAGACTGAAACAGACGATGCGCGGGCTGGGCGCGGAAAACGCGCTGATGAGCGGCAGCGGGCCTACGGTGTTCGGTATTTATAAAGAGAAAAAAACGGCGGAGAAAGCAGCGGCTGCCATAAAGGAAGCGGAACCGGCAAGTGCGGTTTTTGTGACGGAGTTTGTCAGGAGGGTAGCATATGGATCATGATTTCACTGTGAACATGGATGAATTTCTTCCTTTGCGGGATGTGGTGTTTAACACGCTGCGCCGCGCCATTTTGACGGGCGAACTGAAGCCGGGGGAGAGGTTGATGGAGATTCATCTGGCAAACCGCCTGGGGGTGAGCCGCACGCCCATCCGGGAAGCGATCCGAAAGCTGGAGCTGGAAGGCCTGGTGACCATGATACCCAGACGGGGCGCGGAGGTGGCGCAGATCACGGAGAAAAGCCTGCAGGATGTGCTGGAGGTGAGACGGGCGCTGGACGCGCTCTGCGCGGAGCTTGCCTGCGACCGGATTACGGAGGAGGGCAAGGATGCGCTGAAAAAGGCCTGCGACAGCTTTGAGGAGGCCACAAAGACGGGAGATGTGGTGACCATTGCGGAGGCGGACGTGGCATTGCACGATATCATTGTGCAGGCGACGGGAAACCAGCGGCTGATCCAGTTGATCAATAACCTGTCCGAGCAGATGTACCGCTACCGCTTTGAGTATATCAAGGATGAGAGCGGGCATGAAAATCTGGTCAATGAGCATAGGATGATATATGAGAGCATAATGAACGGAGACAGAGAGAAGGCGGCGGCAGCGGCGAGGCTCCACATTGATAATCAGGAGAAGTCCATTATCAGGCAGATCCGCATCGACCCCAGAGGGAAGCTGCACGGACGTTAAAAAAGATTGTATCAGGACGGTCCGAAGCGGGAATACTCCCAATGTCAAAGATAACGGCAGATGGGAGTATGGATCATGAAGAAAAAAGGAAAAACACTGGCGGCCTGTCTCTTTGCGGCGGTCTGGTGGGGGATATTTTATCCGGAATTATGTTTTACGGAGGAGACTTGCGAGGCGGTGACGTCAGATGAGAGACTGACGGACGGCATACCGGGGCAGATTGGAGCGGCAGAGGTCTGGCGCGCCTCCGAGGATGAGATTGTGATAAGCAGCAGGTTTTTGGAATGGTTTGAGGAAAACTTGTCTGTGAGGAAGGATTAGGAAGGGTCGGGAACCATGAACGGACAGGAAGAGTGGCATAACAGCCCCATAGGTGTGTTTGATTCGGGGGTGGGAGGGCTGACTGTGGCCCGTGAGATCATGCGTCAGCTCCCCAACGAGCGTATTGTTTATTTCGGGGACACGGCGCGGGTGCCTTACGGAAGTAAGTCCAAGGAGACGGTGACAAGATTTTCCAGACAGATCGTGCGGTTTCTGGAGACGCAGCAGGTGAAGGCCATAGTGGTTGCCTGCAATACGGCGAGCGCCTATGCGTTGGAGGATCTGGAAAAAGAGGTAGATATTCCGATGATCGGTGTGGTGAAGCCGGGAGCCAGGGCTGCACTTTCGGCTACCGTGAATGGGAAAATCGGCGTTGTGGCAACGGAAGCCACCATAAACAGCGGCATATACAGCCGTTACATAGAAGAACATGACAGCAGCGTCAGTGTTATCGGAAAGGCATGTCCGCTCTTTGTACCGCTGGTGGAGGAGGGACTGTGGGAGGATCCGGTGACGGATGAGATTGCCCGCCGTTATCTGGCGGAGCTGATCGACAGCGGCATAGACACCTTAATTCTTGGATGCACCCACTATCCGATGCTGCGCTCCACAGTGGGAAAAATTATGGGGGAAGGCGTGACCTTAGTCAATCCCGCCTATGAGACGGCGAGGGAACTGAAAGCGCTTTTGACGGAGCACGGTCTGGAGAGCGAGCACAGGCCAGGGCTGGGGACGGAGCTGTACCGCTTTTTTGTCAGTGACGCCGCCGACAAATTCCAACGTTTTGCCAATTCCATTCTGCCCTACGGTATTTTGTCCGCAAGGGTGATCCGGATTGACGAGTTTTAGAGGGAAAATATCATGACGAAAGAAGTATTATTAACTTTACAGGGATTACAGTTTGACCAGCGGGAGGAAAACGCGGATAAGATCGAGACGGTCACTGTGGGAGATTATTATAAAAAGAATGACAGACATTATGTGGTTTATGAGGAGGTCACGGAAGGGTTTGACCGGGCTACGAAGAACCGCCTTAAATTCGGCGGCCAGATGGTGGAGCTGACACGCCGCGGGCTGGTAAACGTACATATGGTTTTTCAGGAGAATAAAAAGAACCTGTCAAACTACAATACGCCTTTCGGCCAGATTCTGGTGGGAATCGACACGAAGCGGATAACGATCGACGAAAAGGAAGATAATATTGTGGTGGATGTGGATTACGCACTGGACATCAATTATGAGTTCCTCTCGGACTGCCATATCAGAATTGATATCCGCTCCAAAGAAAACAGCAGCTTTACGCTCATGCCGTAAAACTGCTGCACCGAGCCCGCAAAGCGGCGCTCGCGGAGCTAATTCCGTAGGAATTTGCTCCGGTTAATATGCGAAGCAATTTACGCCTGTTATTTAACCGGCTTCGCACCTGCTTTTTCCTGTGCCTTTTCAACCAGCTGTTTAAATTTGCTCTTTTTCTTCTGCTCAACGACCGGCGCCCTGCCGTGCAGACCCTTTACATCCGTGATGTAGATGCCGCTGACAACGGCCTTCACTTCCTTTTTTACGGGAACGGCGTCAAAAATTTTTTCTTCGCAGATAAGCGTCATGATCTGCGGTCCGACCTTGGCTTTTACCACAGGGAGTTTGGAGCCGCGCAGGAGCTTGGGCGTCTGCGCCAATATGACTTGGGGCAGTCCCGCATCCTTTAGTTTCATTCGCTTTTTGTCGATGATGAGCATGGATACGGTCTGCTTCATCGCATTGATCTGTTCCTGCTGTTCAGCCTGTTTTTTCTGGGCTTTCTTTCCTAAGAAATATAATACGACCACGGCGATCAGCAGAACCGCCAGAATCACCAGTAAGACAATGGTAAACGTACTCATGGGAATGCCTCCGTTTTCAAAAAATATATGTAAAAATTATTTTAACATTGATCTGCGTGTTTCGCAAGAAAAAGTTGGAAATTGACCGGGAGAGTCATTTTGGTATCCGTGAAATAGGGAAGGCCGGATATAGACAAATGAAGGACGGCTGTGGTAAGATAAAAGTTGAATTTTATGATATTGGAAAAGAGGAATTGCAGAGATTATGAAAAGAAAAATGTGTGTTGCTGCAGCGGTGCTTGTCTCATCGCTGTTTCTGACTGCCTGCGGCAGTAAGGAATATTTAAAGGACATTAAGGCGGAGAAGTATGTGACGCTTGGCGCTTATACGGGAGTCGAGGCCGTGGTGAGCAAGATGGAGGTGCCGGAGGGTGCGGTGGACAATTATATATATGATAATTATCTCGGGCCAAAGGCGGAAAAGGTGTCGGTGACAGACAGAGCGGTGCAGGAAGGCGATGTGGCGAACATTGACTTCGTGGGATACCATGACGGCGTAGCTTTTGACGGCGGTACGGGGGCGGGCTTTGATTTAACCATCGGTTCGGGACAGTTTATAGAGGGTTTCGAGGAAGGGCTGATCGGCGCGAATATCGGGGAGACGCGGAACTTAAATCTGACATTTCCCGATCCTTATACCAATGCCGATCTGGCGGGAGAGGCCGTGGTGTTTGAGGTGACGGTAAACAGCATCAGCGAGAGCAAAGCGCCGGAGCTTACGGACGAGCTGGTGAAACAGCTCGGCGAGGAGGGCTATAACACGGGCGGTGCGCAGACCGTGCAGGAGTTGAACGACTGGGTATATAATCTCTATGACCAATCGCTGCAGAGCGCTTATGATAACGAGATTGAGACTGCCATGGCCTCCACTATTATGGAAAACAGCACCTTTCAGGAGCTGCCGGAGGAGATGGTAGAGCGTTTTACCACAAGCATCAAAAACAATATGAATGTCAGGGCGTCTTCTCTGGGAATGACGCTGGCGCAGTATATGAAGCTTTATCAGGGAATGGACGAGACGGCCTACCGGGCGGCCTTCGAGGAGGAGGGCGTGCGGATGACCAAGCAGTATATTATGTATCAGGCGATTGCGGACAAGGAGGGGCTTGTGCCCACAGAGGACGAGGTTTCCGGGGAAATTTCCGCGCTGATGACGATTTACGGCTACGCCTCTGAGGAGGAGCTGGAAAAGAGTGTGGATGTGGAATCCATAAAGGAAGACCTGATGCGCAAAAAGGTGCTGGCGTTTTTAAAGGAGAACGGAAATATTCAGGAAACGGCGACCACCGTGGATTGAGAGAATAAATAAGGGGGTAATATAAGATGGATTTAACAGATATCAAGGATTTGTACCGCAGCAGCGAGACGTATATTGACAGGGAGGTAACGGTAGGCGGCTGGGTGAGAAGCATCCGGGATTCCAAGACCTTCGGGTTTATCGTGGTGAACGACGGCACCTTTTTTGAGCCGCTGCAGATTGTGTATGCGGACGGGCTTGAAAACTTTGAGGCGATTTCCAAACTGAACGTGGGTTCCGCGATTGTGGCGAGGGGTAAGATTGTGTCGACGCCGCAGGCGAAACAGAAATTTGAGATGCAGGCGGAGGAAATTATTGTGGAAGGACTTTCCACGGCGGATTATCCGCTGCAGAAAAAGAGGCACAGTTTTGAATATCTGCGCACCATTTCCCACCTGCGCCCCAGGACCAACACCTTTCAGGCGGTATTCCGCGTGCGCTCCCTGATTGCTTACGCGATTCACACCTTCTTTCAGGAGAGGGGCTTCGTCTATGTGCACACGCCGATCATTACGGGCAGCGACTGTGAGGGCGCGGGCGAAATGTTTCAGGTGACGACCATGGATTTGAAAAATCTTTCCATGACGGATGACGGGGAAGTGGACTACAGCTCCGATTTCTTCGGCAAACCCACCAATCTGACAGTGAGCGGGCAGCTGAACGTGGAGACGTATGCGTTTGCATTTAAGAACGTATACACTTTCGGACCTACTTTCCGGGCGGAAAATTCCAATACCACCAGACATGCGGCGGAGTTCTGGATGATCGAGCCGGAGATGGCATTTGCGGATCTGACAGACGACATGATGGTGGCGGAAGCGATGTTAAAGCATGTGATCAGCTATGTGCTGGAAAATGCGCCTGAGGAGATGAACTTCTTTAACCAGTTTGTGGATAAGGGGCTGATTGAGCGGCTGAATCATGTGCTGCATTCCGACTTTGCCCATGTGACCTACACGGAAGCGATTGAAATTCTGAAAAAACACAATGACAGCTTTGAGTACAAGGTGGAGTGGGGCTGTGATTTACAGACTGAGCATGAGCGGTTTTTGACGGAGCAGGAGTTTAAGCGTCCTGTGTTTGTGACGGATTATCCGAAGGAAATCAAGGCTTTCTATATGAAACTGAACGAGGATGGCAAGACGGTTGCGGCGATGGATTGTCTTGTGCCGGGCATCGGTGAGATCATTGGCGGCAGCCAGAGGGAGGACGATCTGGCTCTTCTGGAGCGCAGAATGGACGAGCTTGGGCTGAATAAGGAAGATTATCAGTTCTATCTGGATCTGCGCAAATATGGCTCTGCCAGACATGCGGGCTTCGGGCTTGGCTTTGAGCGCTGTGTGATGTATCTGACAGGCATGGGGAATATCCGCGATGTGATTCCGTTCCCCAGAACGGTTAATAACTGTGAACTATAAATCAGGACAGAGCCATGAAAAAGTACAAGAGACGTTTTTTTGTCATATTATCCTTCATATTGTGTCTGTCAGTGGTAGATCCGATAGCGGCTACCACTATTTCCGAGCTTCGGGATAACGTGAAGAAAAACCAGTCCCAGTTGAAAAACGCCCAACAACAGGCTAACGAAGCGCAGGAAGCGCAGGAGGGCGTGGAAGAGGAGATCGAGGAGATCGACGCGGAGCTGGTGAATCTGATCACGGACATCAACCTGTGCGAAGAGGCTATCAATGACAAAGAGGAGGAAATTTACAGGACGCAGCTGGACTATGACGCGGCGGTGGCGGAGAAGGACGAGCAGTACGCCTCCATGAAAATCCGTATCCAGTTTATGTATGAGAAGGGCGATTCCTCTTATCTGCACATGTTTTTCGGCGCGAGTAACATGGGCGACATGGTAAATAAGGCAAAGTATGTGGAAGAGCTTTACGATTATGACAGAAAACTTCTGGCAGAGTACGAAGATACGGTCAAGCGTGTGCAGGAGCTGTGGGATACGCTGGAGGAGGATAAGTCGGAACTTGAGACTTCCAAAACCGAGCTGCAGGAGGGGCAGGCTTATATGGAAGAACTGCTTGCCCAAAAAAAGGAAGAGTATGAGAATTACGGCGTGATGCTCACCAAGGCGAAGCAGGAAGCGGCTACCTACACAGCGCGGATCAAGCAGGAGACTGCCCAAATCAGAAAACTTGAGGAGGAAGAGCGTAAGCGCCGGGAGGAAGAGGAGAGAAAGCGTAAGGAAGAGGAAGAGCGGAAGAAAAAAGAGCAGGAGGCTCTGCTGGCACAGGATAACGGGGATTCCGATTCGGAGGAGCAGCCGAAAAAAGAGGAGACACCGAAACCCACCTCCTCTGGCGGCGGAAAAGGACAGGACATTGCGAATTATGCCTGCAAGTTTATCGGCAATCCCTATGTGGCGGGCGGCACCAGTCTGACCAATGGGGCGGACTGCTCCGGCTTTGTAATGTCGGTCTACAAGAACTTTGGCATCAACCTTCCCAGAAGCTCCTACTCGCAGTCAACGGTCGGTAAAGGGGTATCGTACTCTGACGCCAGACCGGGGGATGTGATTTATTACGGCGGCCATGTGGGTATTTACATAGGAAACGGACAGATTGTGCATGCCAGCACGGAGCGGACGGGGATTAAGATTACCTCGGCCACTTATCGGAATATTATTACGGTTAGAAGGATTGTGTAATCGGTGCGGGGCTGACTGGACGGACGCTGGTTTATATGAAAATATACACGCTAAATCAATATTTACATGATGTTTTTGGCCAAAAACTGTACAAAATAGCCTTGGATGGAGGGTTTACCTGCCCGAACAGGGACGGCACGACAGACACGCGAGGATGTATTTTCTGCTCCGGGGCAGGCTCGGGAGAATTTGCCGGGGATCGCACGATGAGCGTTACGCAGCAGATTGAAAAGGGTAAGGAGCGAGTAGCGGGGAAGATAAAAGACGGCAGATACATTGCGTATTTTCAGGCATTTACAAATACGTATGCGCCTGTCGAAAAACTGCGCTCCCTGTATATGGAGGCAATAAGCCATAGGGATATAGCGGTGGTGTCCATTGCAACGCGCCCTGACTGTCTCCCGGACGAAGTGCTGGATCTGTTATGTGAGTGCAATAAGATAAAACCGGTCTGGGTAGAACTTGGTCTGCAGACGATACACCCCGGAACAGCCAGATACATTCGCAGAGGCTATCCGCTGTCCGTGTATGATGATGCGGTAAACCGCCTGAAAGCGATAGATATTGAAGTGATAGCGCATGTGATGCTTGGACTTCCGGGTGAGACGAGGCAGGATATGCTTGACACGGTATCTTACGTGGGGAAAAGTCATGCGGACGGCATAAAACTGCAGCTTCTGCATGTGATCAGGGGCACAGACCTGGAAAAGGATTATCTGGCAGGAAAGTTTGAGACGCTTGCTTTCGAAAGCTATGTGGAACTGGTCGCAGACTGTATTGCCCTGCTTCCGGAGAAAATGGTCATCCACCGCATGACAGGCGACGGAGACAAACGCACACTTGTGGCGCCTATGTGGAGCGCCGATAAAAAGCGTGTACTAAATGCGCTCAATGTGGCAATTTCTCAAAAAGACAGGGTAGGGGATTGACTAATTCACTGTGCCTAAGATAAAATAGACAAAGGCAAAAGCCGGCACGAAGCCGGTATGGGGACTGACGTTCCCGGTCGAAATGCAGCAATGTAATCCATTTATGATACAGCTTAATGTATACACAGGAAGGTATACGATTCCCCCAAGGGGAGTGGTATACCTTCTTTTGCGCGCATAAGCAGAGTCGGAAGATATACGGAGTATGTGCCATGCTTGCATGAGCACATGCGAAGGATATCTTACGACGAGCAACGCGAATGAGAAATGCGAAGCATTTCGAATCTGCTTATGCGCGTGGAAGCACGGAGCATCACGAGTCTGCTTATGCGTAATGGAAAGCAGAGTCGGAAAGCTGACACGGAAGGAGAGAACATGGATTTATCAGCGTTTTTTACGGAGAACCCCAAAGCCGCGCTTGCTTTCTCGGGCGGCGTGGACTCGGCGTATCTGCTCTACGCGGCGAAGACGGCGGGGGCGGATGTACGGGCATACTATGTAAAAAGCGTTTTTCAGCCGCAGTTTGAGCTGGAGGATGCGAAGCGGTTCTGCGGGGAGCTGGACGCCGGTTTCAAGATTCTCACAGCGGATGTGCTGGCGGATCAGGCAGTCCGGGAAAATCCGGCTAACCGTTGTTATCATTGTAAAAAAATGATTTTTACAACCATTGCGGAGGCGGCGAAAGCGGACGGTTACGGCATGCTGTTAGACGGTACGAATGCCTCCGACGAGGAAGACGACCGTCCGGGGATGCGGGCGTTACGGGAACTGCGCGTGCGGTCACCTTTGCGGGAATGCGGTCTTACCAAGGAGGAGATTCGAAGACTGTCCGGGGAGGCGGGGCTTTTTACATGGAAGAAACCGGCCTACGCCTGTCTGGCTACGCGGATACCCACAGGGGAGGAGATCACCGTGGAAAAACTGAAAAGCACGGAGGCGGCGGAGGACTTTCTCTTCTCGCTTGGCTTTACGGATTTCCGGGTAAGACGCTTCGGTGAGGCGGCCCGGCTGCAGTTTCCGCCGGAACAGCTTGCGGGAGCGTTGGAGAGACGGGAGGAGATCGTGAGGGAACTGAAACAATACTATAAGGCGGTTTTACTGGATATGGAGGCGAGAACATGAGCGACTATCGGAAAATACTGGAACAGGTGAGGGGCGGGGAGGTTTCCGTGGAGGAGGCGCTGCTGGCCATCAAAAAGAAGCCTTTTGAGGATATTGGTTATGCCAAGGTGGATCACCACAGAGGTGTCAGGCAGGGTGCGCCGGAGGTGATTTTTGGAGCGGGAAAAGAAGCGTCCCAGATTGCGGGCATTATCGACAGCATGGAGAAAAACGGGCAGGAAACGATCCTGATCACAAGGCTTTCCCCGAAGAAGGCAAAGAAGGTGGCAAAGCTTCACAGGCTGACCTACCATGAGCAGGCTAGGATCGGTGTTGTCGGTGAGATCCCCGAGCCCTCCGGGATCGGAAAAATTGTGGTTGCTACAGGCGGGACTTCGGATATTCCCGTGGCGGAGGAGGCGGCGCTCACCGCGGAGGCCCACGGCAATGAGGTGGTGCGGCTTTACGATGTGGGCGTGGCGGGACTGCACCGGCTTTTGGCCCATATGGATGAGATTATGGACGCCTCGGTGATTATTGCCATCGCGGGCATGGAGGGGGCGCTGGCCAGTGTGATCGGGGGGCTGGCGGACTGTCCCGTAATCGCGGTGCCCACCAGCGTAGGGTACGGTGCGTCCATGCATGGCGTTTCCGCGCTGTTGTCCATGCTCAATTCCTGTGCCAGCGGCGTGTCGGTGGTGAATATTGATAACGGGTTCGGGGCCGGGTATCTGGCGAGTATGATCAACCGTGTGAAAAGAACTTCCAAAGACGTCTCGCCATAGGACGACACGCCAGGAAGTTCTAAATTTCACACTGGAGAATGCCAAAAGCAGGCATTCTCCGCACGAATTCAGGAGGATTAATATGAAAACTTTATACTTAGACTGCAGTATGGGTGCGGCGGGAGATATGCTGACGGCGGCTCTTTTGGAGCTTGTGCCGGATCGGGAGAAGATGATGGCAAAATTAAACGTGCTGGGGATTCCCGGGGTGGAAATGGTGTGCGAGAAGGCGCAGAAATGCGGCATCGGCGGCACCCATATTTCCGTGCGGGTACACGGGGAGGAAGAGTCGGAGGAGATGTATGGGCATGAAGCAGGTCAGATCCACAATCATGAGCATACACATGAGACAGGACATGTGCAAGACCACGGGCACGCGCATGAGGCAGGGCATGTTCACGATCATGAACACACGCATGAAGCGGAACACGGTCACGGCGGTGCACATACGCATGAAACCGGAGAAGCCCACAGCCATACGCATCACCATCACAGCGGCATGCACGAGATCGGACACATTGTGAGCGGTCTTCCCTTGTCCGAACGGATACGGAAAGATATTCTCGCGGTGTTCGGAATGATAGCGGAGGCGGAGAGTCATGTGCACGGCGTGCCGGTCAACGAGATTCACTTTCACGAGGTGGGAACCATGGATGCGGTGGCGGATATCACGGCGGTCTGTCTGCTGATGGACCAGATTGCGCCGGATCAGGTGATCGTATCTCCTGTCCATGTGGGCAGCGGGCAGGTGAAATGTGCCCACGGGATTCTGCCGGTGCCTGCGCCTGCAACAGCATATATTCTAAAAGATGTGCCGATTTACGGCGGGGAGATCCGGGGAGAGCTCTGCACGCCGACCGGGGCGGCGCTCTTAAAATATTTTGCCAGCCGTTTCGGGGCGATGCCTGTTATGCGCACGCTTTCGATTGGGTACGGCATGGGGAAAAAAGATTTTCCGGCGGCAAACTGTGTGCGCGCATTGCTTGGGGAGACTGAGGGCGTGGGAGATACGGTGGCCGAGCTGATCTGTAATGTGGACGATATGACGGCGGAGGCCATCGGGTTCGCGTCGGAGACGCTTCTGGAGGCGGGTGCGCTGGAGGTCTATACCGTGGCGGCGGGAATGAAGAAATCCCGTCCGGGCACTGTGCTGCATGTTATGTGCGCGGAATCCATGAAGGATAAAATGGTGGAACTGATTTTTAAGCATACGACTACCATTGGCATCCGGGAAAATATTTCCAGAAGATACACGCTTGCACGCTCCATACAGAAGATACAGACACCCTACGGTGAGGTGCGGAAAAAAATCTCAGAGGGCTACGGCGTGGCAAGAGAAAAATATGAGTATGCGGATCTGGCGCGGATTGCGAGAGAGCGGGGGAGGTCTATCCGGGAGGTGGCGGATTCCCTGTATGGGGCAGAAGGCAAAAAAGAAGTGTGAAATGGAACAGAGGCGTATGAAAGACAAGACGAATAAAAAAGAAAGACCGGGATATGGAATCAAAAGAAAAACCTGCATGCCCGCACTGGCGCTGGCATGCTTATGCTTCTTATCAGCCTGTGGAGGAACGGGCCAGGCAGAGAATGCGCAGACAACAGACATCCTGACAGAAGGGGCAGAGGCGGACGGACAGGGGACGGGTGACGCGCAGGCGGAGCCGGTCACTCTGGTTTACGGAAGCGGGGACTATACCCGCATTAATCCGGCGATGGATGAGCACGGGGAAATCAATCTGCTGCTCTTTAACGGATTGACTGCCCACAACGGGAAAAATGAGGTAGTGCCCGGACTGGCGAAGAGCTGGGAATTTGATGAGGCGGCCTGCACCTACACCTTTCATCTGGAGGAGGGCGTTACATGGCATGACGGCGAGCCTTTTACGGCAAAGGACGTGAAATTTACCATTGAGGCGATTATGGACCCGGAAAACGGTTCCGAGAATGCGCCCAACTATGAGGACGTGGAGGAGATTACGATAGTCGATGAATATACGGTTTCTTTTCGGCTGGCGGCGCCCAATGTGGCTTTTCTGGATTATATGACCATGGCGGTGCTTCCGGCGCATCTGCTTGCGGGGGAGGATATGCAGACCTCGGATTTTTTCCGTGCGCCGGTGGGAACCGGACCATACAGGCTGGAAAGCTGGGATATGGGTCAGGCCATTATTCTGACAAAAAACGAGTCCTATTTCAGGGGAACGCCCCATATTGACAGGGTAATTTTTAAGATTGTCAATGACGACAACGCAAAGACACTCCAGATGGAGGCGGGCGAACTGGACCTGGCGCTCCTTCCGCCAAAGGCGGCGCAGACCTTTGCGGGCCGCGAAGGGTATGTCTGTTATGATATGCAGACTTCCGATTACCGGGGGATTCTCTTTAATTTTAACAATCCGTATTGGCAGGAGAACAGGGATATCATTCCTGCGGTCTGTTATGCGATTGACAGACAGGCCATCATAGACGCGGTGCTGCTGGGACAGGGAATGCCCGCCTACGGGCCGCTGCAGCGTAATATTTATAATAACGAGAACGTGGAGCATTATGACTATAATCCCCGGAAGGCGACGGAAATTCTGGAGTCCGTGGGATGTGTCAGAGGAGAGGACGGCATATATACGAGAGACGGAGAGCCGCTTTCCTTTGTAATCAGTGTGGGAGCGGGCGATCAGGTGCGGTTAGACATGGCGCAGGCGGCGGCTCAGCAGATTCGTGAGATTGGAATTGACTGCACCGTGGAGATTCCGACGAGGGTTGACTGGAATAGTCAAATGGCTTATCTGATTGGATGGGGAAGTCCTTTCGATGCGGACGACCACACTTATAAGGTGTTTGGCACGGGAAAAGGCGCAAATTACAGCGGCTATTCCAATGAGGCGGTGGACAGGTACCTGACGCAGGCGCGCGAATCTGATGATCCTCAGGTACGCGCCGATGCCTACGCCCGGTTTCAGGAGGAGCTGGCAAAAGACCCGGCCTACGCTTTTATCTGCTATATTGACGCCAATTATGTGGCCAATGCTTCGATTCAGGGGATTTCCCCGGACACGGTGATGGGGCATCACGGCGTGGGCATATTCTGGAATATTGCGGAGTGGACAAAGTAAGAAGAACTTCTAAACCTCGGCAGCAGGGGCTGCCTCGCTAAGAAGTTCTATGTCTTACTTAAGAGAATGTCTGAAAAGCGACATTCTCTGCATGTCGGTGGGGGATGGAGAAATGGATTTACTGCGGGTTGAAAATCTGTCGGTCAGTTTTTTCAGGCCGGAGGGAGAGATTGAGGCTTTGAAAAATGTCAGTTTTTCCCTGCGGGAAGGAGAAATTCTGGCGGTTATGGGGGAGACCGGCTGTGGAAAAAGCGTGCTGTGCAAAAGCATATTGAAGCTTTTGCCGGATATTGCCCAAATCAAGACGGGACACATTTGTATCCGGGGAGAGGAGATTACCGGCTGTTCGGAAAAGCAGATGCGGAAACTGCGCGGTCACTTTTTTTCCATGGTATTCCAGAATCCCATGACGGCCCTGAATCCATGCATGTCCGTGGGAGAGCAGATTGCGGAGGCGGTGCGTCTGCGGCGGCCGCAGCTTACAGGGAGAGAGCGAAAGAAAAGAGCCGCGGAGCTGATGGAGCTGGTGGGTCTGAACCCTCCGGGAGAGCGGGCAAAACAGTACCCTTTCCAGCTTTCGGGCGGCATGGCGCAAAGATGCGTGATTGCCATTGCATTAGCGGCGGAGCCGGCGGTTCTGTTTGCGGATGAAGCGACCACGGCGCTGGATGTGACTGTGCAGGCGCAGATTTTAGAGTTGTTTCTGGAACTGCGCAAAAGGATGGGTATGTCCATTGTCCTTGTCACCCATAATCCGGGGGTGGCGGCGCGGACGGCTGACCGTGTGGCGTTGATGAGGGACGGAGAGCTTTTCAGGATCGGGGATGTGGAGGAAATTTTTGAGGAGATTATATATAATCAAAATCTTACATAGCGCGGTGAAATTTGTGCTGAGCGTACTTGTTCTGTCTGCTTTCGTATTCATCATTTCCAGACTTGCGCCGGGTGATCCTCTCTACGCTTATTACGGGGAGCGGGTAGAGAAAATGAGTGTGGAGGAGCAGGAACAGGCGAGAACGCGCCTTGGTCTGGATGAACCGATCCCGGTGCAGTATGTGCGCTGGCTGCAGGGAGCGGTTCGCGGTGACTTTGGCATTTCTTACCAGTATAAGGCGGATGTAAAGGAGGTGATAGCCGCAAGGATTGGCAATACCCTCCTTCTGGGCGGACTGGGATTTCTGCTGATCTTTGCGCTCGCCCTCCTTCTTGGGCTTTTCTGCGCATGGAGAGAGGGACAGGCGGCGGATCGGATGATCTGCAGAATCGGCACCGTCACAAGCTGTATCCCTGAATTTTGGCTGTCGCTGCTTCTGCTTCTGGTATTCGCGGTGTGGCTTGGGTGGCTGCCCGGCTCCGGGGCGTATTCTGTGGGAGAAGAAGGGAACGCGGCGGACAGGGCGGCGCATCTGATTCTGCCGCTTGCCGTGGTGGTACTGGGTCATCTGTGGTACTATGCCTTTCAGGTCCGCAACAGACTGCTGGAGGAAGTGAGGGCAGACTATGTGCTGTTAGCCAGGATGAAGGGACTGAGCGGAAAACAGGTATTATACAGACACTGCCTGCGGGGGGCTCTGCCTTCCTATCTGTGCATGATGGCTGTTGCTCTGCCCCATATTCTGGGTGGCACTTATGTGGTGGAAACCGTATTTTCCTATCCGGGAATCGGCACTCTGGCCTATGAGAGCGCCAGATATCAGGATTACAATCTGTTGATGGTGGTGAGCCTGCTTACGGGAGCGTTGGTTATTTTCTGCAATATGCTGGCCCGGACCGTCAGTGAGCGGATTGATCCCCGGATGCGCATGCGCACTATAGCGGACGGCGGGGAGGTGAGAGATCTGTGAAAAAGAGTGTTCCGTTTCTATCCCTGCTCGTGTTGGCCTGTATCATGATTTCCTGCCTGGCGTGCGGTCTGATTATGACAAAAGACCCGCTTTATATGGATCTGACGCACTGTAACGAAGCGCCGGGAAAAGAATTTCTCTTCGGTACGGACACGATGGGGCGGGATATTTTTTCCATGATCTGGTACGGCGGCAGGATTTCTCTCACAATCGGTTTTTTGGCAACCCTTCTGTCCACGGCGCTGGCAGTTCTCGTGGGAAGTGTGAGCGGCTGCGCGCCTGCCCGGATAGACGGCATTCTGATGCGGCTGACGGAGCTGATTCTGAGCGTTCCGCCACTTTTGCTGACCGTTTTTCTGCAGGCCGTGTTCGGCAGGGCCAATGTGTACAGTCTGTCTGTCGTGATCGGACTGACGGGTTGGATGAGTATGGCGAAAATAGTGCGGACGGAAGTGCGGCAGCTGAAAAATACGGATTATGTGCTGGCGGCAAAGTGTCTTGGCGGCGGTTTTTTTCATGTGCTTTTCCGGCATCTGGCGCCTAATTTTTTTCCGTCCGTTTTATTTATGGCAGTTATGAATGTGAGAAATGCAATCGTTGCGGAATCCACGTTGAGCTTTCTGGGGCTGGGGCTTCCAGTGGAAGTGGTTTCCTGGGGCAGTATGCTTTCCCTGTCCGAAAATGCGCTCTTTTCACGCGCATGGTGGACGATACTGATTCCCGGCGTTTTTTTGGTGGGGACGCTGCTGTGTCTGACCAATCTCGGAAATTATATGAGAGGGAACTCAAATAAACGGCACAGCAATCTAAGAGGCAATGAGTGATTAAAATTATATCACAATTTCCTATTCGATGTTGTTCTATTTTGGTCTGTTTGTCTGGCTTATTAATCCAACCTATGAACGGGGGAAGACTTCATGCAAAGAAAAAAGGCAGACAGTGCGGAAAAGGCTCCGCGCGGAAAAAAGAACAAAAACGAGGGACAGTTTATCGGCATCGGAGACAATCAATAACACGTCGGACGTGGCGGCGGATTACGTTTCCGCGGCCCTGCAGCAGTTTGTTGCGATCGCGTATGAGACGGGCAGTATCGCGCGGCTCGCAGACGCAGAGAAAACAGCGGAGGAAAAAGCGGCTATATTGGAGCAGAGAATTAAGGATCATGATTTTGACGGCGGGTATCTGCTTGACGGCAGCGGTGTTGATGTCATCACAGGGCAGGATCTTTCCGACAGGGAATATTTTAAGGAGGGCATGAAGGGCAATACTTATATATCGACGCCGGCATACAGCAATGTGACAGGCAAGGTGTCGTATGTGGCGGCGGCGCCGCTGTGGGAGGGCGGTATACCGGGGACGACGCCGGTCGGCGTAATTGCCTATGTGCCAAACGGCGAGTTTTTGAATGACATCATGCGATCCATACAGGTCGGTAATGGCGGAACTGCCTTTATGCTGGACAAGGACGGCATTACCATCGCGGACGTAAGCTCCGAGCTGGTAGGCGTGGAGGACAGTGTTGCGCTTGGCGATACGAATCCCAGGCTTAAGAAATACAGCGCCATCTGTAAAAAAATGATTGCCGGACAAAACGGTACGGGTACATACAGCTATAACGGAAAGACAAAGGTGGTCGCCTATTCGCCGGTGCCCGGGACAGATGGCTGGAGTATCGGTGTGGCGGCGGTGAGAAATGAATTTTTAAAGATGTTTTATATTTCGCTGGCGCTTACGGTTATTTTCGTAATAATATTTACGGTTGTCGGCGTTAAAAACGGCATTGTGCTGGGGAAAGCAGTTGCCGCGCCGCTTGGCAGAACGGTGGACAGACTTAAGCTTCTGGCGGAGGGAGATATCCATTCGGAAGTACCTGAGCCGGTGGAAAACGATGAAACGAAAATCCTGCTTGACTGTCTGTCGGAGACGATCCGTGATCTGAATACAATCATCACGAATATCAGCAGTGATTTGGCCGAGCTGGCGGACGGTAACTTTATGATTGATGTGGAAGAGAGTTATAAAGGGGATTTTGCCCAGATCAGCGACTCCTTCCGGGATATTGTCGGGTCGCTCAGCGACGCGCTCGGAGAGATTGACACCAATGCGGAAAGTGTAAGAAAGGGCGCGACGGATCTGGCTGGAGCATCCCAGCTTCTGGCCGAAGGCGCCACCGATCAGGCGAGTGCGATTGAAGAGCTGACGGCGACGATGACGGATATATCGGAAAAAATTCATACCAATGCCGAGAATGCGGCGAAAGCCAAACAAGTGGTGACGGGTATGAACCATCAGGTGAGCGAGAGCAACGCCCACATGAGGCAGAGCACGGAAGCCATGGAAAAAATCAGGGAGGCTTCTGACAAGATTGCGGAGATTATCGGCAGTATAGAAGAGATTGCATCCCAGACGAATCTTCTTGCACTGAACGCGTCTATCGAGGCCGCGAGAGCGGGAGAGGCAGGAAAAGGATTTGCGGTAGTTGCCACGCAGGTCGGTATACTTTCTGAGCAGAGCAGCGAAGCCGCGAAGAATACAAAGCAGCTGATCCAGAATGCGATCCAGGCGGTAGAGGATGGAACAAAACTGGCAAATTCCACGGCGGAGTCACTGCTGCTTGTGGTTGAGAATGCAAAGACGGTGGGAGAAGCGATTGATGAGATTGCGATCGCTTCTGAAGAACAGGCGGATGCCACGGCACAGATCACAGAGGGTATTAATCAGATTGCTCAGGTTGTGGAATCCAATTCCGCCACCTCTGAGGAGAGTGCGGCGGCATCACAGGAGCTGTCGGCGCAGGCGGATCTGCTCAAGGAACTGGTTGACCGGTTCAAATATCATGCATAAATTGGGGTGTATGAAACGGCGGCGTCAGCATATGGCGCCGCTTTTTCTCTGTTTTAAGGGAAAATAGGGAAGATTTACGAAAAAAGGAATCTGTGCTATAATAACCAAGGTTATTTCCTATACAATAAGAGAGCAGATATTGCCAGACAACAATGGAGGACCGGATGGTGCGGAAATGAAAAAATATCTTAAAGGAAGCAGCTTTTTCTGGGCTTTACTCAAAATGAATATGCTGCCGCTTATTTTACTTACATTAATCATTACAACTTTCAGCGCCGTTCGGTTTGCCGCCTCCTTAAACGTGGAAACCAAGAACGGCCTTGTGAATTTAAGCCGTACGGTTGTTACGTTATATGACACGGTGTATGAGGGGGATTATCATGCGGTGGAAGAAGGCGGTATGGTTTATCTGAAGAAAGGGGATCATACGCTGAACGGCAATTTTGCGATTATTGATTCCATCAAGGAGAAAACCGGTGTTGACATTACCGTTTTTTATCAGGATATCCGGGTCATTACGACGATCCGGACAGATAATGGGGAGCGCGTAATCGGAACGAAGGCAAACGATACGGTGGTGGAGGATGTACTGCGAGGCGGACAGCCGCATTTTTATGCGAGCACGATGGTGGAGGAGGTTCGCTATTTTTCCTATTATGAGCCGCTCTATGATGCGGATGGAGCATGCATCGGCATGATCTTTCTCGGAAAACCTTCGGCACAGGTGGAGAGACTGGTTATCAGTTCACTCAAACCAATCCTTATTTTTGGTCTGCTGACGATGCTGGCCGCCTGTTTTGTGACCATCCGTTTTTCCGGCAGGCTGGTGAGAGCCATCCGTAAAATGGAGCTGTTTCTTGTCGCCATTTCGAAGGGAGATCTTCATGAGGAATTTGATCAGGAGGTTTTGGAACGCAGGGATGAGCTTGGCGAGATGGGGCGCTATCTGATTAAAATGCAGAAGTCGCTGCAGAAACTGGTGGAGCAGGATATCCTGACAGGCTTATACAACCGCAGGAGCGGGGAAAAATTTTTGAGGCGGGTCTGCGATAATTACGCGAAGAATGGAACGCCGTTCTGTGTTGCCATCGGTGATGTGGATCATTTTAAAAACGTCAACGATACATATGGACATGAATGCGGCGATGTGGCGCTCGCAGAGCTTTCTTCACGGATGAAGGAGCATATGCGCGGGCACGGTTTTGTGGCCAGATGGGGCGGAGAGGAAATGCTGCTTGTATATGACGGCATGCATCTGGACGCGGCGGTCACCTACATGCAGGATCTGCTGGAGTCGATCCGCACCAGACCGATTGTGTATGGGGATGTGCAGCTTAACGTCACGATGACCTTTGGACTTACGGAAGGAAACGGGGATAAGATCGAACACATTGTCCGGGATGCGGATGAGAAGCTGTATCAGGGGAAAAACAGCGGCAGGAATAAGATTGTGGTATGACAGGTGCAAAAGAAGGATATTCCCGTGTGCCGCTGTTTGTATGCTGCTTTTTACAGATCACTTGAAACGGTGCAGTGCTTTTTTTGCGTTCTGCCGGTTCTCTGCGGAATGGAAACAACAATAGAAGAACAAAAAGCTGCCGGATACTCTGGTAAACACTTCTGCGGTCTGCTCGCCAAATGTGACTGACAGTATCATGCGTACTGCGATAATTCCCATCATAGAAGCTGCTGCGATGAATGCCTTTTTCATATTTTGATATCTCCTTTTCTCTGTATTACTGCAAAGTGTTTTCGTTTCTGAAATAAGGATATCAAATAGGAAAATCCGCTTCCATTGATTTAACTTACAGTTTGCGGCGGTAACTTACATTTGTGTAAGGTTGGAAGGCTTTTTTCTGTCAGGAGGAGTTTCATGTGCCGCTACTGGCTCCTTACATATTCATGCATCGGTTTTACCAGATAATAATTCACCGGCATTTTTTCAGTGGTGATATAACCCGAGGGCGCGTCGATCAGCATCGGGATGCGGTTGGTCAGTGTGGCGCAGGTCAGTTCCACCGTGGCTGGGCGGTTTACCACTAATGTCGTGTCCGGCTCACCTTCCAGCGTCCACTCGTTCCGATCCATATCTTCCGGGCCGTATACATAGCCGAGACACCGGGTTTCCAACGTAATTCCTTCCTCGGTCTCAGTCGTCACAACGGCGGACATTCCTGTTGCATTTCCCGCTTTGATCGTCATACCGAGCGTGCCTGATTTCAGATCTTCCTTATGCGTGATGGGAATGCACTCCTGCGTCTGGGAAACAATGTGCAGGCCGAGCTGACTGCAGAGCCAGCCGTTCTGGTTCCACATATAAGAAGGCTCAATTACGCCCTCTACAATCAGCTTCCGGGTTTCTTCATAGGACAGACCGTTGTAATTGCCAATCTGCTTTTTAAACTCTTCTATGGAAAGCCCTGCGCCGTGTCCTTCCGCAAGGGCGATGCCATAGTCTTCCACATTATAGCTGCTGCTGCCGACGATTCTTTTTAATTGATGGATGGAGCCTGCCAGCGTTGTGATTAGTGATCCCCAGTACATATCCGGGTAGCCGCTGCCGCAGAGCGTGCAGTCGTTTGCTTTTGCCAGTTCGTCCAGTTCTTTGGTAATCTGATCGGATGAATTCCATGGATACAGGGATTCTTCGCAGGTGGAGATGGCATTTACTCCATTTTTTGCACAGACTGTAAATGCGTCTTTCACATCAATCATGGTGGAGCGGGTGGCGATCACACAGACGTCGGGTTTTAACTCGCCTAAAATTGTGTCCGCGTCTTTGGCATCGGAAACTTTGACACCAATGGCAGCTGATCCCATGATTTCACCGACATCTTTGCCGATTACTGCCGGATTCATGTCAAATGCCGCGACCAGCTCCGCGCCTTTCTCCAGCACATAACGCGTCAGGTATACACTCATTTTTCCACATCCGTATTGGGCGATCCGTACTTTTCTGTTCATTGAAATGCCTCCTTATATGAATATAGTTTTATGAAATATAGATAAATTTTTTAGTGAAAAGGCAGCTGCAACGTAAAGTTGCGGAATTGCTACAGGAAAATGATAGACTTTTTTATCATTTTTGTTATTATGAACCAAAAACGGGAGGATTATAAATATGACATTTGGAGAAAAACTGTATCAGCTAAGAAAGGCGCAGAGACTTTCACAGGAAGCGCTGGCTGAAAAATTGCATACCAGTAGACAGGCAGTCAGCAAGTGGGAGAATAACAATGGCTATCCGGAAACAGAAAAAATTATACTAATCAGCAAAATATTCCGGATAACACTGGACGATCTGCTGATGGATGAGCGGGAGTTGGATGAAGAGCCCTGTGGTACAGGCAGGAATGTGGAAAGCCGGTGTGACGGCAAACGAAAAGAAGAGAATGAATATTATGTAAATAGAGAGACGGCAAATGGATTTTTGTTCTATTATAAAAGGAAATTTATGATCATAGCGGCGGCCTGCGGGCTTATTTTGGGCTGTAATGCGGTTTCTTATTCTTCAACGGATCCCGGTTTTTATGAATTGACAGTAGAGCCGTTTCTTGCCATATTGTCTGGTTTGACGCTGCTTTCTATTGTATTTTACGTTATTTTAAAGCAAAATCCTTACAGAAATCTCAGGTATAAGGAGCTGGTTTTTGCGAAAGATGTGAGAGAAGAATTGCAGAATGAATTTCTCAAAATAAAAAAAGTGTTGTTGGCGGGCATCATAATATGCCTGACGATTGTGGGTATTAACGAAATGTATTTCGCAAACTTCATCAGGTTAAGCTGGGAGGAGATGTATCTTATGAGCGAAGCCGAAGTGCGGCATGGCAATGCATTTTATATGATACTTGTAGGCATCTGTGGCTTTGTTATGATTTTTTGTGCGGGTGTGTACTGGTCTTATGCCACATTACTGCGAAACCAGTCTGAAAAGAATATTTAGAAAGGGCGGTGCGTTATGACAGAGCATCATTATATCGATGTCAAAAATCTTGTCAAAAATTTTGGCACAGGAAATATAGCGGTGAACGCTGTTGATCAAGTGAGCTTTTATGTTGATAAAGGGGAATTTATTGGAATTATGGGGGCTTCCGGTTCTGGTAAAACCACAGTCCTAAATATTCTCGCTACCATAGATACGATGTCTGACGGACAGGTTTTTTATGACGGGGTTGATATATCAAGTCTGAATGAAGCTGAACTTTCTGACTTTCGACGGGAAAACCTCGGATTTGTCTTTCAGGATTATAATCTTTTAGATACATTAAGCATTGAAGAAAATATTATGCTGCCGATGGCTCTTAGCGGCGAAAAGAAAGGCGAAATGGAAAGCAGAATAAGAAATATATCGGAAACCCTGCATATTGGCGATGTTTTGCGTAAATTTCCGTATGAAGTATCTGGTGGACAGAAACAGCGTGCGGCTTGTGCAAGAGCGCTTGTCAACAAACCGAAACTGATACTGGCCGATGAGCCGACAGGGGCTTTAGACTCTAAATCATCTACCATGCTGCTTCACACTTTACAGGTTATGAACAGAGAATTAGGAGCAACTGTTTTAATGGTAACGCATGACGTGTTTTCGGCCTGTTATTGTGAAAGAATTTTATTTTTATGTGATGGGAAAATATGTGCTGAATTAAACCGGGGAAATAGGGATAAAAGAGATTACCTAAACCGTATTCTTGATATACAGTCCCAAATTGGAGGTGAAAATATTTATGCTGAATAAACTTGCATTACGAAATGCCGGGAGATTGTGGAAAGATTATTTAAATTACTTTCTGACCTTATGTATGATAACGGCACTGGCTTTCTCTTTTCATTCGCTGCTTTTTTCAAAAGATATTTACGAGATGATTCATTACGGGAATAACGGGGAATTATCTACGGCAGGAACTATGCTTATTACTTTTATGTCGATTTCCACAGCGGCAATCTTTATCATAGTTGCCTGGATGATTAACTATATGACACGTTTTATTTTAGAAAAAAGAAGCAGGGAATTTGCTGTTTATTTATTATCGGGAATGAAGAAAGAGCAAATTGCAAGTCTTTACATGAAAGAAAACTTTTATCTTGGCTTATGCGCTCTTTTTGCGGGATTGATTTTCGGTAGTGGGTTACAGCAGGCGCTTTTTTTCATTTTTTATAAAAGTATAGGTAAAAACTACGACTTTGTGAAGCAAAGCCCGCAAGCGTACCTGTCTGCCTTGATATTGACAGTTATTCTGTATGGAGCATGTTTGATTGCCGCCTTGCTTCGGAATAAGAAACAGTTTTCCCGTATGGAAATAATCGGTTTAATTAACATGGATAAGCAGAATGAAATCGTAAACGAAAAACGAAATGCTATATGGCAAAAGCTGTTTTTTCTCTCCGCAGGGAATATATTGCTCTTATATTTTCTGATTTTTACGGGCAGGCTGACAAAATGGACAGCGATTCTGGAAATGATCGGACTGACTTTTACGTTTTACTTTTTCTATCTGGGACTTTCCGCTTTTTTGATGAATTATATAAAGAGAAAAGGCAGATTAATCTACAAAAAGGAATATTTATTTCTAATAAGGCAGTTTTCCTCGAAAACCCGGAATACCTGTTTTGTTCTTGGAACATTAAGCCTTCTATTTATGCTTGCGCTGGTTGGAAGTTCGCTTGCGTTTATGCTAAGCGATTACCAAAACAGACAATTAGATGTGGAATATCCGTTTGACATTATTATGATCAGTGATGATACAGGTTATGACTTCTCTAAGGAAGAAATATTGATAAACGACAATATAACGCCACGGGATATATGGAAATACTGTGTCTGGCAAAATGGAACAAGTGACATGGGTGATTATTTGTATCAGAATTTAAGGTTATTTTCTGACAGAGAGAGCGCAGAGGGAAAACGGGCTGTTGCTTACTATGATTATGATGTGTATATGGGAGTCTCCGATTATAACAATTTGCGGATAATGCTGGGCTTAACGCCTGTTACCCTGCGGGACAACCAATATTTAATCCATATACCAAACCGCGTATATCAGGAAATAGAAGATAAGGGCGTCCAACTGCAAAATAGTTTACATATAGGGCTTGATTTTGCAGGGATTCAAACGGAGGGATTTGCGCAAAATGGGCATAATGGAGCAGATTATTTATTGGTTGTGCCGGATCAAAAGCTAATGCGGATGAAAAAGTATTTTTCGCTTATGGCAGTTATGGCAAGTGGAAATGTGCCAGAAGATTTATCAGAAAGCTTGTATGATTTAGCCGGAAAAACAAGGGGATATGATGAACTGGCTGACTATATAAGAATAGGAAGCGAAGAACTTTTCTTAATGCCTGCCACAATACAGGTTAAAAGCCGGGAGGTTCTGGAACTAAAGTTTTTAATGAGCACTCTGTCATTTCCGTTATTTTATACCGGCCTAGTATTTTTGTGTATATCGCTCACTGTTCTTTCTGTCCAGCAATTAAGCGACTCCAATAAATACAGATTTCGTTATCAGATATTAAATAAACTTGGATTGGGAAAGAGAAAAATCAGAGTGGTAGTGCTAAAACAGCTGTTTTTATACTACCTGTGTCCGGTTATCTTTTCGGTTATCATCAGTGCAGTTTTTATATTATATATAGGGCAGCAATTCGTTACCCATACGGGAATACGCACAGAATGGATTTACTATTTTGGTATTTCTCTGCTTGGTTTTCTTGGAATATATATTTTCTATTTTATGTTGACATATATGCAGTTTGTAAAAAATATTGCCCTGTGTGAGTGTGTAATTTCTACATAAAAGATTTGTATAAAATGGATTCATCACTTATAATAAAAAGGAACGAATACAAAGAATTAAAATAGATCTTCTTCCGCGGGAATCTAATATTAAAGTAGAAAATTTTGTGGAGCAGCTTATAGCTTCGGATCAGCATTTTGACAAAGAGAGTGCTTTCAGGGCATTTATGGATAAGATGAATCTGGCAGAGAAATCTGTACAGGAAAATGTGTATTATACCGAAGAAGAAGTGGAAGAATAATTGGATAAAATATGACGGGAAGAGAAATCGCTTATTCTGAGATTGTTTTATCAAAACGTAAGGCTATTAAGAAGGAAATAAAAGAGCGGTATGGCAAAGAAAGAGCGGACAAGTTTTCGGAACATATTTCAAAAAGTATTGCAAAATTAAAGAAATTTCCAGAAGTAGGTGTTTCTTTGCGGGATAAGTACGACTTGATTTCATTTACAGTTCTTTGAGGTAGTTACCACGTCACAGGATACGCTGGATTATTGGGATGAGTAAACCTGAAGCGGCAAGAGATGAAGGCATTCTTATGACAGAGAAAATTGTTGATTGAGGAGAAGCATTTATATGATAGATGAAATTTTGTCTTTGCAGGACAAAATGAAATGTTTGGAAAAAGAAAATCAGTATCTAAAATCCCTGCTTGATCGAGCGGGGATTTCTTATCATGCGTCTGACGAAATAAAAATCAAGGAGTTGTTTGATCTCGACCAAGGGGCAAGAATCATTCCCAGAGAGATTACCGATCATGACGCCAATCTGTTTTTCTCTATGTTTTGGGGACGCACGGATGTATATGCCAAATGTACCCTCAAAAAATCTACGGGAGAGATCAATTATTACACGCAATGTTACAATTTTTATAAGAAAGGCTGCCCAAGAATGAGTGGCAGTAAGATCAGATTTCAAGATTGTAAAAGGCAGGCATATAAGAGGCTGGAGAAACAACAGATTATGGCACATTTAAAGGGTGCTTCGGAAGACGCGGCAGATGTAATAGGCATTTATCCGTTGTTGGAGGATGATACCTGTAGATTCCTTGTATTTGATTTTGATAACCATGACAAAAATGCGGAAAAACGCGATTTTGCCAATATGGATGATAACTGGAAAGAAGAAGTAGATGCACTGCGTGAAATATGTGTCATCAACGGCATAGATCCTCTGGTGGAACGATCACGGTCGGGACGCGGCGCTCATCTCTGGATATTTTTTCAAAAGAAAACAGAGGCTTCTCTGGCAAGAAAATTTGGAAATACACTGTTGAGAAAAGGGGCAGAATCTGTCAATTTGAAATCCTTCCGGTTTTATGACAGAATGTTGCCGATGCAGGATCATCTTTCGAAGGAAGGTATCGGCAACTTGATCGCGCTGCCACTGCAGGGACAGGCTCTCAAAGAGGGAAACAGCGCATTTGTGGATGAAAATTGGAACGCATACCCGGATCAGTGGAAAATATTATTAAGTAAGCCAAAACTTTCAAAGGAATTTATAGAGGAAAAAATAAAAGAGTGGAAAAGCTTTACGACAAATCAAGCGATAGAGATAAATGAGATATGGGAGCAAGACGGAGAAAAACCGTGGGATAAGATAGGAGATTTTTTTCAGTGTGATGTAGACGGGGAACTTCACATTACCTTGGCGGATGGCATTTATATTTTTACGGAAAATTTGGCGCCAAGAATCCAAAACAGAATACGTGAACTGGCGGCATTTAAAAATCCTGTATTTTATAAGAATCAGGCGATGGGACTGTCTAATTTTGCAAATTCCAGATACATTTATCTCGGCAGAGATGAAGGGGAATATATCAGGATTCCCAGGGGGTTATTGGAAGATGTGACTGCCAAATGTGATAAGGTCGGTATTGCCAATTGTATTTGGGATGAACGATGGCGGGGCAATGCGATCCGGGTTTCCTTTCAGGGACAGTTGAAGGAATCCCAGATTTTGGCAGTGGAAGCTATGCTGAAACATGAGACAGGCATACTTCACGCAGCCACCGCGTTTGGCAAAACCGTTGTCTGTTGTAATATGATTGCAAGAAAAAAGGTTAATACGCTGATTTTATTGCAATCTTCAGCATTAATAGAGCAATGGGAAAGTGCCATAGAAAACTTTTTGGCTATAGACGAGGAACTGCCGGAATATGAGACACCGACCGGAAGAAAGAAAAGGAGGAAAAGTGTCATAGGCAGGCTGCAGGGAGCGCATGACTCTACGACAGGAATCATTGATATCGCCATGGCAGGCTCTGTTTGTAAAAAGGGAGAATTTCACAAAAGACTGAAAGAGTATGGCATGGTAATCGTGGATGAGTGTCATCATGCCGCATCTGATACCTTTGTAGAAATATTACAGGAGGTGCGGGCAAAATATGTGTATGGTGTGACGGCGACACCGCTTCGCAGCGACGGATTAGAGAAAATTAACTATATGTTGCTTGGCCCGGTCAGATTTCAGTTTACGGCGAAAGACAGAGCAAAAGAACAGGGGATTGCGCACCTGGTATATCCGAGATTTACGAGAGCAGTTGCACCGAGATTTCATCAGGATAACATGCATCCGAATGAAGCCTATGCAATTCTAAGGGAGAACGAAGACCGGGATGCCCTGATCATAAGTGATGTCATGAGATGTATTACAGAGGGCAGGACGCCGGTGGTCCTTTCGAGATATGTAGATCATTCGCGAACTCTGTATGAAAAATTAAAGAATAGCGCAGATGAAGTATTTTTGCTTTCTGGTGAAAACTCGAGAAAAGAGCACAATGCTGTTTTACAGAAGATGAAGCAGGTGAAGGCCGATAAAAGTATGATTTTGGTTGCAACCGGAAAGCTGATCGGAGAAGGATTCGATTATCCGAGACTGGATACGCTGATCATGGCAATGCCGGTTTCATGGAAAAGTGTGGTGGAGCAGTATGCGGGACGTTTAAATCGGGATTATGAAGGAAAAGAAACTGTGATCATCTACGATTATGTGGACAGCCATATCTCCATGTTTGAAAAGATGTACCATAAGCGCCTTAAGGCATATAAACAGATTGGCTATGACATTTGTGTAGGAGATACAGTGGAAAAACAGAATGTAGGCGCTATATTTGATATTGACACTTATGCGGAAGTATACAGAAAAGATTTGCAAACCGCGAATAAGGAAATCATCATAGCAAGCCCGGTAATCAGTGGCCCTAAGATCGAAGAATTGATCCAATCATTAAAGAACCGACAGGAAAAGGGTGTTCGAGTAAGAATTGTAACGTGGAAACCGGACAGTTATGGATTTGGTGACAGCGCATATTGGATGGAGCTTCAGGAGAGGATGCGCAGCAATGGGTTTGAAATGAACTTTGTGGAGGATTACTGCCAACACTATTGTATCGTAGATCGGGAAGTGGTCTGGTATGGGAGCATGAATTTTCTCGGAAAGGAAGACAGTGAAGATAATCTGATGCGCGTGTGCAGTAATGAGATTGCTGCGGAATTGCTGGAGCTTACGTTTGGGAAACGGGAATTCGAGAATTAATCTTTCAGACCACTTAATACAATGTAAAAAGTGGTCTGATGAGATTTTTCCGCTGTCTTTATGATGATAAGGTATATTTAAGCATCTGATAGGCGGCATGTTTTTTGGCATTTTTTTTAGAAGATGATTCCGCAAAAAAGTGTTTAGCTATCTCTTTTATGTGGCAGGTACATTGCCAGACGGGGTTGCTATTATTATCATATTCTTGTACGAAATTGTAAAAAGGTATCGAAAAATAGCCTCTTCTCGCCAGTATTTCCAGTTGGCTTATGGCGTCGTCTCTATTGGGATTCGGGATTTCGTCACGAATAGAGAAGAGCAGATTATCCTGTTCCAATTTTTTATAGGCTAATTCACACACTGCCTTGCGGGCCGCGCTTTTTGAGGGGCCAAAACTTCTGAAAATTGTGTTCAGATTACCTAGTTTTAGGAGACAAGTATGTTTTAATTCGGGGCTGCTGTTATAGGAGGATGATATACCATCAAAGGGAATAAACCATACTGCTTGTGAAGCCTTTTCAAAATGATACCATGGAACCATTCCATATCTCTTTAACGTCCATTCCTGTATAAGGCCGACATAATTGTCCTCTTGATCCTCTTCAAAATAACTGTCTGGATCAAGCATAATTTCAACAACATCTTGAAGTGCTTCCATATTCCAGTCGGAATCCAGTGCCACCGCACCAATAATTGCCTCAAACAGGTCCTCTTTAACGGACATTTGCTGATTAATATTTTTTTGTACATCACCGTTTCCCATGATGAGATAATCAGCAAGATCTAAGATGGCAATTCTGTCTGCAAGGGTTTTCTTTTGAACCAGCTTTTTCTTCAGCTCTGTCAATTCGGCCTCGTTTTTATCACATGCAAACTCGTCAAATTCTTCGTTTGGATCAGAATCATCGTAATCTCTGATAAAGCATCCGTATTTTTCTGTCAGCAGTTTTACCACAATGAGATCCAGTACTTTGTCGCCGATAAACTCTAGTATCTCGTTATCTTCCCCGCCGTATTCTTTTGCATATGAGCGCCTGACAAATGCCTGCTGCAACAAATCAGTATTTTGAAAGTTGTAGCCGATTTGACCCTGAATAAATGTTAAGTCTCTTTCTTCCATGAAAATACCTCCAAGCATTTATTTTGTACTAGAAGGCATAATAATAGCCCAACAAAAACACAACTGCATAACACAGTCATATTGTCAGGCATTTTATAATAAATTAGATTCTTTGTTTTTGGGTGTTTACAGATATTCACTTGCATAAATAGGAATAAACACATATAAACAATGTTTCGAATTTAAAATATTATGCCTTAAGAAAAAGATATCAAAGAGCAGAGATACAGTCAACATTTTTTGGTTTTGAGGTTCCGTTAAATTTATAAAAGCATCTGTGGAGGGATGACTTTTAATATATGAGCCGCAGATATTATGGGGAATAGGGGTAAAATTATTTAAGCGGAAGATGAAAAGAAGGTAAACTTTTATTCGGTGTTGCTACGTTGCGTAGTCGCACTGTATAATAATATCGAGAAAGAGTAACAAAAATGGAGTATAGTTAATTTCGATTCACATGATTTGTCTAGAAGGCAGGACAATGGCGATGATGGTAATGAAAATATAAACAGAAGAATATTGGAGGGGAGCAAAAGAAAAGCTATGAAGATATTTTGGACATGGATTCATACAATTATGTTTTCTCTATTAACTACGGCTTCTTCGTTTAAAGAGATTACGAAAGCTGGAATAGAAATTTACAATGATGAAAAGCTTTCAAATGTAAAAAGGAAGTTTTATTTGGGAGAACAGTTTATGATGTTGGTCATAATTTTTGCTGTTATCTTTGCTGGCTTACGTTGGTTTTCACATATTGTAGTGATAAATCAGACAGCTGCTATTTGTTCTTTTGTAGTGGCGGGAATTCTATATGCGTGTATAGCAGTTAGACAGATAATAAAAATGATATTTATTCCAGTAAAAAGAGCATTTTCATCTTCTGATATTAATAATTTTGTAAATACATATATGGGATGGTGGCTAATAGTACTTGTGGAGAGTTCCATAGAAATAGAGAGTAGTATATTCAATAAAATATCGCCAACTTATAAAGAAGTAGTAATGGTTGGAATGCATTTTGCGTGGTACTATTTTAATATTTTATTTGCGCTTGGAAGCGTATATATTTTACTGGTCTATTTATGTAAAGCTGTGAAATGTGTTATGGTTAAATTTAATTTTAGATGGGAAAGAATAGAAACTATTGTGAATCATATATTTGATTTATGTCAGCGTGGCGAGAAGTATGGTGGATTGAAAAGTTTTAGGTTATGGAAAGAGAATAATAAAAAGAGCGTTGTAAACAAAATATTTATGACTATTCCACTACTGCTATTCGATATAGTTAGCTTAACATATCGGTTAGCAAAATATTCTGTTCAGACGATGACGCAGAATGTTGTTAAGTTAATTTATGATTCGATTAGAACATTATTTGGGAGTGTTAAAATTTTATGGAATAGATACGAAAATAATGAATGGATTTATTTACTTGCGCAAGTAGCAGGATTGATTAGCTATGGGATTGTTTTTTTCGTTATTCAGTATAATACGTACGAAGAAGCAACAAAAACGGTATATGAGGTGGTTGGAACTATAGTTTTGATACCTTATTTTGTTAGAAAAATAACGAAATAATAAATTACAGAAGGACGGGATCACTAGGGAAAGGGGATGTTAGGCAGAAAATGAGGATGCATAGGGTAATAAACCGTCATAACCCCTCATACAATGTAAAAAAGTATTCTGAGGGGTTTTCTCTTGAAGGATTATATCGAAGAGCGAGCGATGAACATTGCCAATTATATTATTGAAAACAATGCCACAGTGAGGCAGACGGCGAAGGAGTTTGGGATTAGTAAGAGTACGGTACATAAGGATGTTACCGAGCGCCTTGCCCAGATCAATCCGTCCCTTGCGGCTGAGGCGAGAAAGGTATTGGATGTCAATAAATCCGAGCGGCATATTCGCGGCGGTCTGGCAACAAGGGAAAAATATCTGCATCAGCATGTGTGCTGAAAGGAGTTCGCAGAGAAAAGAGGAGAATAAGAACGGTGTATTCCCTTTACATTGTCACGGAATGGGCATAGAATAAGAGCATAATCATTAAAAGGATGATGAGAGGCAATGCGCACAAAGGAAAGCCAGCAGGGAACCCTATACAGTAACACAGATCTCCGCAAGCTGATTCTGCCGCTTATTATGGAGCAGTTTCTGGCTATTTTGGTGGGGATGCTTGATACTGTTATGATTTCCGGCGTGGGGGAGGCGGCGGTATCAGGGGTTTCTCTGGTGGATAACATTAACATTCTGGTGATTAATATTTTTGCGGCGCTGGCAACGGGCGGCGCTGTTGTGGCGGGGCATGCGCTGGGACAGAAAAATCAAGAGCAGGCGGGCAGATGTGCGTGGCAGATGGTGCTTTTCCTGCTCTACTCTTCTGTGGCGATGACAGTCCTGCTTTTAGGTGCGCACAGGGTAATCCTGCGCGCCGTATTCGGCCGGGTGGAAGAGGCTGTTATGACAAGCGCGGTTACTTATCTGATCATAACAGGACTGTCGATTTGTCCGCTGGCCCTTTATAATGGCTGCGCCGCGCTTTCCCGTGCGATGGGCGATTCGCGGACAACCATGTATATTTCTCTTTTAATGAATCTGATTAATCTTGTGGGAAATGCCATTCTGATTTTTGTTTTTCAAATGGGTGTTGCCGGAGCGGCGATTGCAACCTTGATAGCAAGGACGATGGCAGCGCTTCTTATTTTCAGACTGATGTTTGATGGGAAAAGGGAAATTCATTTTCAGGGACGGCTGACTCTGCGTATGGATTTTCCGCAGGTGAAAAAAATCCTCTTTATCGGGATACCTAACGGGCTGGAGAACAGTTTGTTTCAGCTTGGGAAAATTCTACTCTTAAGTCTGGTGTCTACTTTCGGCACCTCTGCGATTGCTGCAAATGCTGTCTGCGGCACAATCACAAATTTTAATATCCTGCCGGGCATGGCGATTAATATGGCGCTCCTGTCGGTGTCCTCGTACTGTATTGGGGCGGGAGATTTCGATCAGACGAGATATTATACAAGGAAACTGATGCGCCTTACCTGGCTGTGTACGAGCGTGGTATCGCTGATTATGATAGTGGGTGCGCCGCTCTTTTTGAGAATATATCATTTGACGCCGGAAACGACTACGCTGGCATTACAGGTCATTCGTTACCATGCACTTATGTGTATGGTGGCATGGATATCCTCCTTTACGCTGCCAAATACGCTGCGTGCGGCAGGTGATGTAATGTGGACAATGGCCGTTGCAATTATTTCCATGTGGGTTTTCCGAATTGGCACAGCGTACTTTTTCAGCTATGTATTTCATTTAGGGCTGATTGGGATATGGATTGCTATGACAATTGACTGGATGTTCCGTGCGGTCTGTTATGAGATCAGGTATCGTGGCGGGAAATGGGAGAGGGCTATGGGAAGGAGAACTGTGAATGGAGTATAGGAGTGTAAAGGAAGCGGATATCAGTGGGTTGGCCGATGCAATGAAGAGAGCATATGCAGAGAAACCGTGGAATGAGAAATGGTCAGATGAAAGAGCGGTGCGGCGGATTCGTGCGATTATGGGGAATTATAATTTTTTTGGCAGAGCTGTAGTTTGTGAGAACAAAATCATTGGCGGCGTGCTTGGCTATGCTGATCCTTACGCACAGGAGGATTTTTTCTTTGTATCGGAACTGTTTGTTGTACCGGAATGGAAGCGGAGGGGTATTGGAAAAGCCCTATTGTCCAATTTGGAAATACATTTAAAGGAGAGGGGAATAAGAACAATACAGTTGACATCAATAGATGATAACAAAGATTTCTATACAAAGGCAGGATTCAACGTGGATTGCGTTTCTGTGATGTACAGACAGCTTAAGTAGATTTTGGAAAAAGAGCAGGAACCAAAATTGCAAACCGCATTTAAATATGTTTTGACAAGAGTTTTGGGGCTACCTTATAATATAAAAATAAAGCTGTACTAAGGCCATAAAAATATATAATCAGGGAATAGCGGCAACACCCTTAAGAGAATGCCGAGGGCGTGCATTCTCTGCGAGACAATTGAGAGTCAAATGAGGAGATGGAGAACATGCAGAGAGAAACAGTTATTGTATTGGATTTCGGCGGACAGTACAATCAGTTGGTGGCGAGACGTGTCAGAGAATGTAATGTCTACTGTGAGATTTATTCTTATAAGACAGACTTGGTGAAAATACGGGAGATGAATCCGAAGGGTATTATTTTGACAGGCGGTCCTAACAGTTGCTATGAGCCTGGGGCAGCGACTTGCTCTCCCGAGCTTTTTGAAATGGGTATTCCTGTGCTTGGTCTTTGCTATGGCGCGCAGATTATGATGCAGGTGCTGGGCGGTAAGGTTGAGAAGGCGCCCGTCAGAGAGTACGGTAAGATTAAGGTTATGGTGGATACCAACAGTATGCTGTTTCAGGATGTATCTCCTAAAACAATCTGCTGGATGAGCCATAATGATTATATTTCAGAAATTGCGCCGGGCTTTACAGTCTGTGCCCATACAGCGGATTGTCCCGTGGCTGCCGCACAAAATTTGGACAAAAACTTGTATGCGATTCAGTTTCATCCGGAAGTCCTTCATACGGTGGAAGGCACGAAAATGCTTTCTAATTTTGTCTATCAGGTGTGCGGCTGCTCGGGCGATTGGAAAATGGATTCCTTTGTACAGCAGTCTGTTGAGTTGATTCGTAAAAAAGTTGGGGATGGCAGAGTGCTCTGTGCTCTTTCGGGCGGGGTGGATTCCTCTGTAGCGGCGGTGCTTCTCTCGAAAGCGATTGGCAGCCAGTTGACTTGTGTATTTGTTGATCAGGGACTCTTGCGTAAGAACGAGGGAGACGAGGTGGAAGCGGTTTTTGGGCGTGACGGTAATTATGACCTGAACTTTATCCGTGTCAATGCGCAGGAGCGTTTTTATAAAAAGCTGGCCGGGGTGGAAGATCCTGAGCAGAAGAGAAAGATCATCGGGGAAGAATTTATCCGTGTGTTTGAAGAGGAGGCCAAAAAGATTGGCGCGGTGGAATTCCTTGTGCAGGGAACCATTTATCCTGACGTGGTGGAGAGTGGTCTGGGTGGAGAGAGTGCGGTTATCAAATCTCACCACAATGTGGGTGGACTTCCCGACTATGTAGATTTTAAGGAGATTATCGAACCCCTCCGGGACCTGTTTAAGGACGAGGTTCGCAAAGTCGGATTGGAATTGGGCATTCCAGAATATCTGGTGTTCAGACAGCCCTTCCCTGGCCCCGGATTAGGGATTCGGATTATTGGTGAAGTGACAGCGGAAAAGGTGCGTATTGTGCAGGATGCAGATGCAATTTACCGCGAGGAAATTGCAAAGGCCGGTCTTGACCGGGAAATCAATCAGTATTTTGCGGCACTTACCAATATGCGCAGTGTGGGTGTTATGGGAGATGAGAGAACCTATGATTATGCCGTGGCGTTGCGGGCGGTTAAGACGGTTGATTTTATGACGGCGGAGAGCGCGGAGATTCCCTGGGCGGTGTTGCAGGGGGTTATGAATCGGATTATCAATGAGGTGAAGGGGGTTAACCGGGTGGTGTATGATCTGACGAGTAAGCCGCCGGGGACGATTGAGTTCGAATAGACGATGAAACGCCGGGAAACCGCATAAATAGCGGTCTTTCCGGCGCTTGCTTTTGTCTGTGGTTCTATTCTGGTTCTAAAAACACTCGTTTTCTATAATTTTCTCAGAAATTATATCGGAAATTATTTTATTAAATCGTATATTTCTATTGTATGTCTGGGTCATGTTTTCACGGCGTTTATTGCCTGTGCAATAATTGACAGCGTTGATAGCAAAATGAATATGCAAATGAGGCTCTGTTTTGTCTGGATTATGGATGCCATAAACAACCTGACAATGATCCTGCTCAAAGATGTCCCGAGCCATCTGCCGGGCAATCTGGTCAATGTCCGTACCACTTTTTAATATGTTATATTCGCCCTCAGAAGAGAAGGAAAAAAGTTCATGGCTCACATATCTACCAAAATTCCCGCCGCGAGTATGGGCTTTTTGGGCAAAATAAAATTGATCGACAACAGATTTTACGCTGTATTCCAAGACACCAGCTCCGCCCCAAGAGATCAGATCTTGTGTATCTTTTCCATTTGTGCGAGTAATATATCTGATTAACTTTTCTGGGGCGTCAGAATTGAGATATCTCTTGTGACCATCCTTATTGATAAGAATTCCAAATGTTTTAGTACTCATTTGGCATCTTCCCTTCTACGATATCTCTAATACATTTTTTTAGAGATTCATCCTTACTTTTTGCCACTTGCAAAACAATTGCATTTAAAACATCGAATGTCTCTATCGTTTTTATGATTGATGATTCCTTGTTAGAATTTGTATACAGGCTTTTTTCCAGTATGTAGGCAGACATAGATTTAGATGAGCCTGCTCGTTTCTTTAACTGCTTTTTTTCTTGTTCAGTTAGACGTATTTTAATTGAAGTATTTTTTGGCATAAATTTTATTTATTCCTTTCTACTACGTTTATTTGTTTCTTTATTGAAAGAAATTACACTAAATTTTATATTTTACTTATATCAGACAATATATAGCAAGTACGCAAAAATGTAGGATTTCTAGGGTTCAAAGTATGTAGTATAGGAGAGATACGGAGTACCGGGAGGGTAGAGTTGTGGGTACAATGGTTTTACAAATCTGTTTGCAGGGAATAATTTTTTATTTTAGTAGTAAACAAAAAGATAATGGCGATAATGGCTAGTCATGCTTACTATTAAGTAATTGTAAGTATATTTTTAATTTTAATTAAATTGAAGCAATTGCTTTGGAAAGGTTGAAATATGGAAGAATATTATATGACAATCAAAGAATTCTGTGAGAGGTTGCAAATTAGTCCGTCAACTGTGTATCGGATGATTAATGGCGGGATGATCCCGGCAATTAAGTTTGGAAGGCGTTGGAAGATACCGAGAAGTGTGTTTGACAATCACAATGCGTTCTCAGGAAGTTATCAAAGGATGATGGGAGAATTAAGGAGATATAGATAGAAAATAAAAGAGTCCCTCTTCCAGTTTGTTAGGAAGGGGTACTATCTATTAAAATGTAAAAGATTTGCAACAGGTATTTCTAACGCATCTGCGATATCAAGCAGAGTATCCAAGGATACGGAAGTCGGCATATTAGGAGCTTCGATATTGCTCATATGAGTACGGCTGATATTTATTGTTTCCGCAAGCTGTAATTGTGTCAGACCTTTCAATTTTCGATAATATGCAATATTTAGGCCAATCATTTTGTATTCCTGTTTTCTTTTTTCAGACATACCATTCACCTCAAATTATAGTCTACAAAGTAGAATGATACACATAAACAATTTAATTATGTGTAATTGCAAACTATGGTATTGCAAATACAACTTAAGAGTGATACTATGTAAATACAATTATGGTAAGCAGAAAGGATTATATGAAGATATATAAACGGGATGTAAATAATATTGAGAATTATATATCGCCTGATATACGATGGGAGAAACTTATGCAGATGGGAGCAAGGTTTGGATGCCATCAAAAGCCCGAAAGAAGTTTTTTTGTGCGGGGCTATCAATTTCCTCTTTGCGCAAGATGTACAGGTTTGATGCTTGGTTATATCATTGCAATGGCGACATGGCATTTTATAGATGTGCTACCGGTATATTCTGTTTTAATGTGCTTCCCGTTGATAGTAGATGGTACGACGCAATATATTCATTTGAGGGAATCTAATCAGATTCTTAGGTTCATAACAGGGGTGCTATGCGGTATTGGAAGTGTACGTTTAGAAATAATGCTAATGATTATGATAGCTAATTTTATAGGTGGGAGGATAACGAGATGAGATGTCCGAAATGTGGAAGTACAAACTGTCAGGTATTTGTATCAAATAATGTAACAATGCATAGCAGCACGAAGGGATTTGGTGCGGGTAAAGCGTGTTGCGGCTCTTTATGTCTAGGACCAATTGGGTTATTATGCGGTGCAATCGGATCTGGGAAAACTAAAACATGGACTGAGGAAGATCAGCAGGAGTATTGGATCTGTCAAAATTGTGGGAGTAGGTTTACGCAGAGTGATATGGAGTTAATGCCAATTTCAGTGTGGTTTTACCTCGATCATATTAGTGATTTTGTGGAATATGAGAATGATCCGATTGTGAAGAAATTTATGAAAGGCTATGCGGGAGATTGGCGAACATCTATTCTTAGCGAGGATATAATTGTCAGGCAGAGTAATGATGAAAGGTTTATAAAGCATAAGGATTCTTGTGAAGAAAAGTGGTTTGAGGGAACACCAATCCTATTTGCAGTTGAGGATTGTACGGGTGTTATTATAACCGGGAAGGATATTATAATTGATACGGTTCGGATTTCTCTTAATAATATTTTATATGTAGCAATACAAAATGCTACGATTTATATTGGTACATATTGTCTACGATTTTCTTCTCACAATAAGGCGGAAAAATTCTTTGAAATATTAAAAGAGCTATTGGATAGTGAAAAAGTAGATTTTATTAGATTTGATTCTTATGATGAATTGCTTGTTTATCTTCAGGACAATCAGAGCGGGGAAAATACAAGTCAAAAGTCACACTTTAGCTCACAAATAGAATATGAGAATTTTGTCAAATCTTTAACTGAGAAGGGGTTTGACAAAATGAAACAGGAGCGGCCGCAACTTTATAGAAATTATGTGCAGACAGAGCAGGATGAAGAAAAACTTCGTCAACCGCTAATGATAGCTTATATTATACAGATAGCAATTATTTTTTTGATACGTATTATATTTGCGGGATTTTGGAATGCAATTTTTAACACTATAATATGGGGAATTATTTTAGGCGTAGCTTGGTTCTTGTGTGATTCAAAGATCAAAACTCAATTTGAAGAAGAAAAGGGAAAATATTTACCGCCAGAATTATTTGCTTTGGTTACGGAGAATAAACTGTCAGCTTTGCAGAAAACTGGTAATATTAGGATTGCCGAAATTAGTAAATATGTACAACTATCCGGATTAGAACGATTACAGGATCAAAATCTAAATATATCAATCAAACAGCAGCAGAATTATCTATATGGAATTTTAGTAGCAATTTCTGTTTGTATAACTATTTTTCATTTGTTTTTGGCCGTTAGTTAATAGATAAAAGGATAAACAGCAAGTCCATTTTTTGACACGAGGGGGATAAAAAAGTATGGAAAGTTTTGTAATATTTGTAGCGATTATCTCTTTATTAATATGGCTGTTTTCTACGCTGTACACACTTTTTGTTTCATCACCTTATAAGCGGGACGATAATGCTGATTTTGGTGAAATAGATTTTGAGAAAGCAAAGCAGGAATTAAAAGGAGGATTGGAATATCCATATTGTGAGACCGCCACTATAAATGAGTCAGGAACTCTTGAACTTGTTTGCAAGTATGCAACTTATAGTGTGAATATTCAGGAACGTAAACTTGTGATAGAAAGCGATCCCCGTCCCTTTGTAAAACCGGGTAATGTAGTAGAGGAGAAAGATTGTCTGGAAGCATATCTGGTAAAAACTCTTCTGCCAGAGGCGGATTCCAATCCCCCTAAAGCACTGGAACATTTTCATAGATATGTTCAGTTTCGTCTTTTAAGACGGATATCGGGCTGGCTCTTTTTGGTTTTGCTTATTTTATGCGCTTTGAATGAAAGTGGGTTGAGTGTAATAAATGTAATGGATGTATGGAAATCGAAGGGCGTTAGTCAGATGTACTTTACTGATTACAGTGAGGAAATAACAATTGGAGAAGCATTAAGGGCAGCGTGTTCTAATTGTAAATGGCAAAGCGATAAAATTGGTGATAATTTGTATGCTGTTACTTTTATTGGCTATGGAGCAGACGGGAGTTTATTAACAATTTTATTTCAAACGAATCGAAGTGAATGTTCAATCGAGTCAATTACACTGGATCAGGAAGATATTACATGGACACAAGGCTTTTTTTTAGCTGCTCTCTATGAAAGTATAAAAGATGATGATAGCGATGACGAAGTATCGACACTTCCTGAAACGATGAATGGGAATATATATAGAGATGCTGATGGCACCATTTCCAATGATACAAATGATATGGAAAATGAAGCGAATGGAATTTCGGAGGCTCAAATAGCATCTGATGATAGAAAATATCTAATAGGCGAGAGCGTTCAATTATATGAACAGGATAATGATAATCAAGTAATAAATGTCACATTGACTGATTGGGGAAGGCTATATGGTGCTAGTGATGGAAAATCCATGTATGTTGATTATACAATAAAAAATATAGGGGAAGATAGTGTAACGGTAGGAGAATCGCTATTTGATATATATGCCGACAATAAAAAGATAGATTTGCTGGATGGAGAGAAGAGTATTTGGAGTGAAGAAATATCTAAGGGACGTGAAATAAATGGAAGATTATATGCGGATATTATTCCAAATAAATATACGGAGATTGAAGTAGAGTGTGGCGATTATATATATTTGCTGTGGGATGCAAGTTTTGTCCAATCAATAATGGGTTCTTACTCACGACAGGTTGGGGATACAGGAGCAAATATTACTATAAAACAGACTAAATATGGTCAATTAATTATAGAATCAGAGTGCTGGAAAGGCAGTTACTACGGAAAATTTAATACCGAAAATGGTCTCCCTTGCATTGTAAATGCTGATGCTAATCTAGACAGAAAAAGTTTAGAATTTGACGATCTTGACTCCGATAAACTGATTATTTATCCGGAAGAAAATGGAATATATGTAGAACAGATTGGTAGCCTTTGGGGTTATAATACATTGTCAGATAAGAGTGAATTATCTTTTGCAGGAGCTTATGAGAAGGGGCTGACCGAAAAACCACAAATAGTTGAAAAACCGTCAGATAGTGAATTGGATGACTCATATGACAGTGAAGTACAGGGGTTCTCGTGTGATCGAATTGACAATTCCTATATAAGCGATGCTGTAGCTACATCTGAATTGACGGATTCGGGTCAAAGTTATCAAGCATTTGCAGCAGTTGATGGGAATAAAGATACTTGTTGGGCTGAAGGTGTTGACGGGAATGGTGAGGGTGAATTTATAAAAATAAAGTTTACAACTACCATAAACCTTACAGAGATTTATTTGCTAAACGGATATATGAAAAATGAAGATGTCTATAATAAAAACGGAAAAATCAAGAGAGCAGAGCTTGGATTTTCTGATGGTACTACTTTAGACGCTGATTTGCAGGAATGTTCCTATCAAAAGGCAGAAGATCAGACATTTAGCGATTGTATTTTACTGGATAAGCCGATTAGCACAGACTTCTTGAAAATCACTATTCTTGAGGCAGAAGCCGGGACAAAGTATGATGATATTTGTCTGTCTGAGATAGAATTGTGGGGAAATACGGACAGCGATATTGAATGAAGATCAATATATATCCAATATTCTGCATTTTAAAATATATATTATTACCATAACCAGACCAACGGAGCCAATCCGTTGGTCTTATCTTTTGCCAAATTTTAAAGAATGGAGGAAAAGAAAATGTCAACAGAAGTAGAAAGCATGTTTTACACAAGGGAAAAGCCTTGGCATGGATTAGGGGTCAGAGTAGAAGAGGCACCCACGTCAGCAGACGCACTCCGCCTTGCAGGACTGGATTGGGAGGTGGCGCAGGAACCGATCTTTACCGAAGCGGGGGACGCCATTGCAGGTTATAAGGTAAACGTCCGTGACAGAGACAGGAAGGTGCTTGGCGTGGTGAGTGACCGCTACAGGATCGTCCAGAACAGGGAGGCTTTCTCCTTTACGGACGCTTTACTTGGAAACGGCGTGCGCTATGAGACGGCCGGGTCTTTGCAGGAGGGAAAGCGGGTTTGGCTTCTGGCAAGGCTGCCGAGGGAGTACATCATTGCCGGGGAGCGCATTTCCCCCTATCTGGTATTCAGCAACTCCCATGACGGGAGCGGAGCTGTGCGTGTGGCGCTGACGCCAATCCGGGTCTGCTGTAACAATACGCTGAATCTGGCTCTGGACACGGCGCGGCGGTCATGGTCCATGATCCACACCGGCAATATCAGCGACAAGATGCAGGAGGCAAAGGACACTCTCTTTATGGCGGAGACATACATGGACAGTCTTGGGGAGGAGTTTGAACGCCTGCGCAGGCAGAAGGTGACAGAGAGTCAGTTAAAGGAGTATGTGGGGCAGTTACTTCCGATGGAAAAGGATGCGACGCCGATTCAGGAGAAGAATACCATGAAAATGCGGGAAGATATGCTGCGCCGCTATTATGACGCGCCCGATCTGCGGGGCGTGGGGAACAATGCCTATCGGTTTATCAATGCGGTGTCCGATTTTGCCACCCATGCAAGGCCGCTTCGCCGGACAGCAAATTACAACGAGAACCTGTTTATGCGGACAATGGACGGCAACCCCATGATCGACAGGGCATACCAGCTTGTAAAGGCGGCATAAACAGGAAAGCAGAAATAACCTTTTGGTCTTAAGGGAAACGGTATATCACGGGAAGAAAAATTGATAGCGGCCGGGCATCAGGTTCCGGCTGCCTGTATTCTTTTGACAGTGTCCGGGACGGATGCCGGACAGGAGAGGAGGAGAAACATGTTTGAAAAAATAGCATTGGCAGGAGTCAGCAACGCAGAATGGCTCCGTCTGAGGCAGTCAGGTATCGGGGGTTCCGATGCCGGGGCAGTATGCGGGCTGAATCCCTACAGCAGCCCCATGAAGGTCTACAGGGACAAGACAGGCGGTGTGCCGGAGGAACTGGATAATGAGGCAGTCCGGCAGGGGCACGATCTGGAAGAGTATGTGGCACAGCGCTTTACGGAGGCGACAGGGTTAAAGGTGCGGCGTTCCAATTATATGTACCGTAACATAGAGAATCCCTTTATGATCGCGGATGTTGACCGTCTGGTAGTGGGGGAGGATGCGGGGCTGGAATGCAAGACGGCCAGCGCCTACAACGCCGACAGATGGAAGGACGGGGATATCCCGCTCCATTATGTGATGCAGTGCTATCACTATATGGCGGTCACAGGAAAAAGGGTGTGGTATATAGCGGCGGTGATACTTGGCAGGGAATTTGTCTACAGGAAACTGGAATGGGACGATGCCCTGATAGAGACGCTGGTCAGGATAGAACGGGAGTTCTGGACAGGGCATGTGGAGAAAGGGATTATGCCTGCGCCGGACGGCTCCGGGGTCTGCGATACCGTTCTGGCACAGTATTTCCCTGTTGCAAGAAAAGAGAGAGCCATCAGGCTGGAAGGATTTGATGGGAAACTGTCCAGAAGGGAAGAAATCCTTTCGCAGATAGCAATATTACAGCAGGAACAGAGCCGGATCGAACAGGAAGTGAAACTTTACATGAAAGGTAATGAGTTCGCGGCGTGTGAAGGCTACCAGGTGTCGTGGAGCAACGTGGAGAGCGTGAGGCTCGATACCAGGAGGATCCGGCAGGAGAAGCCCGAAATCTATCAGGACTATGCAAAAATCTCCACCTCCCGTCGTTTCCAGATAAAGGCGGCGTAGGAGAACATGGGGAGATTCATGGAGACGGGAAAGGAGGAGCGTATGGATAACAGCAAGATACGGCTGCTTAAGGCGGATGAGATCGAGTGCCGTGCAGCAACGGTAAACGAGAAGGGGTTAAGCCTCCTGCTGTATAAGGATGCCAGGGTAGACCAGAGGATCCTTGATGAAACCTTCGGGATTTTCGGCTGGAAGAGGAGCCACCAGAGCATAGAGGGGAACTTATACTGTACGGTGGAAATTTTTGATAAGGAAACCGGGGAATGGGTATCAAAGCAGGATGTGGGTACTGTTGGGATGGCGGAGAAAGAAAAGTCGCAGGCATCGGATTCTTTTAAGAGGGCCTGTTTTAACTGGGGCATCGGCCGTGAGCTTTACACGGCCCCTTTTATCTGGATTCCGGCAGACAGGGCGGATATCCAGAAACGGGGCAGCCGGTTTGTCTGCAACAGCCATTTCAAAATGAAGTCTATTGCCTACAATGCAGACAGGGAGATCGTGAGCCTTTCTGTCTGCAGTGAAAATGGGCAGACCGTGTATGCGTGGAAGGAGAAGAGCGGCACGCGGGGCGGACAAACGCCTAAGAGTGCCGCTTCTCCATCCCTGTCCAAAGGCCAGATGGAATGTCTGGAAAAGGAGCTGGAAAGGACAGGGGTGGAACCTGAGACGGTACAGGAGAGGTATCAGGTCGGGGAGCTTGGACAGATGACGGAAGAAATCTATAAAAAGGTGATGGCTGCCCTTGCAAAGACAAAATCCGCAGAGGCGGCATAGAGGAGGCGAAAGGATGGAATACGAAGTATTTAAGGAAAAGGTGTTGGCAGATCTGCAGGGAAAATACGGCGGGGACGCTGTGTTCAGGGTTAAAAGAATACTGAAAAATAACGGGAAACATTATGACGGCATTGTGGCGGAGTTTCGTGGAGAAAAAGGGTGCATCAGCCAGTCGATCCCGGTGGAATGGTTTTACAGGCTGTATTGCAGTGGGAACACAGACCTTGAGGGATGTATCCAGATGATAGCAAAAAACTGTGAAGAGAACCGGGAAACAGGCTTTGTCATGGAGATGTTACAGAGGATGAAGTGCTGGGAAGAGATCAAAAAGGACATCTACCCCATTCTTCTTTCCACAAAAGAGAATCAGGAGATGCTGGAGCGGGTTGTTTCCACCCCGATGTTAGACATGTCAGTGGTTTACATCGCCCGGGGAGAGCTGGAAGGCCACAGGGTGGAGATTAAAATAGACCGCAGGATGTTAGAGGCTTATGGGATCAGCGCAGAGCAGCTCCACAAACGGGCAATGAAAAATCTGACCAATGACGGTTACCAGTTCACGGATATCTACAGGTTTGTCGTGGATCAGGGATGCCCTGTGCCGGACGGATTGAAACCGAAGAAGGAAGAATGGATGGAGGAGGCATATATCCTTACCAATTCTGCAAAGTTTTATGGCGCGGCAGGGATTCTTAACAGGAAACTGGTGCGGGAGTTTGCCAACGGGCGGAACTTCTTTATCCTGCCGTCCTCTATCAATGAAACCATTTTTGTCCCGGCAGGTGATGGAAGTGACATGGAGATCTATAGCTGTATGGTAAAAATGGTGAACGAGATAGACGTTGACGAGGAGGAGAGGCTTACAGACCATGCCTATTTTTATGATGCGGCGGCGGATGAGATCAGGATGTGTGCCTGATATACAAAAACAGAGATTCAGGCAGCTTATATATAAGGAAGAAGGTGGTGTGGATGAATGAGATTTTGAAAGTAGTGCTGATCGGTATATTTACAACGATAGTGGCGGCGTTGAATAAGATTGACAACTAAAGAAAGAATTTACGTTGATGACTTCTATGGAGCTGGTGGATTATATTTATCCACCAAATCCATAGAAGTAGATTTGAGAAGTTTTATTTATAAAGTTAAATGTTAATCAAGTATTTTATAAGATAATGATGAGGGTCATAATGAATTAAATTATATCATGGCATTGGTGGAATATTTTCTTTAGAGGATGAATAAGCGCGATACGGGCGCGATATTTGTCGCATGACAGAAAGATTATGTTGAGTTAATATGAAAAATATAGAAAAAACAATTTTTCTGGACTCAGTGGATTATTGAAATCCAGAACTATTAACTGAATGGAATAGAATAAAATGGGGGGATTTTGATGTTTGGGATAAATTATGATGTTTGTAGCATGGGAGATGTCCTTAAAATGTGGCAGGAGATGACTGCGGGTGAAGAAGAGGATAAGACATCGGTATCGAAAAGATTTCAGTACATTTTGAAAAATAAACTGAAATTGAGTCAGGAGGAAATAGGATGGTTTAAAGAAAAAATGAGCAATAAAATAGATAGGTTTGTTTTTCAGGCGGATATAAGAGTACACGTCCATTTGAATGATGTATTGTATATTTATGGGAAACGTAATGCTGTGCTAACACTAAGTGAAGCGCAAAAGTTGATAGGTTGTTTTGCGGCAATGTTGCCATATCCGATAGATGAGGGTACCGAACAGACTTGTTTGGAAATATTTAATCGGCGTTTATGCAGAATGGAGCAAGCTGTTCGTGATTATTGTAGCGGAACAAGTGGGGAAAGGCTCTATGAGAAACGATTATTTGTTAAAGTAAGGAATGCGAAGTGGGATAAAGAAAAGCGAAGGGAGTTTTATCAAGATCAGTATAAATTGGTAAAAGACTGGCGGGACAAATGGGTATCTATTATGAGGAAAGCAGGAGAAATAAGAAAGGCTGAAAGGGTTGAGTGCTTATATATGGGTAATGGTGAGCTTAAAAATATGATTACGCAGGATGATGAAAAAATATTTTGTGAAACGGGTAAAACTGATAACAAAATAATTCAAGAAGAATATAAGAAAATGAAAAGAATTTGCGAAGAGGATTTATGTCAGTATGTTTTGTACCTATTTATAACAGGGGGATTGGAGAGGAAAAGGGATGGGGAAAAAGGGGCTGATAAGGCAATAGAGGAAGATGCTGGAACTATGGATGGGTGCGTCGAGGCGTGTGCAATATTATTTCGTGAAGTAATTAACCATCAGTTAAAAACGGATTCAATGGAAGATTTCGAATATATGGTAAAAGTGGCAATAAAGGAACTGGAAACCATTAGTACAATATTGCATCAGAATGATAAAGCCAGGGAGAGGAGAAAAGCGTCTTTATATCCAGAAGTGGAAATCTTGGGAAAACACAATAAGCCAAACGAATCTTTAACTTTAAAGACAGAAAGGCAGAAATGCCGAGTAAAACTATTAAAATCGCAATATTGTACAGAAGAAGATTTACAAAATTTGTCTAATATAAGAAGATTTTTAAATGAAAAGGAAAAGGAGACAATTTCTATCTTGGATTATAAATAAAATGGATGATCAGAGCCAGAGACTAAATGAAAATCTCTGGTTCTTTTATTTTAAAAAATATTTATTGCCATATAAAAGTATTTATTTTCCTCATAAACAAGGGTGGAGAACAAGCAAGATACAAAATATTGTATTTATAAAAAGTGCTAATACAACATTTAGAAATCATATGGAAAATAACTGATTTTGAAGCATGGAGACGAGGGGGTACAATAGAGAAAAAGGAGGAAGTAAACATGGCAAAAATGCAAGTACACGGTTATGAACGAGGCGAAGGATGTTATGTGAAAAATGGCATCGAGGTGACGAATTTTATACTGAGCGCAAAAAAAATTATTTTTGGGAAGGAGGGAATGTGCAGGTACAAATTCATCGTGACCACAAAGGACAGAATAACTTTTGAAAAAACGGTTTCTCTACAGCAGTTAAAGCGACACTGTTTCTTACAAGAACTTCCGCTATTTGTGACAGAAGATGCATTTTACCGAGCAATTTATAATACGGTACGTGCAAATAATTTTACAGCAGATGATACGGAATATCGAACAGAACGCAATGGGTTACAGGAGGTTGAAGGAAGACAAATGTACGTTTTCACAAACACCAGTATTGCGGCAGACGGATTCCATCCAGAAATATATTCTGGGGTTGGAAATCTGTTTATCCCAGAAATCGTAACGTCTCAAGGACTTGTGGAGGTAGCAGAGAAACTGTTTCGCGAATATAATCGCAAGTCAAATATATTTTATCCTTTGTTTTTGCATAATATTATGGCGGTGTCAAATGGCTTTTTTAGAAGGATTGGAGAGCCGGAATTTATGAAACTTACACTCTGGCTTGATGGAAAAAGTGGGTCAGGAAAGACAGAGCTGGCAAAAGCAGTCGGAGCATATACCTTCGGGGATAATATGCTCAATAAAGAACTGATTGCGGCGACAGGAAAACGGCGTGACGCGCTGAAGCATTTGGCACAATCTTCCGGGAGCGTCTGTATTTTGGATGATGTCAAGGTGGAACGGGTTAGAGATCGGAAGAATAGTATGCGGAATACGGTCGATGATCTGATTCGTAGCACTTTTAGGGGGCGATTGACTGATACTTTCGATGGGGATTCCGAATCCAAATGGATTGATGCGTGTGCGCTGATTACCGGGGAATATCTGGACACCTGTGAGTCTCAGAATGCGCGGCTGATGTATTTGAAGGTTGACAGTTTTGTGGACGACGAGGAAAATTCTAAAGCATTGCGTATTCTGACCCAGAATCCGATGTGGTTGACCACAGTATGCGTTGGATATATCCAATGGCTGCTCCAGAGGATGGAAGAAAGCAGTTTTCCTAAATTTTTGCGTGAGAAGCTGGGGAAAATGAGGAATGGTGAAAAAATGTATGATGGGATCAGTAATTCGACAAGGCTGAACGAGAATCGCCACATGCTGGAGATGGCTGCTATATTATCTGAAATGTTTTTCCAAGAAGAGGGAATGCCGCAGGAATTTGTGGAACGGTTTCATAAAAATTCTGGACGAAGTATTACGGCAGTGACTGAAAGCACATTTTGTCTTTTAGGGGGTGAGAATATGCTGATTCTTAAAGTCATGGAAAGGATTTTCTCTGAATGTAGTATTAGAATTGCCGAGTATCAGGGGGTGTCATGGTATCAATGTGAATGGAAATATCGGCAGGAATATTTTTGGATTGGGCAAGACGAGGACTTTGTCTGGATTGAAGACTATCATAAGTCTATTTTGAAAAATAATCAGAATGAAAATGAACAATATGACGAAAAGCCATGTCTGATTATTCGTGCAGACAGGTTTGATAATCTGTTTCGGGAAACAGTTCAGAGCCTTGCTGATGAGCTGGAATTATCATCTGAGGTTTTTGATAGGCTGCTTTCTAATCCATTGAAAAAGTTGAGGGAATTGCAGATCATTTACAAACAATATCGGGCGGATAGCAAATGGGGAAGACCGGCGGTGAACTATCCGACATACAGATTAAGTGAAGTTAATGATTTTCAATATCCAATAGATTCATATGGTTACCCAGAATCTGATGGTAGATTGTGCAGGAAAACCATCTGCGACTTGGAATATGAGCCGGTTATTCAGATCAATACGGGACATCCTTGCATTAGTACATTAAAAAGACGAATGGATGATCTTGATTCAGAAAATACATATGAAAATGTTGAAAATTGGCATATCCGAGGGGTAACAATGAAAGAAGCATATTGTACGCGTAAAGCTTTTATGAACAGCAAATCGCTTTACAGAGAATAAAAGGAGGACGTCATTATGGCACAGGCATGCTTATATTACACAGCGCAGGAAGTTATGGAAATCTTGGGAGTATCCCGGGCAAAGGCTTATAAATTGGTCAGGGAACTCAACGAGGAATTGGCGGCAAAGGGGTATATCATTACGGCTGGCAAGGTGCCAAAAAAGTTTCTGGCAGAACGGCTTTATGGTATGACGGTATAATTGTGGAATCCCCGGAGGATACATGTCTTCTGGGGATTCTGTTTCAGGAAGGAAGTGATAAGTTGACTGTTTCAAAAAATGAAAAGGGCCTCTGGGATGTCCAATTCTATTACAAAGATTACAGGGGCAAAAACACTAAAAAACACAAACGCAATTTCAAAACCAAGAAGGAGGCTGTTGAGTGGGCAAATAAATATATTGATCAGCAGTCCCATAATCTGAATATGACTTTTTCGTCCTTCTGGAAGTTGTACAGGGAGGATATGAAAGAGCGTTTACGGGAAAACACAGTCCGTACCAAAGATTATATCATGGAGCTTAAGATATTGCCATACTTCGGCGATAAAAAAATATCAGAAATTACAGCCGCCGATATACGTCGATGGCAGAACAGCCTTATGAAAGAGGGCTATTCGCCTACATATTTAAAGACAATCAATAATCAGCTTAGCGCATTGTTTAATTACGCTGTAAGATATTATGACCTGTCCAGTAATCCCTGCCAAAAGGCTGGCTCTATGGGTAAAGGTAAAGCGGAAGAAATGCAATTCTGGACACAGGAGGAATTTGAAACTTTCATTGAAGCCCTTAAAGATAAACCTGTTTCCTATTACGCTTTTCTGACCCTATATTGGACGGGTGTCCGTCTGGGGGAGCTGCTGGCTCTTTCTCTGGCAGATTTTGACGCAGAGAAAAAGACATTATCCATTACAAAGTCTTACCAGCGGATTAATGGCAGGGATGTGATCACAGAACCCAAGACTGCGAAGGGAAAAAGAATCATTTCACTGCCGGATTTTTTGGTGGCGGAATTGGAGGAATATGTAAGCAGGCTTTATGGCATGATGGCAGACGACAGGCTGTTTATGATAACGAAGTCGTATTTAGAGAAAGAAATGCGAAGAGGGACAGAACTGTCTGGGGTAAAAAGGATAAGGTTGCATGATCTCAGGCACAGCCATGCCTCCCTGCTGATTTCAAAGCTGGGAGTACAGCCGAAACTTGTGTCAGAGAGGCTTGGACATGAGAAGATTCAGACAACACTGGATACATATTCCCATTTGTACCCGGATCAGTCACGGAATCTTGCAGATCAGTTAAATTGTCTTGTGGATGGATCAGATGAGGAAGGAGGAGAAAGTAATGCCGGGAAAACATAAAGAACCAACGATTGCTTTTCGCCCCAGCGCGTGGGCGAGAGCAATTATAGAACAGAGAGCCGCATTAAGCGGCATATACAAGAAAGATTTTATTACGAGAAGCTGCGTTTATTCCCATATTACGGTAGTCGGGAAGAAGGAGAATATACAGCGGATCGTGGACGCTTTACAGGAAATGCAAATGGTTATGAAGGAACTCGCCGGGCAGATTCAGTCTGGCGAGTTTTCTCTGTCAGACGAAGGGTATCGGGAATTAAAGAATGATTATCTTGCACTTGTGCTGACAGTTGTTGATATTGTTGACGGGGCAGCTTATGTGTTTGAGAAAGGGTGTCCTGCAGAGCGAAGGAACTGGAAAGCGGAACTGGAATTAGAGCAGTACCGTCATGTGTTGGAAATGGATGGAAAGCGGGATAAGTAAAATTTTTGATCGGAAAGGAGAAAATACCATTTTTATGGATTCAGTGGATTTCTGTGATCCAGAATTATATAGTGTAGAAGAAAAATGACTGGATATTCTTATCGTTCTGGAAAAGGAATGCCGAGAACTTGATTGCGTTTCGGCTGTCCAATGGGTATAATGTAAATAAAGAAAGGGAAATTGCATCTGAAAGTAATATCGAAAATGTAATTGAGGAACTTACATATTTTAGGGAAGAAATGATACGCCTGCATCAAGCAGGGAATTGTCGGATGACGAGCTATAGATCTGAAAGGATTTGTAAACACTATCATTACACACATCACAAATGGAAATAAGAATGAAGAAAGACTGGTGAATATAATGGGTGGAACTGTGATTGAAACGGAATCTGAAAGATTGATGTGTATGGGAGCCGCAAAGATGGTTGTTGAACTGGGACAGGAATATGGAATTGATGATGAGATGATTTTGAAACAAATGCAGGAAAAGATTGGTTTGTCCTTGGAAAAAGCAAAATTTTATTTGGCGCAGTATGGAAACAGCCCATTTAAGATTATGGAATCATAAATACTATTATCATACATACTCTATTAAATTTGATACTTCTATTTTGGAGAAAATGTAAGGAGAGGAGGAATGACGTATGCCGCAGACAACGCAAAGTTTGATAGAACAGTACATTTATGAAATTAAGAAAATATATAGTTCTCATTTACGAAAAGTAATTCTGTATGGCTCCTATGCCAGAGGAGACTTTAGGATTGACTCAGACATAGATATAATGATATTACTTGATTTATCGGAACTGGAATTAAAGGCATATAGTCAGAAACTTGCTTACATGACCTATGATTTCAATTTGGATAATGACCTTGATATCAAGCCGATTGCTAAGAGTCAAGCACATTTTGACAAATGGATTACAAATTATCCGTTCTATGCAAATATCAATAAAGAAGGGGTGGTTTTATATGGAGCAGCCTAAAGGTGACATAGGGACGCGAAAGGATTTATGTCTATATCGCATCCAAACTGCCAAGGATAATTTGAAGTCGGCAAGAATATTATTAGAGGCAGAGGAATACAAGAGTGCAAATAACCGTTCGTATTATGCTATTTTCCACGCAGTAAATGCAGTTCATGGTTTATACGGAAATGCTTTTAAACGTCATAAGGATGCAATCGGAAACTTTAATAAAAATTATGTAAAAACGGAGATTTTTTCGAGAGAAATTGGAAGGAAAATAGGTGAGGCGGAGGAGATACGTCATGCAAGTGATTATGATGATTTTTATATTGCAAGCCGAGAAGAAGCTGAACGACAAGTTGCAGTAGCTGACGAATTTATACATTTGATTGAAAAGTATTGCGAAGAACAAATAAGTTTAGCGGATGGAAATAATTTGTAAAGTATTCTGGTTTATTAATGATCCGCATGGAAAGCTAATGCATAATTTTAGATGTTTGAGTTCGGTAGATATGTTTTACCCGATATTGGCAAAACAGGTAAAGTATTTCAAGGAAACAGAAGAAGGTCAGGATATTATGTGTCAGGTGTTTAAAGCTTTAGTGGAAAGAAGGGTTACGGAGGAGAAAAGGGCGTATGCCCGCTGCTTGATTGCAAGAGGAAAGTTGACTATTGAAGAAATCGCGGAGGCTGCCGATTTGCAGATCGAAGTAGTGAGGGATTTGACGGGGTTGCAAATGGTGTAAATTGTAATTAATAGGATGGCGCAGATTAAGAGTCACGGGCGCTTTGAGGAATAGTTATAGTCTAAAAAGAGGAAAAGCGCAGAGAGAAAGAACTAAAAAAGAGAGGCGGAAAGTATATGCTGACTTTAAAAGATCAAGTAGTTCAGAAGGTAAGTGGATTGTCAGAAGAAAATATGCAGTTTATATTGGATATGATAGATCGCTTTATGCAATCGGATTCTGAGGAAAAGAACTCAGCGACAATTTCGAAAAGAATTGGGATTGCAAAAGGGCAGCATTTGTATGATGATGATTACGATTTTGATGAGATGAATTCTGAAATTGCCCTAATGTTTGGAGGGATGGAATGAAGCTACTGTTAGATACGCATATTATTTTGTGGGCTTTGGACGATAATCCTAGATTGCCAAGTCAGGCGAGAAGTCTGATTATGGATGCTGGGAATGATATTTATTATAGTTCTGCGTCTGTTTGGGAGACAACAATTAAATATATGGCAAAGCCGGATAAAATTCATATTAGTGGTTCTGAGTTGTCAGATTTATGTAGGAAGATGGGATATCGGATGTTGCCAATCGCGGATCGTCATGTTAAGGCGCTGGAGACTTTGGTATACTACAGTAAGGATCAAGTGCATAATGATCCGTTTGATCGAATTATGCTTGCTCAGGCTAAGGCAGACGGATTAAGATTTCTAACACATGATTCAAAGATCCCTTTTTACAGGGAAGAATATGTAATATCGGTGTGAGTTGATTTAGAATAAAATAATACGATAGCATGTCTAACATAAAGCATTATCTGATGAAAACGGTCTGTAAAATTTTCTGGTTCTATTGTGTTTGCTTGGTTCTATGCTGGTTCTAAAAGCAGTTGAGACGATATGGAATCAGCGTGTATCAACAAATTTTAGAGATTAAATGAGGATGAAAAAGATTGAATTTATAAGGAAAAGACCGTCATGTGAGACGAGTTCGAGTGATATTAATTTAGTATAAGCTATTAGGTATGGCAGGTGGTCTATGAGATATCCTGCCATATTTATATTATTATGATTTGGGTAAAATTTATATTGCCAGCAAATGTGGATTGGTTTTAACATTTACATTGACGAGTAACGACAAACGCGTTACAATTTAAACAAAGGAGATGATTTTATATGGAAAAAACAGCAACCTTAAACTTAAGAATAAATCCAATGGTAAAACAACGAGCTGAAGATGTGCTTACACGATTAGGCATCCCGATGTCTACAGCAATAGACATATATCTCAATCAAATTTCATTAACAGGAGGGATTCCTTTTGCGGTAACATTGCCGAAAGCTCCCTTTACTCTTAACGCAGATTTAATGACAAAAGAGGAAATTCACAAGAAATTGCAAGAGGGATATGATGATATACATGCTGGCAGGGTGCAGGATGCTGTTTCTGCCTTTACGCAATTTAGGGAGAGTCATTAAGTATGAAGCAATATAAGGTACAGATCACAGATAAGGCATTAGCGGATATGGAGGAAATCTATAACTATATTGCGATACAGCTCCAAGCACCAGAAAATGCAATAGGACAATATAACCGGATTGCGAAAGCTATCGAGGAGCTAAAAATGTTTCCAGAAAAAGTAAGACTTATGGAATCGGAGCAAGAACGGGCAATGGGGTTAAGGCAGTTGGCGGTAGATAATTATTCGGTTTTCTATGTGATTGAGAATGAGAGCGTTATTGTAATAAGAGTATTATATAGTGCATCTGATATTGGAGAAAGGCTGAAGGATTAAAAAAGTATAATTATGGCACATAAAATAATTTTGATATAATCTCGTTTTTGACACTTTGGGTATCAAATAAGTGCCACAATACTCGAT
>CAMWPB010000024.1 GCA_947176065.1 uncultured Lachnospiraceae bacterium | reverse complement strand
AATTAGTGACAAATTTGAAAGAGCCGGAACCGTTCCCATCCCACTGGATATGCGGATTATACGATTTAATAAAAATTTAATTAAGAACAAATTAGTAACAAATTGGACAGTTTACACGATATTATATTTGCAAATAATCATAAATACAAATATAAATTCGGTCGGAAATTCCGCTATCCCGCATGAATGCTGGGAGAATGAAAATAAGGAAATTATTAACAAATAGTTAATATAAATTGTGGTGGATGCAGATGGGGAGGAAAATCCCGATAATTCTGACACCACAGAGGGCGAGACAAATCCGGAGGAGGGAGATGCTTTTGAGGAAATCCCGGGCGATAACGATACACCCGTTATTGATCCTGCGGACGACGTGGAAGCGCCGGCTCCCGACGGACAGGAAGAGCCTGTAGAAGGCACTGATGCTGCAATAACTGCAGACGGAGACGCTGAGACAGTAAGCGAGTATAATGTAACAGACGGAACCGAGGATAAAACTGGATATGATATAGACCTTGGCGAGGGCAAGGCAACGGCGGATGCTGATTTCACCTTCAAGGTAACGGCGAAGACGCATTATGCAGTATCGGCTGTTAAGTATACGGTTGGAACGGACTCCACCGAGAAAGAGGCGACCAAGGGCGAAGCAGATGAGAACGGTGCGGTAACTTATACGATTGATAAGAGTAATATTACGGCAGACATTACAATTAAAGTGACCGCAGCTAAAATCAAATACACCATTACCGTCAACAAGACAGATGCCGACAGTGTACTGGAATTTTCTACAGTTCCGAATGCGGATGCCGGCATTGAATCCGGGGAAAGCCTCACTTTCACGGCGAAGCTGAAAGAGGACAACAAGGAAACCCATAAGATCAGCAAACTGTCCTATCAGGTAGGCGGTGGTGACGAGGTTACGCCAACTGCATCGGCAGACGGCACATATACGATTACTAACGTAAGCGGCAACGTCGTGATCAACGTAGAGGCGGTTAAGATTCCGAACTACACTGTGACGTTTGCCAAAAACAGTAACGTGGCGAAAGTTACGGACATCAAGATTAACGGCACAGCAGCGGAAAAGAACGAGCTGGGCGATTCAGATAGCACATGGGCAATTGAAGCGAAAGAGGGCTTCGGCGTAAGCTTCAAGCTGGAAGCGGCGGAATTCTTTAAAGTAATTAAGGTCGCAGATGCAGACGGTAACGAGCTGAAAGCGGCTGCAGACGGTACTTACACGATTGCCAGCCTTGACGCTGACAAAACGCTTACCATGACGGCGGAGCTCGACGAGACGCAGTGCTATGCGTTTACGTTTGCAATGGCGGAAGGCAGCGACGAGGCATCCGCTACGGCGACTATATCAATGCCCGATGGCGTTACTGATCAGGACGGCATTGTCGGTACGAAGGAAGACGGCGACAAGGTGGTTTCCCGAAACGAGAAAGTGGTCCTGACTTTCACGGCGGCGACAGGATACCAGATCGATGATGAGAGCATCAAGGCTGCCGGCGCAACCATCAAAAAAGTGGAAGAGCCGTCTGGTCAGGCAATGGTAGAGACTTCTGCGAAGTATGAGCTGACCATGATCAAGGGAACGCCTGCGACGGTTACCGTCGGAACAGACGCGATCGGTTCTGGAGCAGAAAACACCGTGGCGTTCAAGCTTGAGGGTGTGAAGAACCTGACACTCGGTGACGTGAAGGTTGACGGAACGGCAGTAACGGCGGCAGATGGCAAATATGCGGTTGCGAAAGGCGCGAAGAGAGTTGCTTTCGTGATCAACGCTGCAGGCCCTTATGCGCCGAAGGTTGTAAATAAGGCGAATAAAGAAATTGAGGCGAAGATAGACAGAAACGGTGATAATGCGACTTACACATATACCGTTCTGGCATCTGCGCTTGCAGCAGACGGTGAAGAGTTTACCGTTACGGAAGAGGCGGTTACCAAGGCCGTTACCTTAGCGGGCGACACGGAGAACGTGAACACGGTTGTAAGTATGAACGGAAAGGTGCTGAAGGCTGAAAGCCTTAATGCAATCCCGCAGGGGCAGACCGTGACCGTTAAAGTGACCCAGAAGGATAACTGCGCGCTGACGGCAGTATCCTACAAGGTAGGTGAGACGGCAGGCCCGGCTGTGAAAGTTACGAAGGGCGCGGCGGAGTTCAGCGTAAAAGTGACGGATGATGTGGAGATCACTGTTACGGCGAACGGCTTATACAAGGCGGCAGACTTAAAGGACAAAGAAAACAAGACAGTCGAGCCGGTGAAGAATATTTACAGCGTAAGCTATGATGCTTCTTACACGGCAGGCATCGTGCAGGGCGCAGACAACACACCGGTAGCGATCAGCAAGGCGGAGCTTCTTGACGGCGCGAGAGCGGTAGCCGCTGCAGAGGGCAAAACAGAAGTTGTTACTGTTGCGGGAACAACCGCTACAATCAACCTTCTTAACGCGGCAGCAGTTGCGGGAAAGAAACTGACCCTGAAGCTGTATGCAACGGAGGGTGAAGGTGAGGATGCGAAGGAAGTATTGGGCGCGACCTATACCTTACAGGTATCCAAGGAGATATCCACCATTTCCGTTCCGGCCAGTGCAAAACAGCCTACCGATACGGTAAAAGGCTATAAAGTTACGACAAACGGCGAAATCGGCAAACTTGTCATAGCTGTACAGAATTCATCTGCGGAGGGAGTGGTTGTCGGCACACCTGCATTCGACTCCAAAACAGGACTGCTGATGATTCAGACCGGTCAGACGGCTGGTACGGCGGAGGTAGTTATCTCCAATGGCGGCACGGTCAGCAAGACAATCAAGGTTGAGTCTACGGCTCTGATTAGCGCGCGTACTGCAAAGCCTACCGTTAAGTTAAAGAGCGCAAGCGATATTGACCTGACGCTCACACTGGGCGCTAAGAAGATTGAGAAACCCGAAAAGGGCGCCGTATTATACGAAGTGAAGGTGACTCCCGCAGCAGGTGCGGACAGACCGGAGAAACTTTTAGAGACAGTCGCGACACAGTACTTCGTCAAAGACGGCGACACGCAGGATGTAACCATTAGAGTCGCTAGAGATAAGATTACCGTAGATGGTGTAGAATCTGAGGTAACTTACGGCGACGGCGGCGCATGGAAATACGATGTGGAAGTTGCCCTTGTACATGTAAAAGATAAGACAGTAGACATTACGGCGGCTAATATCGATAGCAATCTGATCAAGGATGCGAGAAGTCAGGCGTTTGCGACAGGCGCAAAGCCTTTTGCGACACAGACTCCTGCATGGGAAGTGAACCTGAAACTGAAGAAGGGTACGACTACCGTTTATACCGGCCAGGAAAATGTTATGGTCGCAACCCCTCAGTTTACAAAGACTACGACATACACAGAGATTCAAAATTCGGATATTGTGGATATTACCTATAAGGGTGATGAAGGTTTAACGAATCTGGAGATTAAAGACGGCAAGATTTACGCGAGTGCTACAGAAAAGACAGCAGTTGGCAAGCACACCGTACAGGTTACGGCGAAAGCGGCCAACACAATGTATGCTTCCAGAGCGACGGTTGTCGTTACGGTGGTGAGAGGCATTGACACCCTGGGCGTAACCGTTCCCAGCGAGAGCATATTTAAGGCAGTAAAGAAAGCGGCAACGCTGAAGGCGGTTGCGTACTACAATGGTGACAAAACCGGAAAAGATAAGACGGCTGCTCCCAAGACCAAGAAAGTCACATGGGAGATCGTGAAAAATAAGTCGGGTGATGCGTTTGCACCGGCAGATCCTCTGTACGGTATGGTAACCATTAATAAATCCAACGGAACCGTAACCGTCAACAAGGATTATGTGGTTGCGGCGGAAGAGACGGATAATCAGTTTGTGATTAAAGCGACTGTAGACAACGGTGTGAACGGCTCGAAGTTTATCGGCAAAGCAGAGGCGGCATACAGTGAAGTGATTACGATTACAAATGTGGGCGCGGATCTGAGTACAGTTGCAATCGTGAAGCCGGTATATGGGGAAGAGACGACAACACCGACGCCTCCTGACACATCTGAACCCGAAACCACGGCTGAAGTTCTGAAGGGTTATAAGGTAGTTGCAATCGCGGACGGCAAGAATGCTGTGGCGGTAGAAGCGTCCGCAGTTACAGGCGGTTACGTGAAGGCATTTACCGCAGAGGCCGGTCTGGAAAAGAATAAAGAATACACGGCGGAAGAGCTGGCTGAAGTGACTGTTCCGAATACCGATGTAAGCTATAAGTCCAGCAGTGCAAAGAACGTGGCTGTTGGCACAAACGGTAAGATTTCCGTAGTGAAGCCCGCAAAGGCCAAACTCACTGTGACGGCCAATGACGGAAGTAAGGCGAAAGCAGAGATTTCCCTCAATGTGACATTCGACAGCACGGAGAATAAAGAGCTGGCCCTGAAGATTTCCAAGGCGGTTCCCGGTGCAAATGGCACCTGGACAGCGGATACTAAGGTATTATGTGATCCTGCATCACCTGCCACAGGAACCATAGTGTACAATGGTTCTGCCGTATCCAGACTGGTGGCGGAAGTGATGGTGCCGAAGGATGGCGGCGGTTACGAGCCGGCACCTGCTTACGCAAACTACGATGTTAAGATCACCGGTGGAAAGAAGACACAGCAGCAGTATAACACAGCGCTTCTTACCTCTGATAAGCAGGAATTTAAGATTACACTGACGGATAAGTCCCAGAGTCCTGCAAAGACGGTAGAATATAGCTTTAAAAACAGCGATGTTCTTACAGGCAGTAAAATTACGAAGATTGCGGCAAAAGCGCTCAATACGCTTCATCCCGTAGGGACAAATGCGGATCAGAAGGTTCAGATTGAGCTTAGCAAGATTCCTGAAACATTAGTTACCGACGCAACGGCAGAGAATGGAAAACTGGCGGCGGCAGTAGAAGTGGACTGGAACAAGTTAAACGATAAGAACCGCGCTGACCTGACTGCATTTGCCACCGATCTTTCGCCTGCAAGCTATGAGATCACGGGCTATGACAAGGATACAAAGAAGGGCGCCATTGAGCTGACATTCAACAGTGCAAATCCTAAGTTTAGTCAGAGTAGCTATGCATTGAAGGTGACAGTGGGAAGTCTGAACAACGGTGTATTTACAGCACTCACAGCACCGGCGGCAGCTACGGTCAAGGTAGATAAGGTGAAGAAGTTTACCTTCAAGCCGACCACATCCTATACCATTGGATTAAAAGACGCAGGTGCGGTTCTTACAGGTAAGTCAAGCATTCCGGCGGACGATCTGGACTTATCGTTTACAAAGCTCCTGAATGCGAATATCAAGGGCGTGGAGAATAAATTTACAAGCAACTTTGATATTAATAAGGATGGCATGTTAATCATTAAAGCTGGTGTTACCGATCCGACCAAGATTGACAAGAATGATCTGACAGGTTACCTTGTATACTCTGCGACTACACAGAAGGACTACTATGACAATAAGGGTGCGGTGGATCAGATTGTTAAGATCACGGTGAAGATTAAGGATGCAGCTTCCACCGTCAAGTATGGCATCAGCGAGTCTCTTACGCTGGAGAACCGCGTGGGCGCTGCGACACAGCCCTTTAAGATCATGGCTGGTGATAAGAAAGTTGAAATTGCCGGCAACTTTATGGTAGCGACAAAGAATGTCTGGATTAGTCCGAGCATGAATGAGAATGATGAAATCATACTGACACTCGGCAGGGAATTGCCGAAGAGCACAAAATCATTCCCGGCAACCATATACTTTGCGCCGAAGGGAAGCAGGTATGAGAGTATATTCGATAACGGGGGCAAACTGATGACTGATAAGCAGTGGGAAGACAACCTGAAGTTTGCTGCCTCCGTCAAAGTGACGGTCAGGGTAACCCCTGCTGAGACAGTGCCTCCACAGGATATGACAGTGGCGGAAGTGAAAACGGCAGTAGCAGCATGGGCAAAGTCAATCAATGATGCGCCCAATAAACCCGACTGGCTCATTGCACAGGATGCAACGGAAACAAGTGTAGAAACAGCTATGCTGGCGGCTATTAAGAAAGCAGTAAACGCTACGGATGCGGTTGCATACACGATTGACGAGCAGGACGGGAAGAAGGCGATCAAGCTCACACTGGCACAGGTAGGTACTGCAGGGTCTTTAGAGGCTACCATTAAGATTACTAAGGGCGAGGAGAGCGATACGCAGGCCGTTACTCTTGTGATTCCGGCATTGGCGAATGAGCAGCCGGAGCAGCCTGAACAGCCTGAACAGAAAGAGATTACCGAGACATTAAAGAATGCTATCTCCGATGCGGTGAAGGCAGCGGCGACAGGTGAGAGCGCAACAATCACGATCACGTCCACAACAGGATGGGATGACGTTTCGGCGGCTGTCCTTGCGGCAGCAGGCAGTGCCAACGGTGTATCTCCGGATTTTGAGGTTGTGGCGGCTGAAAGCGATCAGTTGAAGATTAATACCGGTGCTTCAACTGCAACGATCAAGGTTGTTGTTCGCCAGAAAGATTTGACGACAAACAGCGCAGTGATCACAATCGAAGGAATTGCAGTTACAACAGAGACAACACCTGAAAGCTGATGTTTGGCAAAAAGGTAAATAGAAAGACGGGGCTTACGCTTTTCGCGGCGGCCCCGTCTTTTAGCTAATAAAATCCCACTCCCATTTCCCGCCCCAATGTGCTACAATAGGTAGGGCAAAAGAAACGGAGATGACATGGATTATGAAAAAACTGGGAAGAAACGACGCCTGCTGGTGCGGAAGCGGCAAAAAATACAAAGCCTGCCATATGGCGATGGACGAAAAGATCGAGAGCTATGAGCTGCAGGGGCATATCGTCCCGCGCCACGATATTTTAAAGACCCCGGAGCAGATTCAGGGCATCCGGGAAAGCAGCAGGCTGAATATTGCCATTCTGGACGAGATTGAGCGGCAGATCCACATCGGCATGAGCACTGAGGAGATTGACAGAATCGTCCGCGACATGACGAAGGAAATGGGAGGCATCGCCGCGCCCTTGGGCTACGACGGGTTTCCGAAGAGTGTCTGCACTTCTATTAACGAGGTGGTGTGTCACGGCATTCCCGACGAGAACAGGCTGCTTCAGGACGGCGATATCGTGAATGTGGACGTATCTACTATATATAATGGGTACTTTTCGGACTCTTCCCGCATGTTTATGTTGGGGAATGTGCCGGAGGAAACGCGCAGACTTGTGCGGGTGGCGAGAGAATGCATTGACGTGGGACTGGAACAGGTAAAGCCGTGGAACTTCCTTGGGGATATGGCGCAGGCGATCAACGACTACGCGAAACAGAACGGCTATTCCATTGTGCGGGAGATCGGCGGACACGGCATCGGGCTTGAGTTTCACGAGGAGCCTTTTGTCAGCTATGTGACCCGCAGGGGCACGGAGATGCTGATGGTGCCGGGTATGGTTTTCACCATTGAACCCATGGTCAATATGGGAAAGGCGGATATCTACATCGACGACGAGGACGGCTGGACGGTTTACACCGAAGACGGTAAGCCCTCCGCCCAGTGGGAAGTGACGCTGGCGGTGACGGAGGACGGGTACGAAATTTTAACGTATTAAGCCATGGAAAATTCAGTAGACGATATTCCGTTTGTAATATAAAAAGCTCGCAGGCATCGGGATTGCAGATGCAGGCGGGCTTTTTTATATGCGAAAACTTGTGCATTATTCCGATATTGTAAATGCTAACGGCATCTGGTAAGGTAATCATACAATCTTCGGAAAGATTAAAGTATACTTTATTCCGTACATTTTATATTCTTTGGATTTCTGTGTACGGGTCTGCGGCGGGTCGCCGGATATTCCAGATGGAAGAGAAAAAGACGAGAAAGATTGGAAAAGGTTCGAACTGATTTTTAGACGGAAACGAAGCACATTGACAGGAGCGGAGGCTTGCAATTTAAGTCCGCGTTCAAGTATGACTGCCTGAGAAACAGGCGGAGAAAAAGGAGGAAACAGGAAGAATATGCGTGAATTTATGACAAAAGTGTCAGATTATTTTAACGAGTGGCGGGAAGACCCCGACAGAGAGGACGGAGCATTTCCGCGGTTTATCATCGTTGCGGCAGGCGCGGCAGCGGCGGCGGTCATCGTACTGCTTTTGTGGTGGGGTTACGGCGTGCAGGAGAAAAGGAGGGAAGACGCAGCGGAGAAAGCGCGGGCCCTGCAGGAAGCGCAGGCGATGCAGGATGCACAGGATATACTTGCCCTGCAGGATGCGCAGGGACTTGTGGCGTCCACGGGCGAGGAGAAAATGATGGAATATATGTCGCAGGCTTCCGGGGAGGAACTGAGGCAGGAATACCTCACGAATACTAATTCCCTGTCGGAGAAGGTAAAGGAGCTGCAGGAGGCTTTGGAGCAGATACAGAAGGAGGTTACGGAGATTGTCAGGGAATACCGGGAAGGAGAATCCAGGACATCCGAGAAGGTGACGGAAAAGCTCACGGTTCTGGAGAAGGAAACCCGGACCGTGACGGAGAATGTGAAAACATTGGAGTCTAAGCTGACGAATCTGTCAGATGCAGTACAGGTGATCGAACGGGAGAAAATACCCGCGATTCAGGGGCAGATCGGTGAACTCCGGGTAGAACTGGGACAGGTGCGTTCCGATGTGGCGGGTGTCTTTGATCAGGTAAAGGAGCTTCGGAAGGAGGATGAAAAGCTCTGGAATAAGCTTGCCAAAGTGGAGGAGAGCCTGAAGACGACGGTGGATGGGAATTTGAATGAACTGGATGACCGTCTGGACGGGCTTGGAAAGGATATGGATGATCTGGAAAAGGAACTTCGGAAAGCGCTGGAGGAAATGCAGAGAAAGAGCGAGGAGATGGGCAGAGAGCTGGATCAGAAGCTGGATGAAAAGATAGATGGTCTTTCGTCGGAAACGCTCTCCTACCGCTATGAGGGACGAACCAATACACTCTATCTGATGCCGAATCAGGATTAAACCGGCAGATAAAGGAGGGATGACATGAAAGCTGACACAGGGAATGCTGCGGTTATAGTGAAAGGAATGGCGGTGCTGCTGGCTCTGGCCTTCGGGCTGTGCGCCGCTGTGCCGCCGGTGAGGGCACAGGAGCCGGAGGAGAAAAAGGCAGAGCAGTCTGCCGCATGGTCGGGATTGTCTTCGCGCGGCAGTCTGGTTTATCAGGAAGGAAAAAGGAAAGCGGCTGTCTATGCGGCGGACTTTCTTTTCCTGAATGGGAAACTTGCCACAATGCCGGAGGAGACTTTTGACCCGGTCCGCTACACCCATACCCATCAATGGGAATATCGGGACGTGAATGAAAAGACCCATACGAAGCATTGCGGCATCTGTGGAGACACGTTCGATCTGGAAAGTGTTCACAGTGTATCGCATGAAGAGGATTATACCATCCGTCATGAGGGCGTGGAATACCCCGGCAGGCGTTACCGATGCGTGTGCGGATGGCAATGGGAGCGGGAAGCCTCCCATGTGATTGTGTTTGAGGCGGCGGATGAAATCAACCATCGGAGCAGATGCCTTTTGGAAAATACGGTGTTCTGCCGTGGCTATGAGTCGGTTATGGAGGAGCATTACGCTTACCGGTACGATCCGTGCGGGGACGGAACGCATCACAGGAAAAGCTGCATTGACTGCGGATTTCAGGGAGAAACAGAGGAATGCAGCTTTACACTGGAGGCGAAACCCGAGGATGGCGATGACCGGGATACGGATTTTCTCTACTGTATGTGCGGAAACGGCCGGGCGGCTGAAACCGAAGGGGATCAGAACGGGACAGACACGTCCGGGGCTGGCGGAACCGATAGCACAGACGGGTCTGGGGAGCCTTCAGATGTGCCAGCCGAGGAAGAGCCGGGAGAATCCGCCGGGGAAGAGACGGAATCCGAAGAGCCGGAACCTGAAATGCCGGAAGAGTCTTTGGACAAACCGGGCGTAGAGACGGAAGCCGATATGTCGGAGGAGTCCTCAGAGGAGCCGGACAGAGAGCTGCCGGAGATAAAAGCGCCGCAGGAGACAGCCGCTGCGGAAGAAGACATACTGCCGCATACTTTAATCGCGGCGCAGAAGAAATATTGACAGAAACCAACAGATGATCGACAGACAAAAATGAAGAAAGAGAGGAAACGATGAAGAAAAAAATAGTATCCATAATAATAACACTGGCTTTGACGGTGAACGTATGCATGGTGGCAGCGGCAGCGGAAAATCCCGCAGCAACCAGAAACGGGCTGCAATCCGAGGGCGCAATCCATTATGCCGACGGGGAGGGCGGCGTGATTCTTGACGCCGAAGATCTCTATATGCTGGCGGATCAGCTTGATCTGTTCAAGGTGCGGGTGTCAAAACAGCTCGGGATTATGCAGACCTATCTGACCCGGTCAGACACAGGGATACCGTTAACCAGCGCAGATAATGTCTATGCGGTTCATAAAAAGCCAAATGCCGGGGAGGAAATAGACCCGCTTACATTGGATTTTGCATCTATTCTGGAGGCGGTTGCGGTCAGTCAGTCCATTCCGCAGGATGCGGCGGCCTATGGTCTGCCGTCGGGAACGAAGCTTTATAAAACGCCGGAGGGGCGGCTTGTGAAAGAGGCCGTGGAGGGCGCGGAGCCGATTAACATTCAGGCTGCCTCGGCGGACAATCTATCCGCCGGTACGGCGGCGTGGGTAAATGGCAGGCTTCTTCTGGGAACGGGGGCAGATACGGCCGATTCATTTGACTCGGCGTCTAAGAAACCGGGCATCGGAAGCAGCGCCATCCCTAAGAAAGTAGGCGTTTCCAAAGGGTATACGCTGACTGAGGATTTGGCGTCGGCCTACGCCTATGTGGTCAGTACCTGCAACGACGGAAATCACGCCGGGTCAGATCCGGTTTTCGAAGTGAAAGGCGGCGGGCATTATGAGAAAATTTTCAGTGCGAAATATACTGACAGAGGTTATAATGTCAGAACGGCTCTTTATTACATATCGGATGCCCCGCAGGGATCGGTGGTAAAGGGCAGTAACGGCATACTGTTTTACTGAGAAACCGGAGAAAAACCCCGCGGGAATTGACAATCACGCCCCTTTACGATAGACTTTATCAATAGAAGGAAAGCGGAAAGGAAGCGTGTTATGAACAAGGGAAAGTATTATATTACGACGGCGATTGCCTACACCTCCGGCACTCCCCATATCGGCAACAGTTATGAGATTGTGCTGGCGGACAGCATCGCCCGTTTTAAGAGAAAGGACGGCTATGACGTATTTTTCCAGACAGGTACGGACGAGCACGGACAAAAGATTGAATTAAAGGCGCAGGAGACGGGCGTTACGCCGAAAGCCTATGTTGATAAGGTGGCGGGAGAAATCCGGCGGATCTGCGATTCGCTGGATACCTCCTATGATAAATTTATCCGCACCACCGACGATTTTCATGAGAAGCAGGTACAGAAGATTTTTAAGAAGCTTTACGAGCAGGGGGATATCTACAAAGGGTCTTACGAGGGACTTTACTGCACCCCCTGCGAGTCCTTCTGGACGGAGTCCCAGCTTGTGGACGGGAAATGTCCCGACTGCGGCAGGGAGGTAAAGCCGGCCAAAGAGGAAGCATACTTCTTTAAGATGAGCAAATATGCGGACAAGCTGATTGCGCACATCAATGCGCACCCTGAGTTTATCCAGCCCGTGTCCCGCAAGAATGAAATGATGAATAATTTTCTCCTGCCGGGCCTGCAGGATCTGTGTGTGTCCAGAACCTCCTTTAAATGGGGAATTCCGGTGGACTTTGACGACAGGCATGTGGTTTATGTGTGGCTGGATGCGCTGACAAACTACATCACGGGTATCGGTTATGAGGCGGACGGCGACAGCGCTGAACAGTATAAGAAGCTGTGGCCCGCGGATCTGCATCTGATCGGCAAGGATATCATCCGTTTCCATACGATTTACTGGCCTATCTTCCTGATGGCGCTGGGCGAGCCGCTGCCAAAGCAGGTATTCGGCCACCCCTGGCTTTTGCAGGGTGACGGCAAGATGAGTAAATCCAAGGGAAATGTAATTTACGCGGACGATTTAATCCGCTTTTTCGGGGTGGACGCGGTGCGCTATTTTGTACTGCATGAGATGCCTTTCGAGAATGACGGCGTGATTACGTGGGATCTGATGGTGGAGCGCATGAATTCCGATCTGGCAAATACGCTGGGGAATCTGGTAAACCGCACCATTTCCATGAGCAATAAATATTTTGGCGGTGTGGTTGAGAACAGAATGACGGGCGTGGATGCCGGTGCGGAGGATGTGGACGCAGACCTGTTTGGCGTTCTGACGGACACCTACAGCCGGGTTGTTAAGAAGATGGACGAGCTGCGGGTGGCGGATGCGATTACGGAAATTTTTACGCTCTTTAAGCGCAGCAATAAATATATTGATGAGACGATGCCCTGGGCGCTTGCAAAGGATGAGACGAAAAAGGACAGACTGGCGACGGTGCTCTATAATCTTTCCAATGCGATTATGGTGGGCGCTTCTCTTCTGGAGCCGTATATGCCTGAAACAGCGAAGCGGATTGCGGAACAGATGAACGCGCCGCTGCCTGACTTTGCGGTGCTGGAGAAGTGCGCGGCGGATCATGACACAGCCACGGCGTCCACCCTATACCCTGCCGGAACGCAGGTGACACAGACGCCCGAGATCCTCTTTGCAAGGCAGGATCTTGCGGAGGTGACGGAGAAGGTAGAAGCTATGTTTGCCGAGAGAAAGAAAGCGGCGGGCGAAGACGGGACGGCGGAAGAAGACGATGCGCCCGCGGATGTGATAGATATCGAGGCAAAGGAAACCATTGCCTATGACCTGTTTGACCAGTGCCAGTTCCAGGTAGGCGAAATTCTGGAGTGCATGGAGGTGCCGAAGTCTAAGAAGCTGCTCTGCTCCAAAGTGCGCGTGGGTTCTCAGGTACGCCAGATTTTATCCGGCATCAAGCAGCACTATAGCGCGGAGGAGATGGTCGGCAAGAAAGTCATGGTTTTGGTAAACCTGCAGCCCAGAGAAATTGCGGGTATGATGTCCGAGGGAATGCTCCTTTGCGCGGAGGATGCGGAAGGAAAGCTCTCGCTCATGACACCGGAGAGACCGATGCCAGCCGGCGCGGAGATCTGTTAAGCTGTTAACAGGTGATATTGCTGTCAGGTGGATAAACGGCATTTGTGGACAGATTGGGGATAAGGAGGAGGCTGAAAGAAAATCTTTCAACCGTGGTTTGGGGATCAAATGAATATGCGGACATGTTTGCTTGATTCATGGAGACAAAAATGATAGAAAAAGAGGAATTTTACTTCGGCTCGCGGGACGGCGAACATAAACTGCATGCAGTTAAGTGGCTCCCGGAGACAGAGAAGCCGATCTGTATTTTGCAGATCATACACGGCATGGCGGAGCATATTGGCCGTTACGAGGAATTTGCATGCTTTATGGCCGGAAGGGGCGCCGTGGTGGTGGGAGACGACCATCTGGGTCACGGCCTGTCCGTGAAAGAGGGGGAACTGCGGGGATATTTCTGCAAGGAGGATGCCGCCACCGTACTTGTACGGGATGAGCACAGATTGAAAAAGCTGATGCAGGAGCAGTATCCCGGCATTCCCTATATTATCTTGGGGCACAGCATGGGATCCTTTATTTTGCGTAATTATCTGACGCGTTACGGGAACGGTATTGACGGGGCCGTGATTATGGGAACCGGTATGCAGTCGAAGCATGCGGTGCGCCTCGGCTGGCTGCAGGCATCCCTTTTGCGTGCGGTACTCGGCTCCAAGCATGTATGCAAAGGCATGGACAAAGCGCTCTTTGGCGTATATAATCTGAAATTTCAGGCCGGGCCGGGGGACTCCGGGCACTGGGTCAGCGTTAACCCTGAGAACGTAAAAGCTTTTCAGTCGGACCCGCTGTGCAATTTTGTTTTCACGGCCAATGGCTTCCAGACGCTGATGCGCCTGATCTTAAACCTTTACGATGAGAATAAACTTGCACAGATGCCAAAAGACCTCCCGGTTTTGTTTGTATCAGGACAGGAAGACCCGGTCGGTGACTTCGGCAAAGGTGTGGAGAAGGTGTTCCGTTCCTTTGAAGCGCTTGGCATGGAGCATGTGCAGCTAAAGCTTTATTCCGGCGACAGGCATGAAATATTAAATGAGGCTGACAGAGAGGATGTATACGGGGATATTTACCGTTTCGTACTGCAGAACGTCACCTGAATGTGGAGATAAGGTGGAAAGAAAACCTTCCAACCTTGATTTGAGGATCGAATATGAAAAAATTTATGAGTATGCTGTGCCTGCTGGCGATTTTGTGCGTGGCGGCTCTTACTCTTGTACAATTGCACGACGGCGAAAAGCCTGCCATAGAGGACGTCGGGGCCGGAGCGGAGGAACTTGTGGATCAGGTGAAGGATATGTATGAAGAATACGGCTCCGCCGCGGTGGCACAGGCGGATGAGAAACTGAGTGACGTTGTGGAGCAGGCGGATGAGAAGCTGGGCGATGTCGTCGAGCAGGCTGACGAAGCCATAGGAGAAGCGGTTGAAAGCGCTGTGGAAGGCGCGAAGGAGGGATTTTTGGATAGTATTAAGGAGAGCATAAATGATTTTTTTGAAAATCTGACGTCCTGAGGGCCTGTAAAAATCAGAAAAGAGACAGATAACCGCCGGTGCTGGGATGGCAGGGCGGTTTTTTGTATATACTCTATAATATATTATCATGGAAAGGTGGAGAATATTATGAAGATTGCATTTTTCAGCACGAAACCCTATGACAGAATTTGGTTTGAGCCTATGGGAAAAGAATACGGATTTGAGATTCGCTTTTATGAGGTGCCTTTTCACGAGGAAACGGTATCCCTTGCAAAGGGCTTTGACGCGGTCTGCATTTTTGTGAATGACTATGTGAATGCCGAGATGATTAAGGAGCTTTATGACATGCATGTAAAGGCGATTCTTCTTCGGAGCGCAGGCTTCAATCATGTGGATGTGAAGGCCGCCGAGGATAAGATCCAGATTCTGCGGGTGCCCAGCTATTCCCCGGAGGCGGTGGCGGAATTTGCCATGACCATGCTTCTGACTGTGAATCGTTATACGCATAAGGCATATAACAGGACAAGAGAATTTAACATGAGCCTGCACGGACTTATGGGAGTGGATTTTTACCGCAAGACAGCCGGGATTGTAGGGACGGGTAAGATCGGGCAGGCCATGATCCGCATCTGTAACGGATTTGGCATGGAAGTGCTGGCTTACGATCCCTATCCGAACAAGGAGCTGGATGTGGAGTATGTGTCGGTGCAGGAGCTGATGGAACGCTCTAACGTGATTTCCCTGCACTGCCCGCTGACCTCCGAGACGAGGCATCTGGTCAACGCGGACACGATCGCAAAAATGAAGGACGGTGTGTATCTGGTCAATACCTCCCGCGGCGCCCTGATTGACACGGATGCCCTAATTGACGGACTTGTGGCCGGCAAATTCGGAGGCGTGGGGCTGGATGTTTACGAGGAGGAAGAGGGCATTTTCTATGAGGATAAATCCAATGAGATTATGCGGGACGAAAATCTGGCCAGACTCATGACGTTCCCGAATGTACTGATCACCTCGCATATGGGATTTTTTACAAAGGAGGCTATGCAGGCGATTGCCAAAGTGACATTGGAGAACGCTTATGCGCTGGAAAACGGTCTGCCTCTGGTTAACCGCGTGGGAAGCGAAGCGGTAAAATAATGCCTGCCGTACACATTTTTGTAAACCTGGGCACCCCGTCGGTTTCCGGCGGGGTGTTGTATCTCCGCTAAATATTAATATTCCTGTATATTGCCGCCATGAGGCATCCATGTTATAGTATTGTACATATAATCAAGAGATGAATAGATACGGAGGTACAAAGCATGGCAGACGAACATAAGAAGGGCTTAAATGCCGGGCTGGTAGCAACTGATCTTGAAAACTGCTGCAGGAAAGAAAACGCCTGTGGACAGTGTCAGAAGACGAACTGCGTTATAGGGTACGGAAAACAGTGTATCAGCGATTACAAAAGGGAGCCTAAAAAGGAGGTTTCGCAGGGAATGGAGCATATTCCCACGATGGATTTTAAGCTGTTTGACGAGGTGGAGCTGGAAACGGCGATTGCGCATATATTAAAAGAATGTAAGGATTGCAAGGAGGATCACACGGACGACTGCATTATTAATGTAATAAGAAGCTGTTACGAGGTCGGTTTGCTGGGAGATGTACAGAAATACGAGGGCAGTGCGCTGCAGTATCTGATGTACTTGAAGGAGAATTTCCCCGACAGATCTCTTCAAATCGCTGAATTGTACAGAAGCTGAACAGAACAGCTTACATATATTTGGAAGAAACAGCCTCGCGGAATCATCTGCGGGGCATATTTTTTTGATATGGGAAATTGCGCCAACGTGCATGAAACGAGCAATGAAATGCCTGCAACAGGTTGTAATTTTGGGAAAAGTACGATAAAATGATAGGAAGGCAGAAAAGGAGTCACTGATTGTTTTGGAGATACCGTATGAGATCAGAAGCGCATACCGGGAAGAGTGGGAGGACGCTATGTCACTGGCGTGGCGGACTTTTATGAAGTTTGAGGCGGACGTCTATACGCCCGAAGGTGTGAAGAACTTCGAGAATTTTATCACGGATTCTACGCTTTACAGAATGTTTGTTATGGGCGCGTATCAGATGTTTGTGGCGCTTGATGGGAAAAGGATGGTAGGGATGCTCACGCTTCGCGACAGGATTCACATTTCTCTGCTGTTTGTGGATGAGAGATACCACAGGAGAGGCATTGGGCGGGCCCTGATACAATATATGTCAAATTATCTTCTGACGGAGCTGCAGGAGAACCGGGTGACGGTTGATTCTTCGCCTTATGGAGTGGAGTTTTATCATCGGCTGGGGTTTCGGGATCTGCGGCCGCAGGAGAAAAAGGACGGCATTATCTATACGCCGATGGAGTTTGTGCTTTGACGGAATCAAAGACGGGGGAACCTTATGGAGTATATTAAGAGCAAAGATATTTATCTGTTAATGAGGGATATTCTGAAGCTGATCAATCCCACGCTGATGGAGCATGGGTCGAGGGTGGCTTATATTGTCTATAAGATGCTTCAGGAAGAAAACAGATACGAGGAGTTTGAGCTGGCGGATATCGTTATGGTTGCGACGATGCATGATATCGGGGCATACAAGACGGAGAAAACCAGAATCAACGATATGCTGCAATACGAAACAAGAGACAGCATGGCGCATTCCATTTACGGGTATCTGTTCTTTAAGTATCTGTCTCCGGTGCCGGATATGGCGAAGGTGCTGATGTATCATTGCAGGGATTATGAAAAGCTGCAGACGGTTGACTATGCATATAAGGATGTGGCGGCTTATGTCAATATCGCTGAGAAGATAGACATTTATTCCAACACGATGGGGGCGCAGTTTGATCCCCGTATGTTCCAGAAGCAGGCGGGCACGAAGCTTTCCGCAGCGGGGCTCGAACGCTTTTATCAGTGTGACGCAAAGTACGGCATTTTGAATAAACTGAAAGACGGCTCTTATAAGGAAGAACTGGATGAGATCGCGGACTATATGATCTTTTCCAATGAAGATAAAAAGACTTTCATGGATATGTTGATTTACTGTACAGGCTTTGTCAGGGAGAGCACGGTGCTTGATACGGTCACTACGATCTGTATCTGCGAGGAGATTTCCGCCCGTCTGTTTCTGCCCGATCAGGAGAGGGAAATGATCTACTATGCGGCGCTTCTCCATGATCTTGGGATGCTTGGCATATCACAGGATATTCTCCAGGCGCCCCGCAAGCTGAAACCGGAAGAGATTAAGCATGTCCGCACCCATGTGGACATCACGAAGCAGAAGCTGGAGAACAAGGTTGACGCCGAGGTGGTGGCTATCGCGCTGGCGCACCATGAGAGGGGAGACGCAAACGGCTATCCGAAACGCCTGAATGACTCGCAGATCAGTCTCCAGCAGAGCGTGCTCCAGGTGGGGGATGTGGTCAGCGCCCTTGTGAACAAGAGAAGCTACAGGGAAGCGGCATCGAAGCAGCAGGTGCTGCGGATTTTGAATGAGGAAGTTTCCAAGAAGCGTTTCAAGAGGCAGCCGGTTATGGTGCTGGTGGATTCGTATGATGAAGTGATGGCACATGTGAAGAAAGAAACCGCCAGAATCCTGAAGATGTACCAGACGCTTAATATGCAGTATCAGCAGGTCAGCACAAAATATAAAATCTAAATTAGTTTGTTTTTTACATATTTTTATGTTTTTTATGGATTTTCATGCTCTGGTGATATATAATCGTATATAGTTGAGTAATTTTTGGAGTGGCAGACGTGGGTAAATTTTTTGATATGGACAGTCCTGTCATGCGGGTTTTAAACCGTGTGGGGGATTTGATGATTATGAACTTCTTGATGATTCTCTGCTGTATTCCTGTGATAACCGTGGGTGCGGCTTTCACGGCGATGCACTATGTGCTGCTTAAGATCGTGCGCGGTGAAGAGGGATATCTGATTAAAGGCTTCTTTAAATCTTTTAAGGAGAACTTTAAGCAGGCGACCATCATGTGGCTTTTGATGCTTCTGGTGATCGCGGTTTATGCGGGGGATTCATTCATTTTCAATTATTCGGGGCTGACTTTTCCGAAAGCGCTGGTAATTGCGGTGGTAGCAGTGGCTGTTGTGCTTGTGATGATGGCCGTTTATGTGTTCCCGCTGCAGGCCAGATTTGAAAATTCGGTGAAGAATACGCTCAAGAATGCGATGATACTGGCTTTTGCCAACCTGCCCAAGACACTATTGATGGTGGGATGTTATGTACTGCCTGTTGTGATCGCGTATTTTTCGGATTATGCGCTCCTGTTTGTTTTTATGTTCGGCATTTCTGCGCCGGCTTACGGGGCGGCGTGGATTTACAGCGGTATTTTTAAGAAACTGGAGCCGGAAACAGAGAAAGTCTCCGATCTGGACTTTTCTCTGAGAATTGATGAGGGGAATCAGGAAATCGATGGATAATCAAAACAGGTCTAGTGTATTGCAGTGGCTCGTTCCGACAGGCATCATGATGGTGGTTGTCATTGCCATGTTGCTCAGCTTTTCGGCGAAGAGCAACAAGGAGGCGGAAGCGTCGGTTTCCAAGACGCTGATCGCTTCGACAGAGGGATACGGGGAACGATTCCTGCATGAGCTGCAAAAGGTAGGCAAGGTCGGGGAAACGGCCGGGGAAATATTTGAGAGAATGGGGATGGAAGACAGCGCCCGCGTGACGGAGGTACTCGGAATAGCGGCGAAGTGTGCCAATGTGGAAAAAGTCCTTTATTGCTCGGCGGACGGACAGGCGGTAGACCAGACGGGCGCGTCGCTCGACGTTGGACAGGAGGCCTGGTTTGAGGAGGCGCTTGCGGGCGAATTTCCTTATGTTTATGCCTATGAGGAGCAGGCGGTTATCGTAGTGAAACATGTGGGCCGGAACGCGGAGCATGGGTATCTGATGCTTTACTATCCGATGGAGCGGTTTGCGGAGCTGCTGCTGCAGTCGGGTTATGATTCTACCAGTTTTCTCGTTATTGTGGATTTGGAAGGAAACATACTGGGTGTGAGCGGCGCATCGACGAATGCCTGCCTGCAGGGCGGGAATATTTTTACGGCGATGGAGGCGGAGAATAAGGAAAATGCCAGAACAATCCGTAACCGCCTGAACAACAGCTCCCGGGGCAGCGTTGACATACAGACGGGCAAACAGAGACAGGTGCTGACTTCTGTGCCTCTCGGAACGAACCGATGGAGCCTGATATTGGGCGTCAGCGAGTCCTATGCGCAGAGACAGGCGAATTATATCAGAAAAAACACGAGAGATATGGTTTTTGCTCTGGCTCTTGTGATTGCCATATTCTTCTGTGTTGTTATGGTGATCAATATCGTCGGAAAGATCCGCAGCAATAATAAAAAGAAAGAGCTGGAAGACAAGGCTGATACCGATCTGCTGACCGGACTGAATAATAAACTTGCCACGGAGCGCAAAATTAAGGACTACATGGCGCAGAATCCGAATAAGCAGTGCATGATGTTCATGATTGACATTGATAATTTTAAAAAGATCAACGATACTATGGGACATGCCTTTGGCGATGAGGTGCTGCGGTCTTTGGGAATCCAGATTGGCGCAATTTTCAGAGCCAGCGATATCATAGGCCGCGTGGGCGGAGATGAGTTCATGGTGTTTCTGAAGGATGTTTCGACTGACGAGGCTATTTTGAAAGAGGCCAAAAAAATGGAAGTCTTCTTTAAGAACTTCCAGGCCGGCGAATATGTGAAGTACAAGGCCACGGCAAGTATCGGCGTAGCGGTGTTCCCGCAGGAAGGCAATGATTTTGAGACGCTTTACAAAGCGGCCGATCAGGGAGTGTACAAGGCGAAGAAGAGAGGGAAGAATCAGCTGGCGTTTTATCGGGACAGAGAGCCGGTGGAACAGGCAGCAGAATAAAATACGAAAGGGCAGGGACGGTTTGACACCGTCCCTTTCTTAACATTTAAGCAGCCGGAGTAATCTAACAGGCAGTCCGGCCGGCAATTAGGGGAAATTGCGGTAACGAAAACCATTTAGCAAGAATGGTCAATATTATCGCAATTTTATGTATATTATGACGGATTATGAAGAAATAAGTGCGGGAATCAGGGCGAAAAAACAAAAAAGTATAAAAATTGAATAAAAAAATTTCAAAAAATGGTTGTCAATATGGGAAATGTGTGCTAGACTAACATTACGAAAACGTTTAAGTAGAAAACGCATTTCGAGTAACTATTACCATTTTAATCTTTAAAGGAGGAAATGAAAAAGTGAAAAAGAAAGTAGTAAGCATCTTATTGGCAACATCTATGGTAGCTACGTTTGCAGGATGCGGTAGCGATCCCGCTCCGGCGGCAGAGGCTCCCGCAGCAGAGGAAGCTCCCGCGGCAGAGGAGGAGGCTCCTGAGGCAGAGACTCCTGCGGCAGAGGAGGAAGCTCCCGCAGCAGATGACGGTGCAGCATCCGGTGATCTTGCTTACAGCGGCAACATCTCCATCATGCACTTCTCTACATCCGAGGAGTCTGAAGGTAACGGCGGTTCCGACGGTTTCAGAACATGCCTTGCAAACTGGCAGAACGAGCACGGCAGCATCACACTGGATGAGGAAGTTCTGGCAAACGACGACTACAAGACACAGATCGCTACCCGCGCTGCAGCAGACGATCTTCCGGACGTGTTCCTGCTTCAGGGTATGAACACCATCAGCTGGGCAGGCCAGGGTCTTGTATATGATCTGACCGACAGCATCAAGAATTCCCCTTATGCGGGCGACTACAACATGGATTACCTTGTACCTTTCACGGCAGACGGCAAGTATTATGCATATCCTGCTCTGACAGGTGGTACATGTACCGTAGTAATTTACGATGAGGCTATGTGGAAAGAGGCAGGCTTTGATTCCTTCCCGACCACTTGGGCTGACGTAGAGAAGGCGGCTGAGTACTTCAGCGGTCAGGGTATCGACACCATCGCATTCGGTAACTCCGGTCAGTGGCAGATGAACTCCTGTTTCGTATCCTGCCTTGGCTATCAGTACACCGGCACACAGTGGTTCTCTGATATCATTGCAGGCACAGGTAACTTCGAGGCTCCTGAGTTCGTGGCAGCTCTGACAGAGACACAGCGTCTCTTCCACGACACAAACATCTTCAACAAGGACTTCAACGCAGTATCCAACGAGGATGCTCGTGAGTACTACATCTCCGGCGACGCAGCAGCGTTCATCGGCGGTAACTGGGATGCTTCTTATATCCAGGCTACTCTGGAAGGCGATCCGAAGAAGGATACCACAAAGTTCGCAGTTCTTCCTCAGGCAGCAGACGCTACCAAGTATGAGAAGTTCCAGAACATCGGTCTTGGTTACGGTATGGCAATCAGCGCTAAGGCAGCTTCCGATCCCGACAAGCTTGCAGCTTGTATCGATCTTTGCCAGTATCTGACAGGCCCTGCGTTCTCTGAGTATGTAGGCGCGAACTACGCACTGGCTGGTTTCTGCAGCTCCGATGTGGACCTTTCCGCATTCGATCAGTACACACAGGATTTCTACAACTTCTCCTATGTGGACAACAAGGGCTGTGAGATTTATGACTCTTATGTAGACGGTTCCGTTTGGTCCGTACTTAACACCGAGATGCAGGAAATGGTTAACGGTGACAAAGATCCTGCAACTGTAGCGGCAGATACACAGGCTGCATACAAGGCTTACTTGGGTCAGTAACAAATTGGTACAAACTCGACTTATTAAAGTCTGAGAAGGTATTGCAACATATACAGGCAGCGCCGCCTGGGAGGTTCCTCCCGGGCGGATGCTTACCTGAGGGGGTTTTTGATTAAGCGGGGGCTTAATTACAGCGAAGCGGCAGAAAACGTCTTCGTTTCGCTTTTGGGGTATGTCTCAGTTATGTTAAAATGAGCATTAAAAGGAAATGGGGGCGAATCTATGCTGAAATCTATTAAACCGAAAAAATGGGTAGTAGCTGCATATCTTGCCGTGCCCGTGGCACTGTATGTGTTCACGGTATTTGCGCCGCTTGTAGCAGCTCTATTTTACAGCTTTTTTGAGTGGAAGGGCGGGCCGGTCAAAACCTTTAACGGCTTTGCCAATTACGCGCAGTTATTTAGCGACGAAGTGTTCTGGAGTTCCTTCTGGCACAATATTTTTCTGGTGATTGTGTGTATCATCGGACAGATTGGTCTGGCATTCATCGTTGTACTGTTAATTAACTCTAAGGTAACCAAGCTGCAGGGCATCCACAGAACTTTCGGATTTTTCCCGAGTACGATCTCGGCGGTCTGCATCGGTTTTATCTGGCAGATGATCTACGATTCCAAGAGAGGTCTGCTGAACTACTTCTTAGAGAAGATTGGCAGGGGCGATTTACAGAAGGTATGGCTTAATGAGCCGCGGCTGGTAATGCTGCTGGTGTCTATTCCTCTGATCTGGCAGTTCATCGGTTACTACATGGTAATTCTGCTGTCAGCGGTTTCCTCCATCAGCACGGAAGTTTTGGAGTCTGCGGAAATTGACGGAGCGACGGGAATCCAGCGCGCGCGTTACATAGTTTTACCTTTGATCAAGAATACTCTGCTTGTATGTATCACCCTCTGTGTGGCGGGTAACATGAAAGCATTCGATAATATTTACGTTATGACCTCCGGCGGGCCGGGTTATTCCTCCATGGTTATGGCAATGTACGGTTATAAGGTTTCCTTCGAGCAGTCCAACTTAGGTTACGGTTCCTGTATTTCCGTCGGTATTTTCGTACTGGCGCTGGCAGTAATCGGCGGTTCTCAGATTCTTATGAATTACTTTATGACGGACAGCTATGACCGTCAGGAGGCAAAGCATTTGAAACAGATTGAGAAGGAAAGAAAACAGGCAATCAAAGCCCGCAAGGCGAACAGGTAAAGGAGGGGATCTGCTATGGCTAAAGAAATGAAAATGACAAAAGTAGAAGACAATTCGGCAGGCACCCGCGTAAAGAGAGGCGTGCTTACGGTAGTGATTAACTTTTTCTTATGGTTCTTCTCACTGACCTGTATTTTCCCGCTGTTCTGGATGCTCTATTCCTCCCTGAAAGAGAAGAGAGTGTTCAATGCGGATATCATGGGTCTGCCCAAAGAGCCGACGCTGGCGAACTATACGAAAATCCTGTCCAACAAGGACTATCGCCTGATGCAGTCGGTGGGCAATAGTGCAAGGACGACGATTCTGTCCGTTCTGCTGATTGTGTTGATCGCATTTATAGTGGGATATATTCTTTCGAGAATTGATTTTGTGCTGAACAAACCGCTGTATGTGATGTTCCTGATGGGAATGCTGATTCCGATTCACTCGCTGATGGTTCCTATTTACATTATCTTTTCCAAGATGGGGCTTTCAAACCACTGGTATACGCTGTTGCTGCCATATGTCTCGTTTGCGCTGCCCATGTCGATCTTTTTGGTGCAGGGGTATGTGAAGGGTATCCCGACGGAGCTTGAAGAGGCGGCCGCGATCGACGGTTCCACTTTCTCAAAGACATTGTTTGGCATCATCCTTCCGGTATGTAAGCCGATTCTGGTGACGGTTGCGATTATCAACGTGTTCAGCTGCTGGAATGAGTTCTCTTTCGCCTTGATCCTGATTAAGGACAGGGCACTGTACACAGTACCGTTGGGGTTGAAACAGTTTACAGGCCAGTTTACATCGGATTATCCGAAGATCATGTCGGCTATGCTGATTACTATGGCTCCTATCGTGATTTTCTACTTTGCATTCAGCAAACAGATTATTAAGGGTATGGTTGCCGGAGCAGTGAAGGGCTAGACGGATTCATAAAAAGGGGTTGTGTTTTATTATATTATATGGGGGAGTTATAGGCCGGGGGCGAGAAATCGCCCCCGGCTCTTTGGTGTGCGGACACGGACAGGTCAAAAAATAAATATTGACATATACCCCTTGGGGGTATATTATATCGGTGTAGAATATAAAAAACAGGAGAAAATATATGAATGAAGAAAAAACAGCTACAGGCGACGTATGTGCCTGTTGTCGGCACAAGAGTACACCCCGGGATGCAGGGGAGCAGAAGAATTTACAGAATCGTATCAACAGGATCATTGGTCAGTTAAAAGGGATTCAGGGAATGATCGAGGATAACCGCTATTGCGGCGACGTTTTGATACAGATTGGCGCGGTGGAGAGCGCGCTTCAGAGTCTTGGATATGTGATTTTGGAGGAGCATATGCTGACCTGCGTGGCGGAGGGTGTACGGCAGGGAAACACGCAGATTCTGGCGGAGACGGTGGAGTTGATGAAAAAAATAAAATAACAGTTCAGCCAGATAACGGTCTGAGGGAGCGCCCGCATATAAGCAAAAGCAGCCATGAAACGGCGGATAAGCGCCAAAGGCGCGTTTTGCGAATGGGCGCGTGCTGAACAAAATATCAGGAGACGGACATGAAAACAGAAAAATTTAACGTGACAGGCATGACCTGCGCCGCCTGCAGCGCACATGTGGAGAAAGCGGTGCGCGGCGTGGCGGGGGTTGAATCGGTTAGCGTCAACTTACTTATGAATAATATGGCAGTTTCCTATGAGGAGCCCGCTTCGGAGGATGCGATCTGCCGGGCTGTGGAGAAAGCCGGATACGGCGCGGCTTTATTCAACGCAGGCGGCGGGGGAGGGCAAGGAGCTGCGGACGGGAAGAGCGGGAGAGGGACAGCCGGAGGGCAGGATGCTTTTACGGATCACGAGACACCGAAGCTGCGGCGCAGACTGGCTGCCTCCCTGTGTCTTTTGCTGCCGCTTATGTATGTGTCCATGGGGCATCTGATGTGGGGATGGCCTGTGCCGGAAGGGCTTGCCGGCAATCCGTGGGCGATTGCATTGTACCAGCTTCTTCTGACAGGGATGGTGATGGTTATTAACCAGAAGTTTTTTGTCAGCGGATTTGCCGGATTGATTCACCGGGCGCCGAATATGGATACGCTGGTTGCTCTCGGAAGCGCGGCCGCTTTCGTGTACAGCGCGGCGGTGATGTTTCGCATGGGCGGCGCATACGGCATGGGTAATACGGAAATGGCGATGCACTGTCTGCACGATATGTATTTCGAATCGGCGGCCATGATTCTGACACTGATTACGGTAGGTAAGATGCTGGAGGCTTACAGTAAGGGGAAGACGACAAACGCGGTCAAAAGTCTGATGGATCTTGCGCCGAAGACCGCGCATGTGATCCGCGGCGGTGTGGAAGTGACGATAGCAGCCGACGAGGTCTTGGCGGGAGATACCTTTATTGTGAAGCCGGGCGAAAGCATTCCTGTGGATGGCGAGGTAATCGAAGGCGAGAGCGCGGTGGACGAGGCGGCGCTCACGGGCGAAAGTCTTCCTGTAGATAAAGGGGCCGGGGACCGGGTCAGTGCGGCGACCTTGAACCAGAATGGAGCGCTTACCTGTGTGGCGACGCGGGTAGGCGGGGATACGACCCTGCGCCAGATTATTGATATGGTAGAGAATGCGGTGGCGACAAAAGCGCCGATTGCACAGGTTGCAGACCGGGTGTCCGGTGTTTTCGTACCTGTGGTTATCACGCTTGCACTGATTACGGGAGCGGTCTGGCTGCTTATGGGGGCCGGCGTCGGAAAAGCGCTTTCCTATGCGATCAGCGTGCTTGTGATAAGCTGTCCCTGCTCGCTGGGGCTGGCTACGCCCGTGGCAATTATGGTGGGAAACGGCAGGGGCGCGGGACAGGGTATTCTTTTTAAGAATGCGGCGGCTCTGGAACAGACGGGCAGGACGAATTTTGTGGTGCTGGACAAAACGGGAACCGTGACCGAAGGGAAGCCGCGGGTGACGGACATCTGCCCGGCGGAGGGCGTTTCCGCGGAAGAGCTTTTGCGGGTGGCGGCTTCTCTGGAATACAAGAGCGAACATCCTCTCGCGCGGGCGGTCTGCGAGCGGGCCGGGGAGGAAGGGCTTGTGCCGGACGAGATTGCGGATTTTAAAGCGCTTCCCGGATGGGGCGTGGAAGGCATGCTCAAACGTCGCTCCTGCGGCGGCGCGGAGGATGTGTCGGGGCCGCGTCCCGACTGTGGGACAGAGACTGCCGGGGAATGGATGCCGGTTTTAGGCGGAAAGGCTGCACTGCTCGGGGAACGGGGACTGATGTCGAAGGATTTTGCGCAGCAGGGAGAGCGGATGGCCGGGGACGGGAAGACGCCGCTTTATTTTGCGAAAGACGGCGCTCTGCTTGGCATGATTGCCGTGGCGGATGTGGTGAAACCGGACAGCGCGCAGGCAGTGGAAGAGCTTAAAAATATGGGAATCCATGTGATTATGCTGACGGGAGACAACCGCCGGACAGCGGAGGCCGTCCGTGCGCAGGTTGGGATCGACGCCGTAGTGGCGGACGTTCTGCCGGGGGACAAGGAAAATGTGATCAGACGGCTTGCAGGGTATGGGAAGGTGGCCATGGTCGGGGACGGCATCAACGATGCGCCTGCACTGACCAGAGCCGACGTGGGGATTGCCATTGGCGCAGGTGCGGATGTTGCTCTGGACGCGGCGGATATTGTGCTGGTAAAATCAAAGCTGACGGATGTATCGGCGGCGATCCGCCTTTCCAGACAGGTGCTTAAAAATATTCATGAAAATCTGTTCTGGGCGTTTTTCTATAACTGCATCGGCATTCCTGTGGCGGCGGGCATACTGGTACCGTTTTTCGGACTTTCGTTAAACCCTATGTTTGCGGCGGCAGCCATGAGTCTGTCCAGCTTCTGCGTGGTCACGAACGCTCTGCGGCTAAATCTGTTTTCCGTCCGCAGCACAGCGAGAGACAGAAGGGCGCATATGGTTCCTATGCCGGATTTGACAGACGGCTTTACGGGGATAGAGAATAGGAAAATGAATCAGGAAAAAAGGAAGGAGAATGAGAGTATGGTTAAGGTATTGGATGTGGAGGGAATGATGTGCGGGAAGTGTCAGGCGCATGTGCAGAAGGCTCTGGAGGGCGTTGCAGGGGTGACGTCCGTGGAAGTCAGTCTGGAGAACGGGACGGCAAGCGTGACGATGGAAAATGAGATTGCAGATGAAACCCTTGGCAATGCCGTAACAGAGGCGGGATATGAGGTGAAAAGGTGCAGGACTGCATAAGGCAAATGTGGCGTCAGAGTCAGAGAATGCGTGGTATGCTCTTAATTGGGCGTGTAAACGCTCGATTTATGCAAAGTGCACAGGAAAGCGGTATATTCTTAGTCAAATTGCCGTGTGTCTTCAAAAAAATTTAATAAAGTAAGCAAAATCTACAATCGGGAACGAAATCTTTGTGGAATAGTGGTATGGTAAAGGGGACAAAAGTCCGTTATACTAATCTACAGAATTAATCGTCCGGGAAACGATTTCTGCGGGCGAGAAGAAAATAAAAAAACAATAATAATAGGAGGCAATCATGGCAAGTTTATCTTTAAAGAATGTCTGCAAGGTATACCCTAACGGATTCGAGGCAGTAAAAGATTTCAACCTTGAAATCGCAGATCAGGAGTTTATCATTTTCGTAGGCCCTTCGGGCTGTGGTAAGTCTACCACTCTTCGTATGATCGCTGGTCTGGAGGATATTTCCTCCGGTGAGCTGAAAATCGGCGACAGAGTAGTTAACGATGTAGAGCCTAAGGATAGAGATATCGCGATGGTATTCCAGAACTACGCTCTGTATCCGCATATGTCCGTGTATGATAACATGGCATTCGGCCTTAAGCTGAGAAAGGTTCCGAAGGATGAGATCGACAAGATGGTGAAAGAGGCAGCGAAGATCCTTGATCTGACGGCTCTCCTTGATCGTAAACCCAAGGCTCTTTCCGGTGGTCAGAGACAGCGTGTGGCTATGGGTCGTGCAATCGTTCGTAACCCTAAAGTATTCCTGATGGATGAGCCGCTGTCCAACCTGGATGCAAAGCTCCGTGTACAGATGCGTGTTGAGATCTCCAAGCTGCACCAGAGACTGGGCACCACCATCATCTACGTAACACATGACCAGACAGAGGCTATGACCCTTGGTACCAGAATCGTTGTTATGAAGGACGGCGTGGTACAGCAGGTTGACACACCTCAGAACTTATATCAGAAGCCTCAGAACCTGTTTGTAGCAGGCTTCATGGGTTCTCCGCAGATGAACTTCCTTGATGCGGTTGTTGAGAAGAACGGCGATACTGCAAACCTTAAGGTTGCAGGCCAGACCATTCCGTTACCGCCCGCTAAGTCCAAGAAGCTGATCGACGGCGGTTATGTAGGCAAGACCGTTACATTCGGTATCCGTCCTGAGGACGTATATGATTCCGAGATGTTCATCGAGACCGCTAAGTGCGTATTCGAGTCTACGATCAAGGTTTACGAGCTGCTTGGTGCAGAGGTTTACTTATACTTCGATCTCGCTGAGTTCCCGATTACCGCAAGAGTGGATTCCCGTACGACGGCGAGACCCGGTGACACAGTTAAGTTTGCTTTCGATGTTGAGAAGATTCACGTATTCGACAAAGAGACAGAGCAGACCATCACCAACTAATAGAAATGACAGCAGGGGAGGGAGGCGCAAGCACCCCTCCCCTTCGTGCGTATATTAAGTAACGGAGGAATATATGATTTCAAGTCAGATTATTAAGGCCAGTATAGAGGAACTTTCAGCGATTTCCAAGGTTTCCCTTGCGGTATGGGATCCGGAAGGAAAGGAGATTGCGGCGACCTTTGAGACAGACGATATTTCCCCGTCGCTGATTTCGGGATTTGTGGATTCTCCCGCCGACAGTCAGGTGATCGGGATACACCATCTTCTTAAAGTTTTGGATGAAGAGGAGGTGCTTTTCGTTCTGGACGCGAAGGGCGGCAGCGAGGACACTTACATGATTGGCAGGATCGCGGTCAGTCAGCTTCAGCATTTGATTGTCGCCTACAAGGAGCGGTACGACCGTAATAACTTTTTCCAGAATCTACTGCTGGATAATATGCTTCTGGTGGATATTTATAACAGGGCGAAGAAACTGCATATTGAAGCGGTTGTTCCCCGTGCGGTATTCCTGATTGAAACGGATAAAGAAAAGGACAGTACGGCGATGGAGCTTTTGAACGGTATGTTCACGGCTCAGATAGGAGATTATATTACGGCGGTGGATGAGAGTAATGTGATCCTGATCAAAGCGCTTAACCCTGAGGATGGCTATGAGAGACTGGAGCAGATTGCCGACACGATTGCTGATATGATGAACATGGAGGCAATGCTCAATGTCCGCGTGGCCTACGGTACCATCGTAGGGGAGCTTAAGGAAGTGTCGAAGTCCTACAAAGAGGCTAAAATGGCTCTTGACGTGGGAAAGATCTTTTATGCGGAGAAGAAGGTGACGGCCTATAACATGCTGGGCATCGGCCGTTTGATCTATCAGCTTCCGATTAATCTGTGCAGGCTTTTTATCGAAGAGATTTTCGGATCAAATGTACCGGCGGAGCTGGACGATGAAACCCTGACGACGATTAATAAGTTTTTTGAGAATAACCTTAATGTGTCTGAGACGTCAAGACAGCTTTACGTGCACCGCAATACATTGGTTTACCGGATCGAAAAGCTGCAGAAGAGCACGGGACTGGATATCCGTGTCTTTGACGATGCGCTGACATTCAAGATTGCGCTGATGGTGGTGAACTATATGCGCTATCTGGACTCGCTGGATTATTGATGCATATAAAGAGCCGGAAGGCTTGCGAAGCAGGAAGGGCTGCCCGTAAAAGGGCGGCCCTTCCTGCGTGTGTCAGCAGAGTCGGAAAGATATGATATATGAGGTTCTACTTTGGGGCGGATGCGCATATATATGAACAGAGGAATTATAAATCTGTGATTTGCGTCCCTTTGTCGCGCGGACGTTCCGGAATGGAGGCTTTTATGTATCAGAAGGAAATCATATATTTGGGTTTGTATAAGGACGGGGACCGTCTGGGGAGCGCGGGCTTTCTCAAGGTGGAAAAACGGGACAAGGACGGAAACCTGCTTTTGGTAGTCAAAAATGTACCGCACTCCATAAACGGGAAATATCCGGTGCGCTATTACAACGGATCGGACTGGAAAGAGGCGGATGACATTACGGTGCGGGAAGGCGGCGGCCAGTGGGAAAAGCAGGAGCCGGATTCTCTGGAACAGGTTCGTTTGCAGATTATACTGCCGGGCGGCTATCTGGTAGAAGGGGCCAGCAAGGAGGCGGTGAGGCAGACATCTGTTCAAAAAATGGAGGAGAAGGGCAGACAGCCGGCTAACGTGGAGCCAGAGGGGGACTCGCGGGAAAAGCCTGCTACACGGGAAACGGTAGCGTCCTTGGCGTCAGATCCTGCTGTCGGGGAACCCGCCGTGTCTCTGGGGGAAGGTGTTGTCGAGGGAGAGCCGGCCAACCGCCAATCGGATCGGTATACCGTGGCGGAAACAGATGCGGAACCGTTCGTGCCCGTGCAGGAACAGCATGTCGCAGCAAAGCAGCCTGCCGCAGTGAAAGCCCCCGGGCTTTTACGGGAAAATGCCGTACCACAGGAGCCGCCGAAAGAGATAGAGCGCATCGTGGTGCAGAAGCGGGGCAGTCGGGGGAGTGGCGGCGCGTCAGGAGAGCAACCCAAACCCCTGATGGCGGATGCCTTTGTCATAGAGGGACTAAAGGAAGATAAATGGGAACAGATTCTTGATACTTACGACAATATCCATCCTTACGGCGACGGGCGCGTCTATGTGAAGCTGGAGCCAAAGGATTTTATCATTCTGTCAGGAAAATATCAGCATCTGGTAAACAACAGCTTTTTGCTGCACGGCTTCTATAATTATAGGCATGTGATTTTAGGAAAAGAGGGGGAAGTGTATTATCTGGGGGTTCCCGGCGTTTTCTATGAAAGGGAAAAGATGGTGGCGCTGATGTTCGGTTTCGAAGCTTTCGAGTGCGATAGCGGAGAGTCGAAGGCCGGCGAGTTTGGATACTATCTGAGGAAGGTGGAGCTGTAACCGATTGCCAGAAAGGGCAGTGCGCCCGGCCTTATCGCAGCAGCAAAACGGGTGGGGAATGTAAGGGGATTCCGGTCAGATTCCTTCGTAATCAAAGGAGGGAATAAAGCTTTCTGTGGCCGTTTCCCCCTCCTGAATAAAGCCGTTTTCAATGCCGATTCGAATGGCGTAGTCAACGATCCGCCTGTATTCTTCAGCGGAAACCCGGCGGTTTAACGGGGGAATATCGGAAACCTGTGAAAGGGGCGTATATTGGTTCATGATGCTGACATATATGTCATTTTTATAAGTTTCGTGGAGATACCGCAGAAGCTGCCGGCTGTCCCTGACGCAGCCGGGTAAAAGCAGATGACGGACGATCACGCCCCGCCGCATCAGAGAATCCTCTCCGTCCGCAAAGACGGGAGCGCCCACCTGTCGAACCATTTCGGCGATGGCGGCGGCTGCTCTTTCAAAGTAATCGTCTGCATGGGAATATTTTCCGCTCAGAGCCGCATCGCGGTATTTTAGATCAGGCAGATAAATGTCAATCAGCCCCTCCAGCATACGGAGCGTTTCTGTCTTTTCGTAGGCGGAGGTATTATAAATAACGGGGATGGAAAGTCCCTGTTTTTTTGCTGTCTGTAATGCGGTTATAATCTGGGGAACAAAATGGGCGGGCGTGACGAGATTGATGTTGTGCGCGCCCTTTTCCTGCAGTTCCAGAAAGATATCCGACAGGCGGTTTACTGTGATCTCCCGGCCGGACTGCCCCTGCGCAATCTCATGGTTCTGGCAGTATACGCAGCCCAGATTACAGCCGCTGAAAAAAACGGCGCCGGAACCGTTCGTCCCGGACAGACATGGCTCCTCCCAGAAATGGAGGGCGGCTCTCGCAGCCGTAAGTTTCCCGGTCTGTCCACAGTAACCGGTTTCGCCGGCGTTCCTGTTGACGTGGCACTCCCTTGGGCAGAGCGTGCAGTCTGACAGCTCCGGCCACGATTGGTTTTCGTAAATAGTCTGGATCGTATTTTTCATTTCTGCTTTCCGTATAACGGGTTTATAGCGGGATTTTCCCTGCAATACAAAACCGTGCGCTTTATGTCGAGCCATAACCCATGTACGTTACCTTTACAGTTAACTCCGCCAGGCACCCTCACGGCACATGAAAGGTTCCACTTAGTGCTGCTGTGTTCCCACCCTGACACGGTTCATGGATTCTCATTGCGTAAGACCCAAACTTCAACGCCACTTATAAAGGGCAGCTACGCAAGCGCAAGCCCTCGATAAAGCATCACCCCCACTAGAGCGGATTGTGGGTACAGGGCACCGCTAACGCCCCGGCTGCACGGTTTAATCAGTATACTGTTTTTTTGAAAGTTTGTCAACTTGAAAATCGGTATTTGCGTAATTTCGCAATTACTCCTATGTTGAAATAGTGTATGTTATATAATTGGTTTCACAAATAAATGTGTAAAACGGCCTGCGGATGATAAAATAATGTAATTTCGCATTAGTAACAAATTAGTAACAGATTTTAGAGGGCCGGAACCGTTCCCATCCCACTGGATATGCGGGTTGTACGATTTAATAAAAATTTAATTAAGAACAAATTAGTAACAAATTGGGTGTTTTACTCGGTATTATACTTATAAATAATCATAAATACGCATATAAATTTGATTAAAAATCCCGCTATCCCGCATGAATGCTGGGGAAATGAAAATCAAGAAATTATTAACAAATAGTTAATATAAATTGTGGTGGATGCAGATGGAGACGATAATCCGGGCGATTCTGACACCACAGAGGGCGAACAGGAGGAAGATGCGGAGGGTGAAGAAACACCTGTTATTGATGAGGAAAATAATTCCGACGAAAATCAGGAACAGACACCCGACGTTGAAGAAGATCCTATAGAGACACCGGAAGAGGAGACCCCCGCGGAGGAGACCGGGGAAGACTCTTCCGTTCTTAATGCAGATCTGATGGATGCGGATGCGGCTGCCAAGCCCGCAGCACCCGTGATTACGGTGAAATATCACGGCAACAAGGTAGACCCTGAAAAGGTGTTGCCGAATCGTGCTGAGAACGTTACCTTTGAGTTCGAGGCAGTAGAGGATATCACATATGCGTGGAGATATGGTGACACAGCGCCTACTATGGAGAACGGATCCTTCTGTGTCGGTGGTGAGCCGATACCTATGGATGTTCCGGAGCTGGACACCGAAGGTACTGTAAAAATCAAAGCGATTGCGATTGCTAATCCTGAGAATGGCGATGCGCTGGTTTCTGACGTCACAACTGTAGAAATTAACTTTGCGGCTAAAAAGACAATCTCCCTGTCAAACGAATCCGAGACAGTGGCGTCAATAGCTATAAAAGCAAATGGTGATTCAACTAGCTTGAAGGCGGGAGTGCCATACGCTATCACGGATCCGGAGCAGAGACACTACGTTTCTGTGGAACCGAAAAGTGCGGACACATTATTCGAGGTTATGTACCGCTATCCTGTCGAAGACGATGATGGATGGAGTGAATGGACCAGCGCGTATGAGGAGGAAGGCCTTGGTTACAGGATTCCGAATAACAGGCTGAGTGATAACCTTGAGGTTAAAGTAGTCAATTTGCGCAAGATTACCCTGGATTGGCAGGGCGAGGCAAACTGGGGGTCTGTAGGCATAAGCGCCAGCGCTATCAGGATTGACAGCGATTACCAGGGGAACGAGATCGTATTTGGCGATAGAGTTGGGCAGCCCTATAAAGGCAAAATCTATGCGCCTAAAGACACGGCGGTCGAGTTGACTATCAGCCCCTTAAATAATCGTAATATATCCCTTAGTCAGGTTGCGCTCAGGAAGGTGGCTGAGGGTGCGACTGCAGATGATTTCGAAGTTGGTGCAAATGGTACGGCAAAAGTCACGATTGGAGACCCGGAGACCGGTATTCAGGATGATTATGTACTCACCATCGATGGCAGCGGCGAAAATGGCAGTTATCAGCAGGCTGTGCTGATGGATACGAACAATACGACGGAGAATGATGATGATGAGGAAGTAGTACCGGATAGGAATAAGAATTACAGCGTAGTTCCCAACAGAACCTACGAACTCAGTGCGATAAGCTCCGGCGGAAAAACGTTTTCTATCAGTGGCGTAAGCGTGAGCGAAAATAGCATAGATTCAAATGTGATCACTGCGACCCCTGAGGAAGATGGCGACGGTAGATTATGGCAGTTGGCGGTAAAAGAGGATGCCGGCAACAAGACCCTGAAAGTCGGAATTTACTCTGGGAAGGTTTGTGTTGATACCCTCACCCTTAAGGTGGCGCCCGTTACCACAGGTGTGACCATCAAAGGCGAGAGCAAAGATGGTAAGATCACGCAACAGGTTGGCACGGAGGCAAAATATGCCCTCACTCTTGATAACCAGTCCAAAGGCAGCAAGGACGAACTGGACGCAAAGATCAAGAGCAATAATAGTGAGGAGCCGTATGTGAACGCCAATGAATCCGTAAGGAGTGTTGCGGTTGACAACGGCAGTCTGGTTGTAAGGACGAGTGCCGCTGCTAAGGCAAACGCTAAAGCGGCTGAGATTGTGATCATAAACAGCGCGAACGGAAAGGTATTAAAAACTGTTACGCTGGAGACTTTGGCACCCGCATGGGATACGAGCAACAAAAACGGCGGTGTTGCGCCCACGCTGAAACAGGCAGGTGCGACAGATATATCCCTGACTGTGGACATTACGGCACCCAAAGGTGCGGTTTTCTCGGATGAGGATGGCGTAGTATATTACTACGAAGTCATAGCCAGCAAGAAGAACAGTACTGATAAAATATTCAAATATGTTGAGGCGACGGCGCAGACGACCCATTTCACTTTTAAAGTGAGCAATCAGGATACTGGCAAAGGCGAAAAGGCGGACTATGAGGTGACCGCGCAGCTGCACCTCAGTAAAGCCGGTGAAGAAGCTTGGAATGGGAATGAAGATGTGAATCCTAACCCTGACCATACGTCAAACCCGCCGATTGCAAGGAGTAAAGTATCGGCTGTATTGAAGCATGCCACCAGGGATGTTTACTATGCAGACAAGATTACCATGAAGAAGGAGAAGGCGGCTTCCGCTCTCTACACGGGTCAGACGGCGCATGTGGCGACCGTTGATTTTGGCAAGAATGCAAGCTATAACAGCGGAGCGGACGTAGAGATTTACGATATTCCCGAGGGACTCAGCGTACAGGATGCCGATGGCAACATGGTAAGCGGCTACGGTGAAACCGCTGTCCTTGCAGATGACCTGAAGGTGATCGTGTATGCAGATGAGTACGAGATTAGACCGGGTAAATATACCATCAAGGCGAGAACCACATATAATAAGAACTCGGACAACGCGGGCAGCAGCATCGTGCAGGCGACAGCCTCCATTCCGGTAACGGTGGTGCAGGGTATTTATGACATCAGTGCGACCGCTCCTAGACAGATTTACACTGCGGGTAAAGGTGCGACGGCAAAGATTGCGGTTACCTATAACTGGGGTGGGAAGGCTGAGACGCCTAAGACTAAGAAGGTGTCTTATGATCTGGTTGAGTATGATGGGTCTGATGAGGTAATGACCGTACCGGGTATCACCGTAAACAACGGAACCATCAAGGTAGATAAATCCTACCAGGTTAAGAGGACGTCAGAGGAGAATACATACACAGTTCGTGTAAAAGCGGCGGACTATGCGGGTAACGAGACGGCTGACTACGTCACATTCGAAGTGACGGGCGCGGCGACCCGCCTCGGAGAAGTAGCGATTGTCATACAGGATTGGCAGAATGACAATTATGTGGATCTGACACCGAAGAGCGATGGCGAAGAGATTGCCATTAACAAATTGGATGGTGCGCAGGTGGTTGTTGTTAAGCCGAACAGGAATCCGGTTCACGGCAGATATACGCTTGATGATTTTGTGGGCAGCGATCTTTACACGCTGACGATTCCCAAGGGAATTGAGGCGAATGCCTACAACGAGCTCCATCCGACAAAGATTGGAAAGAACCTTGTAATCAAGGCGACAGCGTCTGATGGCAGCAAGGCAGCCGTATCGAGCAAAAAATTCACCATCGTCTATGACGACAGCGTACCGGCGAACGAGGCTCGGGTCAGCTATGAGGCGAATCTGGATTTTGTTGAAGAGAGCGGTTTCCTGACAAAGGGCGGTAAAGATACCCTGACGAAGACGCCGGCCGGTACCGTGATTACGCTGTGCGTGACGGACAAATTCGGAAATGCTTTAGAAGGGTCGGTGTTTGACTATGTTCTGTCGGCGAAGAACGCTAAGGTTGTAAAGAAATACGACGGCGGTCTTTCCCTTGACGTGATCGTGACCAAGAATCCGGCTACGATTACCTTGAAAAAAGGAAAGACAGAGGTAGGTACTTACGACATTGAGATTCCACAGCTTGGACTTGACAAAGATAAGACCAAGGAGCTGAATAATAAAACACCCAAAATCAGCCTGAAGAAAGGGACAAAGATTTACCCGAATACGCAGAAGCAGGAACTGGCCTTTACCATGAATAAGGCGGTTGAAGGAGCCAGATTCGTGAAGGTTTCCTGCCAGGATCATGAGGATGATACATTGGCTCTGTATGATGCCCTTTATGATACCACTGCAATCCTGAATGCCACTGATAAGGAATTTTCCTTTGACTTTAACTTGTCTAGGTATTATGACCGGGCCATAGAGCTAAAGAAAGGTGCGTCTTTCGCGTTTGTGTTCTTAGACAGAGACGGTGAGGTACTCACAAAGACGACCAATACTGTAAAGATCAAGACGACGGCGCTTAAGAAGAGCTACAAGCTTGACGCGAAGTACACCCTGTCCACAAAGGACGCTTTCCGCGTACCGCTTACGGGCAAGGGCAGCAGCGTAACAGACGTAACGTTTACAAAGCTTTATAATGCCAACATCAAAGGTAAGACAAATAAGTTTAGAGAAGGCTTTAAACTTGCGGACGACGGTCTGGAGCTCGTGACATATTACGATACTGAAGCGGAGGATACTAAGGCAGTAGCGGAAAAAGCTGACTGGACCAAGAATGACTTCACCGGTTTCGTTGAGTACACCGTAACTTATGAGGATAACACCGAAGCAGAGTTTGTTACCAAGATTCAGGTAGATCTGAAGAAGACAGACAAGAATGACATTGTTCCCACGGCGAAGAAGTATGCGGCCAGTGCGGTGAGCGTACTGAACCCCGGCGATGGAAAGACGACAGAGGGTATTTCCTATGTGACCACCGGTAAGATCAATGCGGATATCAGAGCGGCAAAGATTGTGTATACTACCGGATCTGGCAAGAGTGCAGTATCTGTGCTTGAGGATAAAAATTCTCCGGTTCAGGTAAAGAAGGTTAGCGGAAATGAGATTACCCTTACCGTAAAGGGAGCGGTAAAGAATCAGAGTTACAAAGGAAAGATTTACGTGCTTCCGCTGAACGGCATGTATGCTTACGACAATAATTACATGACATGGAAGGTCGATGCGTGGAAGAAATACGGCGTTGAACTGAACTACAACGTGAGCCTGAAAGCGGCTAACAGCAAGGGCAAGATCAAGAGCCCGGCTAAGAGCGTTTCGTTCCTGAACGTAGCACCGAAGAAGCTTGCGGTGGACGGCGTCGGTAAAGAGTATTACTATGCAGAACTTCCTTATACGACAGGTATTTTCGCACAGATCGACGACAAGAACGATAAGATTACGCTGGTGACCAAAAACAATCCGACAAAGGATCCGGCACCCTTTGCAGAGTTAAAAGAGGGGCTGATCAAAGTCAGAAAGGTCAGCAACAAGAATGCTTTAGGACTTTACATTGACGCGGAGGCATTCAAGGCAGTGGTTAATGATAATGGGAACTGGTCCGGGGCGACATTCCCGAAGATTGAGATGACGGTGCATTTTGTTGGAGAAACGCCGGGTACGAAACCGAATCAGTATACGGCAGCGCCGCCGGAATCTTTCACCTTCAGCCTTACGATGCCTAACCCGTGGAGCGCTATCTCTACAAATGAGTCAAGACTTGTTAAGGTGATCGCGGCGATGAACGGTGCGAATGCAAAGATTGATGGAATTGCAAGCAGTTCTTATGACGCACTGGAGAGAGAAGTCCTTGTGATCGCGAATGAACCGGATGTAGAGATTAAGCAGGCAGTAGATGCGAAGAAGGAAGCTATGGTAGATGAGCTGCTTAAAGATGCTCAGATAAATAGCTGGGTATCTCGGCTCGAAAGCTTTAAAGTAGTGATTGACTGGAATGACTCCACGCAGTTGACGAGAGAGATTCTCAAAGGAGACAAAACCAACAAGCAATTCCTGATTCAGGTAGTCGATGCATACACGAACAGACTCATTAAGCAGTTAGGCAATGGGAATGCTACCTGGGGTGAGCTTGCCGGCGATAATGGCAGAACGATCGAACTTAATATCGCTGCAAAATCGAAGACCGGAACAACAGAGGATGCATATTGTAACGTAACCTTTAAGGTGGATGTGGAAGCAGGGAAAGATAATCTGGATCGTGCCATTGCGAGAGCAGTTAAGAGAATGAACACTGAGCACGCTATCCATGGTATCAGCGGAACATATCACCCTGCAACTAACACGATTGCGATCTTGGGTAATGACCCTGAAATGGATTTCATCGACTCCAAGAATCAGGGCAGGGATAAAACCATAGAGATTCTCCTGAGTGAATTGGGAGAGTACATGAGTGAAGTGAAACAGATCGAGTTCGCTCACGAGCATGAAGGTATACGCGACAGCATAACAGTCAAGAGAGAAGGCCGGGATGCGACGGAGCAGTATATCGCTGACCTTGTGGATAAGTGGACGGATAAGCTTGTCGTTGAACTGGCAGACGGATACGAGGATGATGGCAATCCTAACGCTTATGGAAGACTTCGTGGAGAGAAACTGTTCGTGACTGCTACGTTTGAGAATGGAGAGACAGAAGACTACACGATAGAGTTTGATTGTCCTGAACTTCTGACAGGACTGGATTCCGCTATCAGCAGCGCCGTCGCAAAACTTAACAGGGCAAACAGGATACCGGGCGTAAGCTACATCGACTATAATGCATCCACAAAGACGATTGCCATCACAGGCAACGATGCAGGCCAGGATATCATAGAATCAAAGAATGCCGGCCGGGAAAGCACTGTACGGATTCTCCTGGAGGAAATGGAAGGGTACATGAACGAGGTGAGTGAGGTGACATTTACTCACCATGAGGAGAATGTAAGAGATTCCATAACGGTTAAGAGGGATGACCATGAGTCAACAGAGACTTATATTTCCGATCTCGTAGATGAGTGGACGAAGAAGCTTGCAGGCGAGTTGACGTCACAGGGCAAGCCCGCCACTTACGGCTCCCTTGACGGAAAGGCGTTGGAGATGACAGTAAACTACAGCGACCCCGAGAAACCGAAGCGCACATACACAATCAGCTTTGAGATCGTTGAGTAAGCAGCAGAACAAAATGCGGTAAAAAGTAATAAGTAAAGACTTGAGGGGGCGGAGAGCCTTCCGGCAATCCGCCCTCTATCTTTACGCCAAAAAATGAAAAGATAACGAAAAAGATCCGGGAAACACAGGCCGGACGCAGCAAGGCAGAGAAGGACGAAAAGAAAAAAAGACAGACAGAAAATTTTGTGAGAAAAACGGATAAACGGAATCAGAAACAAAAAGAAAATAGAATGGGAAATCAGAAAATATGAACGGGAAAATAACGATCAGACGAGAAGATAGATCAGGAAACGGATTAAAAGGACGGGGCTTGGGCGGAAGGCCGGTAAGGGTGCTTGCGGCTGCTCTTGCGGCACTTATTATCCCGCTGATTGTGCCGGTCAGGGCGTTTGCGGGAGATTTAAACAGTGCAGAGCAGGGTATTTTATCGGCCATTGCAGAGAAGCAGGAATATGAGGGGGCTTACTATAAGGTGACGGACGGCTACATTGCCAAGGTAACCGAGTACCTTTCCAGAGACGGTATCGACATGAGCCAGCGGGAGGCGGACGACTATATTGCCCAGTTCCGCGCCAACATCAGTGTGGGAATCGCCTCAGGCTACATGGAAAAGGTAGGAGGCGGCGAAGCTGCCGATCCGGGAACACAGGCGGGCGATGGCGCAGACGCGGACGGTAATGCCGATACAGGCGCAGATAATCAGACCGGCGCTGAAGCGGAAAACGACGGAAACGGAAGCGCGGCCGGAACAGGAGCCACCGCAGGACTGGGCACAGATCCCGAAGGGGACGGCCCCATTGTGGACAACACCATGGGCTCAACATCAGAAGGAGCCGTAGAGTATGTGGTTCTCCCTATGGATGAAGAGACTATGTATGTGCAGGGCATAGAGGAGCTGGATGTCCATGAGGAAGCGTATAAGGATTCCGCCGTGATCGGAGAGATAAAGGAAGGGGAACCTGTCAAAGTCACCGGGGCGGCGAGCACCGGCTGGGCGCAGATCGCTTTTGGAGAAAAGACAGGTTACGTATCCGCCGCCTATCTGCGCACGCAGGGCTACATGGATAAGAAAGAGGCGGAAAAGAAGGCCGAAGAGGAAGCAAAGAGACAGGCGGAAGAGGAAGCCAGAAAGGCCGAGGAGGCCAAAAAGGCGGAGGAGGAAGCCAGAAAAGCGGAAGAAGCCAAAAAGGCGGAGGAAGAGGCAGCAGCGGCAGAAGCCTCTGCGGAGCAGGAAAAGGATTACTCCAATGCGCAGCCGGTCGAAAAATCCATTAATTTGGGCATGATTGCCGTGGGAATCGTGGTGGTATGCATTGCCGCGCTTGGCGGGGTTCTTTTCTACCATAATAAGAAAAGCCGATCCGGGAAGCGCTAGACCGGGGACGGATTTGGAAAGATGGAACATTATATAGACATACACAGCCATATCCTTCCCGGCGTGGATGACGGCGCGAAGGATATGGAAATGACGATGGCAATGATCGACCTGGCATACAGCCAGGGGGTGCGCGTGATGATTGCGACGCCGCATTATTATCCGGGCCATGTGAGACACCCAAAGGAATATATGGACAGCGTATTTCAGGAAACCGTATCTGCGGTAAAGGAAAAATACGGAGATTTTACCATTCTTCCCGGCAATGAAATTTATTTCAGGGAGGGCGCGCTGGAGAAGCTGCAAAGTAAAAGGCTTCATTCCATGGCGGATACGCCGTATGTCCTGCTGGAATTTTCGCCCGGCGCGCAGTATAAGCACCTCTGCGGCGCGGTTCGCAAATGCGTGGAATGTGGATTCTATCCGATTCTCGCTCACATCGAGAGATACCAGTGCCTCTGGAAAAATGAAAAATGCATCGGCGAGCTGGTGCGTATGGGTGCGTATATGCAGGTCAATGCGGAAAATTTCACGGGCGGGTTTTTCTCTGCGCAGAGGCGGTGGTGTCTCAGGCTGGCCAGAGAGGGACTTATGCATTTTATCGGAAGCGATGCCCACAACACGCAGGAACGGCGCCCTAACTTAAATCAGGCGGCGGATTATCTGAAAGAAAAGCTGGACGAGGCGGCATTTCGCAGGATTATGTTTGACAACCCGGCAAAACTTTTGCGGGGAGAATATTTGAAGTAAAAGAAACGGCGAGAACAGGAAGGAAGCATGCCTGTTACAGACATTGGGAGGAACGAATGAATAACCAGGAAGAAACAGTGGAAATAGACCTGTTGGAAATACTGTATCTGCTTGGAAGGCGGATATGGAGCATTCTGGCAGTCGGCGTGGTAGTGGGAGTGCTGGCCGGCCTTGTGACGTACTACGGAATCGAGGAGAAGTACAGCTCGACTTCGAAACTGTATATTTTGTCGACGTCGACCTCAATTACGTCCCTGGCGGATATACAGGTGGGTACTTCGCTTACAAAGGACTATATTGAGCTGGTGCAGAGCAGACCTGTGGTGGAGGAGGTAATTGGAAATCTGAACCTGAACCGCACTTACGAGGAAGTGCTAAGACAGATGACCTTTTCCAATCCCAACGATACCCGGATATTGGTTATGACTGCGGAAGACCCTGATCCTGTGCTTGCAAAGGATATCGTGGATGAATTTGCAAAAGTGGCGAGGACAAATATATCCAATATTATGAAGATTGAAGAACCGAGCGTCGTGGAGCTTGGGTATATCACAAACAAACCGGTGAGTCCGAATCTGTTAAAGAATGTCATCATAGGTGTGCTGCTCGGCATCTTTATTATGTCCGCGGTAGTGGTAGTGGTGTACATGGTGGACGACTCGGTGAAGTCTTCAGACGATATTGAGAAATATCTGGGCTTAAATACGCTGACGAGCATCCCTCTTTTGGAGGACGAAGGCGATACCCAGAAAAAGACCGGCATCAAGGTGCCCTTTGGGAAAAAGAAATCCAAATCCGGTTCGGGAGGAAAACGGTAAATGGCTAACAGTATCTTGTTTCAAAATTTGGAAAAACAGACTTACGCCAGAAGGGAGGCGTTTAATTCCCTGCGCACCAATCTGCAGTTTTGCGGCGTGGACAACAAGGTGATTATGTTCACGAGCTGCACGCCGGATGAAGGAAAAAGTACGGTGACGATGGAACTGGCAAGGTCTTTAAACGATGACGGCAAGAAGGTTGTGCTTGTCGACGCGGATCTGCGTAAGTCGGTATTCGTGGGAAGATACCGCATCCATTCGGAGGAGACGATGTTCGGATTGTCGCACTATCTTTCCGGGCAGAAAAAGATGGATGAAGTAATCAACCATACGAACATAGAAAATCTGGATATGATTATCGCAGGACCGGTGGCGCCGAACCCTACGGAGCTTCTGGGACGGGAACTGTTCGTAAACCTTCTTGCGTCGCTGAAAGAACGCTATGATGTAGTGCTCGTGGACTGCCCGCCGCTGGGCTGGGTCATCGACGCCGCAGTAGTGGCGCCGAACTGCGACGGTGTGGTGCTGGTGGTAGAGAGCGGAGCGATCAGCTACCGCTATCTGCAGGATGTGAAAAAGCAGTTGGAAGTGACCGGCGTCAATATTCTTGGCGTGGTGCTCAATAAGGTAAAAATGGAGGGCGGCGGTTACTATAACCGTTACTATTCCGGGCATTACAAAGGCTACTATAACAAATACGGCAAGTACGGTTATGGGCGGTACGGCAAATATGGTAAGTACGGGGAATACGGCCACTATGGCGAGGAACCGACAGAACCCCTTGAGGATATGGCCGGCGCCTCCGGGGATACGTCAAAAATACCCGGGGGGGGGGTATAACGGGTAATAACAATGCCATCGACTTTGACCATTTATACCAGACGGTCAGAAAGGAGAATCAGCGGTGAAAGAACGTCATCAGCAAAACAGAACCAGAAAGAATCATTTTTCACGGATATCCTCTGCGTCGATTGTGCTGTTACAGCTTCTGATGTTTGGGTATATCTGGATTGCTTACTATAACTTATACGCTTTCCGCACACACCGACTGATAGGAGGAACGGTATCATTACTGCTCTACTATATCATTTACAGCAGGCTGGTGCGGATCTACAGGGCGGATAAAGTTGCGCAGTACTCGATCGGGGAGACGGTCTTTTCCCAGCTTCTCGCCTTTGGCATATCGGACCTGATCTTTTATGTGGAATGCTGTTTTATTGCGCGCAGGTATGTGTCTATTCTGCCGGGTGCCCTCACGGTGGCAGTACAGTTTCTGGTTACCTGCCTGTGGGCGGTTCTTGCAAAAAGATACTATCTGGGGCACATTACGCCGCAGGAGACGGTCGTTATCTACGGGGATATGAGCGTGAAAGGGTTTCTCAGGAAGATTGAAGAAAAGCCCTGGAATCTCTTTAACATACATAAAAAAGTGTCCGCAGGGGAAGGCATGGAGGCGCTTAAGGCGGCTATAGACTGCTCTGAGACTGTGATTCTTTACCAGATTGACTATCAGCTAAGGGAAGAGCTGATGTACTACTGCATCAACCAGCAGAAGGTATTCTATGTGACGCCTACCATCACGGATATCGTGGCGAGCGGGTTTGAGAACCGCCATTTCATAGACAGTCCCCTGATAAAGTATAACTGCTATCAGGAGTCGCTTGGCATGGCCTTTTTCAAGCGGTGTATGGATATCGGCGTATCCCTGTTCGGGCTTATTGTTACCTTGCCCATCACTCTGATTACCATGCTGGCAATCAAGGTGGAGGACGGCGGGTCTGTCTTTTTCAGACAGGAGCGCTATACGAAGGATTGGAAGAGATTCCATATCATTAAATTTCGGAGCATGGTTATGGATGCGGAGAAAGACGGGGCTATGCTTTGCAGGGCGAATGACAGCCGGATTACCAGAGTCGGCGCGGTGATCAGACGGTTCCGCATCGATGAAATTCCCCAGCTTCTCAATGTGCTGAAAGGGGATATGACCCTTGTGGGACCAAGGCCTGAGCGGGTTGAGAATGTGGAGAAATATACGGAGGAGCTGCCGCAGTTTGCATATCGCCTGCAGGTCAAAAGCGGGTTGACCGGATATGCGCAGCTTTACGGCAAATATAATACGAGCGCCTACGATAAGCTGCGGCTTGACCTGATCTATATAGAGAACAGAAGCCTGATTCTGGATCTGAAACTGATTATGCTGACCTTAAAAATGCTGTTCATCCCGGAGAGCACCGAAGGGTTCAGTGAGGAGGCTGTGGGGCTGATGCAGGTGGAGTTGAAGAAGAGGGATATGACGGCATGAGGGAAATGGAGAAAACTGCGGATGAACAGGTCTCCCAGATGAAATACAGCGTACTTATGTCAATATATGCAAAGGATAAACCGGAATATTTAGAAATAAGTATAGACAGCATGCTAAACCAGACAGTTGCGCCTGAACAGTTTGTGCTTGTTGTCGACGGCCCCATTTCAAAAGAATTGAGGCAACTTATCTGTGCATACCAGAATGATAATGCGGAGCTTTTTACAATCGTTCCGCTAAAACATAATGGTGGACTGGGGCATGCGCTTAACATAGGATTAAAATACTGCCGGAATGAGCTGGTGGCACGAATGGATGCGGATGATATTTCACTGCCGGAACGGTGCGAGAAGGAACTGGCACTATTCGCTAATAATGTAAGGCTTGCGTTATGCGGCACTCATATAGACGAATTTTATGATGCCCCTGATGATGTTCATTCTCGAAGGGTGGTTCCAACAGATTATGGAGAGATTAGAAAGTATATAAGACGTAGGCAACCATTTAATCATCCGACAGTCATGTTTAAGAAGTCGGCAGTTATTCGATGTGGTGGTTATGGGAATCTGAAAAGGAAACAGGACTATGATTTGTTTTCGCGTATGATTAATATGGGATATTATGCATTAAATGTAGATGAAGTACTTTTGAAATTTAGAGCTGATGAGGATAATTATAAACGGCGTAAGAGCTGGTCCTATGTGTGCAGCTCTATTAAGGTTGGTTTGTTAAATTATAAAAGGAGGTATTGCTCCTTTGGAGATCTAATGTATATAGTCTGTGGTCAAATGGGTCTGTTTCTGTTGCCTTTTAAAGTAATGAAGCTCGTATCGGACAAATTACTGCGGGAGAAGTGTTGAGTAGTAAAAGAGATAATAAAAGCATACTGTTGGAGAACGGAAGTGGATACAAAAAAAATTAGATATTTATTAAAATTTATACCGGATAAACTATATTTAAAGATATGCTATCGGATCAAAACACATAAAAAGCTAAATTTAAGAAATCCTCGGACATTTAATGAAAAATTACAATGGTTGAAGCTTTATGATAGAAAGCCAGAATATACCATGATGGTTGATAAGCTTAAGGTGCGGAAATACATTGAGAAAAAGATAGGAGAAGAATATCTGATTCCGCTTATTGGGGGTCCTTGGAGAAGTGTGAATGATATAAATATTGACGTATTACCGAAGCAATTTGTGCTGAAATGTAATCATGATAGTGGAAGTGTTGTAATCTGCAAAAATAGGGATGATTTAGATTTTGATGCTGTAAAAAGAAAATTGAGTAATTGTTTAAAACATAATTTTTGGTTTTTGGGACGTGAGTGGCCTTATAAAGACGTGGTGCCGTGTATTATTGCGGAAATGTATTTGATAGATGATTTCGGAGAGGAACTGAAAGACTATAAATTTATGTGTTTTAATGGCAAGGTACAATGTTCTTTTGTCTGTTCGGAAAGATTTTCTCAAGGCGGTTTAAAATGTACTTTTTATGATAAAGAGTGGAATAGGCTGCCATTTGAGCGCCACTATCCAAGCAGTCAAAATTTGATTAGTAAACCTCAAAACTATAATAAAATGGTAGAGCTTTCCGAGAAGCTTGCGGAGGATTTGCCTTTTGTTAGAGTAGATTTTTATGAAGTATCAGGGAAAATATATTTTGGAGAGTTGACATTTTATCCGGGTAGTGGGTTTGAGAGATTTCAACCGGATAAGTGGGACAGAAAACTGGGTGAGTGGATTAAGTTGTAAAATTAGAGAATCCATTTAAAGGTATTTGGGTTATGAAGAAAATATTACATGTAGTAGGGCGAATGCATTATGGCGGAATGGAGACATTAATTATGAATCTTTATCGCCATATGAATAGAGAGAAAATACAATTTGATATATTAGCGTATTATGAAGAACCAGGGGAATATGATTTGGAAGTGAGAGAACTTGGTGGAAATGTATATGTTGTGAGAAAAACGTTAAATCCGGTTATATATTTAAAGAATTTGCGCTCTTTTTTTGAGAAACATCATGACTATGATGTTATTCATGTACATATTCTGTGGTTAGCGTGGATATATTTTCTTTTTGCAGATAAATATAAAATTAAAAAGATAGTTCATATCCATGCGTTTGGAGCTGAGCAGAAAGGAATTTATCAATTAATTCGAAATAAATTCATAAAAATAAGCTTAAAAGAAGCTGATGTGGTATTTACCTGTTCGAAAAAGGCAGCCTACTACCGTCATTCCGATACGCAAAAAACATATTTACTCAAAAATGGTATTGAGGGGGCTAAGTTTTACTATAATGCGATTACTAGAAAAGAAGTACGTTCAGAATTCGGTTTAGAGGGAAAAAAAGTCTTACTGTGTGTTGCGCGTTTCAACTTACAAAAAAATCATAATTTTCTGATTGATGTTATGGAAAGAATCGTAGAGTATGATAATAATGTTATTTTAGTATTAGTAGGCAAGGGCCCATTGGAATCTGCTATCAGGAAAAAAGTAGAAAAACTTAGGTTGAATAAACATGTTAGGTTTATGGGTGTTCGTGATGATGTAAATCGGATTTTACAGGCCGCAGATGCATATATTATGCCTTCTTTATTTGAAGGTTTATCTATCGTATATATAGAATCACAGGCGGCAGGTGTTAGAACATTTGCATCCGATGAGGCATGTGCTGGAGAAGAACAGATTTCGGATTTGTTTTTGCACAGGCCTTTGGCAGATGGGGAGCAGAAATGGGCTAGTTGGATATTAGCCAATATGGCATACGAAAGGATAAATAGGAAAGGAGAATTAGTAAAAAGTGGTTTTGAAATTGAAAAGACGGCGCGCGCATTACAATGCTTTTATACGGGAGAAAGAAAAGCAGCCGAGTTATTTGAAAAAGTTTGAGTATAGAATAGTTTTATGAACTAAAGAATATCAGTATAAACATTGGAGAATAATATGGGAATTTATATATTCACACTTTTTCTGGTTCTATTTATGTGGATAATATTTAATAGAATAACGTTTACACTGGGGAAACATGATATAAATAGAAATCTACATCAATATTCTTCATATGTTATGTGTATGGGAATATGGTTGTTTTTTGTGGCTGCATTTCGAAACTATACTGTTGGGGCAGACACATATGTTTATATGAGACGATATACAATTTTTGCCGCTTTGAAATGGAATGAACTTTTTAAAATGGCAGATAGGTATATGTTTGAGTATGGGTATGCAATTATAAATAAATTATTGGGTTATATAAATAAAAATCCAAGATTCTTATTATGGATGGTCGCTCTGTTCGTTATATTTATATTTTCTTATTATATTTATAGAGAGTCAAAAATCCCGTGGCTAAGTTTTTATATGTTTATTACACTTGGAATGTTTGGCGAATCGCTATGTCTTTGGCGTCAGTATATAGCGGTGGCATTTGTCTTGTTAGCGTATGACGCTATTAAGAATAATAAATTATTTATTTTTGTCACAATGATTTTATTAGCTTCAACATTTCATACAAGTGCATTAGTTGTTTTGCCAATGTTTTGGATATCAAAAATTAAATTTAATAAACTGTATGTTTGTTTGATACTTGGTTTTTCGGTTGTCGTATTTGGAATATTTATGTCTCCGACATTCAGATTAAGTGAATCTATAATCCATTTTCTGGCACAGCATACCACATATGTGAGATATTTAAACAGATTAAACACAGGTAGTGGGGCATTGGGATTTACCTTAATATATTTCTCGTTCCTTTTTCTAATTATTATAAAATTAAACAACAGCGATATTGAAGAAAGGAATATGTATATTGCGTTTGCTATGGCAAGTGCAGTACTTACATTGACTACATTCATAACAGGCATTAGTGAGCGGATGCTTCCTTATTTTGCTAGTATGTTTATTGTTTCGATTCCGGAAGTTATTATGAGTGAAGCAAAACGAAAAATTAGAATGCAATATGTTTTAGCAATATGCATTGTGTTAATGATATATTATTTGGGAATTATTTGTAGGGCGGATGCTTATCAATTAATTCCTTATCAACTATGGGATAATCGGGCACGAATATTTTAATTTTATATGTGGGGTAAGGGTTGATGAAGATCTGTTTTCTGATTGCGGACATATCTGCAAAAGGTGGAACTGAAAGAGTCACTTCAATAATAGCAAATGGATTAACAGATAGGAAATTTGAAGTAGATATTATAAGTTGCAAAAATGATCCAAGTAGTTTCTTTGCGTTAAATAAAAAAATTAAAATACATTCGTTACGGGCAGAAAAAATAGAAAGCGGATTTTGGCGTAAGCTGACAAATATCAAAAGTATATGGAAGCTGGCAAATCAACGAAAATATGATGCAATTATTGCTGTAGATGTATATTTATATCTATATTTAATTCCATTACAAATTACGAAAAGAAGTCGGTGCATTGCATGGGAACATTTCAACTGTAATATATGCAGCTCAAAATTCACCAATTTAGCTAGAATGCTTGCTGCTAAATTTGCAGATAAGATTGTTGTTTTAGGGAAACAGGATTTTGAGAGCTATTCCAGAAAGTATAAGAACGCGACTAATATTGTATATATTTATAATCCCCTGGCGTTTAGCAAAATTGCGAACAAAAATATAAGCAATCATAGGGTTGTTGCAGCGGGGCGTTTGGCTGAGCAAAAGGGGTTTGATTTATTGATTGATGCTTGGAATATTGTAGAAAAAAAGGATGCAAATTCCGATTGGATTTTAGATATTTACGGGACGGGTAAATTGGAAGCACAATTAAATAATCAAATAACCGAATATGGTTTAAAAAGAGTTTATTTGAGAGGATATGCGGATAACATTGATATAGAATACTTAAATTCTTCTATTTTTGTACTTTCATCCAGATTTGAAGGATTTGTGTTGGTTTTAATTGAGGCACTGGCATGCGGATTGCCCTGTGTCAGCTTCGATTGCCCGATGGGGCCAAGAGAAATTGTTGTTGATGGAGTAAATGGTTATTTAGTGGAAAATGGAAACGTTGAACAGATGGCAGATCGGTTATTGAGATTAATGCAGGATGAAGAATTGCGTAAAAAGTTCTCGGCTAATGCACATAATAACTTACAGCGCTTTGAGTTGCAGGAAGTATTAAATAGTTGGGAAGCAATATTAAATCCATACTCTAAGGCCAAGGGAAATAAAATATTATGAAGTTTAGTATTCTTATACCATGTTACAATGTATCAAAGTATATTAGGAAATGTTTGGAAAGTGTGGTTTGTCAGACATACAAAAATTGGGAAATTGTTGTAATTGATGACGGGTCGACAGATGGCACAGTGGATATTATTAAGTGTTATGCAGAGAGGGAAAAACGAATCAAAGCTTTCTATCAAAAAGAAAATCAGGGAGTGGCTGTCCTTAGGAATCTTTTGCTTAAAGAATCAACAGGGGATTTTGTTATTTTTTTAGATAGCGATGATTGGTGGAGAGACAAAAAAAGTCTGGAGCAAATGGCTGCCAGCTTAAAGAAAAGCAATGCGGATATTATTGCTTTTCAGTATAATATTGTCACGAAAGTCGGAAGTACGGTGCAGAGGAGCAATAATACACAGTTTCTTAAAGAATCGGAAATATATACAGGTGAAGAATATCTAAAAGCTGTATTGGGACAAAAGGCAGTATATCAGTGGTATCCTTTTCTGTATGTGTTTAGGAGACAACTGTGGGTGGAAAATAACATTAAATTTAATCCTAAAACCTATGCACTTGAAGATGCGGAAGTTTTATACAGGGTAATTTTATGTGCTTCAAAATTGGTTGTTATGCATGAACCGATCTATCAGTACCGGGGTGAACGGGAGGGAAAATTAACTCAAATCTCCGAGATGTTTTTAAGTAGCATGATAGATTTTAGTGTTAAGAGTATTAAAAAAGTAACAGAAATGGATATGGAGCAGGAATTGAAAATATTGCTTTGTGATAATTTTTCTTATCAATATTATGCTGCACTTTATTCGGTTAATTACCTAAAACAGAGTGAAGCGGCCAAAATTTTTGATTCTTTGAATACATATAAATTTATTATGACATATACGCGGAACAAAAGATACATTCTTTTATCAAAAATCATTCAAATTTTCGGGTTGCACGCTACTTCAAGGATCTGGTTTCTTTTTTCAAACGGAAAATGGATATAATTTGATTTGTTGGAAACAGATGATTATGGGGAAAACAGCTTTGAGGTATATGTAATATGAAGAAAATAGGAATTATAACATTTCACAGAGCAGACAATTACGGTGCGGTTTTGCAAAATTATGCACTACAGCAAGCTGTCATGATGCGGGGAATGAAAGCAGAAACAATTGATTATTATAGCCCGGCAATTGAAATGCCGTATCAAATTTGGGGTTCTGCGAAACGTAGAGGGTCGTTGCTGCGTATCCTAAAACGGACAGCAAATGTTATTATGAATCTTCATAATACAATAGTTAGCCAAAGAAAATATAAGGATTTTAGAGAAAACTATTTAAATATCAGCGCAGAAAAATATGATGCAGATACTATTTCAAATGCCATATATGATGTGTACATTGCCGGGAGCGACCAGATCTGGAATAAAGAAATAATAGGGAAAGAAGATATCCCTGCATATACATTAGCTTTTACAGGAGAGCACACGGCGGCTTATGGAGCAAGCAGTGGCAGTGAAGAATATCTGATTGACGAGGTGGACAGTATTTCAAAAATTCAGTTAATTACCGTACGGGAGAAACAGCTTTGTGATGCGTTGGGAAGAAGGGGGATAGCCAGCAAAGTGGTCTGTGATCCTGTGTTTCTGTTAGATAAGGACAAGTGGAAAAAGATAATCAGAGATATGCCCCAGATGCGACATAAATATGTGTTCCTTTACTATATAGATGAAGGAAGAGAACAGGCCGCGGTCATAGCAAAAATGATAGCGGCTTCTACAAAAGCGAGGGTACATTATCCAAGGAAATATGATAAGGCAGCATTGCTGCACGGTTACGGTATCAACAAATTTTCAGACGGGCCATTGGATTTCCTGAATGAAATAGATCAGGCAGAATATATTGTAAGCTCCTCTTTTCATGGCGCAGCGTTTGCCATATTAATGGAAAAGGAATTTGTAGCGGTATTGCATAAAAAAACGGGAGAGCGTGTAAAAAATCTGTTAGCCTACCTGGGTCTGGAGGAAAGAATTGTGTCAGATAAAGTGGATTTTCAGAAGAGAAGCCCGCATTGGAAACCTATTAATTATACTGTGGTCAGAAAAAAACTAGATGAGCTTCGGAGAGAATCCATGGAATGTCTAAGAGAAATGTGCGAGTTATGAGCAGATCAAAATTGAGAAAAAATGTGGCTGTCGGTATCGGAGGGCAGATACTTGTAATGCTGCTGGGTTTTGTACTTCCCAGAGTAATGATTGCAGGATATGGTTCTGATGTCAATGGATTACTGGGCACCATCTCACAGATTTTTTCATATATGGCGCTTTTGGAGGCAGGAGTTGGACAGGCGGCAAAAAATGCGTTGTACCAGCCTATTGTAAAAAGCGACCAGAGCGGCATATCTCTTATATTGTCAATTTCCCGTAATTATTTTAGGAGATTGACGGTTTATTATGGAGCGGGAGTCGTATTGCTTGCGGCCACGGCGCCATTTGTATTAAACACGGAAGTAACGGCAGATGTAATAGCCGCAGTGGTTTTGCTGGAAGGAATGTCAGGAGTTCTCTCTTTCTTTTTTGTACAGACGATTAGTACGATGCTTGTGGCTGATGGGAGAAGCTACATCAATAATGCAATCATTGTGACAGATAAGATTTTGTGTTACGCAGTGAGAATTATAATGGCAGGATGCGGCGTTAATATCGTGTTGCTTCAGACTGCGTACTTTTTGATTACGGTCGCTAAGGTTGCTTTTTATTATATTTATTTCAGAAAAGAGTATGCATGGGTTAATTTGCATGCGGCATCCGGGCATGAAAAATTAAAAGATAGAAATGCTTACATCATTACCGAAGTTGCATGGACATTGTTTTCGTCAACCGATATGATTGTTCTGTCTGTATTTGTCAATACAAAAATGTCCAGTGTGTATTATGTTTATAACATGGTTTTCAGCGGTTTGAACATGCTTTTAAATGCAGTATATTCCAGTATAAACTATCTGCTGGGCCAGACGTACCATAGTGATTTGAAGAAATACGAGAAAATGCATGATGCGTTTATGTCCGTTTTTGTGGGCGGAATGACAGTTTTGGTGTCGGCTGCATATATTCTTTGCGTTCCGTTTATTAAGCTGTATACACATGGGGTTACAGATATCGACTATGTATATGAAGCTGTGCCGCTATTGTTTTGCCTTGTACAGCTAATTTCCTGGAGCAGATATATTGGCGGTAATCTGACCGGTATTGCGGGATATGCAAAAAAGACAAGCTACATTTCTATGGCGGAAGCAACTGTTAATATTCTTTTATCTCTTATACTGGTGGGACGATTCGGAATTGTCGGTGTATTGGTGGCCACTGTAGCGGCATTGCCGCTCAAGGTATTATGGTGCATTTATATTTCGGATAAAAAGGTTATGCACAGATCATATAAAAAAACAGCTGCAATATTGGGGATCAATTATCTGCTTTTTGTAATTGTAGTTGTTTGCGGAAAACTTCTGTCATTGAATATAAATAATTATGGGCAGTTTGCTTTATATGCGGTGATTGTTACAATTTTGCTGACAATAATAGGAAGCGGTTTGAATTTTATAGTTAATCCGTGCTGCCTGCAAATATTTTTGAAACTGTTAAAAAAGGGAAAGTGATTTTATGACTTACATCAATACAAAAGTATATGCGGGACGGTCAAAAGATCATATGGTTTTAATGAATAGTTCATCTGGCGGGGCGTATACGGTTTTGTCAGATGCATTTTTGGAAAATGGAGACGCTGTTGTGTCTGCTGTGTATAATTATCAGACACATACTACAGAATTTAAAATGATACATAACAAACAAGACAGGGATCGGGCCTGTGGTTCAAAATACATGCAGAGCATACCCGGAAATATTTTTCGGGAAGCATATCTATGGATAAAACAGCACCCGGACAAAAAGATTTTGTTTGTGGGGATGGGATGTCAGGCTGACGGTTTTAGAAAGTATGCTGAGCTTATGGAAATAAGGCAGAATGTCTGCATTGTGGATATTGTTTGCTATGGTTCTCCAAGTCCTAAATTGTGGAGAGAATATACGGAATTACTTGAACAGCGTTATGGAGGGAAGATTTCATATTTAACATTTAAGGACAAGAGAAACGGATGGAGATCGCCTTTTGCGTTCGTTAGAGTAGATGGTGTGGAAATACCAATAGGTGATTATGTAAGAGTATTCTACAACCAGTGTGCTTTGCGTCCATCCTGCTATAAATGTCAATATGCAGCAATAGACAGAAAAACCGATCTGACAATCGGGGACTTCTGGCACATTGAGGAGACAATACCGGATTTTTATGATGAAAATGGATGCTCTCTTTTTCTGATTCATACGAATCAAGGAGATGCCTTATTTGAGAAAATAAAAGGCAGATTAGAGTATCGAGTAAGTAATAAGGAGCAGTGTTGGCAGATCAATCTGGAAATGCCGACGACAGTTTCCGAAAAGCGAGAAACCTTTTGGGCTGATTATCGGAAGAAGGGAATTGAATTTGTTATGCGAAAATATGGAGTACCTTCCTTAAAGGCGAGGGTAAAGAAAAAAGTGTCAGCGATCATTAAAAACATTCATATACTACATATAGTATTAGGGGGGGGGTAAATAAGCCACATATTGATACAGTTTGGTGTGCGATTCATTATGATACGTATTTTACAGGGAGGGCAGCATAATGGATTGGGGGCAGCCAAAAGTATATGCAGTCAGGCATAAGGATGAAGAGACGAGAGCAGCATCACGATCAGGTGGAATTTTTACAGCCGTTTCAGACTGGGTGCTTAGTAATGGCGGGGTGGTCTATGGATGTGTCTTGACTGAGGATTTTAGTGCAGTACATATAAGAGCTGATAGTGCTGACGATCGGAACAGCATGCGCGGATCAAAGTATATTCAGAGCAGACTTGGAGACATATTTGGCAGCGTGAAAATTGATTTGCTTGAAAAGAGAACCGTATTGTTTACGGGGACATCATGTCAGATAGCCGGCCTGAAGGGGTTTCTTGGAAGGAACTATGAAAACTTAATTTGTGTGGACATTATTTGTCATGGAGTACCAAGTATTAGAGTGTGGCGGGCATATCTGGAATGGCAGGAGGCGCGCAGTGGTGCATTGGTAAATTGTGTGGACTTTCGAAATAAAAGAGATTTTGGGTGGCATGAACATATTGAAACACTGACATTTGACAATGGTAAAAAAGTAAGCGGCATAATCTTTAAAGAACTCTTTTACGGGCATATGATTTTAAGGCCCAGTTGTTATGTATGCCCGTTTAAGTCAACCACGCATCCAGGAGATATTACAATTGGTGATTATTGGGGAATAGAGAAGGCGGCCCCGGAATTTGATGATAATAATGGAGTATCACTCGTTTTAATAAATAATGGTGTCGGCGAATATGTTTTCAATGCCATAAAGAGTGAGGTTAACTGGAAAGAGACACGTATGGAAGACAGTATGCAGATGCCGCTGCGGGAACCATTTCCCAAACCTGTTGGAAGAGAAAGGTTCTGGGATGATTTTTCGAATAAGGGATTCGGATATATTGCCAGAAAGTATGGCGGGAATGGAATAATTACTAAGCTGAGACGCAGGCTTGGAAAGATTAAAAGGACGCTGGGGAAAAGATAGTGGAAAAAGAATTGCCTTTGCTTTTTGAAAAAAAGGAAGAATGTTGCGGATGTACAGCGTGTTATGCCATTTGTCCCATATCGGCGATAAGCATGATAGAGGATGAAGAAGGATTTGAATATCCAAAAGTGGATGAAACAAAATGTGTAGGATGTTATCTTTGTTTGAAGGTTTGTCCTTTGAAGCAGGCTGCGCAGAAAAACCAGATTCTTTAGTGAACGAAAAAACGTTAATAAGGAAACAAAAATAATATTGACATTCATATACACACCCGTTAGAATGGACATATCAAAGAATTTCTAACAGGTGTGCATTCTGCACGTTCAAGACAACTTCTGTCGGATTTTCTCTTTGAGACACAACAGAAAACGGCAGGAGAAAAATTGATGCGGATTATTGCGGCATATTGTATCCTGCCATAGCAAGGGAGGGTACATATGTCAGGACGACAAAGAAAAAAACATGCAAACAGGAAACCGGGCCAGCGGCGGAAGCGAAAACAGGTGCAGCGGAATGTGAAAGACAGACTTTCCGGCACGCTGAACATGTATGAGCATCAGAGCACCTACAGCCCGAATTTTCCGGTAAGATTTCTGATTTATCTGGCGCAGGAATACCAGACGGTGATAGAGAAGGCGGAAAGAAGTCTCTATGGAACCGGGCGGATCAGCCTGCCAACCCCGCAATGCGTTGTCTTTTATAATGGAACGAAGGAAATGCCGGAGGAGCAGACACTCAGGCTGTCGGAAGCCTTTGAGAATAAGACGGTGAGAGCGGATGTGGAGCTGACCGTACAGATGCTGAACATCAACTACGGACACAATAAATGTCTGATGGAAAAGTGCAGAGTATTGGAAGAATATTCTAAACTTGTAGCCATTACACGGGAGTGTATGCATTCTGAGAAGGATATGCAGACAGCCCTGAACAGGGCGATGGATTCCTGTATAGAGCAGGGCATTTTAAAAGAATTCCTGTTAAAAAACCGGGCGGAGGTGCTGGGAATGTTATTGGAAGAGTTTGATGCGGAAAAATATGAGAGGACGATACGGGGAGAAGGCTGGGAGGAAGGAAGAGAAGAGGGAAGAGAGGAAGGAGAAATAAAGGTCAACAGACTTGGTATTTTGCTGACAGAAGCAGGACGGAGCGACGACTTCTTAAAATCCCTGTCAGACAGGGGATTTCAGAAGAGGTTGTTTATTGAGTTTGGGCTGGAGGAAGAGAATCAGTAGAAAATAAGAAGAAATAAAGTGAAGTATAAACATGTCTCAGGTAAAAACACTTGTAATCGCACAACTAAAATCCGCGCTAGGCTATCTTCCCGCCGGCTTTGCATATGCGGCAGGAATCACCTGCTTCGCGCTTGTGCTGTACGCTATATGGAAATTCGGCCTGCGACGGAAAACCAGCAGGCTTTTCTGGTGGCGACTGCTGGTCGGCTTTTTCTTTAGCGTTTACATATACTGCGTTTTGCAGCTTACGATTCTTTCCCGGGAACCCGGAAATTACGGCGGTATCGACTGGCGGTTTCTGATCAGATGGAATGAAAACGACAGCCAGAAGGCTTTTCTGCTCGCCAATATCATCATGTTTATTCCGTTCGGCGTTTTGTTTCCTATGTTTGGTAAAACTGTGACTCATATTTTAGTATCGCTGCCGGTGGCTGTGATATGCAGTATATGTATAGAGAGCATACAGTTAAAATATCAGCTTGGTTTCTGCCAGTTGGACGATGTGGCGGCAAACTCTGCCGGCTTTCTGATTGGCTTTTTCATATTTCTGATACTGCAGGATGTTTATTTATTTGTGGCTATGTTGGTGCGTAGGTTTGCCTTTGCCTGGAAGCGTTTCCATAATAGATAAATGTCATGCCTTCCTTGTACCACGGCAGGCAGGGTAATTACTGCATCCGTAAAATTCCCCGTATTTTCCTTTGCGTCTCACCATTTCGGCGCCACATTGAGGACAGAGAATTTCCGGCTGGCTTTTTTGGTTTTCCTGCAGGAGCTTTCCCAGCCTTTCATAGCATTCTTGATTCATGATACAATCGTTTAACGCACGGTGCGCCCCGGCTGTGCTGATATGGAAATATTCGGATACGTCTGCCAACCTGTGGTGGGAAAGCTGGGGCAGACACTTTCTTGACAAATACAAGGTGTCAATATAATCATTCGCAATTTCTGTACCGAATGCCTTCATTGCCGCATCACAAATAAAATTCATGTCAAAGGTATGTATATTATGCCCTACCAGGATATCATCACCTATAAAATTCAGAAAACCCCGGACGGCCTCTTCTGTACTTGGCGCGTCTTTTACCATTTCGTCTGTAATCCCATTGACTGCGGTTGCAGCCCCCGGAATGTGTATTTGAGGGTTGACTAATGTAGAGTACTGATCCGCCACCTTATGGCTGCGCACCCTTACTGCAGATATTTCTATAATTTTGTCAAATCCTGGCCGGATTCCTGTGGTCTCCAAATCAAATACCACATAGTCTCCAAGATACTGGTTCAGGCGTTTTCCCCGGTTTCTTATCATTGGTATATTCTTCCTTTTCCTTCATTTTTCCCATTCATTTCTTTTTGAAGCCATTGTATGAATTTAGCATCCCGCTCATCAAAACGAATTTGCGCCCCGCCTCTATTCTCTGGCGTAAATCCTGTAGCTCTGCTTCACGCCCGGTAAAGTAAGACACCGGCTTTATATTGGCATTAGGGGTAACAATAAACTCCCGTTCTTTCTCCGGAAACGTTGTAATATGCAGATCACGACCGGCATAGGGGCCGTTAAAAACACAGTTTTCATAATCTCGACCACTTTGCCAGCTGTAAAGATGGATAGCAACAGCCCAACTATGGAGCAAATCCCGCAAATGATATTAAACAAGTCCATTTTCCTGTCACTCTTTGTCAAATTTTATCTGACACTATTATAATATCAGTTGTGCCAATAAGCAAATCAATATCATCGCCAGTTTCAAAAAGTAACTACTTAATAAAAGGGAGCGTTGCTGGGGAGAAAAAATCTCTTCCCAATTAGACGTAAAAGCGTTAACAAAAGAACAGAAATGATATTGACATTCCTACTTGCATCCACTAGAATAAATTCTCGTTTTTGACACTTTGGGTATCAAATAAGTGCCACAATACTCGATGAATACT
>CAMWPB010000023.1 GCA_947176065.1 uncultured Lachnospiraceae bacterium | reverse complement strand
TGCTTCGGACAATGAAAACGTATCAGACGGAGAGAATGCTTCGGACAATGAAAACATATCAGACGGAGAGAATGCTTCGGATCATGAAAATGCTGACGGGATACAGAATGCCGGTATTCTGACAGCGTCTGCACCGGCAATGGAGCAGGATGCGCAGGCGGACGGCTCAGAGGCTTCGGAAAGTGTATCTGCGCCTGAGATTGTCATTACAAGGGGCGGAACGAACAGAAGCTGTCCCCTGGGCGGAGAGATTACCTTTGAGTATGTGAATTATCAGGGTATGCTGTTTGAGGTGTCTGTCGGTCAGAGTGACAGTCAGGTCTTACTTTTCTATTATTTGGATAAAGTGAAAGACATGAAGGCCGATGCTAAGAAAGAAGAGCAGATGGGCTCTTTGTATTGGAATGAGATACAGTCCCCGTCTATGAGCATCGAGTCTTTGAATGATGGCTGTTATGTCGTATATGTAAAAGCGACAGTACAGGGGGAAAAGGAGCAGTCGTATTATGCCCGTTCTAATGGAATTGTGGTGGATACCGTAAAGCCTGTCATAAAGGGCGTCGAGGAAGGAAAGTCCTATCCGGAGGGAACGCTGTTTCAGGTGGAGGATGCCAATTTGGAGAGCGTGCTGGTGAATGGGCAGCCGGTGTCTCCTGAAGACGGAAAGTATAAGGTGGCTGCGAACGGTACGTCCTGTGTGATCAAGGCGAAAGACAAGGCCGGCAATGAGACAACCTGCAGCATCAGCGTAGCGGGAAACGGGACGCCGGAAGAGGGAACGCCGGAAGAAAGCAATGTGATTTCCAAAAGCGGGGAATACACGTTGAAGACGGGAGTGAAATATCATTTGGCGGAAGGGAAATGGAAGGTAGACGGCGACAAGTCGGTTTATCCGGGCGGCAGTGATTTTTATGTAACGGCAGACGGCATTTATCAATTTACAAAATAGTTTTTCGGAAATAAAAACAGTGAGCCGAAAGAGAGGCGTGTCAAATGATGCAGAAGCTTATATCAGATAAGAAGATCATAATTTGTGCCTGTGCCGCGGCGGTTGTGGCCGTGGTGGCGGTAATCGCATTAATCTTTAATAATAAAGAAGAGACATTCCGATCAATCATGGTCTATGATGTGGAAGGAAACGCCGTGATCGAGCGGGAGAATGTGGGAGCCATGAACGCGGCGGAGAATCTGTATCTGGAATCCGGCGACCGTGTGAGCGTAGCGTCGGATTCCAGTATGCGCATGAAACTGGATGATGATAAGTATGTGATGGCGGAGGCGGATACGGTCTTTTCCGTGGAGGCGGAAGGGACGGAAGCGGATTCCAAAACGAGAATATCTCTGGAACAGGGCGCCATCACCAATGAGATCCGGCATCCCCTGAGTGCGGGTTCCCAATATGAGACTTCCACGCCAAATTCCGTGATGGCAGTCCGCGGTACCATTTATCGCGCGGAATTGTATCTGGATGAGACCGGAGGTCAGAGTACAAAGCTGTGCTGCTTTCAGGGTAAGGTCGGAGCGAAGCCCATTCTTCCCGACGGAACGTATGGGGAAGAAATACTGGTTCCGGCAGGCAGCGAATTAACCATATATCAGGACGGAACGGTGGGCGGTGTCACGGATATCGCATTTGACCAGCTTCCGTTGCAGGCTGTCGCAAATCTGCTTGACCTGATGGAGAGCGGTCAGGATGTGACGGGTATCTCCCCGGAGGATTTGTCAAAACTGGTTTCGGAGGTGTCCGGTGTCGGTGAAGTCCCGGAGAAGGCGGCAGAACAGACGGTACAGAACGTGACAGAGCAGCCGGAGACGGCGGAAGCGGATGTGGAGAGTGACGCGGACGAAGCGGCGGACGCGCAGGTACATACGAAGTCGGACACGGCAAAAGCGGGCGGAGAAAAGAAGAACATTCCGGCGATTAAGCCGCCGGCAGAGCAGCCGGTACCGCAGCCGCAGGCTCCGGCGATGAAACCGTCAGAACCGACGAACGGCGGTAATGTGGATATCGGCAATACGGGCGGTGAAGACTCTCAGGACGAAAATGCGGAAAACGATTCGGACGATGAAAAATCGGATGATGATAAGAAGGATAAAGATAAACCGGTAAAGCCGAAGAGTTACACGGTGACCTTCAAATATCAGGACAAAGTGTTTGCGACGCAGACCGTAAAACGGGGAGAAACTGTCTCTGCGCCTGTGCTTGCTCCGGCCGACAGCGGCGCGTGGGATTTTGATTTCGGAACCAAAATCAATGCCAATACGACAGTGTCGTGGAAGGCGGAGTGAATACCCGGAAAACCAGTGGATACAAGAGGGAACATAGACTGAAGATGATGAAATATTTTTACAAAATGAAAACGGCGGCGGTTACTGCCGCCGTTATTCTGGTTTCTTTCGCATTTTTGTATTTTGGCGCGGCGGGTTTGTCGGATATCGGAATATCTGACAGGTTGAACCAGCGGGAGAGCGTTACCAACAAAAAAATTTATATTATAGGAATTGACGATAAGACACTGGAACAGTACGGCCCTGTCAATACCTGGAGCAGAGAGATCCCGGCGAAGCTGGTATCCCTGCTAAACGGTGCGGGCAGTGGGCGTCCGGCGGTGATCGGCTTCGATGTGATCTACAGCGAGGAGGCGGACCGGGAGGCGGACGATGCCTTTGCCGACGTCTGCGGGAAGGCCGGAAATGTGGTCGCCGCCATGAGCTTTTCTTTTAAAGAACAGCCAGAACAGGGGGCGGACGGACGGACTGTCTACAATCCCTACCACGTGGATTATGTGATCGAGCCTTATGAAAGTTTAAAGAACGAGGTCATGTGTGGGTTTGCCAACACCTTTGTAGATACGGACGGTTATGTGCGTCAGGCCATGGCTTATCTGGATTATGAGGGGGTAAGAGCGTACAGTCTCTCCTCACAGGTCTATAAAATGTATCAGGAAAGCCGAGGAGAGGAGGCGGTATTTCCGGCTGTTTACGGAAGGAATAACCGCTTTTATTTTACCTATTCCGGCAAGCCGGGAGGCTACAGCGTAGTCTCCATGGCGGATGTGCTGGACGGTACGGTGAATCCCGCCATTTTTCAGGATGCGGTGGTGCTGGTGGGCGCTTATGCCGTGGGGATGCAGGACTCTTATATGCCGGCCATCGCCCACAACAGCCAGATGTACGGGGTGGAAATACATGCCAACATCATAGAGGCTCTGCTGGAGGGAAAGACACAGCTTCCGGCACAGCCCTTTGTCTATGCGCTGGCGGCGGCGCTTTTGTGCGGCATATTCTATGTTTTCAGTGAAAAGATGAGAATGCTGTATTCCACGGTTCTTCTGCTCGCGCTGACTGTCCTTGATGTCGTTTTTGTTAAGGGCATGTATGCGAAGGGATGGATTGTGCCGGTCATTCTTCTGCCGGTCTGCCTGCTGGCCATTTATCTGGTACAGATGGTGCGCAGATATATGGCGGAGATTGTGCGAAGGCGGAGAGTAGTCAATGTCTTTAAGCAGTATGTGGCGCCCCAGGTGGTGGATAAGATCAGCAAGGACAGGGACTTTGAGCTGGTAATCGGCGGGGAGAACCGCCATATCGCGGTGCTGTTTGTGGATATCAGGGGATTTACCACGATGTCGGAAAGCCTAAAGCCGGAGGAAGTGGTGGAGATTTTGAATGAATATCTGGGACTCACCACGCAGGCGATATTTGACAACGGCGGGACGCTGGATAAGTTTGTGGGAGACGCGACCATGGCGGTCTTCAATGCGCCCTTTGATCTGGACGATTATATTTTCCGGGCGGTCGCCACGGCATGGGACATGCAGGCGGGAGCCGGTAAAATTGCCGAAAAATTCCGAAAAAGATACGGGAAGAGCGTATCCTTTGGAATTGGCGTCAACTGTGGGGATGCCGTTGTGGGGAATATCGGCTGCGACTTCCGAATGGACTATACGGCCATTGGGGATACGGTCAATACGGCGGCAAGACTGGAGAGCAACGCGCGGCCCGGGCAGATTCTGGTCAGCAGAGATGTCTATGAGGCGGTAAAAGACAGAGTGACGGCGACGCCGATTGGGGAGATTCCTCTGAAGGGAAAGAGCAAGGGTGTCTTTGTATATCAGATCGATAACGTAACGGAGGAAGAATGAGTAAGCTGTATTTGGTTCCGGACAGGAAAGATATGGAGCGGATGTGCGGTTTGGCGGCAGAGTACGACTGCGCGTTTGAATATAATGATTTCTATATTGCCACGGTGATGGACGATTCTGAGAGGCAGGAAGAAATCATTGCAGGCTATAGGGCATACAGAGAGGGATACGCCGGGGAAGCGGGTGCCACCAACGGCTTCTCTGAGGATACCATGCACGGGGCGTTTCTGGATGTGACGGTTCACAGCGATGATCCCCTGATCAGGGACGTTTCCATGCTGCGGGTACGCCAGTCCATGGAAACTGCAAAGGGCATGGGCTTAAAGGGCGTTGTGTTCCACACGGGGCGGCTGGCCGGGTTTCGGGCGGCGGGGTATCTGAGTAACTGGCGCGACAGAAACGAAGCGTTTTTCAGGGAGATTGCGGACAGGTATCCCGCGCAGCAGATTTATATGGAGAATATGTTCGACGAGGCCCCGGATATTCTGGCGGGGCTGGCGGAGAAGATGCGGGACGTCAAAAATTTTGGCGTTTGTCTGGACTATGCCCACGCCATGATTTCCAGGTGTCCGGGAAGGGAGTGGATAGAGGCGCTGGGGCCTTATATCCGCCATATACACATTAATGACAATGATCTGCAAAACGATCTGCACCTTGCGGTGGGCGCCGGAAGACTGGACTGGCAGGAATTTGACCGGCTGATCAGGCAGAATCAGATAGAAGCGCCGGTGCTGGTGGAAGTAAGCGGTTATGAGGCGCAGAGGGAATCGCTTCGGTATATGAAACGTTACGGGATCTATCCGATGGAAAGGGAGAGGGAAAACCAGAATGCATCTGCAATATGAAGACTTTGAAAAAATAATGGATATCGGCATAAGCCTTTCCACGGAAAGAGACAGGAACCGTCTGCTTATGACCATTCTGGATAAGGGGATGGAGATTACAAACTGTGACGCGAGCACCCTGTATCTGTATGAGAACGACGGACTGCGTTTCAAATTTATGAAGACGCTTTCACAGGGAGTCAGCAGGGGATTGGACGGAGAAATGATTGATCTGCCGCCGGTGCCGATGAAAGAGGAAAATGTGTGCTCCTATGCGGCGATTCAGCGGGAAGTCGTGAATATCCCGGATGTGTATACCAGCAGCCGGTTTGATTTTTCAGGCCCAAGACAGTATGATAACCTGACAGGGTACCGCACACAATCGCAGCTGGTGGTGCCGCTGGCGAATAACGAGAATGAACTGATCGGTGTCCTGCAGTTGATCAATGCCATGGATGAAGAGGGAAATGTGATTGCCTTCAATGAAGAGTATGAGATTATCATCCGCGCGCTGGGAGCCATGGCGGCCATCGAACTGACGAACCTTTCTTATGTGGAAGCCCTCAAAACGCAGATCTATTCTTTTGTGGAGGCTCTTACAACGGCCTTGGAGAAGCGGACGCCCTACAACGCGCTGCACACGAGAAATGTAGAGAAATATGCGAGCCTTCTGGCGGATTATATCACGGAACTACATAAAGAGGGAAAATGCGAAAAGACGTTTGAGCCGGAAAGAAAAGAACAGCTGATGCTGGCGGCGCTGATCCATGATATCGGAAAGATGGTGGTGCCTCTCAGCATTATGAATAAGGCCACCAGACTGGATACGAGGCTTGAGAAAGTAGACGACCGGTTTGCGCTCCTTAAGGCATTGTATGAGATCGATATGCTGCGGGGCAGGATCACCCGTGAGGAATACGAGGCGGCTGTGAAAGACTTGGAGTCGGAGATTTCTTTTATTCATGAGATGGATGTGAGCGACCGTGTGAGCGACGAGGACTGCGAACATATCAGAAGGCTTGCCGGGAAACGGCATGTCGGTGAAGATGGATCGGCGCTTGCGTACCTGACAGAGAAGGAGGCGGAATGTCTGAGCATCCGAAGCGGTACGCTGACGGTGCAGGAACGCAGGGAGATGGAAAACCATGTGGTTATGACCTCCAGGATTCTGGAAAAGGTGCAGTTTTATAAGGGCTTTTCCATGGTGCCAAAGTGGGTTGGCGCCCACCACGAGTATCTGGACGGAAGCGGTTACCCTAACGGTCTGAAAGGCGATGCGCTTGATCTGGAGACAAGGCTTTTGACGGTGGTGGATATCTATGATGCGCTGGTGGCCACGGACAGGCCCTATAAGCAGCCGATCTCGCGGGAAAAAGCGATCCAGATATTAAAGGATATGGCAAAGAAGGGAAAAGTGGACTTACAGCTTGTGGAGTGGCTGGACGAGGCGCTGGAGAAGGAAGCGGCGAGAGTATCGCACATAGGGGAAAGAGGATGAACCCATACAAAATTCTTCTGGTGGAGGATGACGCTGAGATCAGCGAAATGTTAAAAAACTATCTGGAGACGGAAAATTATGAAGTGGCCTGCGCCCTTGACGGACAGCAGGCCTGCGCTATGTTTGACGCCATGTCCTGCGACCTTGTTCTTCTGGATCTGATGATACCGAAGATAAGCGGCATGGGTGTGATGCAGCATATCCGGGGAAAGAGTTTCGTGCCGATCATCATTCTTTCGGCGAAGGATTCGGAGAGCGACAAGACGCTGGGACTGGGTCTTGGGGCGGACGATTATATCACCAAGCCCTTCTCCGTGGTGGAGGTGCTTGCCCGGATCAAGGCGGCCCTGCGCAGGACAATGCAGTATGACGGCGCGGCGGCCGGGACAGCCGCAGGGGAGACTTCTGTCCTCAGGGCCGGGGAACTGGCCATGAATCTGACTGATTATACGGTGAAAAAGAGAGAGGAAGCCATTGACCTGACGGCCAAGGAATTTGAGATCCTGAAACTCTTTATGCAGAACCCGAAGAAGGTTTACACCAAAGAACAGATCTACTCCCTTGTGTGGAACGATGCCTATTGCGGGGACGAAAACGCCGTGAACGTGCATATTAGCAGACTGCGCAATAAGATTGAGGATGATCCGAGGAATCCCCGGTATGTTCTGACGGTCTGGGGAATCGGGTATAAGCTTGGGCAGCCGTGAAAAGGATTTCCGCCGGATCGTCTAAGCAGACTTGGAATGCAGGCTCACGCATCGGAATGTCAAAATGTGAGCATGTTCGTTTGACCCATGGAGGCAGCTATGAATATAGTGACAGTTACCCTGTGTCTGGCGGTGGCGTTTTTGACGGCCGTGGCCTTATACCAGCAGTTTGTATACCGCGCCGGCACCCAGAATAAAATCCGTGAAATCCACCGCAAGCTGAAAGAAATACAGGACGAGGACAGCGGCGAGAGAGTCATGGTTTTCACGGACAATAAAGAGCTGATGGAGCTGGCGGCGCAGATCAACCGCCTTCTGGAGGAGAACGCGAAGACGGAGGCGGATTTTCGACGCTTGGAGATATCTTCCAGAAAAATGCTGTCCAATATTTCCCACGACCTGAAAACGCCGCTGACCGTGATCAGGGGATATCTGGAGATTATGCGGACGTCTTGCGAAGCGCGGGCGGATGCGCAGGCAGGCCCGCAAGTGCGGGTGGATTTGCGGATGTTGAGGAAGGCGGAAGAGAAAGCGTCTTCGCTGATGGAGTTGATCGACAGCTTCTTTTCTCTGGCAAAGCTTGAGGCAGGCGATACGGAGATAGCGCTTTCCCGGTTGGACATCTGTGAGGTGTGCCGGGAGAGCGTTTTGAATTTTTATGAAATCCTGACAGAGGCGGAATTTCAGGTGGAGATAGGGCTGCCGGAGACAGCCGATTTTGTTTTAGGGAACAGAGAGGCCGTGCAGCGCATTCTCTCAAACCTCATTTCCAATGTAATCCGTTACGGTTCGGAAGGGAAGTATCTGGGCGTTTTTCTCAGGATGGACGAACAGTCGGCATACATTGATGTGGTGGACAAGGGAAAAGGGATTGACAGCGCTTTTGCGCAGAGCGTGTTCGAGCGGCTCTTTACCATGGAGGATTCCCGCAGCCGGAGCGTGCAGGGAAACGGTCTGGGGCTGACGATTGCCAAAAAGCTGGCGGAGCAGATGGGAGGGGATCTTACGCTGGAAAGCGTACCCCATGTGAGGACCACGTTTACCCTCAGGCTGGGACGTGTGCCGGGGTGAATTTTGACGCCGGTTATCACAATCCTCAGGGCGTGTCCAGCGCGGCGAAAGAAATTTGTAAGAATCCCGCAAGAGTTTTGAAAATTGCAGCCGTTACAATAAGGGATAGTACATCGAATAACGAATATCCGATGTGCCAGAAGGGAGGCAGAGAGATGTCTTATATATTACAAACCAGCCGCCTTACCAAAACCATTGGCGGCAAAGACCTGGTAAGAGACGTGGATATCCACGTGAAAAAGGGAGAAATTTACGGATTTCTTGGGCCTAATGGCGCCGGAAAGACGACAGTTATGAAAATGATCATGAATCTCTGGAAACCTACGATGGGTACGGTTACACTTTTCGGAAAGCCGCTTACGCCCCAGTCATATGAGGTACTCAGGCGGATTGGCAGCATCATTGAATTTCCTACATTTTACGAGCATATGACGGGCTATGAAAATCTGCGGATGCACTGTGAGTATATGGGGTATTATCAGCACGGAAGTGTGGAACAGGCGCTGGAAATGCTGGATCTGACAGAGGCGGCGAAAACGCCCGTAAAGAATTATTCTCTGGGTATGAAAGAGCGTCTGGGTATTGCGAGGGCGATTTTATGCAGACCAGAGCTGTTGATTCTCGACGAGCCGACCAACGGCCTTGATCCGGCGGGCATGAAACAGATCCGCGAGCTGCTGCGGACGCTGTGCGCGGAACAGGGAACGACGATCGTGGTTTCCTCCCATATCCTTTCTGAGATAGAGAGTATTGCGGACACGATCGGCATTATTCATCAGGGCAGGATGAAGAAAGAGATCGGATTGAAGGAAATTGAGGAAATGAGTCTGGCCTATATCGAGCTGTCCGTGCAGAACCCGGAGAGAGCGGCCTATGTACTGTCCGACAAGCTGGGACTGACTAACTTTAAGGTGATCGACGGCGGGATGATCCGTATTTATGACGACCGTGTCACAACTGAGGAGATCGCGAAGGCACTGGCTCTCAATGAGGCGGCGGTGATTTCGCTCGGAAAAAAGGCGGAGACGCTGGAGGATTATTTCCTGAAACTGACTGCAAGGTGAAGAACGCGAAAAGAAGTTCTAAAGCTCACGCCAGAGGGCGTTTCGCTAAGAACTTCTAAGTTTCGCGTAAGAGAATGCTTGAGAGGCAGCATTCTCTGCATAACGGAATCATGGAGGAGAATATGTTGAAATTGATAAAACTGGAGTGGAAGAAAAATAATATTTTGAAATATATCAGAAACGCGGCAATCACGACAGCGGTTCTTCTGCTGTTTATGATGATGGCGGCAGGAGAGCTGGAGCGTGAGGAGACGATACGTGCGTATGGGAAAAGTTTGCTGGACACCTCCGTTGGGCTGTTTGTCCATATGGCGTATATTGTATTTACAGGTGTGATGATTGCGGCCTATATCGTGGGAGCTTACGAGAAGAAGACGATCAACCTGATGTTTTCTTATCCGATTAAACGCAGTAAGATTATTCTTTCCAAAATCTGCGCCGTGTGGATTTTTAATTTTGCGGCGATGGCTGTCAGCAAGGCGGTAATTTATCTTATCCTGATTTTGACAAAATCATTCACGGGAATATCCGCCGCCGGTCTTTTGGTGGGGAAGCCGTCATTCTGGCTGGACGCCGTTCTTGGTTCGGCGGCGATGGTGAGTATTAGCTTTCTCGCGCTGCCGGTCGGTTTGAAAATGAAGTCGTCCAAGGCGGCGATTGTGGCGTCGGTCATCATTGTCTGCTTTACGCAGGGGAATATCGGCTCGGTGTCTCTGGCGAATAATATGACGTTTTATGCCGTTCTGTTTGCGGCCGCCGTCGTGTCGGTGTGGCTGTCGGTCCGGCGGGTGGAGATGCGGGATGTGATGTAGTGGTGCTGGCTGTTATTTGTAATTTTGACAAGTTTTTTGCTGATGTTCCTATGAAAAACAGCACCTCTTTGCAAAAGTTCCTATGAAAAACAGCATTATTCTTGCGGATAAAAGTGCGGTTATGGTAATATTTTATGTAGGCGGACACGAAAGTTCCTGTCCGCCTGCGGTCGCGTAAGGCGTTGGTTTCACCATAGAAAGAGGGAGATCATGGAACGGGAAATTATGAAGGAACTGGCAGCATGGAAAGATGCACCTGACCGAAAGCCGCTTTTACTCACTGGTGTGCGCCAGTGCGGCAAAACGTATGTGCTGAAAGAATTTGGGAACAGATATTTTGAGGATACGGCATATTTTTCATTTGAGGGAAATAAAGGACTTTCCTCGGTATTTGACTATGATCTTGACCCGGAACGGATTCTCCGGGAACTTGGAAATATTGTGCGCGGACAGGAAATTGTACCGGGCAGGACACTTCTTATTTTTGATGAGATTCAGTCATGTCCGAATGCGGTCACTTCCCTGAAATACTTTTGCGAAAATAAAAGGGAACTGCATATTGCATGTGCCGGCTCTTTGCTTGGTGTTTCTGTCAAGAGGGATGGCATCTCTTTTCCGGTAGGAAAAGTGGACCGTATGCAGATGCATCCGATGACTTTCGCTGAGTTTTTGTGTGCAGACGGCGGGAAGGCGCTGTATGAAGGGGCAGGACGGCTTCCCCTGCAGTGTGAACTGCCGGAGCTTTACAGCGTTCCGCTTATGAAAAGCCTGAAATATTATTATATTGTTGGCGGCATGCCCGAAGTGGTAAAGAGATGGGTAGATACACACAGTTTCGAGGAAGTGTCACAGTTACAGGATACTATTTTAGAGGATTATGTAAGTGATTTCGCGAAACATGCACCGAAGACGGATATACCGAAACTGGGGTGGATCTGGGATTGTATTCCGAAACAGCTTGCAAGGGATAACAATAAATTTGTATTTTCTCATGTGAAAGAGGGGAAACGGGCCAGCGAATTGGAGGATGCATTGGAGTGGCTGACGGATGCCGGACTTGTCCACCGTCTGGAAATGGTGTCAAATCCTGAACTTCCGTTGTCCTTTTATGCGGATTCCACATTTTTTAAAGTATATATGGCGGATGTAGGGCTGCTTAGGAGAAAATCGGGTCTCTCACATAAGGCAATTCTGGAAGAAGCGGAATTATATCGGAATTTTAAGGGCGCACTGACAGAAAATTATGTGTTGAATGAGCTGCTTGCGCAGGGAAGACATCCGTATTTCTGGCGTTCAGGTAATACGGCGGAACTGGATTTCCTGTTTGAAAATGAGGATAGAATTATTCCGGTGGAAGCAAAGGCGAACATCAGCACAAGAGCCAAGAGTTATATTCAGTTCTGCAAAAAATACAGACCGTCGCTTGGATTTAAATTTTCCATGAAAAACGTGGGAGACCATAAAGTAGAAGATACACTTACTTACAGCATTCCGCTGTATATGATCTGGAAACTGGAGCGTTATTTGGAATCGTTTGACTGATTTCTTCCCAGCGTCTATAATAAAAAGGACGGTGAAAACAAGAATTTACGGCGTTTACACAGGATTTTCGGGAAGGATGTAACAGTTCAGCCTTCGGCTTTCCTGTTACGGAATCTGCCCATTCCAAGTCGCCTTCGGCGAGGGGCAGATTCCTGACTGGCAGAGTCTACACGTTTTCACGGACTTTGCAGCAAGTGCAAAGTCCTGGAATGGATTGTTACAAAAGGGTATCATTATGGCATTTGCGCACTTGCATGTCCACACAGAGTTTAGTCTCCTGGACGGTTCCAACAAAATAAAAGAGTATGTGAGGCATGTGAAGGAGCTGGGGATGGACAGCGCGGCGATCACGGATCACGGCGTCATGTATGGTGTCATTGATTTCTATAAGGCGGCGAAGGAGGCGGGGATCAACCCGGTCATCGGCTGCGAGGTTTATGTGGCGCCCCATTCCCGCTTTGACAGGGAGCTGACGGGCGGCGAGGACCGTTATTATCATCTGGTTCTTCTGGCCGAGAATAACACGGGCTATGCGAATCTGGTCAAGATTGTCAGCAAGGGCTTTACGGAAGGGTATTATTATAGGCCGCGTGTGGATATGGAGGTGCTGGAGCAGTACCACGAGGGCCTGATTGCGCTCTCGGCCTGTCTGGCCGGAGAAGTGCCCCGCTATATCCAGAAGGGGCTTGTGGATGAGGCGAAGAAGGCGGCGCTCAAATATCAGAATATTTTTGGGAAAGATAATTATTTTCTGGAATTGCAGGATCACGGGATTCCGGCGCAGCAGTCGGTCAATTCCGTGCTTCTTCGTATGGGTAAGGAGCTGGACATTCCCCTTGTGGCAACCAACGACGTGCACTATACCTATGCGGAGGACGCCCAGCCCCACGACATTCTGCTCTGCCTGCAGACAGGAAAGAAGCTGGCTGACGAGGACAGGATGCGCTATGAGGGCGGACAGTATTATGTGAAGAGCGAGGAGGAGATGAAAGGACTTTTCTCCTACGCATGGGAGGCGGTGGAGAACACCCAGCGGATTGCGGACCGATGTCATGTGGAGATCGAGTTTGGCAATTACAAGGTGCCTCACTATGATGCGCCGGAAGGGTATGACTCTTGGAGTTACCTGAATAAGCTGTGTCAGGACGGCATGAAGGAGCGTTACCCGGAGGACGACGGTACGCTGCAGGAGCGTTTGCATTATGAGCTTGACACGATCAAAAGTATGGGGTTTGTGGACTACTTTCTGATCGTGTGGGATTATATCAATTTCTGCCGGGAGAACGGGATCGCGGTGGGGCCGGGCAGAGGTTCGGCGGCGGGAAGTATTGTGTCCTACTGCCTGAAAATCACCAATATTGATCCGATCAAATACAGCCTGCTCTTTGAGCGGTTTTTGAACCCGGAACGTGTTTCCATGCCGGATATCGACGTGGACTTCTGCTTTGAGAGACGGCAGGAGGTTATTGACTATGTGGGTCAGAAGTATGGCGGCGACAGGGTGGTGCAGATTGTCACCTTTGGTACGATGGCAGCCAAGGGGGTAATCCGGGATGTGGGCAGGGTGATGGATCTGCCCTATGCTTACGTGGACCGTCTTGCAAAAATGATTCCCAACGAACAGAATCAGGGCGTTTCCATAGACCGGGCGCTGGAGATGAACCCAGAGTTTAAGACCCTTTATCAGGAGGATGAGCAGGTACACAGTCTGATCGATATGTGCAGACGGCTGGAGGGGCTGCCGAGACACACTTCCATGCACGCGGCGGGTGTGGTGATCTGCCCGGAGGCGGCGGATGAGTTTGTGCCCCTTTCCAGAGGCTCCGACGGTTCCATCACCACCCAGTTTCCGATGACTACCATCGAGGAGCTGGGGCTTTTGAAGATGGATTTTCTGGGGCTTCGGACGCTGACGGTGATTCAGAGTGCGGTGCGGCTTGTGGAGCAGAGCAAAGGAATCGTCATTGACATAGATCACATTGATTACGACGACAGGGCGGTGCTTTCCTCCCTCGGAACGGGGCGGACGGACGGCGTGTTCCAGTTGGAGAGCGGCGGCATGAAGAGCTTTATGAAGGAGTTGAAGCCGCAGAGTCTGGAGGACGTGATCGCGGGTATTTCCCTCTATCGTCCGGGTCCTATGGATTTTATCCCGAAATATATCAAGGGTAAGAATCACCCGGAGACCGTGACCTACGACTGTCCGCAGCTTGAGCCGATCCTGGCGCCTACCTACGGCTGTATCGTGTATCAGGAGCAGGTAATGCAGATCGTGCGGGAGCTGGGCGGTTATACCATGGGCCGGAGCGATCTGGTGCGCCGTGCCATGAGTAAGAAGAAGCAGTATGTGATGGAGCAGGAGCGGAAAAACTTTACTTACGGGAATCCCGAGGAAGGCGTGCCCGGCTGTGTGGCGAACGGCATCGACGCGAAGGTGGCGGACCATATTTACGATACCATGATGGATTTTGCCAAGTATGCTTTCAATAAGTCCCATGCGGCCTGCTATGCGGTGGTGGCGTACCAGACGGCCTACCTGAAATACTATTATCCCGTGGAGTTTATGGCGGCGCTGATGACCTCTGTGATCGACAATCCGAGCAAAGTGGCGGAGTATATTATGACCAGCAGAAGCATGGGGATACAGATTCTGCCGCCGGATATCAACGTGGGAGAAAACGGATTTTCGGTGTCGGACGGACAGATCCGCTATGCGCTTTCCGCGATTAAGAGCGTGGGGCGTCCCGTGATCGACGCTGTGGTTGCGGAGCGCGAGGCCAGAGGTCCCTATCTGAATCTGGGGGATTTTGTGACACGCGTGACAGACCGGGATATGAATAAGCGTGTGGTGGAACACTTTATCAAGGCGGGAGCCATGGACAGTCTGGGCGGCACGCGAAAGCAGCTTCTCAGCGTATACATGCAGGTGATAGACGGCATCCAGCAGGACCGCAAGAACAATCTGGCGGGGCAGATCACCCTGTTTGATCTGGCGGCTGAGGAGGAGAAGGTGGATTACCGTGTCAGTCTTCCTGATGTGGGCGAGTATTCCAAGGAGATGAAGCTGGCCTTTGAGAAGGAAGTGCTGGGTATTTATATCAGCGGGCACCCGCTGGAGGAATACCGGGAAACTTGGAAAAAGAACATCACCAACACCACGGCGGACTTTTTCCTGGATGAGGAGACCGGGGAGACGAGGGTGAGAGACGGCGCGAAGGTGACCATCGGCGGCATGATTACGGAGAAAAAGATCAAGTACACCAAGAATGAAAAGGTGATGGCTTTCCTGCAGGTGGAGGATCTGGTAGGTTCCGTGGAGGTTATCGTTTTTCCGAGGGATTATGAGCGGTACGGCAATGCGGTGATGGAGGACAGCAAAGTCTTTATCAGGGGACGGGTATCCGTGGAGGAGGATAAGGACGCGAAGCTGGTCTGCGAGCAGATCACAACCTTTGAGCAGATGCCGAAGAAGCTGTGGATTAAATTCCCCACGAAAGAAGCTTATGAGGAGCGGAAGGACGCGCTTTTCGATATTTTGCGGGAGGCGGAGGGAAAGGACAACGTAATTATTTACGTGGAGAATCCCAAGGCCATGAATCCGCTTCCGGCGAACTGGAATGTGTCGGCGCAGGGGGCGCTGATTGAGAGGCTGGAGACAGCCTTTGGGGAGGGGAATGTGAAGGTGGTGTAGGAAAAATATTGAAAAAGCTGTGTTTATAGAGTAAAATACAAATAGATTTGAAGGATAAACAGGTATAAGCAGCGCGGATGCGTTGGGCCTGGAAAAGATAGAAAGCTTATTAAGGCGGAAAGGTGTGGGAATCGGTATGGCGAAGCAGATTAAGACGATCGGTGTGCTGACCAGCGGGGGAGACGCGCCGGGCATGAACGCGGCGATCCGCGCGGTGGTCAGAAGAGGAATTGACAACGGTGTCAAGGTCAAGGGGATTAAGAAAGGCTATCAGGGTCTTCTGAACGAAGAAATCATTGACATGGAAAAGTGGTCGGTAGCGGACACGATCCAGCGCGGCGGTACGATTCTGGGCACGGCGCGGTGTCATGAGTTCCGCACGGAAGAGGGACAGCAGAAGGGCGCCGACATCTGTCATAAGCATGGAATCGACGGCCTTGTGGTAATCGGCGGCGACGGCTCCTATCGTGGCGCGCAGGCTCTTTCGAGACATGGTATCAACACCATCGGCCTGCCGGGAACGATCGATCTGGATATTGCCTGCACGGAGTACACCATCGGTTTTGACACTGCGATCAATACGGCGATGCAGGCCATTGATAAGGTAAGGGATACCTCGTCCTCCCATGAGAGGTGCAGTATCATTGAGGTTATGGGCAGAAACGCCGGATATATCGCTCTTTGGTGCGGCATTTCCAACGGAGCTGAGGATATACTGCTCCCGGAGAAGTACGATTATAACGAACAGCAGATCATTAATAATATCATTGCCAGCAGAAAAAAAGGGAAAACCCACCATCTGATCATCAATGCGGAGGGCATCGGGCATTCCACCTCCATGGCAAGACGAATCGAAGCGGCTACGGGTATTGAGACGAGGGCTACGATTCTGGGCTACATGCAGCGCGGCGGTTCGCCCACGTGTAAGGATCGTTACTACGCCTCGATCATGGGATGTTATGCGGCGGATATTCTCTGCGAGGGCAAAACGAACCGGGTGGTAGGTTACCAGCACGGTGAATTTCTCGATTTTGATATCGAGGAGGCGTTGAGCATGGAGAAGGGGATTCCTGACTATCCCTATGAGATGTCGAAAGTACTATGATAACCAGCGTACACAACAAATGCGTCAAAGAGACCGCAGCCCTTCTCGCGAAGAAAAAAGAGCGTGACCGGCGCGGTCTCTTTGTGGTGGAAGGCGGGAAAATGTTCGGCGAAGCGCCGGCGGAGCGAATCAGCCGGGTCTATCTTGCGCAGAGTGCCGAGAAAGAAATGACTGCGCAGTATGGAGATAAACTGTCCGGGCTTTCCAGCGAGACGGTGACGGACGAGGTGTTTGCCCGCATGTCAGGTACGGTAACGCCTCAGGGGATTCTTTGCCTTGTGCGGCAGCAGCACTATAATATAGAAGAAATCCTGCAGGACAGTGATAAAAAGCAGATGTTATTTATCATATTGGAGGATATACAGGACCCGGGGAATCTGGGGACGATCTTTCGGACGGCGGAGGCAGCAGGAGCGGACGGCGTGATTATGAGCAGCCGGACGGCGGACATTTATAATCCCAAGACGATCCGTTCAACGATGGGGGCAGTTTTCCGGGTGCCTTTTTTCTATACCGATGATATTTCTTCTATTATAAAGATGCTGCAGGAACGGGGCACGTCTGTCTATGCGGCGCACTTGCGGGCGGAAGCTTTTTATGACGTGTACGATTACCGGCAGAGTACGGCTTTTCTGATCGGGAACGAGGCGAACGGACTGCGTGAGGAAACGGCGGACTGCGCGGATGCGCTTCTCGGGATTCCTATGGAGGGAAAGGTGGAATCACTGAATGCTGCTGTGGCTTCCTCTATCTTGCTTTACGAGGCTTACCGACAGAGGAGAAAAGGTTAAAACAAGATTTAATCTACAAATAACGACTGTTTTTGCATTTGGAAGAGCAAGAAAGAAAAGTGCGGAAATATAAGGAAAATGATGATTGATATCGGGCGTTATTTAAATGGCGGGCCAGATATGCGGATTAAATGAAGTGGGAAACGGCAGCAAATACGGGGAATGACCGGGAAGGAAAGGGGAAAGAATGAAAATAGGGTTTATCGGGCTTGGAAATATGGCGCGGGCAATTATTGGCGGAATGCTGGAGCAGGGGATTGTGTCTGTGGAGGAAATCTGCGGCAGTGCGAAAACACAGGCGACACGCGATGCTGTGCGGGAACAGCTTGGCATTGACGTGAAGGCGTCCAACGCGGCGGTGGCGGAGGAGGCGCAGACATTGATTCTGGCGGTGAAGCCGCAGTTTTTGGCGGACGTGATCGGGGAAATCCGTGATGCGGTGCAGCCGGACACCCTGATTATCAGTATCGCGGCAGGTAAGACGCTTGCGTGGCTGGAGCAGGCTTTCGGCAGGCGGGTGAAGCTGGTGCGCTGTATGCCGAACACCCCGGCGCTTGTGGGGGAAGCCTGTACGGGCGTCTGCGTAAACGGCGCGGTATCGGAGGAGGAGACGAAGTACAGCCTCAAACTGATGGAGAGCTTCGGGAAGGCAAGCTTGGTGGAGGAGCGGCTGATGGACGCGGTGGGAGCGGTGAGCGGTTCCTCTCCGGCCTATGTGTTCCTTTTCATAGAAGCGATGGCTGACGCTGGCGTAGCTGCCGGTATGCCCAGGGCGCAGGCTTACGAGTTTGCGGCGCAGGCGGTTTATGGAAGCGCGAAGCTGGTGCTGGAAACAGGAAAGCACCCGGGAGAGCTGAAGGATATGGTGTGTTCTCCGGGAGGCACTACCATAGAAGGACTGCGTGTGCTGGAGGAATCCGCCTTCCGCGGCGCGGTGATGAACGCGCTGCTGGCCACAGTGGAGAAATCAAGAAACCTGTGATTCCAGTTCAGCCGGATCGAAGGTGCGGTTTTGCGAATGGGCGCGGCTGAACGGAATAAATGTCTCCACAGGAATTACGTCGGAACATCTTGTGTTTTGTAAAAAAATAGTAACAAAATATAGAGATAAAACAGGGCCAAATTGTATAAACTTGACAAAGAATAGGCGTTTTGCTAAAATAATCCATACTTAACCAAACTGTAACAATTTTGTAACAATCTTTGTCTTTTTGGTTCATGGGAATGAAATATTTCCCGTATGGATGAAGATGGAGGGATGTTTATGCGGAAAGGGTATAGACTTCTGCTCGCCGGTTTGATTCTTGGGATATGTTTATGCGGTCTGTCTTTGGATGTACAGGCTACCAGCAGGAATGAATATCTGGATTCGTTGAATGTGGGCGTGTCTCAGATTGTAGATCCTACGGGAAAGGCGGCGAATGAAGACGCAATTCGAGAACTGACAGAAGTGTCAGAAGCAAACGGTGCACAAAAAGAGACGGATCTGGTTATGGCTAACGTACAGGTGGCCATGAATGTGCGTGCGGAGGCTGACGGGGAATCCGAAAAGGTCGGCCTGCTCTATAAGGACTGCGGCGGCAGAATATTGGAGAGGAAAGATGGCTGGACAAGACTCCGCAGCGGGGATCTTGTCGGCTGGGCAAGCGACGACTATCTGCTTTTTGGAGAGGACGCCGAGACGCTGGCAAATGAGGTGGGGAACCTCATTGTACAGATTGAGACGGATACGCTCTGCGTGAGGAAGGATCCGGAGACAGAGGCGGAGGCAGTAGGTTTTATTCCACGGGATGAGGAGCTGGAAATCATCGAGGTGCTTGATGAGGAATGGATCAGCGTGGATTACGAGGGTGAGACCGGCTATGTTTCGGCGGAGTATGTGGATATTGACTTCCATATCGACGAGGGCGAGACGCTGATTGCGATCCAGAAGAGAGAAGAGGAAGAGCGGAAAGCGAAGCTCACGGCCAACAGGGGAGCCGTGGTAGTGGGCGGTGACGACACCAGACTGCTGGCGGCACTGATCTTCTGCGAGGCGGGTATCGAGACTTACAACGGCAAACTGGCGGTAGGCGCTGTGGTTATGAACCGTGTCAGGAGCGCGGCTTATCCGAATACAATATCAGGTGTTATATTTGCGTCGGGACAGTTTACCCCCGCACTAAACGGCAAGGTGGCCAGAGTGTACGGCGGCGATATTCCGGAAAGCTGCTGGGAGGCGGCCAGAGCCGCGATCAACGGCGAGACGAACGTGGGCGATGCCACCCATTTCAGGCGCGCAGGCAACCACGAAGGTCTGCTGATCGATCGCCAGGTCTTCTGGTAAATTGATAACCCTTGCCACTTTTGGGATAATATGAGATAATGTAATAGTTGCAATAGAAAAACAAGCGACGCGAAGCGGCATTTGTTTTTCAGAAGAATCGAAGATTCTTCGCGGTATATAATGAGCAAACGTCCGATGTAATCGGACATTGAGCGCGTAAGCGCGGGTTTGCGAGTGCGATGCTAACGGCAGGGGAGGAATCACGATGGATATACAGGCGTTAAACATGACAGTGGTATGGCTGGTCATCCTTGTGGCGCTGGTTGTGATAGAGCTTTTGACGATGGGACTTACCACGGTCTGGTTTGCGGGCGGTGCGCTGGTGGCTACGCTGGCGTCCCTGTTACATTTGCCGGTTGCATTACAGGTGATCCTGTTCCTTGTGGTATCGGGACTGCTCCTGTTTTTTACAAGGCCCCTTGCGGTGAAGTATTTTAACAAGGACAGGGTGCGGACGAACGCGGAGAGCCTTGTGGGGCGGCAGGCCATTGTCATCAGTGAGATTGATAACATGCAGGGAATCGGACAGGTTAACGTGGGCGGTATGGAGTGGTCGGCCAGATCGAAGAGCGACGACGTGCCCCTGTCTGTGGGAACGGTGGTGATCGTGCTTGCCATCGACGGCGTGAAACTGATAGTGGAAGAAAAAACGCAAAGCCGGTTGGCGGCAGAGAGAATAGGGGGTATTTAAAAATGGGTGGAGTTATTGCGTTAGTAGTTGTTTTAATTCTGGCGGTGATCATCCTGATGTCCTGCATCAAGATCGTGCCGCAGGCGCACGCATATGTGGTGGAGAGGCTGGGTGCATACCAGCAGACATGGTCTGTGGGTCTGCACATCAAGGTGCCTTTTATTGATACGGTGGCGAAAAGAGTCGTTTTGAAGGAGCAGGTGGTGGATTTCGCGCCCCAGCCTGTGATTACCAAGGATAACGTTACCATGCGGATCGACACGGTGGTCTTTTTCCAGATTACGGACCCGAAGCTTTTTGCTTACGGCGTAGAGAACCCGATTATGGCGATCGAGAATCTGACGGCGACAACGCTCCGTAATATCATCGGTGAGATGGAGCTTGACCAGACGCTGACATCCAGAGAGGTGATTAATACGAAGATGCGCGCTTCCCTTGATATTGCGACAGATCCCTGGGGGATCAAGGTGAACCGTGTGGAGCTTAAGAATATCATTCCTCCGGCGGCTATTCAGGACGCCATGGAGAAACAGATGAAGGCGGAGCGTGAGCGCCGTGAGGCGATCCTGCGTGCGGAAGGTGAGAAGAAGTCCACCATCCTCGTGGCAGAGGGTCAGAAGGAGTCCGCGATTCTGGAGGCGGAGGCCGAGAAACAGTCCGCGATTCTGCGTGCGGAAGCCGAAAAGGAGAAGATGATCCGTGAGGCGGAAGGTGAAGCGGAGGCGATTTTGAAGGTACAGAAGGCTACGGCTGACGGTATCCGTATGATCCGTGAGGCCGGTGCGGATGAGGCAGTCTTAAAGATCAAGAGCCTTGAGGCATTTGAGAAAGCGGCTGACGGTCAGGCGACGAAGATTATCATTCCTTCGGAGATTCAGGGACTTGCGGGACTTGCGGCTTCTGCAAAAGAGATTTTAAAATAGGGAAATCGGAAAAATCACACAATGACAAAAACGACAGGACGGCTCTGTAGACCCGTCCTGTTGAGGTTTTGCGCGTCTGCGTATACGATATAAGCAGAGTCAGAAAGCGGACTACATAAGGAGGATACGGTATCATGGATTTGAAGGGACGTAATTTTTTAAAGCTTCTGGATTTTACGCCGGAGGAAATTCTGTATATGCTGGATGTGGCGGAGGATCTGAAGGACAGGAAAAAGAAGGGAATCCCTGTGGACAGGCTGCGGGGAAAAAATGTGGCGCTGATTTTTGAAAAGACCAGCACCAGAACCCGCTGTGCTTTTGAGGTGGCGGCCCATGATCTGGGTATGGGAACTACATACTTGGACCCGTCGGGTTCCCAGATCGGCAAGAAGGAGAGCATCGCTGACACGGCGAGGGTTCTGGGGCGCATGTATGAGGGGATTGAGTACCGTGGCTTCGGGCAGGAGATTGTGGAAGCGCTTGCGAAATACGCGGGCGTGCCCGTATGGAACGGTCTGACCAACGAGTTTCATCCGACCCAGATGCTGGCTGATCTTTTGACCATCAGGGAGCACTTCGGCCGCATAAAAGGCATTAAGCTGACTTACATGGGCGACGCCCGTTACAATATGGGAAACTCCTTAATGGTGGCATGTGCCAAGATGGGGATGCACTTCACGGCCTGTACCGATAAAAAATATTTCCCGGAGGAGGCTCTTACGAAAACCTGCCGGGAGATTGCGGAAGAAAACGGCGGCTCCATCCGTCTGACAGAGGACGTAGCGGAAGGGGTGACGGGAGCCGACGTGGTATACACGGATGTGTGGGTGTCCATGGGCGAACCGGAGCAGATCTGGGAGGAGAGGCTTCATGATCTTGCGCCTTATCAGGTCAATGCGGAGGCGATGGCCCTGGCAGGAAAGGATGCGGTATTCATGCACTGTCTGCCCGCATTTCACGACCATCTGACCGGAATCGGCAGGGAGATCGGTGAAAAGTATGGCATGGCGGAGCTGGAAGTGACGGACGAGGTGTTTGAGTCGCCCCAGTCCATTGTGTTTGACGAGGCGGAGAACCGTATGCACACCATCAAGGCGGTTATGGCCGTGACGCTGGGCGGCGTATAGGAGAAAGGTGCATGAAAACAGACAGATCCGATATTTTAACATGCCTGCGAAGCAGCGGGGATTATGTGTCGGGGCAGCAGCTCTGTGAGCGTCTTGGCGTTTCCCGTACGGCGGTCTGGAAGGTGATTAACCAGCTGAAGGAGGAGGGGTATCGGATCGAATCGGTGCCAAGCCGCGGATACCGTCTGGTGGAGAGTCCGGCGGACGTATATTCGGAGAGCGAGATCGCCAGCAGGCTTCACACAAAATGGGCGGGAAAGAAGCTTTACTTTTTTGAGTCCACCGGTTCCACGAACCCTGACGCCAAACGTTTTGCGGAAGAAGGTGCGCCCCACGGTGCGACGGTGGTGGCTGACAGGCAGACTGCGGGCAGGGGCCGCAGGGGCAGATCGTGGGAGTCTCCGGCGGGTTGTTCCGTCTATTTTACGATTGTTATCCGTCCGGCCTTTGCCCCGGACAAGGCTTCTATGATTACGCTGGTGATGGCGCTTTCCGTGGCCGAGGCGATTCACGAGGTGACAGGTCTTGATACGGGTATCAAATGGCCGAATGACATTGTGGTGAACGGGAAAAAGGTAGTCGGCATTCTGACGGAGATGAGCATGACGCCGGAGATGAATGAGATCCAGTTTCTGGTGGCGGGCGTGGGTGTGAATGTGAATCAGAACGGTCCGGCGGATTTTCCCGAGGAGCTCCGCCGGACGGCCACGTCCCTGAAAATGGAGTGTGGAAAGACGGTAGACCGCGCGGTTCTTCTGGAGCGGATATTGGCCCGGTTTGAGGCGGACTATGAAACCTTTGAGCGGTCGTTTTGTCTGTCCGGATTAAAGCAGCGCTACGAGTCCCGGCTGATTGGCAGGGACGCTGCGGTGCGGGTGCTCGATCCGGCGGGAGAGTACACCGGGATTTCGCGCGGGATCACTGACACGGGGGAGCTGGTCGTGGAGCGGGAAGACGGGGAGCGCACGCTGGTTTATGCCGGAGAGGTGTCAGTCCGCGGGCTGTACGGGTATGTCTAGTGTGGGAAGAGACCGGCATGAGGAGTAATATGAAAGATAACAGAATCGTGCTCTGCGGCGCGAATGCCTACGAGCAGAAATATTATTTTAATGAGAAATTTGACAAGATACCCCAGTCGATCAAAGATGAGCTGCATATCATCTGCGTGCTTTTCACGGAGGAGGTGGGCGGTATCTTCACCATTGTTTTTGAGGAGGACGGCAGCATTTCCCTGGAGACGGACGCGGAGGAGAACGATCTGCTCTACGATGAGATCAGCAGCGGTCTTCTGGTGGGTGAGATCCGCAGGAACAGACAGGAGATGCTGGAGGCCCTGCAGTTGTACTACCGGGTGTTTATTCTCCACGAGCCGATACCGGAGACGGATTGAAAAGCGGCATGAAAGACGGCTGTTTCAATGGCAGTTTAAGCATTTGACAGGGAGGATTGGTAAAAAGGACATGGGCCATCTACTGAAACCGCTTACGATAGGCGGTGTTACATTGGAAAATAATCTCATACTGGCTCCCATGGCAGGCGTGACAGACCTGCCATTTCGTTTGCTGTGCAGCGAACAGGGAGCGGGACTTTGCGGGATGGAAATGGTGAGCGCCAAGGCCATTATGTACGGCAATAAAAATACGGAGGGGCTTCTGGCGGTTCATCCGCAGGAAGGCCCGGTTTCCCTGCAGTTGTTCGGTTCAGACCCGAAGATCGTCAGCGAGATGGCCAGGCGGATGGAGGAGCGTCCCTTTGCCGTGCTGGACCTCAACATGGGCTGCCCTGTGCCGAAGATCGTGAACAACGGGGAAGGCTCGGCCCTGATGCGGGAGCCGGAGCTTGCGGGAAAGATCATTGCCGCCACGGTAAAGGCCATAAAGAAGCCTGTTACGGTGAAAATCCGCAAGGGCTTTGACGAGGCCCATGTCAATGCGGTGGAGATCGCGAAGATTGCGGAGGACGCGGGAGCCGCGGCTGTGGCTGTGCACGGCAGAACCAGAGAACAGTTTTACAGCGGGGAGGCGGACTGGGAGATCATAGCCAGGGTAAAGGAGGCGGTCACCATTCCCGTGATCGGAAACGGCGACGTGACGGACGGGGAGAGCGCCAAAAGGCTGCTTGTGCAGACCGGCTGTGACGGCGTGATGATCGGACGTGCCGCAAGAGGGAACCCGTGGCTGTTCGGGCAGATTGCCGCCTGGCTGGAGGACGGACGGGTACTGCCTGCGCCGCCCATGGAGGAGAAGAAGAAAATGATTCTGCGCCATGCCGCGCTTCAACTCGAAATAAAAGGAGAATATACCGGCGTGCGGGAAATGCGAAAACATCTTTCCTGGTATACGGCGGGTCTGCCCGGCTCCGCCAGACTCAGGGGCAGCGTAAATCAGGCGGAGAGCTTTGAGGAAATCAGACGGCTGGTGGAATCCATGTAACTTCCCGGCCGGAATTTGGATGGTATTCCTGCGCCCGTAAAGACATATACTGTGTCAGAACAGGAGACAGGCACAGGAGCGAACACGATGGAAACGCAGAGCATTGTCTATTTTCATCCCATGCAGGATATGTATAAAATGACCGCTGCCAAGAGACACTGGTGGGAGGGCGTTTCCCTGCCGGGAAAGGTTTTGCAGGCGGAGGATGCGGGCGGCTTCTTTGTGCCCGTGGACTGTCCGGTTCCACAGTTCTACTATAGAAAGAAACCGTGGCCGCAGGAGGCCTTGGCGGAAGCGATGGCGGCTGTGCTAAACAGCGCGCCGGGAATGGCAGACGCGTTTCTCCACCCTCAGATTATGACATTGGTGTCAGAAGAACGGAAGAAACGCTGGGAGCCGCGCCGGGAGACGCTGGAAAGACTGTCCGCCGCGCTGCTTGCATCCTTTGCCGCTGACTGTCTGCTGCAGAGGGGCAGGGTAAACGTGCTGCTCGGCAGACCGGAGGATACCGACTGGCAGATGGAGATGACGCGACTGCTGCTTGCACCCTATCTGCCCAGAATCAACAGCCTCAGCTTTCATTATGAAGAGGTGGAGGAAACGGATATCTGGGAGGAGGCGGCGGATGAGCTGGAGACATATGGATACGAATACGGACTTGTGCCCTGCATGAAGCCCTATCTGGCTTCGGAGGAAGGACTTCGCTGCGGCAGGGAAAGATGCGGCGGGGTGATTCTGGACTTTGCGGATACGCCGAGGCATCCCAGAGTCGAGCGGGAGGAACAGACGGTCTATGCGGATTTGACTTCCCACCCGGAAAAGGAGCAGAACTGCGCCGGAAAAAACGGCCGGATTCTCTATGTATCGCCCCTCAAATATCTTGACACTATAGTAAAAAGTGGTTATGATAGAAAAATGTACGCGAAAGCAATGAGCAGTGCCACGGAACAAGATGGCAAAATGACTGCTCGCAGGCGATTTTGACAGATTGTGAAGTGATAGGGCGAATGCCCGCGAGCGAGGAAAATCGGAGATTTTTCGAGCGCGCATTGCGATAGTATAATCGGGGAAAGGAAGATTTTTACCATGCAGGAGAAAAAGAATATTTTGACGTATGAGGGCTTGCGCAAGTACGAGGAGGAGTTACATGATTTAAAGGTTGTAAAGCGTCAGGAAGTGGCCCAGAAAATCAAGGAGGCCAGAGAGCAGGGCGACCTCTCCGAGAACGCGGAGTACGATGCGGCCAAGGACGAGCAGCGCGACATTGAGGCAAGAATTGATGAGTTGGAGAAAATTCTGAAAAATGCCGAGGTCGTGGTGGAGGACGAGGTGGACCTCGACAAGATCAATATCGGCTGTCAGGTAAAGATACTGGATGTGGAGTTCAATGAGGAATTGGATTATAAGATCGTAGGCTCCACAGAGGCGAACAGCTTAAAAGGAAAGATTTCCAACGAGTCGCCTGTGGGTAAGGCGCTGATCGGCAGCAAAGTCGGCGAAACGGTAGAGGTGGAGACACAGGCGGGAGTCATTAAGTATAAGGTTTTGGAGATACAGCGGTCGAATTAAACCCTGTGGGGAAGTGACCATTTTGGAGAAAGGGCGGCAGTATGGCGGATACACAGAATAAACAGCAGGAACAGGATATTAACCAGCTTTTGAAGGTGAGAAGAGAGAAACTTGCGGCTTTGCAGGAGGCGGGCAAAGATCCTTTTCAGATCACAAAATATGACGTAACGCATCACAGTCGGGAAATCACGGATCATTTTGACACGATGGAAGGGAAAAGCGTGTCCGTTGCGGGCCGCGTAATGAGCAAGCGCGTTATGGGTAAGGCGTCCTTCTGCAACGTGCAGGATCTGCAGGGCGATATTCAGGTCTATGTGGCGAGAGACAGCGTGGGCGAGGAGCCTTATGCCGATTTCAAAAAATATGACGTGGGTGACATAGTGGGCGTCGAGGGTGAAGTTTTTAAGACCAAAACCGGCGAGATATCCGTTCATGCGCGGGTTGTGACACTGCTGTCAAAAAGTTTGCAGATCCTTCCGGAGAAGTATCATGGTCTGGTAAATACGGATATCCGTTACCGCCAGAGATACACGGATCTGATTATGAACGCGGACGTGAAAAAGACTTTCGTTATGCGCTCCAGGATCATCAGCGCGATCAGACGTTATCTGGATGGTCAGGGATTTCTGGAGGTGGAGACGCCCATGCTTGTGTCCAATGCGGGCGGCGCGGCGGCAAGACCCTTCGAGACCCATTACAATGCACTGGACGAGGATGTGAAGCTTCGCATTTCTCTGGAATTATATTTGAAAAGACTGATTGTGGGCGGTATGGAGCGCGTCTACGAGATTGGACGTGTGTTCCGGAACGAGGGACTGGACGCCAGGCACAATCCCGAGTTTACGCTGATGGAGCTGTATCAGGCGTACACCGATTACAATGGGATGATGGATCTGACCGAGAACATGTTCCGGCATGTGGCGAAAGAGGTCTGCGGCACCACCACCGTGCCTTACGGGGATGTGGAGATTGATCTGGGTAAGCCCTTCGAGCGGATCACCATGGTGGAGGCCGTGAAAAAGTATACGGGCGTCGACTTTGACGAAGTGCCCGATACCGCGGCGGCAAAGAAGCTGGCGGACGAAAAAAACGTGCATTACGAGGAGCGCCATACCAAAGGGGATATTATCAACCTTTTCTTCGAGGAATTTGTGGAAGAGCATCTGGTACAGCCCACCTTTGTCATGGATCATCCCGTGGAGATATCGCCCCTTACGAAGAGAAAGCCGGACAAGCCGGATTATGTGGAGCGGTTTGAGCTGTTTATCACGGCAAGGGAGATGTGCAACGCCTATTCCGAGTTAAACGACCCCATCGACCAAAGGGAACGTTTCAGGGCGCAGGAGGCGGCGCTTGCGGCAGGCGACGAGGAAGCAAACACCACGGACGAAGACTTTATGAACGCGCTGGAGATCGGTATGCCCCCTACGGGCGGCATCGGGTACGGCATTGACAGATTGGTGATGCTGCTTACCAACTCTCCCGCGATTCGTGATGTGTTACTTTTCCCGACCATGAAGAGTCTGGACAAGAAACCCTCCGACACGGCAAAAGCCGCGAAGAAACCGGCGGGCGGCGAGGCGAAGAAGAGCAGCGTGACCCGTGAGCAGGCGTTAGAGCTACTGAAAAAGTACAACAAGGAACCGTTCCATATCCAGCATGCCCTCACCGTGGAAGGCGTGATGCGGTGGTATGCGAAAGAGCTGGGCTATGGGGCGGAAGAAGAGTTCTGGGGCATTACCGGGCTTCTGCACGACATCGACTTTGAACTTTACCCGGAGGAGCACTGTAAGAAGGCGCCTGAGCTTCTGCGCGAGGGCGGCGTGAGTGAAGATATGATTTATGCGGTCTGCTCCCATGGCTATGGCATCTGCAGTGAGGAGGAACCGAAGCTGGAGATGGAGAAGGTGCTTTTTGCGGCCGACGAGCTGACGGGCCTGATCTGGTCCTGTGCGCTGATGCGTCCTTCCAAAAGCACCATGGATATGGAGGTCAAGAGCCTGAAAAAGAAATTTAAGGACAAGAAGTTCGCGGCGGGCTGTTCCCGGGAAATTATCTCCCAGGGAGCGGAGATGCTCGGCTGGGAGCTGGACGATCTGTTTGACAGGACGATTCAGGCCATGAGAAGCTGCGAGGCGGATGTGGCTAAGGCGATGGAGAGTAATTAGCATTTTTATTTTTTCCGTTCCCTTTTGTCTTCATACATTCTTTCGTCCGCTTCCTTCATCAGCTTTTCGTAGTCCGTGGACTGCCCGGTCAGGCTGCAGCCGAAGGAAAAGCGGAGAGGAACCCGTAACCGGTCGTTCAGATTTGCAAAGCTGTTGTTCTGCAAATCCGTCAAAAGCGCGACAGCATCAGATAATTCCTGTTCACTTCCATATTGGTATAAGAATAACAGGAACTCGTCGCCGCCGAGTCTGGCGGCGGCGCAGTTCCCTGACCCGAAATCCCGGAACAGGCCGGCGATTTCCTGCAGATAGACGTCTCCCGCGTCGTGGCCGTAGGTATCGTTGATTACTTTCAGGTTATCCGCGTCGGCCATGACAATCATGCTGTGGCCGAGCGTCTCCGGTTCGCTAAACAGGGCGGACAGCTTCCGTTCCATGCCCCGGCGGTTGTACAGGCCGGTCAGCGGATCGAAGTCCCGCTCGGCTTCTATCTTTCTGCGTTTTTCAATTTCTTCCGTCACATCGATAATGACGCCGAAAATCTCCTCCTCATCACTGATTTCCTCCAGCTTGACATAGCGGTCCCGGCACGAATATACACAGGTTTCATCAGCGACGGGATTTTGGCGCAGGTCCGCAATAAATTCCCGGAAAACCGTATAATCCGCAGAAAGCCGTTCGGCCTCGCCGGCCTCCAGGGCAAGGATTTTGGGGACATGCTCGGTTATGCGGACTCTTTTCATGTGCTGGTTATATTCGTACACACCGATGTACATATTGGTCTTGCCAAGGACATAGGACATCTTGCGGTTGTTGTCCAGAATGCTCTTTTTCATGCGGTTGATATAGCCGCTCAGTTCCGAAAATTCCACGCTGCTCCGAATGTCGACGATCTCATCCAGATTCCCCAGGGCAATGCTGTGCAGCTTATCGTTAATGCTTTGAATACCTTCGACAACATACCGGTTCATATACCGGGTAACCACATAGGACAGAATCATTGCAATGGTAATCAGGCAGACCGCAAGCGCTGCCATGGTGGGAGGGATGCGCTGGTACAGATTCCGGCAGGAGATGACGCGCCCGATATAGTTTTCGCCGGCCTCCTTAAATACACAGAAGGACCGTTCCCCGTTTACACTTGCGAGGAAGCCGTTTTGGTATATGGCCACCATGCTGAGATCCAGTCCGATTTCCGATAGGTTCCTGCCCACACCGGGCAGGTCGGTGGCGCCGACAATTTCCCCGGTTTCCCTGTTGACGGCGTAATAATTGACGTGCGGGTTGACGCGGAGCAGCGAAAAGATATAGGAAAGCTCATTTTTTTCGGTCGCCTTAAGTACATTGACCGGTTCCATGCCCACCTGAACAATAAAGTTTCCGTCCCGGCTCCACAGGGCGGAGTACTGCATCAGCTTCTTCTCCGCCGTGTTGGGGGTGATTTCCTGCACGAGGCGCAGGGATTTGTCTGTGAGCATGGGTTTGAAAAACATCATCTGTTCGCCGGAGTCAAAAGTGTAGCCAAAGTATTCCGGGTGGGTCCCCGCATAAATGCATCCTGTGGAGTCGAAAATGTGGATTTCATCGACTTCCATAAGAGCGGCAATTTTCTTCAGCTCCGCTATGCTGTTTAGGATGGAAGGATTGTCTTCAAGGATGTAGGAGATGGCTTCCGCGTTGTGCAGACAGGTCTGCCGGTAGGTCTTTTTGGTTTCAACCAGCTCCTCCTGATTTTTTTCCAGAAGCTGTTCGATCCGGCTGAAGGTTTCCGCGGCGGTTTCGCAGGCCTGTTTCCGTTCGTGGATGATCTGGATATATAAAAAGAGAGCCAGAAGAACAATTACCAGAAAAAGGGTGACGGACTGCATATAGCGGCCGATTATTTTTTTTAACGTCTGCATGAATGTCTCAGTGCCTCCTATGGTGTAAATGTTGTTTGGAAGTAAGTTTACATAATATACGCAAAGGCTGTAAGTATCCATAAAATACTATAATCGGCATGGGAGTGTCAAGATAAAAGAACAGATTGTAGAAAACGCGGCATAATTTGCGAAGAAAAGGAAGAAAAATCCAGTCTGGGGAGGAGCGAAAAAGCAGGCATGAACAAAAGGACCCCGTTGACATTCCCGGCAAAAAAATGTATAATTTGTTCATTGTATGTTGATGAAAAATATTACATAGAAAATCAGGGAAAAAGGAGGGAGAAGATCCGCCGTCTGCAGGCGGATTGATCGGAGCATATGAGCGAAAACGCAACCAGAGAGCAAATACTGATCGTAGACGACGAGGAAGTAAACAGAACGATACTCAGCCTGATGTTTGACGCTGATTATGATATCGTGGAAGCGCCCAATGGAATGGAAGCGATTGAGGCGATAGAAAGGAATAACGATATCGCGCTGATACTGCTCGACGTTATTATGCCGGTCATGGATGGCTTCGGTGTGCTTGATTACATGAAAGAGAAAGCTCTTCTGGAGAAGATTCCGGTCATCCTGATTACCAGCATGACGCCTCAGGAGAGCGAGGAGAAGGCATACGAGTACGGCATTGCGGACGTGATGCACAAGCCCTTTGAGTCGGCGATCATCAAAAGGCGTGCGAACAACATCATTGAGCTTTACCAGAGCAAGAAAAATCTGGAAATTAAGCTGAAAGAGCAGGAAGTGACGATTCGGGAGCAGGAGAAGGCGATCCGTGAGAACAACGAGTTCATGATCGACGCCCTTGGCTCCGTGGTGGAGTTCAGAAGCGTTGAGACGGGAGATCATGTCAAGCGGATTAAGTACCTGACGAGAATCCTTTTGAAATACCTTGCGAAATATTTCCCGAAGTACGGGCTTACGCCGGTACAGATCGACCAGATCGCGAGGGCTTCCGCGCTTCATGACGTAGGTAAGATCGGTATACCCGATTCCATTCTGTTAAAGCCCGGAAGGCTGACAGAGGAAGAATTCGAGATTATGAAGACGCATACCACGATAGGCTGTGAAATTCTGGAATCCTTTAAGCCCGCCTATCCGGACGAGTTTTATCAGTATTGCTACGAAATATGTCGTTATCATCACGAGAGGGCAGACGGCAGAGGATATCCGGATCATCTGGCCGGAGACGAGATACCGATCAGCGCACAGATCGTATCCATTGCCGACGTGTACGAGGCGCTGGTGAGCGAGAGGGTATATAAGAGTGCATACAGCAATGCTGAGGCATATCAGATGATCTTAAATGGGGAATGTGGACAGTTTTCGGAAGATGTGATAGAGTGCTTTAAGCTCGCTAAGGAAGATTTCTTCAATATTGTTGAAGTGATCAATATGTTTAATTTTACGTTATAGATCAGACGACGAAGGCTGTAAAACAAAATTTCTGTGTTTTGCAGTCTTCTTAATTATCACAAATTTGACGGAAAGGAAAGGGTGTTATGGACGACAAATTCAGACAGCAGTTAGAGGAATGCGGGGCGGATGTGGAGACTACCCTGAAACGGTTTATGGGGAACGATGCGATTTACCAGAAGTTCCTCGGAAAATTTCCAAACGATCCGAATTACGCGAATCTGGGGACGAATTTGGAGGCGGGCGCCTTCGAGGAAGCTTATAAGTGTGCCCACGCCTTAAAGGGCGTAGTGGGAAATCTCGGCCTTACTCCTATTTTTAACAGTGTTTCGGAGCTGGTGGAAGAGCTTAGGAACAAAGCGGCCGAGGAGGTGGACGCAGCCCGTGCGAACGAGCTGTGGCAGGAGATCAAAAAGGTATACGAGCAGTTTATCGACATTATCAATGAAAATATTCCGTAAGTGTGATTCCGTAAGGAGGTTGGCATGGAATTTGAATGGTTAAATTCCCGTATTGCGGATGAAACGATGGAACTTGTCCTGCTCTTCAACGAGGAGGGCAACATACTTTACGGAAATCAGACGGCGGCGGCCAGATTGGAATACGACAGGGATAAACTGACAAGGTGCAGTATGTCCCAGATATTCCGGCAGGATTTTCCGAACTCGCCGGACGGGTTTATTACCTTTGTAAAAAAGAGTATGAAGGGCGTCAACGAGATGACGATGTACAGGAGCAATAACTCCTGTTTCTCTGTCGATGTCCGTATTTTCCCGGAAGATGGGATGGATGCCTATCTGCTTCTTGCGGAGGATATTTCTGCGCAGAAAAATCTGAACATGCGGATACGCGAGCTGAAGGAGAAGGAGAGCGAGAACAACCGGTCCAGAAATGAATTTACGGCGAACGTGACCCATGAGCTGCGCACGCCCGTGAACGGGATCAAGGGGCATGTGATGGAGCTTGTGGAGGAGGTTACGGACCCGGGGCAGAAAAAGACGCTCGATATCGTTCTGAGCTGCTGCGACAACATGCTGACGATTATCAATGATATCCTCGACTTTGCGAAGCTGGAATCCGGCAAATTCGTGATAGACGAAAAGCCCTTTGATTTTCAGGAAATGATAGATAAGGTGGTCGCAACCCACAGTGCGGTAGTGAATAAGAAGGAACTTCACATGAGCGTGGATATTGATGAGAAGATTCCGCGCAAGCTGATCGGCGACGAGCTTCGTCTGGTGCAGATTCTGAATAATCTGCTGTCAAACGCCATCAAGTTTACCATGGTGGGCTATGTCAATCTGGTGGTCGGGATGACCAGAAGGGTCAATGACGAGGTGGAGCTGTTCTTTATGGTGAGGGACAGCGGCATCGGCATTTCCCAGAAGGAGCAGGACCGCCTGTTCCAGAGTTTCAGTCAGGTGGACGCCTCCATTACGAGGCGTTTCGGCGGAACGGGGCTGGGGCTTGCCATCACGAAGCAGCTCGTGGAGCTGATGCACGGCGATATCCATGTGGAGAGCGAAAAGGGAAAGGGAAGTACGTTTTCTTTTTCCGTGAAGCTCAAGAGCGAGCAGGTACTCGACGACAAGCAGAGTCAGGTCTATGTGAACTGGTCCGAGTACATGAAAGAAGGAGAAGGACAGAATGTGGACCGTCTCATGCAGTTCGGAGAGGCGGAAAACAGGGAAGAGTTAAAGAAACGTATGGATAAGCTGGTGCTTTCCATTGAAATGGGCGCGTGGGATAAGGCGGAGCTTCTGGCTTCTACGCTTAAGACGCTGCTCGAGTCGTCGGGGGATGAGGATCTGAAGCGGCAGGAGCTGCGTATGGAGATGGCGATCAGAAAAGCCAATTACGACAAGAGCATGGATATGTACGGCAGATTGAAGGATGCGATTACAGAGCGGATCGGAGATCTGTGGAACTTAGAGTAGCAGGAGAATAGCCGTTCCGCACAGGCCGGACAGCTATTAAGGAGGAAAGCGATGGAGTCAGAAAATGTTAAGAAAAACGCGCCTGCCATTCTGATTGTGGATGATATCAGTGTGAATGTGACCATTCTGGAAAACATTCTCACACATGAGGGGTATGAGGCAATGACGGCTCTCAGCGTGCAGGAGGCGTTGGAGCTGATGAAGCAGACCAGACCGGATCTCATACTTTCGGACTTGTCCATGCCCGAGATCGACGGGCTGGAGTTCTGCAGGATGTTAAAGAGCGATCAGGCCACCAGGGATATCCCCTTTATCTTTATTACGGTATTAAATACCAGCAAGGAGAAGGAGGAGGCATTTCTGGCGGGAGCCGTGGACTTTATACCGAAGCCCTTTGATAATATTGAGGTTCTGATGCGGGTGAACAATCACTTAAGCAGCTACCGCATGCGGCAGGAGATGGCGGACTATAACCGCATGATGCACCGCCTTGTGGAGGATCAGAAGAACCAGATTGAGAGAGAGCATGCCAATGTGCTGCGGGCGCTCTCAAGGATTATGAAAAAGAAGGATGATCAGGGGACGCATCGGAGCAATGTGGGTTACAACTGTAAGCTCCTTGCGCAGGGAATGCAGTTCTCACCGGTCTATGAGGACGTAGTGACGGATGATTTTGTGGAGAACATCGGCAATGCGGCCAGACTTCACGACGTGGGAAGATTCCTTATGTCGTGTGAGGAGATCGCAGACGACGGCGGACCGGACAGGCAGAAATTGGAATACATTAAAAAATGCACGGAATTTGGTGACGAAGTAATCGGAGAATTCGGTGCGGACCAGGAGAGCGGCGGCGCGCTGGAGATGACGAGGCAGATTGCCAGATGCCATCACGCACATTGGGACGGTTCCGGGTACCCGGCCCTGTCAGGCGGTGAGATTCCGCTGGAAGCGCGGATTGCGGCTGTGGCGAACGACTTTGACGAAATGACGGCGCCGAAGCATGAGGGGGCCGCCTGTACCCCGGAAGAAGGACAGAAGAGAATCAGCGAAAGGAGCGGCTCGTACTACGATCCGGACGTGGTACAGGTGTTCAATAAGCTCTGGAGCAGGATGAGAACAAATTGACTTTTATTGAATTGTATGATTTAATAAAAGATGGTAATTTAGGGAGGCGGAAGAAGTGATTACCGACAACGAGTTTCACCGAATAGTTAACTATGTAAAACAGCATTATGGCATTGACCTGAGTCAGAAAAGGGTTCTGGTGGGCGGACGTCTGGAGAACTATCTGGTCCGCAACGGCTACGCGAACTATAACGAGTTTATGGCGAAAGTAGAGCATAATCCGAAGGGCAGCGAGGCCACGGACCTGATTAATATTCTGACCACGAACCATACATATTTTATGCGGGAAAGCGAACATTTTGATTTTATGAAGGATGTGGCGCTTCCCTGGGCCAAATCCAAGGCGATGGGGACAAAGGATCTGAGGGTCTGGTGTGGCGCTTCCTCCACGGGGGAGGAGCCATATACGCTGGCTATGATTATTCACGATTTTTTTGGTATGGAGCATTCTGCCTGGGATACCAGACTTTTGGCGACAGATATTTCCATGAAAGTTTTGTCGCATGCTTCCAAGGGCGTTTATCTGAAGGAGGATATAGAGCCCCTGCCCGTAAACTGGAAGAGGCATTATTTTAAACAGATCAGTCAGGATGAGTTCCGGGTGAAGGATGAGCTGAAAAAACAGGTGATTTTTAAACAGTTTAATCTGATGGACCCTATTCAGTTTAAAAAGAAATTTCACATTGTATTTTTGCGGAACGTGATGATCTATTTTCAGGATGATATTAAATATCCGCTTATCAACCGGATATATGATCACATGGAGCCGGGCGGCTATCTCTTTATCGGGTTGACGGAGAGACTGGACCGACAGATGGTAAAATTTAATTATGTGCAACCCTCAATCTACAGAAAATAGGAGGGCAGGACATGAAACCGATTAGAGTGTTGGTTGTGGACGATTCGCTGATGTTCCGCAAGCTCCTTGTGCAGGGGCTGAACTCTGATCCGAACATTGAGGTGGTGGCGGACGTGGAGGATGTCTATGCCGCAAGGGATGCGATACTCAAGTTTAAGCCCGATGTTATGACTTTGGATGTGGAGATGCCGCGGATGAACGGCATAGAGTTTTTGAAGAGGCTGATGCCCCAATATCCGCTTCCTGTAGTTATGATAAGCGCGTTGAATAATAAGGTGTTTGACGCCCTCGAGGCGGGTGCCGTGGATTTTGTAAATAAACCGGCCAACCTGACAAGGGAGCAGTTAAATAATTTCCTGACGCAGGAGCTGGCGGCGAAGGTAAAGATTGCTTCCACCGCAAAGGTGGGCAGACTGAAGAGAGTGGATACCACATCCGTTTCCAGTCATATTACCGTTGCTGGCGGCAAGGACCGCATCGTTGCGATCGGCGCTTCCACGGGAGGAACCGAAGCCATCTTTGAGGTGGTGAAGAGATTTAAGAGAGATATTCCGGGCGTTGTCATAGTACAGCATATGCCGCCCGGGTTTACACAGATGTATTCAGACCGCCTGAACAATCAGTGCGAGGTGGCTGTGAAGGAGGCCCAGACAGGCGACCGGGTTATGCAGGGACAGGTGCTGATTGCGCCGGGTGACAGGCAGATGCGGTTAGTCAAGGTGGGCGACGGCTATCAGGTAGAATGCCGGGGTACGGAGAAGGTGAGCGGACACTGTCCGTCCGTGGACGTTCTGTTCAGCTCCGTAGCGAAGGCTGCGGGAAATAAAGCGGTAGGCGTGATTTTGACGGGTATGGGAGCTGACGGCGCGAAGGGGCTTTTAGAGATGCGAAACGCCGGGGCGCTGACAGTCGGACAGGATGAGGCGACCTGTGTCGTCTACGGTATGCCGAAAGTCGCTTTTGATATCGGGGCGGTGCAGCAGCAGGCGCCGATTACGGCAATTGCAGGAAAAGTTTACGACCTGTTGAGCAAATAGATATTACTTTGAAGAAAGGAGCTGAGCGTATATGAAGATTTTGTTGGCAGAGGATGACTTCGCCAGCCGTAAGTTTATGGATAAACAGCTCTCACGTTACGGAGAATGCGACGTGATGGTGGATGGCGAAGAAGCCGTGGATGCATTTATGATGGCCTTGGAAGACGGTGAGCCCTACGATCTGGCATGTCTGGATGTAATGATGCCGGTTATGGACGGTTATCAGGTATTGAAGGCAATCCGCGATATCGAGGCGCAGAAGGGCATTCCCAAGAGCAAGCGTGTGAAGGTCATTATGACAACGGCGCTGAATGACGAACGCAATGTAAAGATGGCGTTCGAGCTTGGATGCGAAGCCTATGCCGGGAAACCGATAGATGTGGAGAAGTTTGAAAAGGTATTAACAAAGCTTGGGCTGATTTAGAAAATCTGGGAAATCCTTAAGATGAGGAGGAAATATGGCAGAAGAATTCAACACAGAAAGTATGCTTGACATGTTCTTATACGAGAGCGGACAGCTTTTGGAGAAACTGGAAGGCATAATATTGGAAAAACAGGATGCTGATTGCTTCGATGATGCCGATATCAATGAGATTTTCCGCGTCATGCACACCATTAAAGGTTCCTCAGGCGTTTTGATGTATGAGAACATCACGAAAGTGACCCATAAACTGGAGGATGTGTTTTACTACCTGAGAGAATCCCATCCGGACGACGTGCCGCATATGGAGCTGGTGGAGAAAGTGCTTGCGGTGTCGGATTTTGTGACGGGCGAGCTCGATAAGCTGAAGAACGGCGACACACCGGATGGCGATGAGAAACAGCTGGTGGAAGATCTGGATGAGTTTCTTGGCCGCTTAAAGGGCGAGATTACAAAACAGGGCATTCAGATGCCGCAGGCTAATAAGCATGTAGAGCCGACACAGTTCTACATCACGCCCGTGGCGGGTGACGACAGTCATTTTTATCGGATTTCGATTCATTACCGAAGCGATACGCAGATGAGTAACCTGCGGGCCTACTCGGCGACCTATGCGCTAAAGGAGGTGGCGGAGGATCTGCTTTACACACCGGACGATATCCTCTCGAATGAGGCCAGCGCCGATGTGATTGTGGCAGAGGGCTTTCACATGCTGCTGCAGACGAAAAGCTCCAAGGAAGACGTGATTGCGCTGATTGACAGCTCCGAGGCGGAGGAGATCAATTTCGATGAGCTTTCCAAGGAGGAGTATGGCAGAGCGCTCGGAGAGTTCGGCAGAGAGGAAGTAGAGCCGGCTGCTGCTGCGCCTGTGGCTGCGAAAGACGAGAATAACGGTAATAATAAAGAAGCAAAGAAGGAAGGGCCTAAGCCCGGCGATTACGTGGTTAAGACCAAGGAAGCCGGAAAGGGTAAGACGCTGGCGAAGAACCAGCCCAAGCAGCAGAGCATTATCAGTGTGAACGTGGAGAAGATGGACGCGCTGATGGATCTGATCGGCGAGCTGGTTATTGCGGAAGCGGTGGTATTGCAGAATCCGGATCTGAAGGTGCCGGGGCTGGAGCTTTCCAATTTCCAGAAAGCGTCCGGGCAGCTTTCCAAGATTACGACGGAGCTGCAGGAAGTCATTATGTCGATGCGCATGATGCCCCTTACCAATACATTCCAGAAGATGCGCAGAATTGTATTCGACGTGTCCAGAAAGCTGGGTAAGGACATTGAGCTTGAGGTGGTCGGTGAGAACACGGAAGTGGATAAGAACATCATCGAGCACATTACCGACCCGCTGATGCACCTTGTGAGAAATTCCGTGGATCACGGTATTGAGGAAGATCCGGCGGACAGAACCGCAGTCGGCAAGCCGTCGAAAGGAAAGATCACACTGGAGGCGAAGAACGAGGGCGGTAAGGTTTATATCAGCGTTAAGGATGACGGTAAGGGCCTGAATAAAGAGAAGCTGTATCAGAAGGCGCTGGATAAGGGCCTGATTGAGAATAAGCCGATCAACGAGTTTACGGATAAGGAAATTTTCCGTTTTATTACGCTGCCGGGCTTCTCCACCAAGGAGGAGGTAACCGAGTATTCCGGCAGAGGCGTGGGTATGGACGTGGTAGTGAAAAACATCCAGTCCATCAGCGGAAGGCTCGATATTTCCAGCGTCGAGTTTGAAGGGTCGGAGATGACTCTGGTCATACCGCTCACGCTTGCGATTATCAACGGTATTGTGGTACAGGTAGGTAATTCCCCGTTTGTAATTGAGACGGCGTCGATCAAGGAATTTGTGAGGGTGGGAGAAGATTCTCTCATCAGCGAGCCGAGCGGCGAGGAATACATTGTGCTGAGAGGGGAATGTTATCCCTTTATCCGCCTGAATGAAAGGTATGATCTGCCTGATTCAAACGATAAGATTGAAGAAGGAATCATCGTTGTGTTAGAACATGAAGGCAGTCAGGTTTGCGTGCTGATTGACAAACTGCTGCAGGAACAGGAAATCGTGGTGAAACCGATTCCTTCCTACGTCAGGAAGGTCAAAGGTCTCTCGGGCTGTACGCAGCTTGGTGACGGAAGCATTGCATTGATCCTGGATATTGCCGGATTGCTGATGCATGACGGAGAAAGGAGATAGTACATGGCGGAAGAGTTATTAAAAAAAGAGGAAATGGGCGAATCGGAAGAGCTGTTGGAAGAAGACGATTCCCAAAAAGGAATGTTCATGACATTCCAGACAGGGAAAGAGTTCTTCGGCATAAGCATCAGCTATGTGAATGAAATCATTGCGATGCAGCCGATTGCGGCAATCCCTGAAGTGGAAGATTACGTGAAGGGATTGATCAATCTCCGAGGCAAGATTATTCCTGTGATTGATGTTCGCGTCAGGTTTAAAATGGAACCGTGTGAATATACGGACAGGACGTGTATTATCGTCATTGATGTGAAATCAACCATGATCGGTCTGATCGTGGAGCGGTTAGCGGATGTAGATACCATTGCGGAGGACAGTATCGCACCGCCGCCGTCCCTGGGAAGGAAAGAGCATGAGCATAATAAGTATGTTTACGGGCTTGCCAGGACGGGAGACAGGGTGACACTCCTTCTTGACCCAGAGAAGCTGATTAAGCAGGATGATATAGTGACGGCGATGGAAGAGGTTCGCAAGGAAGAACAAGCATAAAAAGGAGAAATTACCATGAAGAAGAGATTTTCAATTAATGACATGACAGTCAGAAATAAAATTACCTTGTTTAGTGTGTTAATGCTGGGTCTGATGCTCATCCTTTCAGCAGTGGGTATATGGTCCTCCAATATGGTAAATAAGGCGCGCACAAGTCTGAATAACAGCGCGTTGGCGCAGTACGATATCACGCAGGCGTTTGCCAATTTCTGTAATATCAAGGTTCGTGTGAGAAACATTCTGTTCGTTTATTATGATCAGCCGGAAGAGCTGCAGAGTCAGGAGGCAATGATCGAGCAGTATAAGGCGGATTCCAAGAGCTATCTTGATCTTTTTGAGATGAGAGCAGGGGAACTTGACTCTGAGATGGCGGCAGAATATCAGGCGGTGGTAAACAAGATCAATTCCTGGTATGAGTCTACGCAGTCAGATATAGATAAGGCGAAAGCCGGGCAGGTAGAGGAGGCGGTCAATGATCTGATGACTACCGGCAGGGCAATTGCGGATGATGTGGAGAGCAGCCTGCTTGAGCTGATTACCACGATGGAAACGTCTTCCAGAGCAAAGGAAGTGCAGATACAGCAGCAGTTGACCGGGCTGACGATCCTGCAGGTGGCGGTGATGATTCTTGCGGTTCTTATTACAATTATGTACTGCATGTTCCTGATTAAGGCGATTACCAGACCTATGGCGAAGCTGTCCGAGGCGGCTAAGAAGATGACCATGGGCGATATTGATGTAGACTGCGAGAAGTTATACAACGACGATCTGGGTCAGCTGCTTGATGAGTTCGGCCAGATGGCAGAAGCGATCAGAGAGCAGACCAGAATTACGGATGCAATCTCCAAGGGTGATCTTACCATGGAAGCTAATCCCCGCAGTGACAGGGATGTGCTTGGCAAGGCAATCCGCAGACTGCTTTCCGAGAACAATATGACGCTCAGCAACGTGAAAGAGGCAAGCGCACAAATTACCGTAGGTTCCGAGCAGGTAGCGAATGCCAGTCAGGCTCTGGCACAGGGTTCCACGGAGCAGGCAAGCGCAATCGAGCAGGTAACCGCATCTATGGATGAGGTGACGCAGCGCACCAAAGCCAATGCGACACAGGCAGGCGAGGCGAATGTACTGGTACAGAGCATTAAGGATATGGCGACATCCGGCAATGATCAGATGAAGTCCATGATTCAGGCTATGGATGATATCAACGCATCCTCTGAGACGATTTCCAAGATCATCAAGACCATCGACGACATTGCATTCCAGACCAATATTCTGGCGCTGAATGCAGCAGTTGAGGCGGCAAGGGCAGGCGTACACGGCAAGGGCTTTGCAGTGGTAGCTGAGGAAGTGAGAAATCTGGCTGCGAAGAGTGCTTCTGCGGCAAGCGAGACGGCAGAAATGATCGACGATACCATACATAAAGTTGGTAACGGTACGAAGATTGCACAGGATACGGCGAAGTCGCTGGATGAGATTGTAACCTCCATCGATGAGATTGTCGGTCTGATCAGCAATATTACGATTTCCTCTAATGACCAGGCTACAGCGATCTCCCAGATCGATCAGGCGATTTCTCAGGTGTCTACCGTGGTACAGACCAATGCGGCTACCAGCCAGGAGTGTGCGGCGGCCAGCGAGGAGCTTTCCAACCAGGCGGTTACGCTCAAGAGTCTCATGGCGAGATATCAGCTGGTATCCGGCGCTATGGGCGGCAGCAGCTATGCAGACACTACGCCTGCTTACAGCAGTGAGCCGACGATTTCACTGGACGGAGATTTCGACGATAAATATTAAAAAGCATTATAAGGAAAGAGCCATTGCCTGACGGCGGTGGCTCTTTACCACGAGAAAATACGAAAAATATTGCAAGCCTCTTGACATTTGCTCCAAAACTTTATATAATTTTTTGTGTTGCTGAAGTATTCGCTGTGAGCGGTATATGACGGCAGAACGGGTGCGCTTAGCTCAGCTGGATAGAGCGTTTGGCTACGGACCAAAAGGTCGGGGGTTCGAATCCTCTAGCGCACGTATTTTTTAAGATGGCGGAAATGCTGGTAATGGGCATTTCCGTTATTTTTCTTTCTTGGTGTGCAAAGTGCACAACTCTCCTTTTCATAGATATTAATCGCTTTGATTAGCCGGTAGTGGCTTTTAACTCCCAGAGACAGACAGAAAGAATCGTATTTTATAAATTCAGTGTTGACAAACTGTTCATACTGTATATAATGATATATATACAGTATATACTATTAAAGCATGACTGTGACGACGGATCATGCAGGGAGGTTGAGAATTGAAGATCATTATATCGAATCAGTCGGAACTGCCGATTTACGCGCAGATCAGGGAACAGATCAAAGAACAGATTCTGAATGGGCAGATCCCGGAGGGAGAAACCCTGCCTTCGATCAGACAGCTCGCGAAGGAAGTGGGCGTCAGCGTGATCACTACCACACGCGCATACAGCGAGTTGGAGGCGGAAGGCTTTATCGCCACCATGCAGGGCAAGGGGAGCGTGGTGCTTCCAACGGATAATAACCTGCTGCGGGAGCAGTATCTTCTGCGGATCGAGGAGGGCCTGTCCACGGCCATAGAAACGGCCAAAGTGATGGGGATGCCCAAGGAGGAGCTGAAGGATATTTTTGATAATTTATTGGAAACATAAGGTTTTGGAAAGGAATGAGAGCATATGGAACTGCTGGAGGTAAAAAATCTGTCAAAGCATTATAAGGGCTTTGACTTGAAGGATATCACTTTTAGCCTGCCGAAGGGCTATATCATGGGGTATGTGGGGGCGAACGGTTCGGGAAAGACGACGACCTTAAACCTGATTACGGGTATCCTAAAACCCGGGGAGGGTGAGACCTATATTGGCGGGCTGTCCCGGAAGGAAGATATCGTGGCCTATCGCAATAAGATCGGATATGTGGGGGATGAATCCTTTTTTCCCGAGAATTTTAAAATCAAACATATCAAAAATATATGGAAGGACTTTTACCCTACTTTCTCGGAAGAGAAATTTATCGGGTTTGTGAAAGGATGGGGGCTGCCGGAGAATAAGATGCTGAAAGATTTTTCCAGGGGTATGAAGGTGATGCTCATGTTTGCGTCTGTGCTGTCGAGGGAGACGGAGCTGCTGGTACTGGATGAGGCAACCAACGGGCTGGATCCGGTGATGCGAAAAGAGATCCTGAAGCTGATGCAGGAATATGTGATGGACGGGGAGCGGAGCGTGATTTTTTCCACCCATATTTTGAGCGATCTGGAGCAGATTGCCGACTATATCTATTTTATTCATGAGGGAAAGACGGTTCTCTATGACGCGAAGGATGAGTTAACGGAAAGTTTTCTTCTGGTAAAGGGTGAGAGCGCAAAGATACCGCCTGCGCTTAAGAAGGAGCTGATCGGATTGGAGGAAAACGCTTATGGATTTGAGGCGATCCTGCCAAGCGATCAGGCGGCGCTTCTTGGCAGCGCGTTTCTATTCGAGAAACCGACTATTGACCAGATAGTGATTCACTATATCATGTCAGCAGGAAATCAGGCGCGAACGAAGTGAGCATTCAGGAGAGGAGAAAAATAGATGAGAGCGTTACACTTTACGAAAATAGACTATATACTGACAAGGAAACAGATATTTATGCTGCCCCTGCTTTTTATGCTGGCACTTGCTGTAGGGATAAAAGTAAGCGAGGAAGAGATGGCCCTGCTGATTGCATGTTCGTATATGATATTTATATCATCCGTCTTTTCAACGACAGTATTTGCGTACTGCGGTGGAAAGAACAGGGGATTTCTTCTTCTGCTGCCGGCTGCGGTAAAGGACAGAGTGGCAGGAAGATTTTTGTATGGATTGTCCCATATAGCGCTGCTGGGGGTGCTGTGTGGTGTGCTTATGGGGGCATATAGGATGATGGGTTTTGAAGTAACGGGCTGGGAGTCAGCGGCTGTCCTATGGGAGCTGGCAGCCGGGATCGTGATTATGACATTGGAGTATCTCTTCTTTTATCTCTTCGGGGAGGGAAAGGAAAACTGGCAGTTTCTGAGTAATATTGTGAGAGTTGTACCGGGAATGGCGATGTTTTTCGCCATGTGTCACCTGCTTGCCGGACTGGAGGATTCGGCGCCCGGTACGGTAATTGCTCTGGATACCATGAGCGTGAAACTGATGCAGACAGGTGTGATTGCCGTGGCGCTTTCCCTGATACTGATGGCGGCTGCAGCGGTGGTCTGCGTGAAGGTGATCGAAAAAAGGGATTATGCATAGGCAGTAAAAAGCCCTTCATTGTCAGGTAAAAAGCGGAAAATAGAGGGAATAGAGAGAATATCGCTTCTTGCGCTTGCAAAACACTGTAGAATACTGTAAAATAGAAGCGTTACCGACCGACAGTCATATGGTCGGAGTCAAGTTTTCAAGTGTGAAGGAGAGAAATCATGGAAAGAATTTGGACTGTAACAGACAGTATGGGTAATCCCCATCAGATTATGTTTAAGAAGGGATTCGGCGGCGCGAAATGTATCGTTGATGGAGATACATACAAGATGAAATCTAAAAACTGGGTGATCTGGATGGCGGATCATCAGATCAGCATTCCCGGCGCGGAGTGTAATCTGGTGGTAATCGGAAACAAAATCCGTCTCGCGGTAAACGGCACCTATTTAGAGGATGGCACACCCTATGAGCCGATCAGGAATATTCCCACATGGCTGAATGTGCTGGTAGGTATCAATGCGGTTATCGGAGTATTTATGTTTGGCATGATCGGCCTTGCCATCGCCGTACTTTTGGATCTTTTAACCTACAAATTGGCCTTGAGCAAAAAACTTACCCCGGCCATGATCATTCAGATAGCGCTATTAGTGGTTCTGCTGCTGGTAACGGTTGCGGTCTTTATCGTGGCATAAGGACAGAAGGGGGTGGAGCATAACGATGGATGAGAATCAAAATTACGGATATAATGACGGAAACTATAATAATAATCAGGGAACGGACGGCGGACAGCAGTACGGTCAGAATGAGCAGCCTTTCGTGAGCGCACCGCAGAATGGCCAGCCTTACGCAAACCAGCAGCAGTATGGCCAGAATGCGTATGGTCAGGCGCCCCAGTATAATCAGGTACCCTACGGCGCGCAGCAGCAGTACAACCAGCAGAATTTCGGACAGCCGGTGAAGGCGGTGGTGTATGATGCCGTGCCGGATAAGACCCATGGAACGTCGGTAGCGGCGCTTGTATGTGGTATTCTCGGCCTGATTCTTTTCTGGTTCCCCGGTGTGGATATCGGGCTATGTCTGGCAGGCCTGATCTGCGGTATCGTTTCCCTTGTCAAGGGATTTGGCGGAAAAGGACTGGCGATTGCGGGACTGATTCTTTCCGTTCTTGCAAGCATCCTGACGCTGATCTTTTTCTACTTCTTTGCGTTGGGTATGATGCTTCTGTAAGCGTCGAAAATTTAATATACTGTTATTGCAAGGAACCCTGTATCAGGGTTCCTTTTCTTGTAAAAATGAACCATATCCCTGCCCGGGGACTCTTATATACAGATGCATCGGAAACGGCGGGTGCAAAGCATGCGCCGTGGAACGTAACAGGAAACGCGGAGGAAAGGCAGATTGACAGAAGAGGCTTTGGTGAGGCGGCTGAAGGAGGGTGACAGGACTTCCTTTGACCTGCTCTATGAAAAGTATAAGAATATGGCATTGCGCACGGCATATCTGATCACAGGAAATCTTTCCGACAGTGAAGACGCAGTACAGGACACCTTCGTGAAGGTCTGGCTGCACTGTCGGGAACTGAAAAACGAGGGCGGATTCAAGGCGTGGATGATGCAGATTCTTGTGCGGACGGCTTATAAGAGCGCCAAAAAGAAGAGCAGGGAGCTGCCTGACGAGGAGATTCTGCAAAAGGCCGACAAAAGTCGGGACATTTCCTTCGAAGAGGACATGATTGCGCGGGAGGAGGCGGAAAGAATCGCCGGGGCAGTCAGGGCGCTTCCCATTAAACAGCGGACGGTGGTAACCCTGTACTATTATCAGGAGTGCAGCGTCAGTGAAATAGCGGCCATGCTGGGTGTCTTTGAGGGGACGGTCAAGTCGAGGCTGCATACGGCCAGAAAATCCCTGCGCGGAAAACTGGAAAGGGATATGGGGCTGTGAGCAGGCAAAAAGACGGACTGTTTCAACGGGGAAAAGCGCTTGTCGGCGTATTCTGAAAAAAGAGGTGGCATATGAAGAAAAGAGAAGTCTGGGAAGAAAAAATAAAAGATGTGTTGGCCTTGGAATGCGACAGCATTACCGCCTCCCGCGCGCTGAAGGACAGAATCGACGAAAAGATTCTGGAGAGCGAAAAGGAGGCAGAAAATATGAAACATTTGTCTGTAAAGAAACTGGTGGTCGGTGTGGCGGCGGTATGTCTGCTTGTATCCGGCGGTGTGGCTGCAGCAGGGCACGCGGTATCTTTGTCGAGCCACCACTATCTGCAGAACGCCTGCAGAGATTTCGGCAAACTTCCTGAAATGGAGCAGGAGCTTGGATATGCGGTGGATGTAGTGGAAAAATTTTCAAACGGCTATCGGTTTGAGAGTATGTCCGTGGATGACGTGCAGGGAAAAGACGCGGAGAGCAATGTGGTCTATACCTTCAAGAGTATGATGATTGAATATGGAAAGAGCGGAGAGGAGGATATCTGCCTTATCATTGAAAAGCCTGTGGAGATGCCGGCGAGTGAAGAGACGCCTGATGCGACAAGAGTATGTGGGGATATCACGGCTTACTATGATATGATTACGAACAAACAGGTACCCCCCGACTATGTGCTGACAGAGGAGGATAAGGCGGGGGAAGCAAGAGGCGATTGTTATATCTCTGTCGGAAGTGCAAAGGTTGAAGTGCACCAGAGCCATACGGTGACTTGGGATAAGGACGGCATCCGCTACCAGCTTCTGGGATTCGACTTAAATATTGGCGCCGAGGAAATGCTGGATATGGCGGAGGAAATCATCGGAAGCAAATAAACGACAACTGTGTCATAAAGAGACTCTCTGTGAAATACAGGGAGTCTTTTGCATGAGGTGAAACTTTTTGCCGTTTTCAATCGTATTGTAGATAGGAGGGAGAAAGAAGAAGTATAATAATAGATGATCATCATAATTGTGGGCAGTTATGCTAAGATATGGATATCTATAGACTAACAAAAGGAAGCATGAGGGGATGGAGCAGGAGTGGAGCTATCTGGTGGAGGAGTATCGGGCCATGCTGTATCGGGTTGCCTTCTCTAATATAAAGAACCGGGCGGATGCCGAGGATGCGGTGCAGGAAGCCTTTCTGCGTTACATGAAGGATGAAAAGCCGATTCAGAATAAGGAACATGAGAAGGCCTGGCTGATACGGACCACCATTCATATTTGTCTGGACATTTTAAAGAGCGGCTGGTATCAAAGGACGGTTCCATGGAATGAGTCCTTTGAGAATACGGCTAAAAATATTTATCTGCCTTATCAGGTCAAGGACGACGAAACGCTTGAGGCGGTGCTGCGGCTGCCTGTACATTACAGGAATCCGATCTACCTTTTCTACTATGAGGATTATTCGATCCATGAGATCGCGGGGATTCTCAATGAAAAGGAGGGGACGATCAAGACGAGGCTGCGCAGGGGCAGGGAAGAGGTAAAGAAAATTCTGACGGAAGGGAGGCCGTAGAACATGGGAATACAGGAGGTACAGGGACAGAGCGGAACGCCGGCTTATCAGAAAAAGAGGAAGACCGGGCGTGCGGAGGGTTTTCAGGAGAGTCTTTTGCAGAACCTGAAGAACCGGGATCAGGAAAAGCAGACCGCCACAGCTTCCGAGACAGAGTCGAAACAGAACGCCGCAGATATACAGACCGGTGCGAAACCGAAGGCGGAGAAGATGAGCATGGGAAGGATCGGCGCGGCGCAGGGCATCCGTGTGAACGCCGCAGCGACACAGGAAACCCTACAGGCTGTGGAGGTGAGACATATGAGCTACGAGGAGAGCGATCATGTGAGGATTGCCGTAACGGAAGGCTACACGCTGAAAGGTAAGCGTGAGGAGGGGGCGGAACCCCGGGTCTATGTGGAGGCGAAGTATGAGGACGGCAGAATTGAGGCTTATCAGGTAGAGATGGCAAAGGTGCAGGGGCAGACGGAGCACGTGATCGAACGGTTTGCGCTTGAGACAATGGAGGAGGCATAAGGATATGATTTACGGTTACAAAACAGTAAATACATCATACAATACAGCGGAGTGGCTGGAAAAGCAGATGAGGTCTGCGGATAAGTTGAAGATGACAAGGATGGAGGGGAGTGCTGACCCGGACAGTTTTGCTGCAAAATTAAAGCGCGCAGACGAGTATGCGGCGTCGGGAGAGCATTACAGCGCGAACGACTCTATTGGCATTATGCTGCGGCAGATGGATGAGCCTACGGCGGGAAATCCGGTGACTCAGGATTTCTGGCATAACGGCGTCCATATTTCCATCTGCAAAGACACATTGTATGGAAACAGTATCACCATCGGAGGCAGTTCAAACCCGGACTGGATTCATGTGGACACCTCTGTGGGTACGGTCAATGTGGATCTCAACGATATGACCAGTCTGATGAAGTGTCTGGACCTGTTTTCGCCGGAAGATTTAAACGCGATTCTCAAGAAGATTCAGGAGGTCAAGCAGTCCAGAGAGGCTTTAAGCCAGATTGACCGAATGCAGGATGAGCTGGTGAAAAACGGCCGGGGTCAGGAGAAAGACGGCGGTGAAGACGGCGGCGGACAGACTGTGGGCGAGGCCGTCGGTGTGGTCAGTGCAGAGGAAGCGCGCGGGATAGAAGAGAAACGGGAGAAGGAATTTATCGGGTAATCTGCTTGCCTCCGTAAGAGGAACGGTGATATAATGAGCGCAGAAAAAAAACAAGCGACGCCGTAGGCGGCATTTGTTTTTTCTGCGCCATTAACGAGCAAACGTCCGATGGAATCGGGCAGGAAGCGCTGAAAGCGCGGGTTTGCGAGTATAGATGAAAAAACAGCGCAAAGAAAAATGTTTTTAGGGAACAGGAGCAGCAGAGAGACCGATGCAGAAAAGAATAGCGGTTATCAACGATATTGCGGGATACGGAAGATGCGCCATGACGGTGCTTCTTCCGATTATTTCTTATATGGGAGTGCAGGCATGTCCTCTGATTACCTCCATCTTTTCAAGCAACACGGCTTTTCCGGACTTTTTTAAGGATGATTACACAGACCGAATGGAAGCGTATATCGAAAGCTGGGAAAAGATTGGCCTTCAGCAAAAATTTGACGGCATAGCCACGGGATATCTGGGTTCTGTCAGGCAGATTGGAATTGTGAGAAAGTTTGTTCAGGAGTTTTCGCGGGAAGGTACGCTTGTAATCGTAGACCCGGTAATGGGAGATCACGGTAAATTATACTCTGCCTATACGGTAGAGTTGTGTACAGAGCTGAGAAAGCTGGTTGCACTGGCGGATATCATTACACCGAATCTGACGGAGGCCTGCCATCTTGCGGGTATTTCCTATAAAGAGAAGGGATGGAAAAGAACGGAACTTTTTGAAATGGCGGAATGTCTTTCGGCGATGGGGCCCTCCCATGTTGTCATTACAGGGATTCCGCAGGGGGAATATATCGCGAACTATGTCTATGTGAAAACAGCCCCGGAAAGCCCGGTGGCACGACTGATCCGTGTTCACAGGGCAGGGGAGGAGCGTTGCAGCACGGGAGATGTGTTTTCCGCGGTGATCGCGGCGGATGCGGTAAACGGCGTACCCTTCGACAAATCCGTCAGGAAGGCGTCCGGCTTCGTAAAGCAGTGTATTGAAAAAGCGCTGGAGCTTGGGACGCCGCCTGCGGAGGGCGTGCCGTATGAGTCGGTGCTGTATCGGTTGAAGCGGGGGTAGGGCGCGCTTCGCGCTTACCATCCTCGCAGTGCGCGGCGCTCGAAAAACCTGCGGTTTTCCTCGCTCGCGGGCTTCGCCCTATACATCCGCAGTCTGGAAAAATTGTCAGCAAGCTGCCATTTTTCCATCTTGCGTCTGTGCACTGCTCAACTGGACAGCGGATACTCTAACTCAAAGGGGTATCCTTCTTTTTTGTTTTGTTCGGAGAGGGTATCCGTTTCTATCACGTAAAAATCGTCGGTTTTAATCACTTCTTTCATTTCTTCCCGGATGGTTTCAAAGTCTGTCACGTGGGTAGAGATTCTGCGGCAGGCAAAATCTCCTTTGCCGATGGTGCGGACACTCTGCCCGGAAGCCGGGGCAGACGGTGCGTCCCCGGTGATTGTGAGAAACATATGCCGCTGGTATTTGCCGTTCCGGTATTCATGCAGTACGCCGGAAGGATAGGCTACCACTGTGCCCATCTGCTGGGCGGTGACGAAAAGCTTCAGGATATGCTGGCCGTAATATTTGGGGATATCCATTTCCTCCAGAGGCACTGTCAGCATTTTCCGGGTTACAATCTCGTTGTGGTAGTAGCCGTCGGGCAGCAGGATGCCGCTCTTGCTTTCCGGGATTTTGGCAAGGCCTGTCACGGGGCTTCCCATATTCTGCAGCGTTTCCTGCAGGGTGGCAAGGCAGTTGTGGATATCCAGAATTTTCTGCTCCGCCAGAATCTTGCCGTCATAGAGAAGCTTCTGCAGATTGATGGAGGCGCCTTCCACATAGTTATTTAGATCCTTTAAAGGGATTCCCAGCTTGATACATACTGTGATCGCGTCAAGAAGATAGAGCTGTTCTTTGGTATAATAGCGGTAGTTTGTCTCCGTGTTCACAAAGGCCGGTTTGAGAATCCCGATCTGGTCGTAGTAACGCAGAGATTTGATGCTTACATTCTTTAGTTTTGATACTTTTCCGATAGACATGTACTGACTCATAGCTTGTTTCCTCAAAATCCTTTTTCTAATTGTTGCTTATCTGACTTCTTCCTAAACTATACCCGAGGGTAAGAGTTCACAAGATTTATTTTGTCACAAATTTTTAGGGAAGACAAGCTTTTTTTGAAACTAGTGGTCAGGAAAATTTGACCTACAATATCATGTATTATGTTCTGAACGCAATAGTTCTAAAGGAAAGAGGGAAATCGGTTCTGATATCTATGGAACCGATTTCCCTCTTCTACTTATAATTATGACTAACCCATAGTCACGATTACATCATATTCAGCCTTTCCCGCCACATACGGAACCACGCATCCTTCCACGGCCTGTCCGTCCACGGTGAGGGACTTCACGCCCTTCTCCACGTTGTCGGGATTTACTACTTTGATATTGTAGGTGCCTTCGCGGAATTTACGGGTTAAGGTAAAGTCGCCGAAGCCCTTGGGCACACAGGGATCAATGCTAAGTCCCTTGTGGGTAGGGTACACGCCGAGAATGTGCTGGGACACGTTCACGAAAGTCCATGCCGCCGTGCCCGTAAGCCAGCTGTTCTTTGCCTCGCCGGGGGTGTACGCGTCGGCTCCGGCTACCATCTGGGAATAGACATAAGGCTCTGTGCGGTGGATTTCGCTGATCTCTTCCACATAGGCAGGACAGGTTTTCTGATAAATTTCGAAAGCCCTGTCGCCGCGTCCGATTACGGTTTCCGCGATGGAAACCCAGGGGTTGTTGTGGCAGAAAATACCCGCGTTCTCTTTGTATCCGGGCGGATAGGAGGAGATTTCGCCCAGCTCCAGATGATATCTGGTGTAGGCGGGCTGCAGGATCATCACGCCGTACTGTGTATCCAGCTTTTCCTTCACGGAGTCAAGCGCCTTTTCGGCAAGCCCTTCCTTCACGCCGATGCCTGCAAGGGGGCAGAAACCGTTGGATTCAATATAAATCTGTCCTTCCTCGCATTCTTTGGAACCGATTTTTTTGCCATAAGCGTCGTAAGCGCGGACGAACCAGTCTCCGTCCCAGCCGTCCTTCAATACGGCGTCATACATTTTCTGTACCTCTGCGCGGGCGTAATCCGCCTCCGCCTGATTGTCCATCAGCTCGCATAACTGCGCATATTCTTCCCCGTACTTGACAAACATACCGGCGATAAATACGGATTCTGCCACAGGTCCTTCGGAGGGACCGAATGTCTGGAAGGATTCGCCCGGATGCTCGGAGAAGCAGTTTAAGTTCAGGCAGTCGTTCCAGTCGGCGCGGCCGATCAGGGGCAGCGCATGGGGGCCCTTGTGCGTCACGATGTAGTCAAAGGAACGTTTCAGGTGCTCCAGCAAAGGTTTTGCGAGAGACTCGTTGTTGTCAAAGGGAACCATCTCGGTTAAAATGGTGGTGTCCCCGGTTTCGCGCACATAGGCGGAGGTGCCGGCAATGAGCCAGAGCGGGTCGTCGTTGAAGCCGCTGCCGATATCGGAATTGCCCTTCTTGGTGAGGGGCTGGTACTGATGGTAAGCGCTGCCGTCCTCAAACTGAGTGGAGGCAATGTCAATGATACGCTGCCTTGCGCGGTCGGGAATCAGATGCACGAAGCCCAACAGATCCTGACAGGAATCGCGGAATCCCATGCCGCGTCCGATGCCGGATTCGTAGTAGGATGCGGAGCGGGACATGTTAAAGGTCACCATACACTGATACTGGTTCCATATGTTGACCATGCGGTCTACCTTGTCGTTGGAGGACTTCACGGTGTACTTGGACAACAATTCGTTCCAGTATGCGTTCAGCGCGGCAAAAGCCTGATCCACATCCGCGTCGGTCCGATATTTGGAGAGCATTGCTTCGGCAGGCTTTTTGTTGATGATGCCGGGCGACTCCCACTTCTGGTCCTCGGGATTTTCTATGTAGCCCAGAACAAATACAAAGGTTTTGCTCTCACCGGGCTGTAAGGTCACGTTGATCTGATGGGAAGCGATGGGAGACCAGCCGTGTGCCACAGAGTTCGTGGCCTGCCCTTTTTCCACGACTTCCGGATTCGCTGCGCCGCGGTATGCGCCGAGGAAGGCATCGCGGCTTGTGTCAAAGCCGTCTACGGGCACGTTTACGGAGTACACTGCATAGTGGTTCCTGCGCTCGCGGTACTCTGTTTTGTGGTAGATGGCGGAACCGATAACCTCCACCTCGCCGGTGCTCAGGTTACGCTGGAAATTGCGGGAATCGTCGTCCGCATTCCAGAGACACCATTCAACATAGGAGAAGAGAGAGACGGTTTTTTCACAGTCGCTCTGGTTGGTCAGCTTCACCTGACTGATTTCACAGTTGTCATCCATGGGGATGAAAGTGAGGACAGAAGCCTCCAGTTTGTTTTTTATGCCCGTAAAGCGGCTGTAGCCGATGCCGTGGCGGCATTCGTAGCTGTCAAGCTCTGTCTGGGTCGGTTTCCATCCGGGATTCCAGATGCTGTCATTGTCTTTGATATAGAAGTATTTGCCGTTGATGTCATTGGGTACGTCATTATAGCGGTAACGCGTCATGCGAAGGAGCTTTGCATCTTTATAAAAGGTGTAACCGCCGCATGTGTTGGAGATCAGTGTAAAGAATTCCTTACAGCCCAGATAGTTGATCCAGGGTAAGGGGGTTCTGGGTGTAGTGATGACATACTCGCGTTTTTCGTCATCGAAATAACCAAATTTCATAGTTCCATTCTCCTTTTCGTTTGATTTGTGTCCGGTGCGGTTAAAGCGCCCTGAAACAGAGTAGGGTAAACGATTAAGTAAAAGTGCCTGCGCCCGGTTAAGGAAATTATACAGAAGAAATGAAGAAAAAGCAATAAATATATGTTTTTTATGGAAAATCAATAAATTTCGAAAGGCATTGCATTACTTCACGAAATATTGTACAATAGAAATACGAAAACGATTAAGCGACATGCGGCAGTGTAGAATATCTGAGGTGAATGCGAAGCATTCTCTGAATCGAGCGCGTGGGCGGCAGGGGTGGAGAGGATTAGAATATGGTATCTATGAAGGATATTTCGGCGGTCTGCGGTGTCTCGGTGGCTACGGTCAGCAAGGCGCTTAACGATCAGAGCGATATTGGACAGGAGACGAAGAAACGGATCCGTCAGGTGGCCGAGGAGATGGGATATTTTCCCAATACGGCGGCCAAAATGCTGAAGACGAACCGAAGTTATAATATAGGAGTTCTGTTTAACCATGAGGATTACAGCGGCCTGACCCACGATTACTATGCCTTTGTGTTGGACAGCCTCAAGCGCACGGTGGAAGAGAAGGGGTATGACATTACCTTTGTCAATACGAGCGACCGCCGTGCGGGCGCAATGAGTTATCTGGAACATTGTAAATCCCGTGGCTTTGACGGCATTGCGATTGTCTGTACGGATTTTTATTCGCCGGAGATTTTGCAGCTTGTGAGAGGAAATATTCCCATTATTACGCTGGATCATCTTTTCAACAATGTCTGTGCGGTTATGTCCAACAATGTGCAGGGGATGCAGGACCTGCTTACTTATATTTATAAGAAAGGGCACCGCAGGGTAGCCTATATCCATGGGGCAGATTCCTCTGTTACCCAGAGTAGGCTGTCTTCCTTTTATCGGACGGCAGCCCAGCTCGGCCTGACGATACCGGATGAATATATCTGTATGTCGCCCTACCGTGACACCAAAGGCGCGTATGCGGAGACGGTGAGGCTGCTTGAACTAAGGGAGCCGCCCACCTGTATTCTCTACCCCGATGATTTTTCTGCTTTTGGCGGTTTTAATGCGATTCAGGAACGGGGGATGCGGATTCCCGATGACATTTCGATCGCGGGTTATGACGGTATCCGTGTCGCCAGACATATTGAGCCGACTTTGACCACGCTTCGTCAGGACACGGAGGAGCTGGGAAAAATGGTGGGAGAAAAGCTGCTTAGCCTGATCGAGCATCCCAAAACCACGCTGGTGGAGACGCTTGTGGTGGAGGGACATGTATTTGAGGGAAACTCTGTGGCGGATATCAGCGGGAGAAATAAAGAAGTGCCAAGGAAAGGGAAAAAGCATGTCGTCACCGATTCTATTTGACCAAAGCAAATTAAAGGCATATGATGGTCTTATGAGGCTGTGTGAGTTTGCCGGGGAGTCCGAGGCGTGGCAGCAGACTTTATGGAGCGAGTTTTTGAAGAATCAGAAGCTCTATGACGCTTTCGTTTACTATCTGGAGAACCACGGACTGCCGGATGAGCCGAAGTGCGGGGCATACTCTTTGACGGACTGCTATGTGTGGCAGATCGAGCAGGATAATCTGCGCAGGGACACGGGAAAGAATACCGAAAGCTGCAATAAAGAGGATATGGTGCTCAGGGCGTTTATGATGATGGCGCAGATGTACAGGCAGCCGGAAGCCTATGAGAAAAAGCTGGGCGACTGGAAAGGCATGGATCAGACCATGTAAAGGGCGCGGAGAAAGAACAGAGGAAAAAGGAAGGAAGTATGGATCGGACGGAATTTATAGACAGGCTGCAGAGAGCGCTTGCAGGAGGCGTGAACAGTTCCCGGGTGGCGGAGAACGTGCAGTATTACCGTGAATATATTGACGTGGAGATCAGAAAGGGCAGAAGCGAGCAGGAGGTGCTGGAAAGCCTCGGCGATCCGAGACTTCTTGCGAAAAGTATTATTGAGGCGAACAAGCGCGCCGGTATCAGCGAGGGGACGAACCGGACTTACGATGAGGAGACCGGGGAGGACAGATACGGGGAGCTGAAAAAGGCGGCAAGGGAAAAAATCGTGCGCGTTCCCGGCTGGCTGATCGCGCTGATTGCGGTTGTGATTTTTCTTTTGATCATCGGTTTGGCATTTTCCATAATTTCTTTACTCGCGCCGATTATTATTCCGGTGCTGATTGTGATACTTGCGGTGAATTATTTTAAAGGGCGGAAATGACAACAGGCCGTTTACTTGGGATAAACGGCCTGTTGAGGGGAGTATAAATAATTAATATAAGGGTCTGTAGGCGGAGAATGAAGGGGTATCTCCGTCTACGTTTTTTATTATAGTACATCTGACGAAAAAAGCAAGGAGAAATAGTACCAAAGTACCAACAATAGTTTTGGTGCTTTTTAATAAAAAAATAGTACTAAAGACCTATGAACCGCCTGAATAACTTCGTTTGGAATCTCTCATACTATTTCTGTAACACGAAACCAATCAGGAGGTATGGAAGATGTCTAAGAACGATTTTAACCAGAACAATCAGCAGAATGAGAAGCAGCAGGACAAGAACAATCAGAACAATTCCAAGAACAGCACAAACAACAACAGCAAGAACAGTTCCGGCAGCAACTCTAACAACAGCAGCAAGGACAACTACTAAGCAGGATCTGATCTGAGAGGGGGACGCATCGGGCGTCCCCCTCTTTCCGCGCATAAGCATAGTCGGAATAGGATGTCGGAGAAGAAATCTAAGTTGACAGGCATTTGCTTACGGCATAAAATGTACCTATGGAAAAATTAGAGTATATTGTGCCCTGCCATTTTGGGCTGGAGGCAGTTTTAAAAAGAGAAATAACGGATCTGGGTCTGGAGATCACCGGCGTGGAGGACGGAAGAGTTACCTTTGCCGGGGACAGGCAGGCGTTGTGCCGCGCCAATATTTTCCTGCGCAGCGCGCAGAGAGTATTGATCAAGATCGGGAGTTTTCATGCGGAAACCTTTGAGGAGCTTTTTCAAGGGACGATGGCGCTGCCCTGGGAGGCCTATATTCCCAAGGACGGAAAATTCTGGGTGGCAAAGGCGGCCAGTGTGAAGAGCAGATTATTCAGTCCTTCCGACATCCAGTCGATTATGAAGAAGGCTATGGTAGAGCGTATGAAGCGCGTTTACCATATTGACTGGTTTGCGGAGAGCGGGGCGGATTACCCGGTCAGAGTCTTTATTAAGAAGGACGAGGTGACGGTGGGACTTGACACTTCCGGAGAATCCTTACATAAGCGGGGCTACAGAAAGCTGACGGCGAAGGCACCTATTGCAGAGAATCTGGCAGCGGCGCTTCTGATGCTGACGCCCTGGCGTGGGGACCGGATTCTGGTAGATCCTTTTTGCGGCAGCGGGACGATACCCATTGAGGCGGCTATGATGGCAGCCCATATCGCTCCCGGGAAAAACAGGCGTTTTACGGCGCAGGACTGGCCCCATGTATTTCCGGATGCACTTTGGGAAAAAGCAAGGGAAGAGGCTGAGTCCATGGAAACGCCGGATGTGGAAACGCAGATTCAGGGCTATGACATAGACGGGGAGATGGTGTCCATTGCCAGAGCAAACGCCAGACTGGCAGGGGTAGAGCACCTTATTCATTTTCAGCAGAGAGATGTCGCGCAGCTTTCCCATGCGAAAAAGTACGGGTTTATCCTGACGAATCCGCCCTATGGAGAACGGCTTTCGGAGAAGGAGGCGCTTCATGCCCTGTATCGGACGCTGGGAGAGCGTTATCAGGCGCTGGACGCCTGGTCCATGTATGTGATTACCTCATACGAGCAGGCGGAAAACGCGATTGGCAGGAAGGCGGATAAGAACAGAAAGCTATATAACGGTATGATAAAGACCTACTTTTATCAATATATGGGTCCTAAGCCCATCAGGAGTAAAAAGTAAGCGATGCAGCAGAACGGTTTGATGAAAAGTACATTGGTATATTGCGTTATATTTGTGGCGGCGGCTATGAGCGTCATGCTGTATTATGCGGCCACAAAGACCGTGCGTGTGGCGGATCTGGCACAGGACGAGGTGGTTCGTCCGGCGGCACAGGCGGAGAGCGATCCGGCTGTGCCCACAAAGGAGAATGAAATCGTCATTAACAGGGCCGGACAGAACACCAATTATTTCTGTATTCCGATGCCGGAGAGTGTGAAGGCGGAGGAAGTGGTTTTAGAAAACCACTATATGGATAAGGAACTCTGGGTGAGCATCAGCACGGAGCAGACGAAAGCTTATGAGGCGTTTTACAGGACTGGCAGCGTCTACGGAAACTGCGAGAACGTGTCGGATGGCCGTTTTGAGGCGGAGGAGGACAGGGTCTGTCTGCGCTTTTCGCTGGACGGAGTCTATGAGTATCGCAGTATTTTTGAGGATCATACCCTGTATGTGGAGTTTGTGCCCTCGAAAGAGGTGTATGAAAAGATCATCGTGATAGATCCCGCATATGGGGGCGAGGAGCATGGCGTTGCTGTGGACGGCATCCTTTCAAAGAAAATAACGCTGGACGTCGCAAAGGCGTTAAAGACCATGTTTGACGAGAGCGATATTAAGGTGTACTACACGAGAATGGACGACAGCAATCCTGCTGCGGCGGACAGAGTGGAGCTTGCGGCGGCGACGAGGGCGGATATGCTGATCCGCATAGAGGTGAGCGGCGACGAGAACAGTAAGCTTTACGGGACGTCGACGGTTTATAACAGCAAATTTTTTATTCCCGGTTTCGGAAATGTGGAGCTTGCCGATCTTCTTGAACGTGAGGTAGTCACGTCGATCAGCGGCAAAGCCTGCGGGCTGATCGAGTCGTCTGCGGCGGATCAGGTTGTGAACAGCGCCACGGTTCCTGCGGCGGCTGTCCGTGTAGGATATCTGACGAACAGTCAGGAGGCCATTTTGCTGCAGCGCGAGGATTATATCGGGCGGATTGCGGAGGGGATCTACAATGCGGTTGTGAAGGCGTACGAGCAGCGCGAAGAGTAATGCTAAAGACGTCCCGCCATGGGACGGGACGCCAAGAATTACTATACTTCGCATGAGAGAATTTCCGAAAAGCGGAAATTCTCCATATACTATGAGGAGACGGGACAATATGCATCAGGTTATATTTGCCACTGGCAATGAAGGGAAAATGCGGGAGATCCGGGCCATTCTGGGTGATATGGAGCTGGAAATCCATTCCATGAAGGAGGCCGGGCTTGCGCTTGAGATAGAGGAGGACGGAGCCACATTTGAGGAGAATGCCCGCATCAAGGCGCGGGCGGTGGCAGATGCCCTTGCCGCGCAGGAAAAGACGCGGGAGTGTGTAGTGATGGCGGATGATTCCGGGCTGGAAATCGATTATCTGAATGGGGAGCCGGGCGTGTATTCGGCCAGATATCTCGGAGAGGAAACGCCTTTTTCCGAGAAGAGCGGGGATCTGCTCAGACGGCTTAAGGATGTGCCGGAGGAGGAAAGGAGCGCAAGGTTTGTCTGTGCGATTGCGGCGGTATTTCCGGACGGCGGGGAGGTTATCACCAGGGGAGTTATTGAGGGCAGGATCGGTCATGAGCTGCGCGGGGACAACGGCTTCGGCTATGATCCCATCTTTTATCTGCCGGAATACGGTCGTACTGCGGCGGAGCTGACGGATGAGGAGAAAAACCGTATCAGCCATAGAAGCAGGGCTTTGGAACAGATGAAAGAGGAACTGAAGAAAAGGATGTTGTAATTACATGAGAATATTGATTGTGAGCGACAGTCATCGTCATAATGCAAATCTGCTTGCCGTGCTGGAACGGACCGGCCCCTATGATATGCTGATTCACTGTGGGGATGTGGAGGGAAGTGAGTATACGATCAGCGAGGCGGCGGGTTGTCCTGTGGTAATGGTGCAGGGGAACAATGATTTTTTTTCTGATCTGCCGAGAGAAGAGGAGTTTATGCTTGGGCGCTATAAGGTCTGGGTGACCCACGGACATCATTATTATATCGCCATGAACACCGAGACGATCAAGCAGGAGGCCGTAAGCCGGGAGGTGGATATCGTTATGTGCGGGCATTCCCACAGGCCGTTGGTTGATATCGGAAAGGATGTTACACTGGTCAATCCCGGCAGTATCAGCTATCCCAGACAGGAGAACCGGAGGCCCAGTTATATCATTATGGAGCTGGACAGGGAAGGGGAAGCACATTTTACTTTAAATTTTGTTTAGAAAGCAGTTGACAGAAAAAAAACCGTATTATATAATGGAACATGCGTTGTGAGAAATGGCGTTTGATCCCTTGCGGGGTGTGGCTCAGCTTGGCTAGAGCGCCTGGTTTGGGACCAGGAGGTCGCAGGTTCGAATCCTGTCACCCCGACGCTGTTTATCCATAATGACTTGCGGGTGTAGTTCAATGGTAGAACACCAGCCTTCCAAGCTGGATACGTGGGTTCGATTCCCATCACCCGCTCTCCGTACGGCGTAAGCCTGTGCGGATATGCAGTACGTGTTCGTAGCTCAGCTGGATAGAGCAACGGCCTTCTAAGCCGTGGGTCGGGGGT
>CAMWPB010000022.1 GCA_947176065.1 uncultured Lachnospiraceae bacterium | reverse complement strand
TTAGTGCTACAACACTATATTCTATTATACAAAAGGATTCCAATATCCGATTTGACTTTGCCTTGCGGCTGGCAAACGAATTAGAAATTGATGTGAATGAGATATGCACCGCCAGTCCGTTCTCCGGCGCTATTACTGAAGAAGAAATATATCCCACGCTTCCCGATGGACTGAATGGCGCTCTTGACGGAAACCGGGTAAAGGTATATCTGAAAAATTCACTATATCCGCTTATGTACCTGTTCGGGAAAAACAGTATGCCCGATGTGGATAACCTGTTGACTTCATTTTATCAGTTGGACGATGAAGCAAGAAAGGAAGTAGTGGAAACGATACAATTCAAATTACAGTATCACAAAGATAAAGAACGGGCAGAACAGGTAAAGCAAATAAAAGGTTGGTAAAAAGATAAACTCCGATGAAAATGGTGCCAAATTTCATCGGAGTTCTTTTTTATGGCACCGTTTTGGCACCGCTTACAACTTTTTCACTGTTGCAAAGTTTCAAAAAGGGCTTCCCTATTCTTAGGAAAGCCCTATAAAATCTAGCTTTTTACTGATTACTCAATGATAGTAGCCACACGTCCAGAACCTACTGTACGTCCGCCCTCACGAATAGCGAACGTCAAACCCTGCTCCATAGCGATGGGATGGATCAGCTCGATCGTCATCTCTACGTTATCACCAGGCATGCACATCTCTGTGCCCTCAGGAAGGTTACATACACCTGTGATATCCGTTGTTCTGAAATAGAACTGAGGACGATAGTTGTTGAAGAAAGGTGTATGACGGCCACCCTCGTCCTTGGTCAGAACGTATACCTGAGCCGTGAATTTCTTGTGGCAGGTAACCGTGCCGGGTTTAGCAAGAACCTGTCCTCTCTCGATGTCTGTTCTCTGGATACCACGAAGCAGTACACCTACGTTATCACCAGCCTGTGCCTCGTCAAGCAGCTTACGGAACATCTCGATACCGGTTACAACGGACTTCTGGGTCTCTTCCTTAACGCCGATGATCTCAACTTCATCAGACATATGCAGGGTACCACGCTCTACTCTACCGGTAGCAACGGTACCACGGCCAGTGATGGAGAATACATCCTCGATAGGCATAAGGAAAGGCTTATCTGTATCACGCTCAGGATCCGGAATATAATCGTCAACCGTGCTCATAAGCTCCATGATCTTGTCGCCCCACTCACCGTTGGGATCTTCCAGAGCCTTCAGAGCGGAACCCTTAATGATCGGGCAGTCTGTGAACTCGTACTCCTCTAACTGCTCGGTGATCTCCATCTCAACCAGCTCAAGCAGCTCGGGATCGTCAACCATATCGCACTTATTCATGAACACTACGATATAAGGCACGCCTACCTGACGGGACAGAAGGATGTGCTCCTTGGTCTGAGCCATAACGCCGTCAGTAGCAGCTACAACGAGGATAGCGCCGTCCATCTGAGCAGCACCGGTGATCATGTTCTTAACGTAGTCAGCATGGCCGGGGCAGTCAACGTGCGCATAATGTCTCTTGTCTGTCTCATACTCAACGTGAGCGGTAGAGATGGTGATACCTCTCTCTCTCTCTTCGGGCGCCTTATCAATGTTCTCGAAATCTGTAGCCGTGTTACCAGCAACTCTCTCAGAAAGCACCTTGGTGATAGCCGCCGTCAGAGTTGTTTTACCATGGTCAACGTGACCGATGGTACCAATATTACAATGGGGTTTGTTTCTCTCAAATTTAGCTTTAGCCATTTCTAAAGTCCTCCTTAAATTAATTTACTGTCCTTGTTTTCATAACCATCCGGTAACTTGAATCCGCTACCATTGATTATATTAAAGATTACCAAGATTTTCAAGCATTTTATTTGCATTACTTACTCTTTGCGGCCAATACTTTTTCCTGTACACTCTTAGGCACCTGTTCGTACTTCTCAAAGAACATGGAATAGTTTCCGCGACCCTGTGTCTTGGAACGTAAATCGGTGGAGTAACCGAACATCTCGGCAAGCGGCACATAACCCTTCACCATCTTGCCTCCGCCGATATCCTCCATGCCTTCGATCCGTCCGCGGCGGGAGTTGATATCGCCGATTACATCACCCATATACTCCTCAGGCATCGTAACTTCTACCTTCATGATGGGCTCAAGCAGTACGGGATTCGCCTTCTTCATAGCTTCCTTGAAACACATGGAACCTGCAATGTGGAAAGCCATCTCGGAAGAGTCAACCTCGTGGTAGGAACCGTCATACACATTGGCATGAACGCCGAGTACGGGGAACCCGCCGAGGATACCTGCTCTGGAAGCCTCTTCGATACCTTCGCCGACCGCCGGAATGTATTCCTTCGGGATTGCACCGCCGACAACGGAAGTCTCGAACTTGAATGTCTCCTCTCCGTTCGGATCCATAGGCTCGAATTTAACTTTACAATGGCCATACTGACCACGACCACCGGACTGCTTCGCGTACTTGTAATCCTGATCCACAGGCTTGGTAAAGGTCTCCTTGTACGCAACCTGAGGTGCGCCCACGTTTGCCTCCACCTTGAACTCACGCAGCAATCTGTCTACGATAATCTCCAGATGGAGCTCACCCATACCGGCAATGATCGTCTGTCCCGTTTCCTGATCCGTGTGTGCCTTGAATGTGGGATCTTCCTCTGCAAGTTTCGCAAGCGCTTCACCCATCTTGCCCTGACCGGCTTTGGTCTTAGGCTCTATTGCCAGCTCGATAACCGGCTCCGGGAATTCCATGGACTCCAGAATAACGGGGTGCTGCTCGTCACAAATAGTATCGCCGGTTGCGGTAAACTTAAACCCTACGGCTGCCGCGATATCACCGGAATACACTTTGTCAAGCTCTGCTCTCTTGTTTGCGTGCATCTGCAGGATACGTCCGATACGCTCCTTCTTATCCTTCGTCGCATTGTACACATAAGAACCGGAATTACAGGTTCCGGAGTACACACGGAAGAACGCCAGCTTACCTACGAAAGGATCAGCCATAATCTTAAATGCCAGAGCTGCGAAAGGCTCATCATCAGAAGAGTGTCTCACAATCTCATTGCCTTCCATATCGGTGCCTTTAATTGCCTCGATATCGGTAGGCGCAGGCATATACTCAAGAACTGCGTCCAAAAGCTTCTGCACGCCCTTGTTTCTGTAAGCGGAACCGCAGCATACGGGAACCGCCGTACATTCACAGGTACCCTTACGCAGCGCTTTCTTCATATCTTCTACGGAAGGCTCCTCGCCCTCCAGGTACATCATCGTCAGCTCATCATCCAGCTCGCAGACCTTTTCCACCAGCTCGTCGTGATAGAGAGCGGCATCGTCCGCCATATCGGCCGGGATCTCTGTAATGGTGATATCTTCGCCCTTATCATCATTATAGATGTAGGCTTTCATCTCAAACAGATCGATGATTCCCTTGAAATCATCCTCCTTACCGATCGGTAACTGGAGAATGATCGCGTTTTTACCTAATCTGTTTCTGATCTGATCTACAGCCCCGTAGAAATTGGCGCCCAGGATATCCATCTTATTGATGAACGCCATTCTCGGTACGTTGTAGGTATCAGCCTGTCTCCACACGTTCTCTGACTGCGGCTCCACACCGCCCTTTGCACAAAATACGCCTACGGCACCATCAAGTACGCGGAGTGAACGCTCAACTTCTACCGTGAAGTCTACGTGACCGGGAGTATCAATGATATTGATACGATGCTCCAGCGCCCCGTCCTTGGGCTTGCAGTTCTCTTCCAAAGTCCAATGGCATGTGGTAGCGGCTGATGTGATCGTGATACCTCTCTCCTGCTCCTGCTCCATCCAGTCCATGGTAGCTGTACCTTCGTGAGTATCACCGATCTTATAGTTTACGCCAGTATAATAAAGGATACGCTCCGTCAATGTGGTTTTACCCGCATCGATATGAGCCATAATACCAATATTTCTGGTTCTCTCTAGTGGATATTCTCTTCCAGCCAAGGTTTTTTCCTCCTTTTAGAACCGATAGTGCGCAAAAGCCTTGTTCGCCTCTGCCATCTTGTGCATATCTTCTTTTCTCTTAACCGCTGCGCCCGTGTTGTTCGCTGCGTCTAAGATTTCATTTGCAAGTCTCTGCTCCATGGTCTTCTCGCCTCTCTTACGAGAAAACATAACAAGCCAGCGGAGCGCAAGCGCCTGACGTCTGTCGGGGCGAACCTCGATGGGCACCTGATAAGTTGCACCGCCGATACGTCTCGCCTTTACCTCCAGAAGCGGCATGATGTTGTTCATAGCCTCCTCGAAAACGTCGAGTGCCGGTTTCCCAGCCTTCTCCTCCACCTTTGCAAACGCCCCATATACAATCTTCTGCGCTACGCCCTTCTTACCATCCAGCATGATGTTGTTGATCAGCTTGGTCACAACCTTATTATTGTATAAAGGATCTGCTAATACATCTCTCTTCGGAATATGTCCTTTACGTGGCACGATTCTTCCCTCCTTATTCATAAATGATAAGTGAAATATCTCGCAGCAAGCTGCGGTTATTTCACCCTCGCGGCACTCGTCAAATGTCTGCTTCGCATCCGCCTGACTCGTTGCTCGCGGGAATAAATCTCAGGTACTCACATGTGTCCTCTAATTCAATGTGTCCGTGCGGTATTTCTTTCTATCGATAAGAATCCCAACACTAAATTAGTTCTGTTTGTGGTACTGATACACCTCTCACCCTAAAACTATTTGGAAGCTTTAGGTCTCTTAGCGCCGTACTTGGAACGAGCCTGTCTTCTGTTAGCGACTCCCGCGGTATCCAGCGTACCTCTGATAATGTGGTATCTCGTACCGGGCAAGTCCTTGACTCTTCCGCCGCGGATCAGGACAACGCTGTGCTCCTGCAGGTTATGACCCTCGCCGGGGATATAGCTTGTCACCTCGATTCCGTTAGAAAGACGTACTCTGGCAATCTTTCTGAGCGCTGAGTTAGGCTTCTTAGGGGTTGCTGTCTTAACAGCGGTGCAGACACCTCTCTTCTGGGGAGAAGCAGTATTGGTGGCAGCCTTGTGAAGGGAGTTGTAACCCTTTAACAAAGCAGGCGCCGTAGACTTCTTCACGGATGTCTGACGTCCCTTTCTGACTAACTGGTTAAATGTTGGCATTCTTTTCACCTCCTGTAAGAATAAAAGTAATGTTATTTTGGCACACAAAAGCACACAAAAAAAACGCATTCATGTGCACACTACCCTAGTATACTTGCCCATGAATGCGTTGTCAATACATTTTTTCAGTTCAGCCAGAGCAAATCCGGCTGACAAATCATGCTCGCATGAATTTGGCAGATGGATGCCGCTCTGAGGGAGCGCCCGTATGCGAGCAAAAATAGCTGCGAAGCAGCGGAAAGCGCTGCAAGCGCGATTTTGCGAGTGGCGCGTGCTGAACTGCCTCAGCCTCGATCATTTAGCGCGAGCTGAACTGCCTCAGCCCCAATCATTCAGCGCGGGCCATCCCCCTACTCTACCGGCTCCAGCTCCTCCTCTGCCTCAGCGAAATCCTCCGCCTCGTCAACGCTGTCGTCCAGCTCTTCGATTTCCTCGATCTCTTCCATATCATCGGCGTTCTCAAACTCTTCGTCCTCGTAGGCGCCGTCCTCAAAATCCAGTTCGTCATCCATACGCAGACGGCTGAGCAGATTCTCGTCCGTGCTGAGTCTTGTGTCGCGGTAACGTTTCATACCTGTACCGGCAGGAATCAGCTTACCGATAATCACGTTCTCCTTCAGACCGATCAGGGAATCTACCTTACCCTTGATAGCCGCTTCTGTCAGAACCTTGGTGGTCTCCTGGAAGGATGCCGCCGACAGGAAGGAATCGGTCGCTAACGCCGCTTTGGTGATACCAAGCAGAATCTGCTTGCCCTCCGCAGGCTCCTTGCCATTCTTGAACAGCTCCTCGTTCATGTCCTCGTAATCCAGAACATCCACAAGCGTGCCCGGCAGGAAGTCGGTATCGCCGCTGTTCTCAATACGCACTTTCTTCAGCATCTGCCGCACGATTACCTCGATATGCTTATCGGAGATATCCACACCCTGCAGGCGGTACACTCTCTGTACCTCGCGGAGCATGTAATCCTGTACGGCACGGATACCCTTGATCTTTAACAGATCGTGAGGATTCACGCTGCCCTCGGTCAGCTCGTCGCCGGCCTCCAGCGTCGCACCGTCCAGCACCTTGATTCTGGAACCGTAAGGGATCAGATACGTCTTGGACTCGCCTGTCTCATCGTTGGTGATAATAACTTCTCTCTTCTTCTTTGTATCTTTAATGGTAGCTACGCCGCCAAACTCTGCGATAATCGCCAGACCCTTCGGCTTACGCGCCTCAAAAAGCTCCTCTACACGGGGAAGACCCTGGGTGATATCGTCACCTGCCACACCGCCGGTATGGAAGGTACGCATGGTAAGCTGTGTACCGGGCTCACCGATAGACTGCGCAGCGATGATGCCGACAGCCTCACCGACCTGAACCGCCTCGCCGGTCGCCATGTTGGCGCCGTAGCACTTTGCACAGATACCCACATGAGAGCGGCATGTTAAGATCGTACGGATTCTGACCTCCTCCACAGGTTCTCCCTTATCATTCACACCCACACTTAAAATTTTCTCCGCGCGGGCAGGGGTGATCATGTGGTTTCTCTTCACGATCATCTTGCCGTCTTTATCCTTGATATCCTCACAGGAGAAACGTCCTGTGATTCTGTCCTTCAATCCCTCGATGGTCTCCTTGCCGTCCATGAACGCCTTGACCACAATGCCGGGAAGTTCATCCCTGCCCTCACAGCAGTCTGTCTCGCGAATAATCAGTTCCTGCGAAACGTCAACCATACGTCTGGTCAGATAACCGGAGTCAGCGGTACGAAGCGCGGTATCGGACAGACCCTTGCGGGCGCCGTGCGCCGACATGAAATACTCCAGTACATCCAGACCTTCACGGAAATTGGACTTGATCGGCAGCTCAATGGTCCGTCCTGTGGTATCCGCCATCAGTCCGCGCATACCTGCAAGCTGCTTGATCTGCTGGTTGGAACCACGGGCGCCGGAATCCGCCATCATATAAATGTTATTGTATTTATCCAGACCGGAGAGCAGCACTTCCGTAAGCTCCTTATCGGTGTCGTTCCAGGTCTCCACGACAGCGCGGTATCTCTCCTCCTCCGTAATCAGTCCTCTGCGGAAGTTTACGGAAATCTTATCAACGGTAGCCTGCGCCGCCTCAAGCATTTCCTCCTTCTTAGCGGGCACCGTCATATCGGAAATCGAAACGGTCATAGCCGCCTGTGTGGAATACTTATAGCCGGTCGCTTTGATCAGGTCAAGCACCTCAGCCGTGCGTACTGCGCCATGGATATTGATGACCTTCTCCAGTATCTGTTTTAGCTGCTTTTTGCCTACATGGAAATCCACTTCCGGCTTCAGCAGATTCTCCGGGTCTGTTCTGTCCACATAGCCCAGATCCTGCGGCAGAATCTCGTTGAAGAGGAATCTTCCCAGTGTGGACTCCACATTGCCGGACACCTCCTGCCCGTCAGCATTGGTCTTTGTCACCCTGACGTTAATCCTTGAATGGAGGGTGCATGCCTTATTTTCGTAAGCAAGAATCGCCTCGTTCACATTTTTAAAGAACTTACCCTCTCCCAGCGCGCCGGGTCTCTCCTGCGTCAGATAATAGATGCCGAGCACCATATCCTGAGAAGGCACCGCCACCGGGCCGCCGTCGGAAGGCTTAAGCAGGTTGTTCGGAGAGAGCAGAAGGAATCTGCACTCTGCCTGCGCCTCCACGGACAAAGGAAGATGAACCGCCATCTGGTCGCCGTCGAAGTCAGCGTTAAACGCGGTACATACGAGGGGGTGAAGCTTAATCGCCTTACCTTCCACCAGAATCGGCTCAAACGCCTGAATTCCCAGTCTGTGCAGGGTAGGCGCACGGTTTAGCATCACCGGATGCTCCTTGATAACCTCCTCCAGCACATCCCATACCTGGGTGTCCAGTCTCTCCACCAGCTTTTTCGCAGCCTTGATGTTCTGTGAAATGCCGCGGAACACCAGCTCTTTCATAACAAAAGGCTTAAACAGCTCGATCGCCATCTCCTTTGGCAGACCGCACTGAAAAATTTTTAACTCGGGACCGACCACAATAACGGAACGGCCGGAATAGTCCACACGCTTACCGAGCAGATTCTGACGGAAACGGCCGGACTTACCCTTAAGCATATCGGAAAGGGATTTCAGCGCCCGGTTGCCGGGGCCTGTCACCGGTCTGCCTCTTCTGCCGTTATCGATCAGCGCGTCAACCGCCTCCTGCAGCATACGTTTCTCATTGCGGACGATGATATCGGGCGCACCCAGCTCCAGAAGTCTTTTCAGACGGTTGTTTCTGTTGATAATTCTTCTGTATAAATCATTCAGGTCGGAGGTGGCAAAACGGCCGCCGTCAAGCTGCACCATAGGGCGCAGATCCGGCGGAATCACCGGGATCACATCCATAATCATCCACTCCGGCTGGTTCCCCGACTCCCGGAAAGCCTCCACGACCTCCAGTCTCTTAATAATACGGGCGCGCTTCTGTCCGGTGGACTCCTTTAAGCCCTCCTTCAGCTCCGCCGCCTCTTCTTCCAGATCAATGGCCTGCAGAAGCTCTTTGATGGCCTCCGCGCCCATGCCTACCCGGAATTTATTTCCCCAGGTTTCTCTGGCATCCTGATACTCCTTCTCAGAGAGCACCTGTTTGTAATCCAGATCCGTCTCGCCGCCGTCCAGCACGATATAGGACGCGAAATAGAGTACCTTCTCAAGTACTCTGGGGGAGAGATCCAGAATCAGTCCCATGCGGCTCGGAATCCCCTTAAAATACCAGATATGGGATACCGGGGCTGCCAGTTCTATGCGGCCCATACGCTCTCTGCGGACGCTGGACTTGGTCACCTCAACGCCGCAGCGGTCACAGACAACACCCTTATATCTGATCTTCTTATACTTACCGCAATGGCATTCCCAGTCCTTGCTCGGCCCGAAGATTCTCTCACAGAACAGACCTTCCTTCTCGGGCTTTAAGGTTCTATAGTTGATTGTCTCAGGCTTTGTGACCTCGCCCCTTGACCATTCTCTGATCTTTTCAGGTGACGCCAGTCCGATCTTGATCGCGTCAAATGTCATGGGTTGATACGCTTCCTGTTTCATATCTGACATCCTGCATTACCCTCCATCTGTCAAATTCATGCACTGTTATTCTGTGTAAGCCTCTTCAAATGCCTCCTCTGACTCATCAAAGGAATCGGCTTCCTCCTCTTCGCTGCTTACAAGCTCTCCGCTGTTCTCGTCAAATTCCTGACGCTGGTAACCCATAGAACCGAAGGATTCTCTCTCATAATCGTAACTGCGGGAATCCCCCTCGATCTCGTACCGGTAATCGTTCTCACCGTAGTCGATGGTTTCCATGATTTCCACTTCTGTCTGGTCTTCACGAAGCACTCTGACATCCAGTCCCAGAGACTGCAGCTCCTTCAAAAGCACCTTAAAGGACTCCGGCACGCCCGGCTCGGGAATATTGTCGCCCTTGATGATGGCCTCGTAAGTCTTCACACGGCCAACCACGTCATCGGACTTCACGGTCAGGATCTCCTGCAGCGTGTAAGCCGCGCCGTACGCCTCCAGCGCCCAAACCTCCATCTCACCGAAACGCTGTCCGCCGAACTGCGCTTTACCGCCCAGAGGCTGCTGCGTTACCAGCGAGTAAGGACCCGTGGAACGTGCATGGATCTTATCGTCCACCAGATGATGCAGTTTCAGGTAATGCATGTGGCCGATGGTAACCGGGGAATCGAAGTACTCACCCGTTCTGCCATCCCGCAGCCGCACCTTACCGTCTCTGGAAATGGGCACACCCTTCCAGAGCTTTCTGTGCTCCCTGTTCTCGGAAAGATACTCCATTACCTCAGGTAACAGCTCATCCTTATGCTTCTTTTCAAACTCATCCCACTCCAGATTGACATAGTCGTTTGCCAGATCCAGCGTGTCCATGATATCATCCTCTTTTGCGCCGTCAAACACAGGCGTCGCCACATTAAAGCCAAGCGCCTTCGCCGCCAGCGACAAATGGATTTCCAGCACCTGCCCGATGTTCATACGGGAAGGCACGCCCAGAGGATTCAGCACGATGTCAAGCGGACGGCCATTGGGCAGATACGGCATATCCTCCACAGGCAGCACGCGGGAAACCACACCCTTGTTACCGTGACGGCCTGCCATCTTATCACCGACGGAAATCTTTCTCTTCTGTGCAATGTAAATGCGAACCGCCTGGTTCACGCCGGGAGACAGCTCGTCGCCGTTCTCTCTGGTGAACACCTTGGCGTCCACAACAATACCATATTCACCGTGAGGCACTTTCAGGGAAGTGTCGCGCACCTCTCTCGCCTTCTCGCCGAAGATCGCACGGAGCAGTCTCTCCTCCGCGGTAAGCTCCGTCTCGCCCTTAGGCGTCACCTTACCCACCAGAATATCGCCGGCACGCACTTCCGCACCGATACGGATAATGCCCCTGTCATCCAGATCCTTCAGCGCATCGTCACCGACACCCGGCACGTCTCTCGTGATTTCCTCAGGCCCAAGTTTGGTATCGCGCGCTTCCGCCTCGTATTCTTCCATGTGCACGGAGGTGTAAACATCCTCCTGCACCAGTCTTTCACTCAAAAGTACGGCGTCCTCGTAGTTGTAGCCCTCCCAGGTCATAAATCCGATCAACGGATTCTTACCGAGCGCCAGTTCGCCGCCCTCTGTGGACGGTCCGTCCGCAATCACATCGCCCTGCTCCACATGCATGCCCTTCTGCACGATAGGCTTCTGGTTGTAGCAGTTGGACTGGTTACTGCGGGAGAACTTCATCAGACGGTACTCATCCTTCTCCCCGTCGTCACAGGTCATCCGGATAATATCAGCCGACACATACTCAATCACGCCGGACTTCCTCGCCACCACACAGACACCGGAGTCCACAGCCGCCTTCGGCTCCATACCGGTTCCCACCACAGGCGTCTCCGTGAAAAGCAGGGGTACGGCCTGTCTCTGCATGTTGGAACCCATCAGCGCACGGTTCGCGTCGTCGTTCTGCAGGAACGGAATCAGCGCCGTAGCCACTGAGAATACCATTTTCGGTGACACGTCCATGTAATCGAACATGGCTTTCGGATATTCCTGTGTCTCTGTCTTATAACGGCCGGAAATACTGTTTCTCTTAAAGTAGCCGTTCTCGTCAAGAGGCGCGGAAGCCTGCGCCACATGATAATTATCTTCCTCGTCCGCCGTCATGTAGACCGTCTCGTCAGTTACCCGGGGATTCTGCGGGTCGCTCTTGTCAATCTTTCTGTAAGGCGCCTCCACGAAGCCATACTCATTGATTCTCGCATAGGACGCCAGCGAGTTAATCAGACCGATGTTAGGTCCCTCAGGCGTCTCAATCGGGCACATTCTGCCATAGTGCGTATAGTGCACGTCACGCACCTCGAATCCGGCACGGTCTCTGGAAAGACCGCCGGGACCCAGCGCGGAAAGACGTCTCTTGTGGGTCAGCTCGCCCAGCGGATTGTTCTGATCCATAAACTGGGACAGCTGTGAAGAACCGAAGAACTCCTTCACCGCCGCCTGTACGGGCTTAATGTTAATCAGCACCTGGGGCGAAATTTCCTCCGCGTCATGGGTGGTCATTCTCTCACGGACAACTCTCTCCAGACGGGAGAGTCCGATGCGGTACTGGTTCTGCAAAAGCTCGCCCACCGCACGGATACGTCTGTTGCCCAGATGGTCGATATCGTCATCGTTTCCGATGCCGTACTCCAGATGGATGTTATAGTTAATGGAAGCAAGAATATCTTCCTTCGTAATATGCTTCGGAATCAGTTCATGCACATTTTTGCGGATCACCTCGGCAAGCTGCGCCGGGTCGCCGCTGTACTCGTCCAGAATCTGCTGCAGCACAGGGTAGTAAACCAGCTCCGTAATGCCAAGCTCTCTGGGATTGCAGTCAACGAAATTCGTGATATCCACCATCATATTGGAGAGAACCTTTACGTTTCTCTCCTCCGTCTGAATCCACACGGCAGGCACTGCGGCGTTCTGGATCGCATCCGCCATCTCCACACTTACCTTGTCTCCCGCTTTCGCCAGAATTTCGCCGGTCTGGGTGTCCACCACATCCTCCGCGAGAACATGATGTCTGATTCTGTTCCTGAACATCAGTTTTTTATTGAATTTATATCTGCCGACCTTTGCAAGATCATATCTTCTGGGGTCAAAAAACATTGCCATAATCAGGCTTTCCGCACTCTCCACGCTCAAGGGCTCGCCGGGACGGATCTTTTTGTACAGCTCAAGCAGACCCTCCTGATAATTCTCAGAAGCGTCTTTCGCAAAGCTTGCTTCGATCTTCGGCTCATCACCGAAAAGCTCCCTGATCTCATCGTTAGACCCTACGCCAAGCGCACGGATCAGCACAGTGATCGGAACCTTTCTGGTTCTGTCCACACGCACATAGAAAACGTCATTGGAGTCCGTCTCATACTCCAGCCACGCGCCGCGGTTCGGAATTACGGTCGAGGAAAAAAGCCTTTTACCGATCTTGTCATGTCCAATCCCGTAATAGATGCCGGGGGAACGAACGAGCTGGCTTACGATAACACGCTCCGCACCGTTGATCACAAAGGTGCCTGTCTGTGTCATAAGCGGCAGATCGCCCATAAAAATCTCATGCTCGGTAATCTCGTCCTTCTCCTTGTTAATCAGACGAACCTTCACCTTGAGAGGGGCTGCGTAAGTGGCATCTCTCTCCTTACATTTCTCGATAGAATATTTGACATCTTCCTCACACAGCTCAAAGTCAACAAATTCCAGACTCAGATGTCCGCTGTAATCCGAAATCGGAGAAATATCGTCAAACACTTCCTTCAAGCCTTCATCCAGGAACCACTGATAGGAGTTCTTCTGAACTTCAATCAGGTTCGGCATTTCCAGAACCTCTTTCTGTCGTGCATAGGTCATACGCGTATTTCTGCCGGCCGCAGTCTTACGGATCCTGTTTTTTTCCATTGACACTTCACCCCGTTCTTTATGATTGATCCATGCTTCGTCGGAAACAACACTTCAAAAAAGCATAGCACACCACAATAGTGCATCATACATTCTACTACAAACCACCATGGAGAGTCAATGACTTCTTTCAGAAATTAATAAAGAATTTTGAAATAAAACCGTCCACATGCTTTTTACGCAGACATGTGAACGGTTTCACTTTTCAGATATGCCGGTCGATTACTTAAGGGTAACCTTTGCGCCCTCAGCCTCAAGCTTAGCCTTGATATCGTCAGCCTCCTCCTTGGAAGCAGCCTCCTTGAGTACCTTCGGAGCGGAATCTACGAGATCCTTCGCCTCTTTCAGACCAAGGCCGGTAGCCTCACGAACCACCTTGATTACCTTAACCTTGTTAGGGCCAACCTCTGTCAGCTCTACGTCGAACTCGGTCTTCTCCTCTGCTGCCGCTGCGCCTGCATCGCCTGCTGCCGCAACCACAACGCCCGCTGCTGCGGATACGCCGAACTCTTCCTCACATGCCTTTACCAGATCATTTAATTCCAATACGGTCAACTCTTTGATCGCGTCGATCATTTCCTGAGTAGTTAACTTTGCCATGATTGTTTTCCTCCATATTTTTTATTCTTTGTTCAAATTACATAAATCGTTTATTCTGCTGCGGGTGCTTCTTCCGCAGGCGCTGCTTCTGCCTCAGCGGGTGCAGCTTCCTCTACAGGTGCTGCCTCGGCCTCAGCGGGCGCTTCCTCTGCTTTTGCAGGCGCCTCACACTCAGATGCGCCGCCTTTCTCCGCCAACTGGTTCATCACGCGGGCGAAGTTAGTAATAGGCGACTGGATGCTGCCAAGCAGCTTGGACAGCAGCTCTTCTCTGGAAGGAATCTTCGCAACTTCCTTGATTCCGTCCGCATCGTAGGCGATGCCTTCCACAATGCCGCCCTTAACTTCAAGGGCGTCTGCCGTCTTAGCGAATTTGCATAACACTCTCGCGGGAGCCGTAGCGTCCTCTGTAGAGATGGCAACCGCGCTGGGGCCTTCCAGATAAGGAAGGAGCGCTTCGCAGTCCGTACCCTTGAATGCAAAATTCATCATCGTGTTCTTGTAAACCTTGTAGGTGATCCCGGCCTCACGCAGCTGCTTACGAAGCTGTGTGTCCTGTTCCACCGTAAGTCCGCGGTAGTCAACCAGAACGACTGACTGGGCGTCCTTCACGGCAGCGGCGATCTCTTCCACGATCGGTTTTTTCAATTCCACCTTTGCCATTACATTACCTCCTTATAGATTTTCGTGCCGATAGGAGTGTATTCATAGAAACATCCTCCCTGAAGACAGGAAGGATGATATAAGTCAATGCTATCTCTTCTCTCCTCGGTAGGCGGACTCTTACGCCGGCAATACGGCACCTACTGTCTTCGGCATTTGCTACTATAGCACGATACCGGAGAAGTTGTCAACTGTTTTTTATTCAATTCTGATCCAAGTGACGCAAATCTTTTTGTGAAAAGAAGAGCAATGCCAAAACAATCGCTGTCATTCCGGCCATCACATACACCAATCTGTAATTGAGGTTCCCCTCATTTAAAACTGTTTGAACCGCTTTACAGGCGTCCGGATGTTTCTGCAAAAACATCGGAATCCAACGGTCTGCCATCGGACCAACCAATAAATACGAAAGCGGAATGGTGCCTTTGACCACCATACCTCTGGCCGCGTATACTCTGCCCTGCAGTTCTTTCGGTGTCTTTAAAATCCATAATGTTCCCGCCATCGTATTTACGATCGGAATGATAAATAAAAATACAAACTCACCTAAAATAATGGTATATATATTGTTTCTGATCCCTATCACACACAGAGCCGCACCCGTTGCCATTGCTGAGATAAAGATACTCCTGCTGTAAGAACATTTCATGCCCTTTTTCGTAATAAAAAAGCTGCCAAGAAAAATACCAATACCTCCGGCCATCTTTACCAAGCCCATATCAAAACTGCTGCCCAGAGATAATACCAGCGGTTCCGTCAAGGAATCCGAAACATTAAGCGGAAAGTTGAACATTGCATAAAATAGCATTAACAATGTCAATCCTCTTTGGGAAAATATAAATCGAAATCCCGCGGAAATGTTTTCAAAGATATTTTCATGCTCCTTTTTCCTTTTATCCGATTCCGAAAAGGCAGATGCCGGTACTCTGATAAAAATAAACATCGCAGCAATATATGTACACAAATCAATAATCAGTAATCCTTTTAAGCCCACAGGATAATATAATATCCCGGCGCAGACAGGCGCAATCATACTGCTGATGGAATCAATGATCTGATTCATGCCTCCCGCTTTCTTTATACTATTCTCCTTTACCAATGTAGATAAAGAAGCCTGGTAAGCGTTATTATCCAGCATATTTGCCGTCGCATTGATAAAAGTAAAGGCACAGATCATGCCAAAATCAAATCTCTCTGTCATCAGATACAGGAGTAACAGCAAACTCGTTATGGCCGCTGTCGAATCTGCTATGAGAATCACCTTTTTGCGATTAAAATAATCGCAGACCATACCGCTTAACGGCGCAAAAATAACAGATGGCAATATCGAACAGAGCATGGTGACAGCCATAGGAGTCGCTTTTCCCGTTTCTCCATAAACCCAGACACTGACGCCAAATGTTGTCAGACTGCTTCCCAAAATAGAAACCAGTCTTGAAATCCACACACAATAAAAATTTTTATTCATAATTCCCGTCTACATTACCTGATTTGCTTATTTTCTCTCCGAGAGCGGACGCAGCATCTCCTCCTCGTACTTTCGGATCGCCTCATCCCGCACGGAACGCGCCACGCCCCACTTATCTCCGACTTCATGGATCCTTCCGTTTCGCACCTCGCATTTCGTTCCGTTCAGGATAAATTCCCGGTCGGTATCCACGCCAAGCTGCCGCAGCAGCTCCAGCAGCATGGGAGTTGTGCCTCCCAGCATGTCACTCCTTCCGGATTCGGAAGCCATCTTATTGCTCATCTCAAGCATGATGCCAGACCACTGCCCTTCCGCAAAATGAATCAGGGCGCCAAGCCCCCACGCTAACGCTGTCAGTCTCTCATCATTTCCGTAACCGTACCCCTCGCCGTAGACCCGATTTTCCCCCACTCGCAGCCTGCAGCCGTTTCCCAGATCAATCACATCACCCACGGCAATGTTGACACTGTTGTCGGAAGGGTTGTAACCTTTATGCTCATGTGTCAGGAACGGCCCTTCTTTGTGAAAGAGGAGCGAAGGATCGATATGGGTAAAAAAAACACCGCTGTAGCACGTAAAAATTTTGTCGCCATCCACCTGTACGGTGGAGGTCACCGCGTCAACAATCTCCGTGGTGATCTCATATTCTTCCTTTGCAGGATCATTCAAAAGATTCCTGTCAACCTGCGTCCAAGTCTCAATCAGATTTTCTATGTCCGCTTTTCTCGCCCTGTCAAACCCATTGAGAGTATCGTCCTCATCGCCTTTGATATCCCCGTTAAAGTAATCCACAAAAGCGTCCTTCTGCCCGTCCTTTGAGGAAAGCTTTCCTGTCCGGGAATTATAAATATAAGTATTCCGGCTTCCTACACCACTGATACTCATATCACGCCTCCCCATTCTCATACGCAGCCGCCGCATGGGCAAATGGGGCCGCAGGCATTGTCCTGCCGGTTCCTGCCCCGGAGCGCACCTCATACTGTAATCCAAACTTCTGCGCCTCCGTGATCTCCACCTCCATCACGCCGAAACTTGTCTTAATCTCCAGCACCGTGGAGCCGTCGGGTTTGGTGATGATCTGGGTTTTGAGGTCGTCCTCCTCATCCTCCGTGTCTCCACCCTTCCCGTTTTCGGGCACCGTCATCTGCCCGTCATAGTCGGAAATTTTCTGCAGACCCTTGCGGTTTTCATGGATGACTGCACGCCAGATCAGATCCATCTCCTCCGCGGTATAAAAACGCGCGCCGAAGCCGTTCATATATTTGGCATACTTCACCTTTTCCCGGTCTATGTAAGTGGAGCCGTCCTTCTCATAAGTATAATCCGGCACACCGTCCTTATCGGTCGAAGTCTCAAAGAAATTGACAAAATCATCCTCGTCAATCTCTCCCGCCAAAAAGTCTTTCCAGAAATTCTCATGGCAGGCAAAGCGCAGATTGGCATCCTGCGGGAACCGCTGCAAAAATGCCATCACCTTCTCGTACTGTCCCGGCTCCGTATAAGATAAGTTCCAGCAGTCTTTATTGACCCATTTTGTCCCGTCAAAATAAGCCTCCTTGCACCTGATCCCGTCCTGCCCGTAACAGGTGATAAACCAGTGCTTGTGCTGGGGATCGTCGGTGGGGAAAGTGCTCTTGGTCACCTCGCCCGTAAGAAGCTCCATCAGCTCCTCCGGGTCTGTCACTTCCACATCCGTACAATTATCGTTCCCATTCTCAATCTCCCACGTTTTTTTCCCGGAAACCGCGGTACTGCCCGCAGCAGTTGCCGAAATCGTCTGTGACGCTGCCGCGCTGCCGTTATTAGATGTACCGGGATTTGCCACGCTGCCGCCCGCATCCACTGTCGGCTGTGCCGCTTCCGGAACTGACACATTTGTCACAACTGTTCCCGTACCGTCAGAATCGGGCTTGCCCTCGGCCTCTCTTCTCAACGCCTCTTTCGCCGCCTGCTTTTCCACTTCCGCGATCAGATCCTTGATCTGCTCCTGCAAAGCCTCCTCCGCGTCGTCAAAATCCGCCAGAAGTTTCTCCCACTCCTTTATGGTAAAAGACTGCGCGCCCGTCTGGAAGGTCGGCTCCACTTTGCCTTCCTTCACCTTTTTTGCCATCTCCTCCATGTGCGCGAGGATCTGTTCACGGTAGGTCATGTCCTCTGTCTTTTTCTCATCGGCCTTTTCTTCTGTGTTCCCGGCAGGCACATTATTTGCGACGTCCGTGTCATTTATCCCATTTTCCCCGAAAAACGGTTTACCGGCGCCCGTCTTACCGGTCTGCCCCGAACGGCTTTCGTATCCCGTCCGGGAAGTATTATGCATCCATGAAGAATAACTGTTTCCTATGTTCATAGCTCTTTTCCTTTCTGTCCGGCGTTTTTTTCTGTCCCGGGAGCTTCGCCCCTCTGTAAATAATACGATTCATCTGCCGGGAAAGTTTCACCCTGAGAAATTATGTACTTTTAAATCATCTGTTTTTCCTTCGGACTGCTGAAAGCCTTTTCTCTACCAGCTCACAAACCCTTCCTCATCAATCCGCACGCCCTCGGAAATGCCGCGCATATAGGCGAGCACCCGCTCCTTCTCCGCGCCCTCCAAAAGCGTGGTCCGGCATCCGCTCTGCAGACAGGGGATAAACTGGTAACTCACGATTCCCGTCTCGTCTATCACCACTTCCACCATACATGTATCCAAGGTCTTTGAATTAAACCAGAAATTGCCCAGACTGTAAATCACGGGCACCCCCTGGATCACGCCGATGGGCTGCAGGCAGTGCGGATGATCCCCTATCACCAGATCGGCGCCTGCCGCGATCAGCTCCGGCGCCTGCTTTAACTGCGCCCAGTCCAGCTCTACCTGATTTTCCGTCCCCCAATGAACGTAAGCCACCACAAAATCACTGTTTTCCGCGGCCTCCCGGATCGTCTCCAAAAACTTCGCCCCGTTCCAGCACCGAAAAACGCCGGGAGAGGTCTCTGTTGCTTCCTTCGTGTCCGGTGTATCCAGCCGCTCAATCTGTGTCGCCGAAACAAAGGCAATCTTGATATCCCCCACAATATAATAGACAGGTCTTCTCGCCTCGCTGATATCCCGCCCCGCGCCCACATAGGGAATCCCCGTCTCACGCAGGGTATCCAGCGTATCTGTCAGCGCGTCCGGCCCGTAATCATAGGCATGGTTATTTGCGAGAGACACAATATCCACTCCCATATCATTCAGATAAGCCGCCGTCTCCGGCTTTGCCCGGAAGGTAAACTGCTTTTCCTCGATGGGCGTTCCCCGGTTGGAATAGGCAAACTCATTGTTGAGCATCATGATATCCGACGCCTGCATCCGCTCGATCACCTCCGGCATTACACCCTTGGATATATCGCCGCCGGAAGCCACCGTGCCCATGATGGCGTAGTTCGTATCAAAAAGAATATCGCCCGCAAAAGTCATGGTCACCCGCCCCGGCTGCGCAGGCTCTCTCACATAGATGGCGTTCTCCTCCATAAAGGCGGGATCATCCAGCACTTCCTGATATTTGGAGGCAGTTTCCGATGCCGTCTCCTTCTCCGTCCCGGCAGCCTCCGCCCCGTCACCGGTCTGCTCAGCGCCCTCCTCTGGTGCCGCATTGTCAATCACCGGCGTTACCTTTCCATGGTCCGATTGCACAATATCCGTCTTCTTCGTCTTCACCGGCTCCATAATCCACTGGTGGGCCGCCAGCGCCAGAACTCCCAGCGCCATCGCCGCCGTCAGCGTGAGGATAAATGGCAGGAAAAAGCTTCGGTGAAACCGTATTCTCTTTTTCTTCCTATTCTTACGCGATCTTTTCTTAGCCATGCGACCATTATATCATGTAACAGGCGTCATAGCAAAATTCCTGTTTTCACTCTTCCCACTCCTTCACCGCGATCCCGTTTTCCAGCTCCTTATCGCACTCCGTTACCACTTTCATATCCCCGGAAAGCAGTTCATCCACCACAGCCGCATAATTCTCATTTTTATCCAACAGCCGCACCGTCATGCTCCTGACGCTCAGCTCTGTACCAAGGATGCCCTCCTTTTCCTCCAGAACATAAATCGCGTTGCCGCCGTCGTTGTGGAGGGCCTTGACCGGCACCACAAAATCATAGATTTCCGATGTGGAGACCAGCTCCATAACGCCCTCGGTGCGCCCTCTGGCCACACCCGGCTCCAGACGGACCGTCACGGTATAGCTTCCGTTTTCCTGCACAATAGAGTCGATCGTCTCTCCCACCTCCTCGGCGCTTCCCGGGAAAGTGAGATGAACCGTATCCCCCGTATGCACCATTGCCTTCTGCTCCTGGCTGATGACCGTGCGGAATATCCTGCTGCCATTATCGTCGGCATAGCGCAGGACCGCCTCCTGCCCCATCCGCATGCCGGACTGCATCATCACCTCCAGCACATCGCCCGCGCACTCTGCCGCCACCCTGCCCTCGTTCTTTGAAAGCTCCGTCAGCAGCGCAATCCGCTCCTGCCGCTCCCGCACCTGACTGACACCGGCGGCTCCCAGATCCAGACCGCTCTCCGCCGCGCTCTGGGCGCGCCTTGCATCCTCTATGCTTCTGTCCGCCTGCCTTAGAATCTTCTCCTTCTCAAGCTGTATATCCTCGATTTCCCGCTTTTTTTCCGCAATCTCACGGTCGAACCGCAGCCGTTCATCCGCCCACGCAATCCAGATCTCGTCGGAGGCGTCCTCTTCGGGAATGCGGAACATATGGGTATCCAGATCCTCCATAAGCTCTTCCAGCTTCTTTGTCTCCTCCGCAATTTTTCTGTCCAGTTCTATGACAGTTGTGTCATAATCTTCCTGTGCCCGCGTGGTATTCGTGGCCGCGTCACGCCGCGCGGCCTGCTCCTGCTTCTGCCACGCCTCCTCCTGCGCTTCCAGCTCCGCAAGCTGCGCAAGCATATCCTCGGTGTCCACCTCGTAGAGAACCGTTCCCGTCTCAAATCGGTCGCCCGCCGCCACGCAGACCTTTTTCACAAGCAGCCCCTCCAGCCCGATGACAGCCTGGGAATTAACTACCTCCACTGTCCCCTCCGCTTTCAGTGTACTGCGGATGGACGCCGCCGTGGGACTGCTCCACCTGACCCGCGGCATCCGGCTCACATAGATCATTCGTGACACATATGTCATAATTAGCATAACCGCCATAAATAAGGCAAATCCCCGCCACAGTTTTTTCTTCGATTCCATCCTGCACCTATCCCTTTACCCCGATATACGCGATTCCCTCCTCCAGCGCATCCTGCCCCAGCGCAAAGACAAACAGCGCGGGAATCAGCACCACCACCGACACCGCAAAGGCGAAGCCCGCCTGACTGATACCAATCTGCGGCAGATAGAGGGAAAGCGGCCACTGGGCCTGTTCCTCCAGAAACGCCATGGGCTGCTCCACCAGATTCCAGTATTCCAAAAAACTTAAGACCATCGCCGCCTGTATACCCATTTTCCCCAAAGGCAGTCCGATATGTAAAAAAATCTGTATCTCCCCCGCACCGTCCAGTCTGGCGGCCTCCATAATTCCCGCGTCAATCTGGGTAAAGCCCCGGTACATGATAAATACCGGGAAGGTGGAAAAGATGGCCGGAAGGATCACCGCCGCCGGATGATTGTACAAATGGAGTTTTTGCAGCACAATATACTGCGGCAGAAGCATCACCTGAAAGGGCAGCAGCATCAGCACCACATACAGCCCGAACAAAAAATCCCTGCCCCGGAACCGAAACGCGGCAAAAGCCCATGCCGAAGGCAGTCCTACAACCAGCTGCCCCGAAAGGATTGCCGCCGTCATCCCCACCGTATTCCAGAACAGTCTGTAAAAAGCGGGAGACTCAATCAACAGCCTGCGAAAATGCCCTATCGTCGGATAGAAGGGAAGCAGATGCCATACCGCAAACCCTTTTCCCTCCCCCAGCACCGGCGCAAGAATCCGCTTCATTTCCGCGCCGTCCATCAGCGCGCCGCCCGGAATCATGAGAAGCGGCGCACAGATCAGGGCCGCTGCCGCCGCACAGATCCCCGCAGCGAGCCATATCATTTTCCTTTTCCGCCACACACCGCACATCTGTGCCGCCCATGCAGGCGCTTTCAGTCTACTCTCCATTCCGTTTCCCTAAACCTCCCCGCTTTCTTACTGCCCTGTCCACCGGCGGGACGTCTTTAGAAGCTCTTTTCGCGTTGCAGCAGCAGACACACCGCCAGCAGTACAAGCGACAGGATTACAGTCAGCGCCGCCATCCTGTCAAACTCCAGTTTCAAATACCAGTTCTGCAGAAGATGCTGTAAAAAATAAATCTGTTCCTGTGGGTAACTCCCCGCCACCATCCAGACTTCTCTGTAGCTTTTAAATATCTGCAGCACGGACAGCATCCCTATGGTAAAAAAGCTGCCGGACAGCCCCGGCCTGATAATGTAATGCCAGCTCTGCCATCTGTTTGCACCGTCCACCTTCGCCGCCTCCTCCACTTCCTTCGGCAGCGCCGCAAGACCCGCAAGCCAGAGAATAACCATATACCCCGTGTTTTTCCACAAAAAGCTGCAGACCACCACCACAATCGCCCATTCCGTATTGAGATAGTCAATGGCGGCAAAGGCAGGGAGCGCCGCCATTTTTTCCGACACATTTTTCAACACTCCATTGATCAGTCCCTGCCTGTCAATCAAAATCTGCAGTGTCAGAACCATAACCGCCGCCGGCACTGCCATGGGCAGAAGCATGGCCGACACCAGTCTGCGCCGCAGCACGAGATTCCGCAGAAGCAGCGACAGAAACAGGCTGATTCCCATCAGCAGCGGCACGCCCGCGACCATGTACAGAAACGTGTTGCGCACAGCCAGCGCAAAGGCGCCGTTTTCAAACACCGCCCGGTAATTGTCCGTTCCCACGAATGCGCCGTTGCCGGATTTCAGAAACGAACGCCGCACCACCTCCAGGAAGGGAAGCAGATAAAACAGCATAACACCCGAAAATCCCGGCAGCAGAAACAGAAGCCTTCTACTCTTCCATAGCAATCGCCATTTTCCTTTCAACCTCTTTCGCCCCTTCCTCCGGCGTCAGTCCGCCGTCAAGCACGCGCACACCGACCTCCCTGACCGTCTCCTCCAGAAGAGTTCCCGCCCTGTAACAGCAGTCGGACTCTTCCATGGCATCAAACAGCCTCTGCACCTCTTCCTCCGTAGGCCAGAACGCCTCTTTATACAGCATATTGATATCGCTTTCCGTCCATCCCTTGACCTCGGCAAACGCACGGTTATGGATATCCAGAAGGGATGCCAGCGATTCCTTTCGAATGGGAATCCCACCGTCAAAATGTCCTTCCAGCCACCATTTCTGCATCATTGTATCCGACAAAAGCAGTTCCATGAACGCCTCTCCAAGCTCCGGCTCTTCTGCCTTTTCGCACAAGCCCACGATCGTTCTCGCCCTGTAGACATTTCCCGCCTGCCCGGACATTCTCCCGCAAACCACTTCATCCTCCAGCCTTTTATAGTACGAGTAACCGTTTCTGTAATTTTCCATTTTCGTATGCAGATTGGTCATCCCGTACCACGCATTTTTCAGATATCCGAGCGCAATCCACGTCTCGCCGATGTTGTAAATATCTTCATACTGTCCGAACATAATGTTGCTCAGATCCGCCTCTTCGTCCTCCACATCCTGCTGCCATCTGCGCCTTTCCTCCTCACTCATCCCCGCACTGTCCAGCTCCCACAGTCTCTCTGCTTTCTGATAAAATTCTTCCAGACTTCCCGTATTCAGGCTGCCGTCCCCGTTCGTCCACGCGGGAAGACAGAGCGGAATGAAAAGATCAAACAGATTGCTCTGATAAGGCGTGTCAATCAGCGGCCCATCCTCATGTTCCTTTCTCGCAGCCTCCGCTCCCGCAACGATTCCCTCAAGCCCCTGCATATCTTCCACATATTTCTTCTCACCATAATACAGAGGCAGTTCCACTGTCATCGGCACGCCATACACTCTATTTTTTTCTGTCATGCGCATGCCGTCCACAATGTTCCCATACAGAATGTCTTCCTCCCTATAGGGCGCAAGAAAATCATCCAGCTCTCTCAGCATGCCTTTGTCCGCATACTGCTCCATATCCATATCATCCAGTATCATCACGTCAGGCACATCCCCGGCCAGTATCCTCGTATTCAGATTTTTGAGCGCATCCTCCCTGCTGACGGCATTGTCACCGTCCATTCCCGTCTCATATCTGACCAGCACATCCGGATGCTCCTTCTGAAAAAGGCGCCCCGCATAGCGGATACGTCCGTTTTCTTCCAGACTGTAGACCGTCAGTTCCTTTGAAGGTTTCATCGGAAGCGTCTCGTCATAGTACATCTCCACCATGTAATTCCCGCTGAAATATACCCTGAACTGTCCGTCCTCCAGAATCTGCATCGCATACAGATTATACTGGCTGTCTCCAAGAGCAGTCATCTGCCCGTCCGCAATCTGCTCGATGACGGAACCGCCCCACACATAACGGTACAACCCGGTACGGCAGGCGAGATAAAGCACTTCCGAACCGCCCTCCTGCCCCGCATCCGCAGTCCGTTCCGCCGCCAAAACGATACGCCCGCTCTGATGGGACTTCACAAATTCATTCAGGACACTGTTATCCGAAAGCAGTTTCTCTCCCGCCATATCGTAGAGATACGCTTTCTCTCCGTCCAAGGCAAGCATTGTGCTGCCCACAAAGGCAAATTCCCTGACCTGTGCCGCGGTGGCAAACAGACTCTCCGTCTCCCCGCTTTCCACATGAATCCGATATACACAGGAATCGGAGGCGGCGTAAACCCTGCCGTCCGGCGCAAACGAAAAAGTTTCCAGATTCGTGGCTTTCTGATAATCGGCCCCGAAAAGCTCCAGCGGATACCGTTCCCCCTCCCCGCTCACATAGTAATACAGGTACCTGTTGTCACCCCCGGCGGCATATGCCTCATATTCCTCATCCGAATAAAACATCGGTACATAACCGAAAATCACCGCGCCGTCATCCGAGATGCCGTAAGAGAATTTGACATGGATATTGGCATTGGCCTCCCAGCCCCATTTTTCCCTGCTGACCGCACCGTCCGCGGCCACATGGGTCAGATCCGCCTCATTTCCGAAAAGGTAATAACCTCCGTCCGCACAGGGATGCATATACTCGTACCCCGCGCCCGGCAGTGTCACCTCCCTGTCCGCATAACGTCCCATCGGAATCTCTTCCTCCGTGATGCCGCATGCGGATAGAAGCATGCTGCACATGGTTACAAAAACGGTGGGCCAAAATCCGCGTTTTATACGCTCTGTCTTTCCCCAAAGCATCCCACTTAGACTCATACGCATCTGCCTCCTACTCTTCCATGGCAATCGCCATTCTTCTTTCTACCTCCCTCGCGCCTTCCTCCGGGGTCAGCTCCCCTTCCAATACCCGAAGACCAACCTCCATAGCCGTTTCCTCCAACATCGTTCCGGGACGGTAACAGCAGGACGCGTCTTCCATCATCTGATAAATCCACTGTTTCTCCTCCTCCGTAGGCCACGTCGACTCTTCATTCAGTATCCCTGGGTCTTTCCATCCCATAACCTGCCCGAATTCCACGTTATTGATATCCATAATGTCCCGTAACGAGTCTTTACGTATCGTGATGCCGCTCTGGCTCCTTGGTCTATCCAGCCACCACTTGCGCATCATCGAATCGGAGAGCAGCAGATTCAGATACGCCTCGGCAAGCTCCGGCTCTTTTCCCTGTTCGCATAGTCCTACGATTGTTTTTGCCCAATAGACATTGTCCGCCTGACCTACATACGCCCCATAGTTTACGGTGTCCTCAAGCTCCTTGTCCTGCCACTCTGCCGCCATATTTGACTTAGTGGCGTGTATGTCCTGTGACCCGGTTTGTGCGTTCATCATGAAACCAAGCTGCATCCATGTCTCGCCAAAATCCCGCTGCGCGCTGTACTGAAAATTGTAACTGATATCTATCATGTCAAGATTGTCAATATCGTAATACTCCGTATTGTTTTTCTGCCAGGCTTCCCGTCCTGCCTCGTCAAATCCGGCGCTGTCAATTTCCCACATTCTGCCCACCGCCTGATAGTACGCCGTCAGCTCCTCTACATCCAGACTGCCGTCTTCCCTCGTCCATGCCGGCAGACAGACAGGAATCGTCTGTAACAAAACATCTTTTGGATAGAGAGTATAAAGAATCGGTCCCTCCGGATGTTTCTGCCTTGCCATCTCCATGCCCGCAATGATATCCTCAAGGCTGTCCTCTCCCTCCAGATACATCTCCTCGCCAAGCCAGAGAGGCAGATAAACCATCATCGGCACGCAGTACAGTTTCTCCTTGTCTGTCACCCGCATCCCCTCGACGATATTCCGGTACAGAATGCCGTCGTCCAGATAAGGCTGTAACAAGCCGTCCAGCTCTTTCAGCACGCCCTTGTCGGCATACTGCTCAATATCCATGTTGTCCATCACGATCACATCCGGCACATCCCCGGCAAGCAGGCGCGTATTGAGGTTTTTCAGCGCATCCTCCCTGCTGATGGCGTTGTCGCCGTCCATGCCCGTCTCATATCTCACCAGTACGTCAGGGTGCTCTTTCTGGAAAAGCTGACCCGCATAGCGGATCCATCCGATCTCTTCCAGACTGTATACCGTCAGCTCCTTAGAGGGTCTGGCGGGAAGCGTCTCGTCATAGTACATCTCCACCATATAATTGCCGCTAAAAAGGATGCGGAACTCTCCGTTGTCGAGCACCTGCAGGGCAAGGGCCTCCCTCTGCGTATCTGAAAGCGCCGTCATCTGACCGTCCGCAATCTGCTCGATCACCGAGCCTCCCCATATGTAACGGTATAGCCCGGTACGGCAGGCCATATATAAAACCTGTGCGTTTCCGGCCTTGTCTCCCGCCCCCATATCGGACACCGCCATCACAAGACCGCCGGTGCTGTGGCTTGCCACAAACTCGCTGAGAATGCCGTTATTTTCCAGCAGTTTTCCCGCTTTTCTGTCATAGGTGTAAACTTTTTCCCGATCCGCTGCCAACATCACGTCATCCACAAAGACAATGGACTCCACCTGCCCTGATGTGGCAAACAGGCCCTCCGCCTCCCCGTTCTCCACATGAAGCCGATACACCTGATTTTCGGACGCCGCATACAGTTCTCCCTCCGGGGAAAAGACAAAGGTATACAGGTTTGTTCCCTTCTGATACCCTTCCCCATGCAGCTCAAGCAACTGTTTCTCTCCCTTTTCATCCACATAAAAATACAGATAGCGGGTATCGCCCTTGAGCCACAAAGCCTCCAGTTCTTCATCATTCCAAAAATTGGGCGTATAGGAAAAAACACTTGCCCCGTTATCCGAAACGCCCACCTCATACTTTATGCGGATATTGGCATTTTTCTCCCAGCTTCGGTCCGTTTCTTTACTTTCGCCCTGCGCGTCCACATAGGTCAGGTTCGTATCCAGACCATACAAATAATAGCCCCCGTCCGGGCACACATGCATATAGTCAAAAGTCCCCGGCGGCAGTTTCACCTCCCTGTCTGCATACCGGCCCATAGGAATCTCCTCTTCCTGACCGCCGCAGCCAAAAAGCAATGCGCACATGGCCAATGCCAACGCCGCCATGCAAAACCTGATATGACCTGATCCTGCGCTTTTCTGACGGCTTTCCGACCGTATCCTTCCGCCCTTCCCGTTTTCCCGCTTCCGCACCATATCGCCCTCTCTTCCTCACAACTGTCTGTCTAATTTCCGCTTTCCATATGATTTTGGCGGCCTGTGCTTATTATAATAAAAAAACATTCTAAATAACTTCTAAGAAAACGCTAAGAAGCTTCCAAAACAAAATATTTTCGAAAAGCCAAACTATTTAGAATTTATTTAAAGAATAAATGTGGTAAACTGTTCGTAAGAACTGCGGATATCAGACAGAGGAAACCGTGATGAACATTTTGATTATTGAAGACGATAAAGACTTATGCCACGCCGTATCCTGGCAGTTACGGCAGGACGGGCACTATGTGGACTGCTGCCATGACGGCGGCGAAGCCACGTTGTATATCCGGCAGGGTATTTACGACCTGATCCTGTTAGACTGCATGCTTCCCGGCGAGGACGGCCTTCATATCCTGCGCAGTCTCCGCGCCGGAGGAAATCTGACACCCGTCATTATCCTGTCCGCCCTCGGCGAAGTAAACGACAGGGTCACAGGCCTGAACGCGGGTGCGGATGACTATCTGGTAAAGCCCTTCGCCTACTCGGAGCTGGCCGCCCGGATCGCCTCCCTGTTCCGCCGCAAAAACGCTTTTGCATGCACCGCTGTTTCCTACGGCGACCTGTCTCTGGACAGCGCGGAAAACAGCCTTATGTGCGGAAGCCGGAAATGCGCGCTCTCCCAGACAGAAAGCGAGCTGATGCGCCTGCTTCTGCAGTCTGGCGAAAAAACCGCTGACCGCACCGTGCTGCTGCACAAGGTATGGGGGCTGGACACCTCCGTGGAAAACAGCAATCTGGATAACTATATCTATTTCCTGCGCAAACGCCTGAAAACATTGGACAGCCGCGTCACCATCGTCAACCGGCGCGGTCATGGCTACCACCTGGAATATACCGAAAAACAGTAACTATGAAAGCACTGCATCATTGTGAAAAATAAAGGAGTTCCCATGTATCAGAATGTACGGCTTCGACTGACCAGACTTTTCACCGCTGTCCTCTCGCTTCTTCTGGCTGTACTGCTTTGCGTCTGCTTTTACTTTTCCGTCAGACAGCAGTTTTCCCTGCAGTTATCCTCTTTTACCAGCCAGTCGTACACTGTGTATGAATCCATCAGCGAGCAGACCGTCCTCACATCCCAATGGCTGTCCTCCCACGAAGAAAACGCAGGCCTGCGCATCTATCTGTGGGACAACGGCGTAGAGCTGTTCCACAACCGTGACCACGCCAATCAGCTTCTTCCCGAATACACGCACTATCTCTCTGCCCCGGACGCCGGGCGCACCTTGCATCCGCAGGAAAAAAATGCCGATGTTTCGGTCGGCAGATATGGCTTTCTGCCCGAGATCCTCTGTTACCGAAAGCAGCTGATTAAAAACGACAACATCCTCCAGGTCTGCTTTTTACAGTCGCTGAAGCCGCTTTATACCCGCATCAGAAGCAGTCTGTTCCTCTATCTTGTTCTGTTTCTCTCCTCCCTGTGCCTCCTCGCGCTCTTCTGCTGGCATTTCACGGGACGGCTTTTGCAGCCGCTGCTCGCTTCCCAGGAAAGCCAGAACCGCTTTATCGCCAGCGTTTCCCATGAACTGCGCACACCGCTGGCCGTCATCCTCTCCAACGCCTCCGCCTGCGAAAAAGCGCCGCCGCCGGAACAGAAAGTTTTTTTTCAGGTGATCGCAAGAGAAGGGGCACAGATGGCCGACATGCTGGAACAGCTTCTCACCCTCTCCAGAGCCGACAGCCACGGACTGATTCTGCGAATAGAAGAAACCGATTTACAGACGCTGCTCCTCGAGATCTACGAGAACTTTCTGCCTCTGGCTGCCGACAGCGGCCATCTGCTGTCTATCCGCCTGCCCGACGCCGAACTGCCTCTCTGCGCCTGCGACGCGGGAAGAATACGACAGGTATGTCATATTTTTCTGCACAACGCGCTGTCCTACACGCCCGCGGGAAGCACTGTACTGCTGTTCATCGCTGAGGGTTCCTACGAAAAGGAAATCTCCATCGGCGTGCAGGATAACGGTCCGGGCATTCCCGACGAAGAAAAGGGGAAGGTTTTCGACCGCTTTTACCGCGTAAAGTCCGATTCTTCCACGGCAAAAAGCGAAAAGGGGCACCACGGTCTGGGACTCGCGGTAGCCAAAGAAATCGTTTCCGCCCACAGGGGTACGCTGACTGTCGCAGACGCGCCTGCAGGCGGCGCGCTGTTTCTCCTGACGCTTCCTCTGGAAGCATGATGAATCAGGGCGTGGAAGCATAAAAGGAGAACGGTACGCCACTGCACACCGCTCTCCGATTTTATTTCTCTGTATTCCGTTCTCTGTATGGCATTCTGTTTCTTAGTACTTCGCCACATTCACCTTTACGCCGGGGCCCATAGTAGTTGCCAGCGTAATGCTTCTGAGATACTGTCCCTTAAGTGCTGAGGGTTTTGCCTTAACAATCGCCTCCATAAGCGCATCAAAGTTCTCCTGCAGCTTGCTCTCCTCGAAGGAAATCTTGCCTACCGGCACATGGATGATGTTAGCCTTATCCAGTCTGTACTCGATCTTACCGGCTTTGATATCGTTGACTGCCTTCGTCACATCCATAGTAACCGTGCCGGCTTTCGGGTTGGGCATCAGACCTTTCGGACCAAGCACCTTACCCAGACGGCCTACAACACCCATCATGTCGGGGGTTGCTACCACCACGTCAAAATCAAGCCAACCTTCGTTCTGGATCTTGGGGATCAGCTCCTCGCCGCCTACATGGTCAGCGCCCGCTGCCTCCGCCTCGTTTACCTTATCGCCCTTGGCAAATACCAGCACGCGAACCGTCTTACCGGTTCCGTTAGGCAGTACCACCGCGCCACGAACCTGCTGTTCCGCATGACGGCCGTCACACCCGGTTCTGATATGAACCTCCACAGTCTCGTCAAATTTTGCTGTTGCTGTCTTTTTCACTAAGGCAATCGCCTCGGCCGCATCGTACTGCATGGTACGATCTACCAGCTTAGCCGCCTCCTGATATTTTTTACCGTGTTTCATCTCGAACCCTCCATTACTCTTCTACTGTGATACCCATACTTCTCGCAGTACCGGCGATCATGCTCATGGCCGCCTCAACGCTTGCCGCGTTCAGATCAGGCATCTTCATCTCCGCGATCTCCTGCAGCTTCGCCTTGGAGATGGTAGCCACCTTCGTCTTGTTAGGCACAGCGGAACCTGACTTGATGTTGCATGCCTTCTTTAAAAGTACCGCAGCAGGGGGAGTCTTCGTGATAAAACTGAAACTTCTGTCTGCATAAACCGTAATAACAACCGGGATGATCACATCACCTTTGTCGGCTGTCCTTGCGTTGAACTGTTTTGTAAATTCAACGATGTTAACCCCGTGCTGACCGAGTGCAGGACCAACCGGGGGCGCTGGTGTTGCCTTACCAGCAGGGATCTGTAACTTGATGTATCCTTCTACTTTCTTTGCCATTTCGGCACCTCCTATAATATTGTGGTTCGGACGCCTCTTCCACCTGCCTGCTGCAATCTACGAGATTGTCGAAGACAAGCTCGGGTTTTAAATGCGAAGCATTTTAAACCAGCTCCCACCTATACCTAAACCGCTCGCGCGGAATAAATATCTAACGCATACTTCTGACTTCCGCAAAGCTGATCTCCACGGGAGTCTCTCTGCCAAACAGCTCCACATTGATCGTGGCCGTCTGCTTGCCGTAGTCGATTCTCTGCACAACGCCCACGGTGTCTTTCCAGACGCCCGCAACCACCGCAATGGTGTCGCCCTCTGCAAAATCGACGCTCATATTCTCGACCTTGATGCCGAGAGGCTTCATCTCCGCCTCCGTGAGCGGCACCGGCTTACTTCCCGGTCCCACGAAGCCCGTCACGCCTCTGGTATTTCTCACCACATACCAGGTGTCGTCATTCATAATCATATTAATCAAAACGTACCCGGGGAACATCTTTTTCTGAACCGTCTTACGCGCGCCGTTTTTCAGCTCCGTCACATCCTGCATCGGCACTCTGACCTCCAGAATCTCTTCCTCCAGATGTCTGTTTTCGATCGTTTTTTCTATGTTGGCCTTTACTTTATTTTCATACCCGGAATAAGTATGCACAACATACCAATTCGCCTCTGCCATACGGACCCTCCCTGTCTCGCCAAAATCTTAAAATTTCAGTGTAGTAATAAAGTCGACGCCGTACTGCAGACCAAAATCCAACACTGTGATAATTGCCCCTACCACAAGGGAAATAACAACGACTGCAACAGACTGTTTCAGGAGGGAATCCTTATCGGGCCAGCTGATCTTTTTAAACTCAGCCTTCACGCCGTCAAAAAATCTGACTGCTTTCTTATCTGTTTTCGCTGATTCTGCCATAATCCAAAATCTCCTTTTTCAACGCGACGAAATTTTACTTCGTCTCCTTATGCATGGTATGCTTCTTGCAGAATCTGCAATACTTCTTAGTCTCCATCCTGTCGGGATGTGTCTTCTTATCCTTTGTCGTATTGTAGTTACGCTGTTTGCATTCCGTACATGCCAATGTGATCCTTGTGCGCATCTCGCCACCTCCACCTGTATTACGATTCGTTTGATCTTAATATCTATCTCTCATTTTTTGAGCATAAAAAAAAGACCTTAACTCTCTTCTCGCTCACACAATATATCATACGGCGTGCCTTAAGTCAACCGCTTTTTGGTATTTTCACGCAAAATTTCTCACTTTTTTCGTAAAAAGCTCTTTATAAAATGACCGCATCATTCGATATATAATATAATTCCGGAAATAGTTGCATTCTTCGTGGAAAAAGTGATAAAATAAAGTTACTATTATAGTATTAAGTAGGAACGCCCACTAAAGATACCTTGCAGGCTACGGATGGCCGCAGGAGGTATCTGTTATGCTTTCACGGAAGAAAGGAGGGCATATGGCTTACAACACCATTAATAATTTATCAAACGTCTACAATTTCTATGTGACGACCTATGCGCCGAAGTCCAGCACGCCTTATGACACCCATAAAAAGAGCGAGCTTCGCAGCGTATACAATTCGATTGTCAAGATGAACAAGGAAGCGCCTTTGTTCATTCTGGACACCAGCAAGGAATCCCGGGAATTTGCAGTAGGCATAAAGGAAAATGCCAGAGAGCTCCGCAATACCATCGCGTCTCTGGGCGGCCTCGACGAGGAAGAGCTTCTGAATAAAAAAGTGGCTTATTCCAGCAACGAGGAAATTGCTACCGCAAAATACGTAGGTTCCAAAAAGCCGGACGACGACTTCCCCTCCTATGAGGTTGAAGTAAACCGTCTCGCTTCGTCTCAGGTAAACCTCGGAAAATTCCTTCCCGCTGACGAGCCTGCAGCGCTCGCTCCCAACACGTATTCTTTCGACGTGGGGATCGAGGATTTAAGCTATGAATTTCAGTTCAGCATTAAGGCCAGCGACACGAATCAGGATGTGCAGGCGCGCCTGTCCCGTCTGATTAACAATGCAAACATCGGCATGTCCGCCCAGGTCATTACCGACGAAAACGGCGGTTCCGCCCTGCGGATGGAATCGGATGCCACCGGCCTGAAAGAGGGAAAAAAGATGCAGTTCCATATTTCCGACCAGCGCACCAGCAAAGCGGCGGGCGTGGTGGATTATCTGGGACTTGACTACATCGCATCCCCTGCGGCAAACGCCTCGTTTCTGGTAAATGGGGAGGAGCATTCTTCCACTACCAACCACTACACACTGGATCACACCTACGAATTACAGTTTAAGGGCGTGAGCAGCGAGGAGGGGGAGACCGCTTCGATCGGTATTAAAACCGACGTGGAGTCACTGGCTGAAAATATCAACACACTGGTGGGAGGATATAATTCTTTTCTGCGGGCTGTTTCCGAATACAGCGGCGTGCAGCCCAAGAGCGACCGCCTGTTCCATGAGATGAGCAGTGTTGCAAGGGTTTACGCAAAGGGCCTTACTTCCGCCGGATTGAATTTGAATCTGGACGGTACGCTGGAAGTAGATAACAATGTGCTGCGTCAGAAAGCGACCAGCGACGATGCCAAGGAAGCGTTTTCGTCAATGAAGGGCTTTACGAACTCCATCCTGCGAAAATCAAATCAGGTTTCCCTGGATCCGATGCACTATGTCAACAACGTGATCGTGGCTTACAAGAATCCCGGAAAGAATTTCGCAAGTCCCTATATCACGAGCGCGTACAGCGGTATGATGTTTAACAGTTACTGTTAATCTCAAACAAATACACGGGCTGTTGCAAAAGCAGATCAATCGTCTGCCAAAGCAGCAGCCCTTTTTTCATATAAGCATATAAGGAGATTTTCCAACGATGGATCAACAGTCCTATGTTTTCAAAGAAATACGGACCCACGGAACACAGTCCTTTCCCTGCGCCGCATACCGCACCCACACCGTAGGAAAAGGGCCTCTCGTCAAACACCACTGGCATGATGAGGCGGAGATTCTGTATTTTTCCGGCAACGGGAAATTCCGTCTGGAAATCAATATGGAATCCTTCCCGATCCGTTCGGAATGCTTCTGCTTTATTAATCCGGGAGAGCTGCACAGCATTATCGCGGAGGATGCCGACAGCCACTGGGAGGACGCCGTGGTTTTCTCCCCCGGCCTTTTAAGCTTTGACTCCTACGACGAGGCACAGATTCATCTGGTGAAACCGATCCAGAACGGAAAGCTCCTTTTCCCCAGGTGTATCACACCACAGCACGCCGCGTTCGCCGCACTTAAGAACGCCTTCGGGGAAATTATGAACGCTTTCGGCCAGATGACGGAAGATTCCGCTTCCGACCGCACTCTGGTGACAGACGACCTGACCAGCCAGCTCTACATCAAAGCCTCCCTGCTCTACATACTCGCAACCCTCTCCGCCCACAGACTTTTTATTCCTGCGGAAAGAAACTTCAACAAGCGCGTGGAGAGCGTCAAGACAGCCCTCTCCTACATTAAGGACAACTATCACGACAGGATCTACATATCCGATCTGGCCAAACAGGTAAATCTGAACGAACAGTATTTCTGCCGGCTGTTCAAAAAGGCGATCGGCTGTTCGCCCGTATCCTATATCAATGATTACCGCGTCAAGCAGGCAAAACGGCTTCTGGAAAAAACGGATCTGCCGGTGACGGATATCTGTCTGGAATGCGGATATCATAATCTCGGGAATTTCCTGCGGGAGTTCCGCCGGCACACGGGAACCACACCCTTGCAGTACCGCAAGCATGCGGACGCCATAATGTCATAATAACGTATTTTTTAATCAAATAATCGTAAGACAGCCACCGTGCATATCACTAAAATGTATCTTAACGACAGACAATTGCACAGGAGGCGCGGTTATGGTTAAAAAGTGGTGGCACGATAAAGTTGCATATCAGATTTATCCCAAAAGTTTCTACGATTCCAACGGCGACGGCATCGGGGATATTCCCGGTATTATCAGTAAACTGGACTATCTGCATGATCTGGGGGTAGATATCCTGTGGCTGTCCCCCTGTTATCAGTCCCCTCTGGCCGATCAGGGTTATGACATCTCCGATTATTATAATATCGATCCCCGTTTCGGCACCATGGCGGATATGGAATGTCTCATTGCCGAGGCCAAAAAACGCAGCATGTATATCCTCATGGATCTGGTGGTCAACCACTGCTCCGACGAACACGAATGGTTCCGCAAGGCCTGTGAGGATCCTGAGGGAAAATACGGCGGATTTTTCTATTTGAGAGACAAGAAGGAGGGCGTGCTGCCGACCAACTGGCGGTCCTATTTCGGCGGCCCCGTGTGGGACGATCTGCCGGGCACAGACAAACAATACCTTCATGTATTCCACAAAAAACAGCCTGATTTAAACTGGGAAAACCCGGAGCTTCGGGAGGAAGTCTATAAAAATATCAACTGGTGGCTTGACAAGGGGCTTGGCGGTTTCCGTATCGACGCCATCATCAACATCAAAAAACCGCAGCCCATGCGCAGCTATCCCCCGGACAGGGAAGACGGTCTGTGCAGTATCGGCAACATGCTGCAGGAAGCGAGAAACGTCGGAGAATTCCTCGGCGAGATGCGTGACCGTACCTTCAAAAAATACGACGCCTTTTCCGTCGGAGAAGTCTTTAACGAAAAGCCTGATGAGATACCTGACTTCATCGGCGATAACGGCTACTTCTCCAGTATGTTTGACTTTAACGAGACCATCTTTGGCAGCAGCCAAAAAGGCTGGTACGACGCCGCCCCGATCACACCCGACGATTACAAAAACTGCTGCTTTGCATCTCAGGCAAAAGTCGGAGACATCGGTTTTCTCTCCAACATCATCGAAAACCACGACGAGCCCCGGGGCGTCAGCCGCTACATTCCGAAGGGCGACTGCTGTGACGAGAGCAAAAAAATGCTGGCCGCACTGAACTTTATGCTGCGCGGAATCCCTTTTATCTATCAGGGACAGGAACTGGGGATGGAAAATCTCCCGATCTCGTCCATCGACGAGGTTGACGATATCTCCACCCACGACGAATACCGTGTCGCTCTGGCTGCCGGACTTTCACCGGAAGAAGCCTTAAAAGCCGTGTCCGCATACAGCCGCGACAACGCCCGCTCACCGATGCAGTGGTCGGATGAACCGAACGCCGGATTTACCACCGGCACGCCCTGGCTTAAGGTAAACCCGAACTATACCGCCATCAACGCTGCGGCGCAGACGGGAAACGAGGATTCCGTCTACTCCTTTTACAGGAAGCTGATCGCGCTGCGCAAAGATCCCGCCTACAAGGAAACCATCGTGTACGGCGCGCTGGAACCGCTCTGGCAGGATCGGCATAACCTCATGGCCTACTATCGGAAGGGAAATCCGACGCTGCTCGTTGTCGGAAACTATCAGGGAGACGAACAGGAAATTGTACTGCCGGCAGCTTATAAAAAAGTACTGTTGAATAATTATAAAGATATTGCAGAAAATCAGGAACGGATCACACTGCACGGATATCAGGTGTTGATACTGGAAATGTAAAATATAATTGGAAAGGACAGGGATCATATATGAACAGAACATGGTGGAAAGAAGCGGTCATTTATCAGATTTATCCGCGCAGCTTTATGGACAGCAACGGGGACGGCATCGGCGATCTGCAGGGAATCATCAGCAGACTGGACTATCTGAAATATCTGGGAATCGACGTGATCTGGCTCTCGCCGGTCTACAAGTCGCCCAACGACGATAACGGGTACGATATCAGCGATTATCAGGATATTATGGACGAATTCGGAACCATGGCGGACTTCGACGAGCTGTTGTCCGCCGCCCATGAAAGGGGCATCAAAATTGTCATGGATCTGGTGGTGAACCACACCTCCGACGAGCACAGATGGTTTGTGGAGAGCCGTAAATCAACGGATAACGACTATCGCGATTACTATATCTGGCGCGAGGGCAAAGACTCACAGACGCCGCCCAACAACTGGGGCTCCTGCTTCGGCGGTTCCGCATGGCAGTATGACGAGTCTGGCGGCATGTATTATCTGCATCTTTTTTCAAAGAAACAGCCCGACTTAAACTGGGATAATCCGAGAGTGCGTCAGGAAGTGTTCGACATGATGACATGGTGGTGTAACAAGGGAATCGACGGCTTCCGCATGGACGTCATCAGTATGATCTCCAAGACAAAAGAGATGCCCGACGGCGAAGTCCACGGCCTGTACGGCGATTTTGGCCCTTACTGTGTCCACGGGCCCAACGTCCACAACTATTTACAGGAAATGAATGAGAAGGTGCTGTCCCGCTACGATATCATGACGGTAGGCGAGACGGCCGGCGTGACCACGGAGCTGGCAAAGCAGTACGCAGGTGAAAATACCCGTGAACTGAACATGGTATTCCAGTTCGAGCATGTGGAGAGCGACGGCAAGTACGGAAAATGGACGGACGAAAAGCTGCCCCTCACCACCCTGAAAAGAGTTCTCTCCCGCTGGCAGACAGAGCTTTATGATCAGGCGTGGAACAGCCTGTTCTGGAACAATCACGATCAGCCAAGAGCCGTCTCCCGTTTCGGTGACGACCGTCCGCAGTATCGGGAAATCTCCGCCAAGATGCTGGCCACCTGCCTGCATATGCTGCAGGGTACGCCTTACATCTATCAGGGCGAGGAGCTTGGCATGACCAACTATCCCTTTCAAAGCCCTGACGATTTCCGCGACATCGAGAGCATCAACGCCTACCGGGAATGGTGCAGCGAAGGCTCCCTGTCCCACGAAGTATTCTGGCCCTGCATCACCTTCAAGAGCCGCGACAATGCCAGAACGCCGATGCAGTGGGACGATTCCAGGCAGGCCGGTTTTACCGCAGGCACACCATGGATTGCGGTGAACCCCAACTATCAGGAAATCAACGCCAAAGCCGAGACGGCCGATCCTGATTCCGTATTCCACTACTACCGGAAGCTGATTGCACTGCGAAAAGAGCATCCCATTATGGTATACGGGAAATACGAAGCACTGCTGGAGGACAGCGAGGAACTGTTCGTCTACACCAGAACGCTGGATCAGGAAAAACTTCTGGTGGTATGCAGCTTCTGTGACCACGAGACAACTTTTACGATTCCGGAAGAATTCAGAGGAACATCCTGTCTGATCTCCAATACGGGAAATGTGTACACCGGTAACGAGGTGACGTTACAGCCTTATGAGGCGTTTGTACTGCATTTAACTGTATAAAATAGAATTAAGGGAGCCGTCATGGCTCCCTTATAATATGATAAACCCATTGTGTCAATAAACTCGCAAGCTCGCGCTGACGCGCTCCCTGTCCGTCTTCGACGGACGCTTGCTCGTTACCGTCGCCGAGCGAAACCAAATGCCACTCCGTGGCGCTTGGTTTCGCTTTCGGCTATAACGGTATGTTTCCGTGCTTCTTCTTCACCGGCTCAACCTGTTTGTTTTTCAGTCCGCGGAGGGCCTTTAAGAGCGCCTCTCTCGTCTCCTCCGGCTTGATCACCTCGTTGACATAGCCTCTTGCCGCCGCCACATAAGGATTCAGGAATCTGTCCTCATACTCCTGCTTGCATTGGGCACGCATGGCTTCAGGATCGGCCGCAGCCTTGATCTTTCTCTTAAATGCGATATTGACCGCGCCGTCCGCTCCCATCACCGCGATCTCCGCGATGGGCCACGCATAGACAATGTCCGCCCCCATCTCCTTGGAGTTCATGGCGATATAGGCACCGCCGTAAGCCTTACGCATAATCAACGAAATCTTCGGCACGGTGGCTTCGGAATATGCATATAGAATCTTCGCACCGTGACGGATGATACCGTTGTGCTCCTGTGCCGTTCCCGGCAGGAATGCAGGCACATCAATCAGCGTAATCAGCGGTATGTTAAAGCAGTCACAGAATCGGATAAACCGCGCTATTTTGTCGGATGCATGGTAATCGAGAGAACCGCCCATGGAGTTTGGCTGATTCGCCACGATACCGACAACCTTACCCTCCATACGGCACCACCCCACCACTGCGTTGGTGGCGAACTCTCTCTGCACCTCAAAGAAACTACCCTCATCCACAATGCAGTCAATCACTTCTTTCACATCATAGGCATGACGGGAATTATCCGGCACGATATCTTTGATCTTAGCCGCTTTCGCCCGCAGAACATTGTCCTGCCTTGCGCCCTCGCCTCTACCAAATACTCTCCCCACACGGGAGGGAATGCTTTGTCTCTCCGGCGTATTCACCACAGGAGGCTTCTCCATCCAGTTGCCCGGCAGATAGGACAAAAGTTTTCTCACGCCCATCAGACACTCATTTTCCGTATCGTAGGTGAAGTGAGCCACGCCGCTCTTCTTTGCATGCACTTCCGCACCGCCAAGCTCTTCCACCGAAACTTCCTCATTGATCACGGTTTTCACCACGTTCGGCCCGGTGATAAACATTTTCGAAATATCCTTTACCATAAAGATAAAGTCGCAGATGGCGGGCGCATAGCAGGCGCCGCCGGAGCAGGGCCCGAGAATCACCGCGATCTGCGGGATCACCCCGGACGCTTTCGTATGCCGCAGAAACATGCCGCTGTAGCCGCTCAAGGAGGAGATGCCCTCCTCGATTCTCGCCCCGCCGCTGTCATTGATACAGATCAATGGCGCTTTCATCTCCATCGCCATATCCTGAATCCGGCATATTTTAAAGGAATGGTACTCACCAAGCGTACCGCCGATCACCGTAAAATCCTCGCTTGCCACAAACACCTGACGGCCGTCAATCTGTCCATACCCCGTCACCACGCCGTCGCCGGGCACACGCCTCTTATCCAGATCAAAATCGTCAATACGGGATTCCAGAAAGCCGTCCACCTCCACAAAGGTTCCGGGATCGAGCAGCATCTCGATCCGCTCTCTGGCCGTCAGCTTCCCGGACGCATGCTGTTTATCAATTCTGTTTTGCCCACCGCCGAGCAGCGCTTTCTCTCTTCTCCTGTCCAGTTCCCTGTTTGCCTCATTCCAATTCATAGGGTGCCTCCATCATATCTCTTTATATCGGATCAGCAGACTCGAAATGCTACGCATTTCCCGTTCGCCGGTTCTACTGATCCGAAAATACTTTGACTTTCAAACTATCTAGGTGTAATTATAGGCAGAGCCCCGTTTCTTGTCAAGACTCTGCCTGAAAAATAATTTGTACCATATACTATACATTTTGCGAATGGCGTGCGCTGAACTTATCCTTCCCGCTCCGCCGCCTCCAGCGCCTGCGCAATCACTTTGTCCATATCATAATACCGGTACTGTCCAAGCCGCCCTCCGAAAATCACATGGGGCTTTTTCTTTGCCATCTCCTGATACTTCCCGAACAAAGCTTCGTTCTTCTCGTCATTGATCGGATAATAGGGCTCCTCCCCCTCCTTCCAGAGAGCCGGATATTCTCTGGTGATCACCGTACCGGGCTGTGTGCCGAATTCGAAATGCTTGTGCTCGATCACTCTGGTATAAGGGATTTCCCGCTCCGTGTAATTCACCACCGCATTGCCCTGAAAATTATCACAGTCGGCCAGAAACTCCGTCTCGAACCGCAGAGAGCGGTATTCCAGATGCCCCAGCGCAAAGTCGAAAAACTCGTCGATCATTCCCGTATACAACACCTTTTCGTAAGTATTGCCTTCCCGGTCTGTCAGCCGCCAACGTCCGTCCCTCTCCTCCTCCGTTACAAATTCCCGATAGGATACGCCCGTCTTTACCTCAATGCCCTCCAGCATTTTCTCCAGCATCCTAGTATAGCCTCCCACAGGAATTCCCTGATAGCGGTCATTGAAATAATTATTGTCGTAAGTAAAACGGAGGGGCAGCCTTTTGATGATAAAGGCGGGCAGTTCCGTGCAGTCCCTGCCCCACTGCTTCTCGGTGTAGCCCTTCACCAGCTTCTCGTACACATCCCTGCCTACCAGAGAAAGCGCCTGCTCCTCCAGATTTTTCGGCTCCGCAATGTGAAGATCCGCGATCTGTTCCGCTATTTTCGCTTTCGCCTGACCGGGCGTCATCACGCCCCACATTTTGCTGAAAGTATTCATATTAAAAGGAAGGTTGTACAGCTCCTCCTTATAACGGGCAACAGGCGAATTGATATAGTGGTTGAATTCCGCGAATCGGTTTACATAATCCCATATTCTTTTGTCGGAGGTATGGAAAATATGCGCGCCGTAACGGTGCACCTGTATGCCTTCCACTTCCTCGGTATAAATATTGCCGGCGATATGCTGCCTCCTGTCAATCAGGCGCACCCGCCGGCCCTGTCTGTGCATCTCGTGGGCAAACGCAGAGCCGTACAGCCCTGCGCCCACGATCATATAATCATAATGCATATTAGTCTCCAATCTATGCTGAGGGAGAATGCTGTTTTTTCACTCTTCTACCGCCTTATACTTATCAAGCTGCGCATAGTCCTCCATCAGCTCAAGCGCCTTTTTACGCCCGGTTTTATTCAGCTTCACATAATACTGCATCACGCGGTTTTCCATAATCTTACCGCCAAGCAGGCTCTTCTGGTTAATAGGTGAGAAATCCACGGGATTCAGATTCAGCCGGTCGCACATGCGGATCACCGTACCGTAAGCCATACCCTCTATACCTCTATCCAGTGCGGTAACTAACGTAGAGTACGGTATTTCCATCTCAATCGCAAACTGTCTGACACTCTTATGCTGTTTTAAAATTTCTGCCTTTAAGATTTCTGCCTTTGTCATAATAGACCTCCTTATCACGTATTAATTTGCTTTATGAGAAGAGGTCTGCTCCTCTCCGCTTGGAAATAGTATACCATATTTCAGCCCAAAAAGGAACCACCTACCTCTATTATTGAACGGGATATCGTCATCTTCATCAGCTTTTCCCTTCCTTTTTTGTACTTTTTGTACAAAAAGTACAATGCACCCCTTTTTCTCCCCATAAAAACCGTATTGTCGCCGCGCAAAGAAGGTGATAAAATATACATAACTTGAATAAATCACAAAAGAGGTGTTATTATGTTACCCGTTTCCGTGTGTATGATTGCCAAAAACGAAGATAATCATATTGAGGAATGTCTGAAAAGGCTCCGTCCCTGCCGTTTTGAAATCATAGTAGTGGACACCGGTTCCGTGGACCGGACCGTGGAGATTGCGCATAAATATGCGGACAAAATCTTTCATTTCGCGTGGTGTGAGGATTTCAGCAGCGCCAGGAATTTTTCCATCCAGCAGGCTGCCAACGACTGGGTGCTGATTATCGACTGCGACGAGTATCTGGAAAATGTCAATCTCGCACAGCTGGAAGACTCCCTTGCAGGACGGCGTGAGGCCGTGGGTATGATTACCCGCAACAACCCCTACACCGTACAGGGTTCACGCTCCATTATGTCGGAGCGTATCGGCCGTCTCTTCAACAAAAACTACTGCCATTATGAAGGCAGCATTCACGAGCAGGTGCGCACTATGCAGGGAAAAGAGCCGGATACCTTCCCCATTCCCCTCACCTTCTACCATGAGGGTTATGTGAGCGAATCCGACAAACGTATGCGGGCTACCAGAAATCTGGAGATGCTGCTGCACGACCTGGCGCTGAAAGGCCCCAGCCCCTATATCTATTTCCAGCTCGGACAGAACTACATATCTTTAAACGACATGGAAAAGGCCGCCCACTATTACAAGCTCGGGCTTGATTTAAACGCGGACCCCAACTCCGACTTTGTGCAGAGTATGACGGAAACCTACGGCTACTGTCTGATGGATCTGGCCAAGTACGATACTGCCATGTCCCTCAGGGAAAAGTACAACCTCTTCTCCCACCGGGCGGATTTCGTCTTCCTGATGGGTATGCTCTATCAGAAAAAGGGCGAGTATGCCAAAGCCATCGAGGAATTTAAAAAAGCCACCTCGCTCACGGCCTACTCCCGCACGGGTGTCAACAGCTACCGCGCCAACTACCACATCGCGGAAATTTACGAGAACATGGGCGAGCTGGATCAGGCGCGGATTTACTACAAAAAATGCGGCGACTATGATCCGGCGCAGAGAAAGCTCCGGGAGCTTGCCACTGCAGAATCCGCCTCGTGAAAAAATCGAGCGCCCGCGCGCTCGATTCAGAGAATGCTTCGCATTCTCCTTAAATGGTTTACACTGCCGCACTTTCCTATTAACGTGAAAGGAGAAGCCTTGCTTCCGCTGTCCGTTTGTATCATTGCAAAAAATGAAGAGGCTCATATTGAGGAATGCCTGAAGCGTCTGTCTTCCTACGGTTTTGAGATCGTGCTGACAGACACCGGCTCCACAGACCGTACCCTGGCGATTGCCGAGAAGTACACCGACCGGATTTACCATTTCGACTGGTGCAGCGATTTCAGCGCCGCCAGGAATTTCTGTATGCAAAAAGCCTCCCACAATCGGATACTTTCTCTCGACTGCGACGAGTATATCGAAAAACTGGATGTATCCGCGCTTGGCCGCTGTATGGAAGCGTATCCTGACCGCACGGGGCGTATTCTCATCCGCAGCCGCTTTCTGCAAAACGGCCAGATCTCCTACGAGCAGACACGGGTAAGCCGTCTGGCTGACCGCCGATATTTCCACTTTACAGGAACAGTGCACGAACAGCTGGAGCGCCGCGACGGCAGCGCAAAAGCAATTTATGACGCTCCTGTCACAATTCTTCATGTGGGCTACGACGAGACCGAGGCGGACATGCAGGAAAAATCCCGCCGCAATATCGCCCTGCTGGAATCCCAGCTTGAGAAAGAAGGCCCCGATCCCTATCTCTATTTCCAGCTCGGACAGTGTTACCGCAGACTCGGTGACGCTGAAAACGCCTTTCGGAGCTTCGATGCCGGCCTTTCCATGGAAGTGGATCCCAGCCTTGACTATGTAAAGACCATGGTGGAATCCTACGGCTACACACTCCTGGATTTAAAGCGCGCACAGGAAGCGCTGGGACTTGCCGAGCTCTATGACGTATTTGCGGGAAGGGCTGATTTCGTCTTTCTGATGGGACTGGTTTATATGAACAACGGACTCTTTGATGCCGCCGTTACGGAATTCAAAAAGTCTACTACTATAGAAGAGTTCTCTGTAGATGGCGTAAACAGCTATAAGGCCTATTACAATATCGGCGTAATCTACGAATGCACCGGGCATACCGGGGAGGCGCGGACGTATTACAGAAAATGCGGGGGCTATCAGCCTGCAAAAGAGCGGTTGAAGGCGCTTGCATAAGCAGATTCGAAATGCTCCGCATTTCTCATTCGCGCTGCTCGTCATAAAGAAAAAGGCCAGAATTCATGCAAGCATGATTCTGACCCTTTTTCTTTATGACTCTGCTTATGCGCGCAATTTCCAGATATCTCTGTTGTACTCCTCGATGGTTCTGTCGGAGGAGAAGAAACCTGCCTTAGCGATATTTACAAGCATCATCTTTCTCCACTTCTTCTGGTCCTCGTAATCCGCCATCATTTTATCCTTGGCAGCGATATAATCCTCCAGGTCCAGAAGCGTCATAAACCAGTCTTTGTTCAGCAGCTCCTTGTAAAGTCTCTCCAGATTCTCCTTGTGTCCCACCTTCAGGGCTTCCTTGCTGACGATAAAGTCTACCGCCTCCTTGATCACAGGAGACTTCTTATAATAATCCCTGGACACATAATCCGCCTTCTCGTAGTGTGCAATCACCGCCTCGGACTTCTCACCGAAGATATAAATATTGTCGTCTCCCACCAGCTCGTGAATCTCCACATTCGCGCCGTCGGAAGTACCCAGCGTCACCGCGCCGTTTAACATGAACTTCATGTTGCCTGTGCCGGACGCCTCCTTGGATGCCAGCGAAATCTGCTCGGAAATATCGCAGGCCGGAATCATCTTCTCGGCGTAAGCCACGTTGTAGTTCTCTACCATGAGCACCGTCATGTAAGGACTCACGTCAGGATCTTTATTCACAATCTCCTGCAGCACCAGAAGCAGATGGATGATATCCTGCGCAATCACATAAGCGGGCGCCGCTTTTGCTCCGAAGATAAATGTCATGGGTCTTGCAGGCTTCTTTCCTGCCTTGATCTCCAGATATTTATGGATGATGTAAAGAGCGTTCATCTGCTGCCTCTTATACTCGTGCAGACGCTTACTCTGAATATCAAAGATAGAATCCGGATTCAGCGTTACGCCTTCCGCCTTCTGCACGTAAGCCGCCAGATCCTTCTTGCGGTTCATCTTGATCTCGGCAATCCGGTCAAGCACCGCCTCGTCATCCGCAAACTCTAACAGCTTCTCCAGATTAGCCGCGTCCTTCTTGTAGGCATCCCCGATGGTGTCGGAAAGGAAACCTGCCAGCTCACGGTTGCAGGATAAAAGCCATCTCCTGAAAGTAATGCCGTTTGTCTTATTATTGAATTTTTCCGGGTAGATCTTATAAAACGCATTCAGCTCCGTATTCTTTAAGATCTCCGTATGGATTGCCGCCACGCCGTTCACCGAGAAGCCGTAATGGATATCGATATGTGCCATATGCACCCTGTCGTCCTTGTCAATGATCTGCACCTTGGGATCTTTATACTTCGCCGCCACACGCTTATCCAGTTCTTTGATGATCGGCACAAGCTGGGGCACCACCTTCTCCAGATACTCCAGAGGCCATTTCTCCAGCGCCTCCGCCAGAATCGTGTGGTTCGTGTACGCACAGGTCTTGCTCACAACCTCGATCGCCTCATCCATCGTGAACGCCTTCTCATCCACCAGAATGCGGATCAGCTCCGGAATCACCATAGTCGGATGGGTATCGTTGATCTGGATCACCGCATGCTCATACATTTTGCGCAGATCATACTGTTTCTCCTTCATTTCTTTTAAAATCAGCTGCGCCGCATTGCTCACCATAAAATACTGCTGGTAGATACGCAGAAGATCCCCCGCCTCATCGGAATCGTCGGGATACAGGAAAAGCGTCAGATTCTTCTCAATATCTTCCTTGTCAAAATCGATGCCCTTCTTTACCAGACTCTCATCGATCGTCTCAATATCAAAAAGCCGCAGCTTATTCACACCGTTATCATAGCCAATGACATCAATGTCATAAAGTCGGGAAGTCACTTTCTTCCCGCCGAATGCCACCTCGAAGGTGGTGTCCGTCTTCGTCAGCCAGGACTGCTCCTCGATCCAGTCGTTCTTTTCAGCCGTCTGCAGTTTGTCCTTAAACTCCTGCTTAAACAGACCGAAATGGTAATTTAAGCCAATACCCTCGCCCGGAAGACCAAGAGAGGCGATGGAATCAAGAAAGCATGCCGCCAGACGTCCCAGACCGCCGTTTCCGAGAGAAGGCTCCGGCTCCACTTCCTCGATTACGGAAAGCTGTTTACCGTTCTTTGCAAGAATCTTTTCCAGATTGTCATAAATGCCCAGATTAATCAGGTTGTTGGATAAAAGCTTTCCAATCAGGAACTCCGCGGAAATATAGTAGATCTTCTTCTCGCCCTCAATCCGCTCCGATGCAGCCATCAGCTTCTTAGAAAGCTGCAGGATACTGTAATAAAGTTCTTCATTGCTGCAGGCGGAAATGGATTTCCCGTATCCGCTCTGTGTCTGACTCTCCAGCTCCTGCTCCAGATTCATTACCAGTACGTCTCTTTTCAGGTTACTTGCCTGTGCCATGTTGAAACCTCCCTTTTCCCTTTTCTACATGTTTGTTGTTTATTCTATGTTAATTATATTATCCAGTTCTGCCTTCCCGTAAACCCGCGTTATTCCTGTGCGGCCATTAAAACATCTTCGTATTTCATTCTGACCAGCTCATAATCCAGCACGATCTGTCGGCCTTCTCCGCCGTCCAACAGACGCTTTAACTCTTCCACCGCCACCGAAGCGATCCGGTCAAAATTCTGCCTGACCGTATTCATCTGCTTGCCCGCATATCCCATCAGCGTGATCCCGTCGAAGCCGCACACCGGGCGGAAAATATCCATATCCATCAGGGCCCGCATCGCGCCAATCGCCATCAGATCCGAAGCACAGACCACGATATCCTTTTTCTTCGCATACCGCAGCGTCAGATTTCTGGCCTGCAGCTCTGAAAATTCTCCGTTTCTGACAAGCAGCGGTATCCCCTCTTCCTCCGCCAGACGCTGTATGCCTTTCAGCCGCTCACCGGTAACATAACCGTTCTTCTTGCCCGCCAGATAAAGAATACTCTTTCCTTTATTTTCCTTAAGCGTTTTCTTCGCCACGTCATACTGCGCCGCCTCCTGATCGATCCAGACCGAGGATGAAGAGGCGTTCACAAGGGGCGCATCCACCGTCACTATTTTGAAAAGCTGCGCGTCAATCAGTTTCTGAAGCACCCTGTCATCCTTCGACATCCCGAAAATAATAAGTCCCGTAATACTCTGGGAACGCAGATAGCGCACCACCTCGTCCACACTTTTATTCTTCAGCATGGAATCAAATATCGTGATTACGTCCAGACTCAGCTCCACCGCCCGGCTTATGGTCCCTGCCATATACTGCATATTGATCTCGTCCACCGCCTGCGACACATTGCCCAGATTCAGAAGCAGCGCAACCCTGCCGGACTGCTTGGAAGAAAGCGCCGCCGCAACGGAATTGGGTACAAAATTTAATTCCGCCACCGCCTGATTTACTTTTTTCTTTGTCTTCTCGCTCACATTCGGGTAGTTGTTCAGCACCTTGGAAACGGTGGAAATCGCCACGCCCGCCTGCTTCGCGACATCTTTGATTGATACCATGATCCTTCCATTCCGAAACGATCCCATGATCGGTAAATATTTTACGGAAATCGTTTTCCAAAACCATCATATAACAAAAGAGTGGTTTTGTAAACCACTCTTTCGAAAAAAATCCAATTTTTACCGTTCTATTTTCTCACCAGATGTCTCGGCAGTCCGTTCACAAACAGCGGCTGCAGCTCACCCATGATCAGCGGTCTTGCATACTTCTCATAATCGTCCGTCAGACCCTTGCCGTCCGCGGTAATCCACTCGTCAGGCACATTTCTCTCCACATTTGCGATCGCGTGGATATCGTAAGCGCTTGTGCCGCACTGGTACGGATCTTCGCCGTTTCTGTCAAGCGTGATCATCATGCCGGTCTTGCCCTCTTCCGCAGCCATCACCGCGTCATGGCCAACCTGGAACGCCTCGTTGATATCCGTAAGGGAAGCCAGATGGGTCGCCGCTCTCTGTAAGGTGGAAAACTCGATTGCACGGGTCTTAAGACCTGTCTCCGCCGCAATCTTGTCAGCCAGCATAACTGCCGTACCGGACATCTGCTTGTGGCCGAATGCATCCACTGCAACCTCTCTGCCGATCTCACATACATATCTGCCGTCCGCAACCTTAACGCCCTCGGAAACCGCAATCACTACGGAAGATTTCTTCGCCGCCAGCTCCTTCACATCCTCGACAAACTTGTCGATATCAAATACCTTCTCAGGCAGATAGATCGCGTCGCAGCCTTCACAGTCGTCACCCTTTGCAAGCGCTGCAGCCGCCGTAAGCCAGCCCGCGTTACGTCCCATAATCTCTACGATACAAACGGTAGGTTTCTTCGCACCGAAAGATGCATTGTCGCGGATGATCTCCTTCAGGGAAGCCGCAATATATTTTGCCGCGGAGCCATAGCCCGGGCAGTGATCCGTCACAGGCAGATCGTTATCAATGGTCTTCGGCACGCCCATGAATCTCTGGGACTTGCCGTGAGCCGCCGCATAGTCAGACAGCATCTTAACCGTATCCATGGAGTCGTTGCCGCCGGCATAGAACAGGCACTCGATATCATGCTTCTCCATGATCTCAAACACCTTCTCGTAAACGTCCTCATGTCCCTCAATCTGGGGCATCTTGAAACGGCAGGAACCCAGAAATGCGGAAGGGGTTCTCTTCAAAAGCTCGATTCCCGTCTCATCATCCAGATACTCGCCAAGATCGATCATTCTGTCTTCCAGAAATCCCTCGATACCGTGAACCATACCATAAATCTTCTTCACGCCCAGCTTCTTGGCAGCAGCGTACACGCCCGCTACGGAAGAGTTGATAACGGCTGTGGGGCCGCCGGACTGACCAACAACAATGTTTCCTTTCATGTCTGTTCTCCTTCTTTATTTAATATTTACTGTATAGACTCGCAAACCCGTGCTTCGCACTCAATGTCCGCCTTCGTCGGACGTTTGCTCGTTATTCGCGCAGAAAAAACAAATGCCGCTACGCGCCGCCTGTTTTTTCTTTACGCTTCATAGTATACCAAATATTTCCGGGTAAAACAAGTACAAGCTCGGAATACGGAATAGTCCTAAGGCCTCATTGTATTTGCCTTACAAACATGTTACACTCTAATGTATATTGCATCCGACTACAAAATTTCATTCGCACATTGCGGGAAAGGCATACCTTCATATGAAGAAATATATTCTGAGCTGCTGCTCCACAGCCGACCTTCCGGCAGAACATTTCTCGAAACGCGGCATATCTTACGCCTGCTTTCACTATGAGCTGGACGGTCAGGAATATCCGGACGATCTGGGCAAGAGCATGTCCTTCGAACACTTTTATCAGGCAATGGCAGACGGCGCAGACACAAAAACCTCTCAGATTAATGTGACGGAATTTACGGAATACTTTGAGCCCTTTCTGAAAGCCGGCAAAGACGTGCTGCATCTGTGTCTGTCCTCCGGTATCTCCGGCGTGATCAACTCCGCCATGGGCGCCAAAGAAATTCTGGCCGAAAAATACCCCGACCGGACAATTTACATCGTAGATTCCCTGGCAGCGTCCTCGGGCTTCGGTCTTCTGATGGACAAACTGGCTGACCTGCGCGACGAGGGCATGTCCGTCGAAGAGCTCTATCAGTGGGCGCTCGGCAACCGTCTGCGTCTGAACCACTGGTTCTTTTCCACCGACCTTACCTTCTATATCAAAGGCGGCCGTATCTCCAAGACTTCCGGCATGATCGGAAATATGCTGAATATCTGTCCGCTCCTGAACGTGGATCATCTGGGCAGGCTGATTCCCCGCTATAAAATCCGCACCAAGAGAAAGGTAATCCATGCCATTGTAGATAAAATGGAAGAATGTATAGAGGAGGGCACCGCCTACAGCGGAAAATGCTATATTTCACAATCCGCCTGCTATGCGGACGCCAGATTCGTGGCGGATCTGATCGAAGAGCGTTTCCCGAAGCTGGACGGCAAAGTTGTAATTAACAGTATCGGCACCACCATCGGCGCACACACAGGCCCCGGTACGGTGGCTGTGTTCTTCTGGGGAAAAGAGAGAACCGAATAAAAGGACATTGCCTGTCTTTTTGTTTTATTCAGCATATGAGCTTTCGTATATATCCGCCATTGCATGTATTCTGCGCATCATTTCCGCCCGAATATGCAATGGCGCTAAGCACTCGCATTTATTTCCAAAACTTAAAAGAATATCGTAGTTGTATTCGTTCTCTATGAAAGGGAAATTAACAAGGTAATGTTCCTTTCCATCCGACGTGAAATCTTCGTAAGAGCAAAACTCAAGCACCCTGTCCATCACAGATTTATGTATGCGGATTTTAATTTTTGTCTGCATAGCTTTCCACATATCATCAAAATCCAACCACGGTTTCTGATACTCCCGCGGTGTAAAAGTTTCCCTTTGTACTTGCAGGTTTGACATACGGGATAATCTGAACAGACGAAAATCATTTCTTTTGCGGCAATACCCCTGTAAGTACCATTGACCGCCCTTCAACACAAGCTGATGCGGCTCGACTGTTCTTACTGTTCTATTTCCATGATGAGCTACATAAGAAAAAATCAACAGCCTGCTGCCCTGCAAAGCCTCCTTAATAACTTCCAAATATGGTTGTATATTTCTGTTCCCTGTCCAAGGGCTCAAATCTATATATATTTGATTGACTTTCAATTCAATATCTTTCGCTCTGTCGGCGGGTATAAAACTCCTGACTTTTGCAAGAGCATGTACCAATTCCTCCCCCTGTATCATATTGGAAAGACTGGAAAGCCCCATAAGGAGCGCAGAAAGATCTTCACTTGAAAAAAACTTCTTATCAATCTTGTATTCCGGCATGATTTCAAAGCCACCGCCCACTCCTGTTATTGAGCGAACAGGAATACCCGCCATATTGATCGTGTCTATATCGCGATAGATTGTGCGGGGCGAAACTTCAAACATATCCGCCAATTCCTGTGCTCCTATCCGTTTTTTATCAAGGAGTACCATAATAATACTGACAAGCCTGTCTATTTTCATTTGATAGTCGCCTTTCGATTATAATTCTTGCCATGCTGTTGTCAACAATTATATGGTACAGTAAAAGAGCCGGCAAATCAATAAATCAAAAAATGGAGGAAACTTATGCCTACAATCTATGTTTACGTTCTTGATACTTTAGCCGACTGGGAGATAGGTTATGTCACTGCGGAACTGAATTCTGGTCGTTTTTTTAAAAAGGATGCCCCACAGCTTTCTCTCAAAACGGTAAGTTATTCCAAGAAGTCGGTCCAGACAATGGGTGGACTGACAATCGTACCAGATTGCCTGATTGACGATATTATTGTGAACGAAGCAAACGTACTGCTTTTGCCAGGCGCAAATACATGGAATGAATCAAAGCATGGCGCTATTATCAAAAAAGCCGGTGAATTTCTTTCCTGCGGTGCTACCGTGTGTGCAATTTGTGGGGCAACCGCTGCCCTTGCCAGCTTTGGTCTATTGGATCAGCGCCCACACACCAGTAACGGAGTGGGGTTTCTTGAAATGGTTTCTCCCTGCTATAAAGGTCAATGTTTTTATACGGACAAGCCATCGATAGCGGCCAGCAACCTCATTACTGCCGGTTCCACTGGCGCTTTATTATGGACAAAACAAATAATTGAACATTTAGACGTTTTTCAATCAGATACGTTGGAATCGTGGTATGAATATTTTAGTACCGGCGAGCCAAAACATTTCTTTGCCCTCATGGAATCCTTGCAATCCAAAAATGCAAACTGACACGGTACAAACAATATATAGAAAGTTACCCTACGTGCAAACGGAAAAAAGGGACGGACAGGAAGTAAACATTCCCACCCGTTCCTTTTCTTCTCACTATCCCATCAAATATATGAAATATCCCGCATACCCAATCAGCATCACCGCGCCGCCCAGACGTCCCAGACGCTTTTTCCTGAAAACGCACAGCCATAAAAGCGCGGCCGCCGCAATACACACAATACCGTCCACCAGAAATTCCGGCGCATATGCCACTGGCGTAATCAGCGCCGAGGTGCCCACTACAAAGAGAATATTGAAAATATTGCTGCCCACGATATTGCCCACCGCAATATCCGCCTTGCCCTTGACAGCCGCCGTCACGCTCGTTACCAGCTCCGGCAGGGACGTGCCGAAAGCAACGATGGTAAGGCCGATCAGCCGCTCGCTCATACCAAAGATCAGCGCCAGCTCTGTGGCCGCATCTACCGCCACGTCGGAGCCTGCCACAATCATAACCCCGCCCAGAACGATCAGCAGAAGCATCTTCCAGACCGGCATCGGTTTTCCTTCCGGCAGATCCTCCGGCAGGCCGCCGCCTTTTTTCGCAATGACAAGCAGGTATCCCAGATAGCAGAGCATCAGCCCCCATAATATCAGCCCGTCGGAGCGGTGTAGAAGGTTGTCCCCCGCAGCGCCCATTGCCACCAGGATCACCGACACCACAATCACAAAGGGAATCTCATATCTGACCGTGGTTTTCTGCACCGCTATGGGGGTAATGATCGCGGTAAGTCCCAGAATCAGCAGGATATTCATGATATTGCTTCCCATGATATTTCCGATGGTAATTTCCGCGCTTCCTTTCAGGGCCGCCGACACGCTGACCGCGGCCTCCGGCAGCGAGGTACCCATCGCTACAATGGTAAGGCCGATCACAAGCTGCGGAATCCCGAATTTCTCCGCCAGCCGGCTCGCGCCTTCCACAAACCAGTCCGCACCTTTCACCAGAAGCACGAATCCCAACGCCAGCAGCCCGATCTGCACCAAAACATCCATATCCTTTTCCTCCTTCTCGTAAGCCCCGAAAAAATAAAACGAGGCCTTTAACATTTTAAGATGCTAAAAGTCTCGTTCTTTCTCTCATTTCCCAAATACCGGATATGAAGCAGAAAGCGTGTAAACATGACACATGTGTCAGGGTATGTTGCTTACACAGGATAACTACTCCCTCTTAACTTGTGTGATAATGTACCATAAGTATACCCGCTTGTCAAGGTTTCTATGTGCCTGCTGTCCGCCTTTTTACTGAATCTTAGCCAGCGCCTCCACCGACAGAATCTTTCTGATATTAAGCAGAAACAATACGCTGGCCGTCGTCGCCGAAATGATATCCGAAACCGGCTCCGCATAGTAAACCCCCATGACACCAAAGAAATGAGGCAAAATAATTGCCAGCGGAATCAGCAGAATAATTTTGCGAAGTACCGCAATAAAAAGAGAAACCTTCGCCTGCCCCAGCGCAAGAAAGGTAGGCTGGATTCCGTTCTGCAGACCGAACACCAACATTCCTGCCATAAACACCGGCATCACCTTTCCGACTACCTCCACAAGAGCTGTCTCATTGGTGAAAAAGCCCGCATAAAATTCCGGGAACAACATGGTGGTCGCCGTGGAAACCAGCATAAAGCCGAAACACAACCCAATCATCCAGCGGTAAAGCCGCTTCACTCTCTCGAAATTCCCCGCACCGTAATTGTAGCTGACAATGGGTGTCATGCCCTGCGTAAAGCCGCCGATGGGCGCGGAAAAAAGCTGCATCACACTCTGCATAATGGTGAGCGCGCCCACATGGAGATCTCCGCCGTATGCCTGCAGCCCGTGGTTTAGCACAATGCTGATAAAGCTCTCCGTGGCCCGCATGATAAAGGGCGATATCCCCAGCGAAAAGATGCTGACCAGGATGCCCCACTCGAGCTTCAAAAATTTTTTCCGTATTTTCAGGGAGGATTGTTTACTCAGCAAAAAGCCCGTAACCCAGGCCGCACTGAGAGCCTGCGAGATGACGGTCGCCACCGCCGCCCCCTTTACCCCCATATGCAGGCCGAAAATAAAAATGGGGTCGAGAATGATATTGGCCACCGCGCCGATCAGCACGGACAACATCGCCGTCCCCGGCCTGCTCTGACAGATAATAAAGGCATTTAACCCAAGCGCCAGCTCCACAAACAATGTGCCTGCCAGATAAATCGTCAGATAGTCTACCGCATAGTCTATGGTGGCATCGCTTGCGCCGAACTGGTAGAGCAGAGGCCTCTGAAAGGCATAGAAAACCGCCATCAGTATCACCGTGCAGATCACCAGAAAACTTACGCTGTTGCCCAGAATTTTCTCCGCGTGGTCTCTGTCTCCCTTGCCAAGCCAGATGGCCGCCAGAGGCGCCGCGCCATTGTTGACAAATCCCGAAAAGGCGGAAATAAACACGGTAATGCAGAAAGTGACGCCCACCCCCGTCAGGGCGTTGGCTCCCACGCCTTCCATATGCCCGATATAAATTCTGTCAATAATACTGTATAAAATATTGATGATCTGCGCAAGGATGGAGGGCAGCGTCATACTCGCCATCAGTCTGCCGATGGATTCTGTCGCCATGCGCTCCTCGCGGGTCATTACTGATTGATTTCCGGCCATAAGTCTTCCCTTTTCTTTCGGTTTGTTCGTATGTAATATTACCCGAACCAGTTCAAAATTGCAACCGTCCGCCGCTTCCCGTGAATACCCGGCGGCGTTATTTTTTGGTTTTCTTTCCCTCCCTGTTATGCTATCATTGACTCGATGACAGCTTTTCAACAAACGATACCAGACGGAGATACTTATGAACAATGCGGATAAAATACTTTCGATGCTGACCGATCAAAAAACCGCCATCCGACGCAACAAAATACTCGCCGGCGGCGTTACACGATTAAAACTTTTTCTTGTCACTACCATCGCAGGATCCGCCTTTCTGATCCTGTCTCTACTGTACCACCTTTTCGTGAAACCAAATACAACCGTCGGTTTTGCCTGGGGTACAACATATCTGATAGAACTCCTCATTTTTATTTTGCTGGAATCCATTATTTTCTGGAGCGGTATCATCCGCGTGTACACAACCTCCGTCCAGCTCGGCATCAAATGGCGCGTCATCGGCATTGCCTGTGGCTTTATTCCCATTGTCCACATATGGGCGCTATGCCAGATTATTGCCATTGCCTCCCGTGAGGCTGCCTTTGAAAATGAAAAGTTTCAACTGGATCAGGTGCGCGCCCAGAGTCAGGTCTGCCACACCAGATATCCCCTTCTTTTGGTACACGGCGTATTTTTCCGGGACTTCCGTTTCTTTAATTACTGGGGGCGAATCCCCTATGCTCTGAAACAAAACGGCGCGGTCTTCTACTACGGCAGCCAGCAGTCCGCCGCCTCTGTAGCCTCCTGCGGGCAGGAGCTGGCGGAGCGTATCCGCTCCATCGTACAGGAAACCGGCTGTGAAAAAGTGAATATCATAGCCCACTCCAAGGGCGGTCTGGACAGCCGCTATGCCATCAGCGCCTGCGGCGTCTCCCCCTATGTGGCCAGCCTGACTACCATCAATACACCTCACAGAGGCTGCATCTTTGCCGATTACCTGTTGGACAAAATACCGAAAAAAATACAGAGAAGTGTGGCCCGCAAGTACAATACCGCCCTGAAGAAATTTGGTGACGCCGATCCCGACTTTCTCTCCGCCGTACAGGATCTCACGGCTTCTGCCTGCACTCTCAGAAATGAAAAGCTGCCCGATCATCCCGATGTCTTTTACCAGAGTGTGGGCAGTCAGATGAACTGCGCCTCAAGCGGCAGATTCCCGCTTAATATGGCCTACCCGCTGGTCAGACATTTTGACGGCGCGAACGACGGGCTGGTATCGTTGGAAAGCGCATACTGGGGAGCGCATTTCATCCGGCTTTCCACGCCTGGCGGGCGGGGCATCTCCCATGGGGATATGATTGACTTAAACCGGGAAAATGTTCCCGGCTTTGATATACGCGAGTTTTATGTAAACTTAACCGCAGATTTAAAAAACAGGGGTCTTTGATACAAGCCCCTGTTTTTTGAATGTCTTCCAATCTCTTTACTTAAGACAGGAATGACTGCAGATTCTGATTCAGATCCTCCGCAAGCCCCGTCAGATCCGAACTCAGCTCTGTGATGCCTTTAACCTCTTCCTGCATCTGGTCCGCGGCCTCTGCCGTCACCTGCGCGGTACTGACATTTGTCATGGATGACTGTGCCAGCTCCTCAATCACATGAGACATATTATCCTTTGCGCGGTTCATGGACTGAATATTCTGCTGCATATTATTTTCTTTATCCGTCACCATATTGATACTGTGATTCAGCTCCCCGAAAATATCCTTTGTCCTGTTTACCTTATCCTCCTGCGATTTCAACACCTCGCCAATCAGATTCATCGCCGCCAGGTTTTCTTCCGTCTTCTCCACCAGATCCTTAATGTTATCCCCGATCTGTGCAGCCGAATGGTTGGATTCCTCCGCAAGCTTCTGGATCTGCTGCGCCACCACCGCAAACCCTCTGCCTGCGTCTCCGGCCCTTGCCGCTTCTATGCTGGCATTGAGCGCCAGAAGATTGGTCTCCTCCGCTATGTTGGTGATATACTCTGTCACGCTCTTGATCTGCTTGACGGATTCATTCGTGGTGTCTGTCTGATTTCTGACAGCCAGCACTGTATCCTGCGCCTTTTTACTGCTCTCCTCCAACTCCCGCAATATGCCCGCGCTCTCCTTCGACATGTCTTCCATGTCTCTGGATATCTGATTGATGCCTTCAATCTGTACCAGCATTTCATCTATCGCCTGTTTCGTGGCCTCCACATCCTGCGCAGCCTGTGTGGTGCCGCTCTGCTGCCGGTTTGCCGTATCCTCGATCTGCGCGACGCTGCCGCTCATGCTTACTGCCGCCTGCCTGGTGCTTTCAGACGTCCTGTTCAGTCTCTCAACGGCCTCTGTCAGCTTCGTCGTCCCATGGCGGATATCATCCAGAATATCATAAATCTTCAGCCGCAGCTTCTCCGTGCAGGCCGCCAGATCCCCAAATTCATCCCTCCGCCTGATTTCAACCAGGCGCTCATCCTCAAACTGTCCGTTGGATACCTTGGAAAGTACCTCTCTCACGTTGTGGAGCACTTTCGTCAGACCGCCGATATACCAGTAAATAAAGCCGCCTACCACCAGAAGCACCACCAGCGCAATCACAACACTGATCATAACATACCGCTTAATAATACCGTCAAACTCCGTTGTCGGAAGAGAAGCCATCATGGCTCCCGTCACGGTACCGTCGCCCGGCTGCACAATAGGAATCAGATAGGCATGACACATTTTCCCGTCAATTTCAATATTGCGGTACCAGAGCTGCGCTCCCTGCTTCAGCGTATAATTGGTAATATTCGCACCTGCCTGCATACCGTACCATCTGTCATTGCTCTCATTCATTACAGAAGTCATGACAGCCGTGTCACCAAAGAAGAACGTGATGTCCACGCCTGTCTGCTCCTTCAATTCGTCTACGATGCCCGTCTCCTGTGAAATGTTAAAATTCATACCTCTCCAGACATTGCCATCCGACTTCAGGGCGTAGTCGCCGTAGCCCTGACTGTTGTACAGGCTCATCGCCGCCAGCGCACTTGACTTTAAGCTGTTCCTTGTCTCCTTGTACATACCGTTCTCGAACTGGATCAACCCGATAAACAAAAGCAGGATGCCGTACACCAACATCGGAACACAGTATAAGGTAAACATTTTCTGTTTAAATTTCATATCGCATCTCCTACATGGAATCCGCGGTGATCACCGTCACACCCGTATCCGTTTTTGTGTTAGTGTCCGTATAAGTTCCCTCCAGCGCCTGCACTGCAATGACCATACCGTCATGCCCCATACGTTCCGGATTCTGCTGCATGGTCGCATAGGCCGTGCCGTCTGCAATCAGCGCAAGCATAGCGTCTGACGTGTCAAATCCTACGACCAGATCGTCCCGCCCGGATTCTTTGACCGCCTCGCCGGCCGCCACGGAAGTACCCTCATTGGTTCCGAAATACGCCACATAACCTTGGCTTTGGCCTGCCGTCACGGCACTTTTAATATTTGCTGCGTCATCCATCATGTATACCGTATCCGCCAGCACAAAATCGGTGCCTTCAAACGCAGCCCGGAAACCAGTTTCCCTCGCCACACAGGAAGCCGTATCCTGCGTCACGCCCATGACGCCTATTGTACCTGATGTGATCCCCCTGTCTGCCAATGCTGTCTTCATGCTCTCCGCAGCCGTCTTTCCCGCCGCCTCATTGTCCGTCGCCAGTGCGGTCACACAGTCAAAGCTTGCCGCACTGTCCACATAAATAATCTTACATCCCGCATCCGCCGCCTTCTGCAAACTGCCATTCACGCCTTCCGCGCTGTTTGCCGCAATCAGGATGGCGTCAGCCCCTTCCGACACCGCCTGGTCTACACAGGCGCTCTGCAAAGCGTCATCATGGGTATCCGGGCCGATCCATTTGTATGTAATATTTCCCAGCTCGGCCGCCGCCTGCTTACAGCCCTTGTCGATGGACTGCCAGTAGCTGTCCGCCAGATCCATGGTAATCAGATATACGGTATGTGCCTCACCGCCGCCCGCAGACGGCGAAGCCCCCTGCTCCTCTGCAGCCGCCGTTTCCTCTTCTGCCGCCACCGGCTCCGCTGTCACGCCGCCGCTTACGGCCGCCGAGGGCTGCATCGGTGTATCCGGCATAATAATCTCAGGATCACCTGCCTGTCCACAGCCTGACAGCAAAAGTCCCGCCACGACCGACAGCCCGATCATTTTTTGTACTTTATACATGTTCTGTCCTCCCTTGTTATTTAGTCTTCTAATATTATATGGATTTTGTTAAATACTGTCAAATTATTTTGTTATATAGCTATTCTTTTTGTGTATTTCTTACAATAATGAGAGATATTTTGCAAAAATGAAAGCTAAAAAAAGCTAATAATCCTATTCCTTCTCATAGCACCCCGTATTTTTAACAAATTGTAAAATTTTAAGTTATAAACCCGGACAATACGACACGGTTTATGAAAAATTGCTGTCAAAACGCAAAAAAGGAGCTTTCAAGACACTTAAAATGTCTCAAAAGCCCCTGTTTATGCGGATAACAGGACTTGAACCTGCACGGTCTCCCACTGGAACCTAAATCCAGCGCGTCTGCCAATTCCGCCATATCCGCCTGTCAGGCTGCGGCATCATTTATGACATCTATGTCACTTCTGCCCGCCTGCCTATGTATCATATCATTTTCCCTGCACCCTGTCAACGATTCGGACGTCTCCGCCACACCTGATACCTATTCTCCGATATGCCGGATCACCCCACGGTTAATTCTTATCAAAAAGAACACCGTCATGCCCAAAGATACCAGCTCTGCAATCGGAAACGCCCACCACACATAATCCACATTCCCGGCAAGGGACAGGAGGTACGCCGCCGGGAGCAATACAATGAGCTGTCTGGCAATGGAAACAATCATGCTGTAAACCGCATTGCCAAGCGCCTGAAATGCCGTACCGCAGATAATACTGAAACCGGCCATCACAAAACAGATACTGATGATCCGAAGCGCAGGCACGCCCAGCGCAAGCATCTCCGGCGATGCCTCAAAGAATCCCAGAAGAACCTGCGGAATGCTCTGGAAAACCACCACCCCGACAGCCATGATTCCCACTGCATAAATAATACCGCACTTCAACGCCTGGATAAAGCGGTCTCGTCTGCCTGCACCGTAATTGTATGCAAGGATCGGCACCAGTCCGTTATTCATACCAAACACCGGCATAAAGATAAAGCTCTGTAGCTTAAAGTACACGCCGAATACGGCGGTGGCTGTAGGTGTAAAGGAAATCAGTATGAGATTCATTCCATAAGTCATCACGGAACCGATGGCCTGCATGATCATGGAAGGCACACCAATCTTATATATCTGTCCTACAACCTCTCTACGCAGCCGAAGCTTCTTTACCGAGATATGGATATCTTCGTTTTTTCTGCTGTTAATGATAAATGCCAGGGTTCCCGCCACGATCTGTCCGGTGACGGTAGCTACAGCCGCACCCATAACTCCCATTTTCGGCATACCGCACAGGCCAAATATAAAAATGGGGTCCAGAATGATATTGATAATAGCGCCCGTCCCCTGCGTAATCATAATATAGAAAGTCCGTCCCGTGGACTGCAGCAGCCGTTCAAACACAAACTGGGCAAAAAGGCCAAAGGAACAGCAGCACACCACACTCAGATAGGCCACTCCATACTCTACAATCTGCACATCATCAGTCTGGCTTAAGTAAAATGCTCTGGTGCCAAAAAGACCAACCGCCAAAAAAAGAAGATAACTGATTCCCATCAGAAGAACACCGCTGGATGCCGTATTATCCGCCCGCTCCTGCTCCTTTTCGCCAAGCGCCTTGGAGAGCACCGCATTGATACCGACACAGGTGCCGCCCGCTACCGCGATCATCAGAGTCTGGATCGGGAATGCAAGTGACACAGCTGTCAGCGCATTCTCATTAATGCGGGAAACAAAAATCGAGTCCACCACATTATAAAGCGCCTGCACCAGCATGGATATCATCATCGGCAGGGACATGCTGATCAACAGTTTGTTGACGGGCATGGTGCCCATTTTATTTTCTTTCGTCTGTTCCATATTTTACCTCCTTTGCAAGCGGGCAGGGAAGCTTTTCTCCCTCCCCATTACATCGCCCACATACCGTCTCAGGCGGCGATACGTTTTATAGGGACGTGTGCAACAAAAAAACACCGCATTTTCAGTGGTGTTTTAAACGAACCACGGAGAAGACCGCTCCGGGGTTCGAATCCCCAATTCACTCTGAGGATCCTTTTAATGAACCACGGGGGATTCGAACCCCCGACAACCTGATTAAAAGTCAGGTGCTCTACCGACTGAGCTAGTGGTCCATAACTGGGCTAGCTGGATTTGAACCAGCGAATGCAGGAGTCAAAGTCCTGTGCCTTACC
>CAMWPB010000021.1 GCA_947176065.1 uncultured Lachnospiraceae bacterium | reverse complement strand
AGGCGACGTAGGAGCCGCTCACAGTGCTTGAGTGCTTGCACCGGGGTAGTTGATTCAGGTGGGGATCGAGTGCCATATGGTCACCAGCACTGCCATGAATCACGCGTGGAACCTGATTAAACTGGACGGACAGTACTATCAGGTGGACGTCACGTGGGATGATCCTGTCTGGGATCTTGTCGGCAGAGCGGTGCATAGCTACATGTTCTGCAGTGACGCGGCTTTTCAGGACGAAAAACATAAACACTATGATTGGGTTGTGACCGAGGGCAGCAGTGTGGTCAATTATCAGGCGACTGATACGAGCTATGACAATGCCTTCTGGGCGGACTGCACGTCGCCGATGGTGATTTCCGGCAGCGACTGCTATTATATATCGCCTGACGGCGGGCCGAGCAGGAAACCTGCGCTTATGAAAACCAACCTGAATAATATTGCAACAAACGGCATGCCGCTGCAGGAGATTGACAGATGGCCGGTATGGACGAACAATTTGGCGATATGGCCGGGTGCCTATTCAGGGCTGTTTCGTATTGATGATCGTCTGTATTTCAACGATAAGGCGAATATTTACAGTGTTCCTGTGGGTGGCATAGACATAGAGACGGAGTTCACCGCCGATACGACGCTCGGCTATATCTATGGCAGTGCATTTTACGGAGGGGCGGTGCGCTACAGTATTCACCAGTCTCCCAATCTGACAGAAAAGGAGGAGGTGCTGATAGCGGATATCGGTGTAGGAGGCACTGATCCGGCTCCTCTGCCGGAGAGCGGCGTGGCGTTAAACCGCGAAAACCTTTCGCACGATTATACGGCGCTGGATGGCACAAAGATCAGCTCCAAGGCGGATGGCAGACCGAAGCTTCTGGTTTTTTACCGCAATTCCTGTGGTAACAGTCAGAGCACCATACTCGGCATCAGCAGGTCGATTGACAGATTTGCGGGTGTAGATGTCTACGCGCTGGAGATAGATGGAGAAACGAAGGAAGAAGTCGCGGCGTTCCAGAAGCAGTACGGCTGCGAACAGATTACCTTTTCCTATGACGCGGCGGCAAAGAACAGGGAAAGTATGATACTGTACCTGCTGCAGGCAGGCATTAACAATACTGCGGCCACTTTGCCGGTGATCTGCTATATCGACGCGAATAACCGTCTGCAATATATTACGCAGGGACGGAAGACGGCGGAGGAAGTGTACACTAATCTGGAGAAATACTGCAAATACTCGCAGGCCTATAATATTATTCCGCCCAAGACTACGACCTATAAAGTAGGACAGAGGATCAGCCTCGCAGGGGGAACCGTCACCTATCCGTCCGGCAGCAGTACGAGAACCGCTGCACTCTCGTCGGGGATGATCAGCGGTTTCGATTCCTCTAAACCGGGGATATGCAAGGTAAATGTTACCGCTGGCGGATTTATGGGAAGCTTTGACACGCTGATCGTGGAGGAACCGAAGCTGACGGCTTTTGCCGGGCAGAAACTCCGGGAGATCGCGTTCCCTGACAATCCGCATGGGATGTATATATGGCAGGAAGATGATACGCAGACTGTGGACCAAGTGGGGGTTTACAGCTTTTTGGCAGCATTTGTACCAAACGAGCCGGAGAAATTTCAGAGGCTGGATGTAAAGGCGCAGGTGACGGCACAGGAGACTTTTGGAGACGACACGATTGTCACTTTTAAGACAAACCGATTTACTTATAATGGATCGGAACAGGAACCGAAGGTTGCGGTACTGTCATCCGGCGTACTGCTGGAGGAAGGAAAAGACTATAAACTGTCTTATGCAGATAACAAAAATGTGGGAACAGCGACGGTAATAGTGGACGGCGTGGGCTGCTATCTTGGCAGCATCAGCAAAACCTTTGAGATTCAGCCTGCCCCGATTCGGATCCGGGCAAAGGACAGGGCGATTCTTGTGGGGGATGCTGTTCCGGCAAAGGGCACATACGAATATGAGATAAGCGGCCTGATGGGAACGGATGAGCTGTTGACGGAACCTGTATTTTCCTGTGATGTTACGGGCACGGCGGCAGTGGGTCAGTATGATATCGTGCCCTCCGGGGCGGATGCGGGAGCCAACTATACGATTGTCTATGAGAACGGCAGACTGACTGTGGCAAGCGAATATGTTTCCTGCACAGTAACCTTTGACGTACAGGGACATGGAACGGCGCCTGCGGCACAGATCGGCCTGAGAGTAGGAGAAACGGCAAAGAAGCCGGAGAATCCTGCGGCTGTCGGATACCGTTTTGACGGCTGGTATCGGGACGGTGCATGTACAAAGGCATGGGATTTCGATGCGGATATCGTGCAGGTGGATATGACACTGTATGCGAAGTGGCTCGAAGAAAGCAAAGAGGAGGACGGCTTTGCCTTTCAGGAAATAGCCGATGTGTACTATACCGGAAAGGCGTGTAAACCCGCGGTAAGCGTATATGACGGTGATGTGCTTTTGAAATCCGGCAGGGATTACCAGATCAAATATTTCAATCATACGAATGCGAATAAAGACGGTGTACTGAAACAGGGGAACGGTGAGGGTGCAGACTTTAATCCGGCGCTTCCCTATGTGGAGATCATCGGCAAGGGTAATTATACGGACAGGATCAAGGATGGAAATAAAGATACCGTCAAGGTGAATTTCAATATTCTCCGGGCGTCAATCGGAGACGGCACAGAGGAACCGGCGGCCGGAGTCACGCTGAAAGTGTCGGATCAGCTTGTGACATCGAAAAAGGTACAGAAGCCTTTCTCTTCCGTGAAATATGTCAAAGCCATGAAACGGGACGTGGATTTTCGGCTGCGCCTGACGGCAGAAAATGTCCGTGATGAGTCAGGCCGGAGTCTGCCGCAAAATGAAGAGCTCCCTAACGCGGAAATTCCCAGGGGATATGAGGGAGAGTTTCTGCTGACGGTGGAGGGAATCGGCAATTATACGGGAAGCATCAGCAGGACGGTTTATGTATCGGATAAAACGCACCTGATGAAAAACGCAACGATTACGCTTGGAAAAAATCTGAAAAATATAACGTTTACAGGCGAAGCGGTGAAGCTGACCGCAGCGGATGAGAACTCGCCGGATACCTTTACCGTAAAATACGGCAAAGCATTCCTCAAACCGGGGCGCGATTATGTGGTGAGTTATCGCAATAATGATAAAGTCGGCAAGGCGGAGCTTGTCATCACCGGAAACGGGGCGTATGTCGGGACGAAGACAGCCGTTTTCAATGTGAAAGGAAAAGCGTTTTCGGCAAAAACGGTTCAAGTGAGCGGTATAGAGAATAAAGTGTACACGGGCAGAGCGCTGACACAGAATCATGTGGAACTGACTTACGGAACGAAGAACGAAGAGCCAAAAACGCTGCGGTACGGAACGGATTACACCATAACCTATGTTAAAAATATAAACAAGGGCAGCGCCACAATGACTTTTAAAGGTGTGGAAAAGGCAGGCTACAGCGGCAGTTTTAAAAAGACCTTTAAGATTACGGCGGCTGATCTTGCGGACGCGGAGCAGGTGAGCCGCGCGGCCACGATGGAGGGCATGGTTTTCCCCTATTGTAAAGCGGGTGTAAAGCCTGTGGAGGAGATTGTTCTCACAAACAGGGAAGGCTTTGTACTGCGAAGCGGTAAGGATTACACGCTTGCCTATAAGAACAATAAAGCGGTGGCGGAAGCTTCCTCAGAAAAGCCGCCCACGGTCACGGTGAAAGGCAAGGGTAATTATACCGGAAAATTTGACGTTACATTCCAAATCACACAAAGCGGTCTGAAACGTGCTGTGGACGAGGGCAGCATCCAGATTAAGACAACGGCTGTCGCCTATAATCCTAACAAGGCGGAGGACTATGCGTATAAGCCTGCGGTGAAGCTGATGGACGGAAAGAATGCGCTGCGTGTGAATACGGACTATGAAATGGAGTATCTGTGCAATACGCAGACGGATTACAGCGCGTATCTGCGGTTATACGAGGAGACCATTAAAAAGGCTGAAAATGGGGAGAGCGATCCTGATTCTGTCAAAAAGCTGCAGGAGCTGACGCCCAGAGCTGTTATTACGGCGAAGGCGGACAGCAACTATGAGGCGGACGGGGAAATTATTGTGCCGCTGCCAATCTATCAGACGAAACTGGTAATGAAGAATCTGCAGATTGATGTGGCGGAGGCGGTCTATACCGGGAATCAGGTAACGCCTGCGGTGACGGTTCGTGACGCGGCCAGTGGAAAAGCGCTTACGGAGGGAAAAGACTATACGGTATCCTACGGCGCAAACAATAAATCCGGTAAGAATAAGGGAAGCGTGACGGTTACAGGAACAGCGCCGGAATACGGCGGGAGCGTAACGGTGAAATTTGAGATTGTGAGAAAAGCGATTATTTATTAATTTTTCCAGCGGGGCGCATTGAGGTGTCCCGCTGTTATTTTCTTTGACTTTTCTTAGCCTTCCAATTTTTTGAGTGTACAGCCTTCCATTTTTCGGTTATAATAAAAGTGTTTATGCGCCGTATACTATTTGTGTACAGGCATAAGCATGATGTATGATTCATCAGGATAACCAAAGAACGTGTGATGTAGGAAAAACGTAGGAAAGAGGGAAAGATGATTCGAAAGAAAATAACTTTACTGAGTACGATGGTTTTATGTACGATACTCTGTCTGGCGGGCTGTGCCAAAGCAAAGGAGGAACCGGAAGAGCCGCCGAAGCTGGAGATTGAACCAATCGAGCCGGAGGAGCCGGAAGAACCTGTTGTGGAGGAAGAGCCGGAAGAGGAGGAGCCCGACTCCCTCGTGATTGAGGAGCGGGTGGAAAAAGATGGTAAAATACAGAGCTACCTGACGGGGCAGTGGACGGACATAGAGCAGGCGAAGAGAAGGCCCATTGCGGTGATGATACCGAACAATGCGCCCGCCCTGCCGCAGTACGGCCTTTCCCGTGCGGGAATTATCTATGAGGCGCCTGTGGAAGGACGTATCACCCGTCTGATGGGTGTGTTTGAGAATTTCGATGATCTGGACCGGATCGGACCTGTTCGGTCGAGCCGGGATTATTATGTTTATCAGGCTATGGGATATGAGGCCATTTACTGTAACTGGGGATTGGCGGTTCCCTATGTGGAGGAGCTGATCAACCGTCCCAACTACTACAATGTCAGCGCGGCGGTGGTGGGCATCCACAATCCGGCGGACGAGGCGTTCGGCAGGCATAAGCGCCCCGGCTATGCTACAGAATTTACAGGATATCTTTTTATAGACGGCCTGTTCAAAGCGGTGGACAGACTTGGCTATGACTGGAATTATGACGATGCGTATGTGCCGCCCTTCCTTTTTGCGGCGGATGATGTGATAGCGGATTATGAGGATAATGAGGATGCGGCCTATATATATCCGGGCGGGAAGTCGGCCAGCAATTCCGGCGGATACGGCGCGTACCATCCTTACTTTGAGTATCATGAGGATGACAGACTCTACTACCGTTATCAGGACGGCAAGAAGCAGATTGACGAGCTTACGGGCGACCAGCTCACCGTCAGCAACGTGGCGTTCCAGTATTGTCACGGGGAAGTAAGGGATGATCACGATTATCTTGCTTTTGGAGTGCATGGAGAAGGGGAAGCCATTGTCTTCACAAACGGCAAGGTGATAAAGGGCACTTGGAAACGTTTCGACGGGGACTTTACACCCGCGAAGTTCTATGACGAGGCTGGCGAGGAGATCGTCTTTAATCAGGGAAGCACCTGGATCTGCAATATTTGGGATGAGTATGGAGAGTTCGTGGAATATGGACAGGAATGAGTGGTACCGGGCCGGAGAGGATATCAGGGATCAGGTACAGCAGGCAGTGGAGTCGGGTAATTTTACGAATCTTGGAAAAAATATCGGCGACACGGTAAATGAAACCATAAACCGCACCATGCGGGAGGTGAACCGCACTGTCGGAACGGTGGGAGAAAGCGTGAACCGGGCGGTCAATGACGTGGGAAACGGCATAGGACATACCGTGGAGACGGTGAGTGGGAGCATAAGCTCTTATGCGTCCAGTCCTCTGTACAAACGTCCCAATACCCGTCCGGACACCAGACTGTTCCAGAGTACGCCGAAGGGAACCGTGTCCGGCGTGCTGTGTATGGGAGCGGGGTACGGCGTGATGGGCATATCGGCGCTTGCACTGATCGGTTCGGTGGGAGAGCTTGTTCTCTATTCGCGTTCCGTGATTCCAGTGATTATATCGGGAATTTTTACCGCGGCGGGTCTGTGGCTTGGTTGTCACGGATCGAGGCTTGCGGGGCGGGCGAAGCGTTATAAGAGATATGTGGGCATGGTAAAGGATAAGCTGTACTGTTCCATTGAGGAGATGGCGCGGCGGACGGGAAAAAGCGAACGTTTCATCATAAAGGATCTGCGCCGGATGATCCAGATTGGCATGTTCAAGCAGGCGCATCTGGACCAGAAGCAGACATGCCTGATTGCCAGCGACGAGATGTACGACCAGTATATGCTTACCCAGAAGAACTATGAGGAGGAGCAGAAAAAGCTGGAGATTGAAAAGCTGGCCGACGAGCGAAAGAAGCAGGAAAAAGAGCGTCTGGGAGAGGCCGCCGAAGTGATTGAGGAAGGAAAGAGCTACGTGCGCCTGATCAGACAGTGCAACGACGAGATCCCCGGAGAAGAAATGTCGGATAAGCTGGATCGTCTGGAGCTTCTGGTCACGAGGATTTTCGATCAGGTGGAGAAGGAGCCGGAGCTTGCGTCCGAACTCAGAAAGATGTTGAGCTTTTATCTGCCTACCACGAAAAAGCTTCTGGAGGCTTACCGCGATCTGGACGGCCAGCATTTGGATTTGTCCAATATTGAGCAGACGAAGCGGGAGATCGAGACGGCGGTGGACAATATCAACGAGGCTTTTGAAAAGTTTTTGGACGAGTTGTTTCGGGAAAAGGCGTGGGATATCCAGTCGGATATTTCAGCCTTACATACGATACTGAAGCAGGACGGATACCTATAACATAGTTCAGCCGGAGCGAATGGGTGTGTGCTGAACGATAAAAAAGGAGGAAACTATGAGCGAGATTGACATGATGGAGCAGCAGGCGCCCACGTTGCTGTTTGGGGAAGTGGAGGATGCGGCGAAGGACAAGCAACCGCTGGCAGAGATAGCGCAGATACAGGAAGTAAAAGAGGAAGAGTTGAATGATTCGGTTTTGAGTGACGAGGAGAGAAAGCAGGTGGATGAATTTGCGAGGCAGATTGATCTGCACAATTCCACGGCGATCTTACAGTACGGTGTAGGAACCCAGAAAAAGATAGCGGATTTTTCGAGCAACGCGCTGGGAAATGTCAGAGCAAAGGATTTGGGCGAGGTCGGAGAAATGCTTTCCGATGTAGTGACCCAACTTAAAGATTTTGATGAGGAGGAAAAGGGTGTCTTCGGCATCTTTAAGAAGTCAACGCATAAGCTACAATCAATGAAAGCAAAATATTCTAAAGTAGAGACAAATATTAACAAAATTTGCGAGGCGTTAGAAAGTAATCAAGTAAAGCTTCTTAAAGACATTGATATTTTGGATAAGATGTACGACCTGAATCTGGTTTATTTTAAAGAGCTTTCCATGTATATACTGGCAGGAAAAAAGAAACTTGCTGAGACGAGGGAAACGGAACTGCCACAACTTTTGGAGAAGGCGAAGGCGAGCGGTCTGCCGGAGGACGCGCAGGCGGCAAGAGATATGGAAACTCTCTGTGACCGCTTTGAGAAGAAACTGCACGATTTGGAGTTGACCAGAGTGGTTTCCATTCAGACTGCACCTCAGATTAGATTGGTGCAGAACAGCGATACCATGATGGTGGAGAAAATCCAATCTACGATCGTGAATACCATTCCTCTCTGGAAGAGCCAGATGGTGCTCGCTCTGGGCGTGACGCACGCGGAGCAGGCGGCAAGGGCGCAGCGGGAAGTGTCCGATATGACCAACGAGCTGTTGAAGAAAAATGCGGAGGTGCTTAAGGTTTCTGCCATTGAGAGCGCGAAGGAGTCAGAGCGCGGCATCATTGATATGGAGACGCTGAAAACCACCAACGCGAATCTGATTTCCACGCTTGACGAGGTGATGAAGATTCAGGCCGACGGCAGAGAGAAGAGACGTGCTGCCGAGGAAGAGATGCGGGTGATGGAGAACGAATTAAAGACGAAGCTGTTGGAGCTTAGCGAAAGGAAGTAAAGCGATCCATGAAGTGGATGAAATTCAGGATAAAGACGGTCGTGGAGGCGGAGGATATCATTATCAGCGAGTTCTACGACAGGGGGCTTGAGGGGGCGCAGATTGAGGACAAGGTGCCCCTTTCGCCGTTGGAAAAAGAGCAGATGTTTGTGGATATTTTGCCGGAAAACGAAGTGGATGACGGCGTGGCGTATCTTAGCTTTTTCGTGGAGGAAAAGGAAGACGGAGCCTTGGATCTTGGCGGGGAAGAGACGAACAAAGCGGGCGTGCTTGCGAGAATCGAGGAGGCGCTGGCGGAAGTGCGTCTGTTTATGGAGATCGGGGAAGGGTCTGTCACCGTGTCCGAGACCGAGGATATCGACTGGATCAATAACTGGAAGCAGTATTTTCATCAGTTCTGTATAGACGACCTTCTGGTGATTCCCTCCTGGGAGGAAGTGAAGGAGGAGGACCGGGACAAGAAGATTCTGCACATTGATCCGGGCACGGCTTTCGGCACGGGTATGCATGAGACAACAAGGCTGTGCATCGGACAGATCAAAAAGTATGTGACGCCTGAGACCGAGCTTTTGGATGTGGGGACGGGCAGCGGTATCTTGTCCGTTATTGCGCTGATGTATGGCGCAAAGCACGCCGTAGGTACGGATTTAGATCCCTGTGCGGTGGAGGCCGTTGCGCAGAATAAAGAGTCCAACGGCATCCGCGAGCAGGATTTTGAGCTGCTGATCGGCAATATTATTACCGAAAAGGAAGTGCAGGACAGGGTCGGTTACGGATGCTATGACATTGTGGCGGCGAATATACTGGCGGATGTGCTTGTGCCGTTGACGCCGGTTATCGTGTCCTGCCTGAAACCGGGCGGCATTTACATTACTTCGGGTATTATCGAGGGTAAGGAAGCGCTGGTGACGCAGGCCTGCGAGGCGGCGGGGCTCACGGTTCTGGAAGTGAATGCCCTTGGCGAGTGGCGGTCCGTGACGGCGCAGAAAAAGGGAACGCGCTGACTGCGGAGGCAATGCGTGTCAGAGCAGGGATACAGATAAAATAGCGTATGTTATTAACGGGGCGGAATATGAGGAAAGCAGAAGAAAAATTTGGTATGGTGTTATTTAGAAATTTGGCGGGCGCGCTTGCAATTGTGTGGATGTGCATTATCTTTGCTTTCTCTGCCCAGCAAAAGGAGGAGTCCGGCGCGGTGAGCGCGAGCTTCACTTTTCATATGGTAAGCTCCACAAGAACCTTTTTCCATCTGGATTTAAGTGATGCGCGGGTGAAGGAAATTTCGGACGCCATAGAGGGATTCATCCGAAAGGTAGCCCATATGGCGGAGTTCGGTATTATGTCCGTTCTGCTTTACATATGGGTCGGGCAGTGGGAGATGAGCTTCCTGCGGAGGGGAGGAACCGCCGCAGGCGCGACGGCCGTCTATGCAGCCACGGACGAAATCCATCAGCTTTTTGTGCCGGGGCGTGCAGGGCGGTTTTCTGACGTGTGTATTGACAGCGCAGGCGCCATTGCCGGGGTGGTCTTATTCGCCCTGCTTGTGCGGATTGTGAAACGTGTATGGGCGCGGCGCCTGAAGCGCGAACAATGTTAAAAGAACTTCTTTTGAGGAGCGGAGATCAGGCCATGTATCAGTTTTTTGTAGAGCCTTCACAGATTCAGGATAAAAAAGTGATCATTACGGGCAGTGATGTCAATCATATGAAAAACGTTCTGCGCATGAAGCCCGGCGAGGAGATCGCGGTCAAAAACGGCGTGGACGGAAAGGAATATCGCTGCGGTATTGAGGAGTTTGCACAGGATCAGGTTATCTGTTCCCTGCGCTTTGTCAGGGAAGAGGGGGTGGAGCTGCCCTCTAAAATATATCTCTTTCAGGGGATTCCCAAGGCGGATAAGATGGAGCTGATTATCCAGAAGGCCGTGGAGCTTGGCGTATTTGAGATCATCCCGGTGGCGGCGAAACGCTGTGTGGTGAAGCTGGATGAGAAGAAGGCGCAGGCGAAGGTGAACCGTTGGCAGGGGATTGCGCAGGCTGCGGCCAAGCAGTGCAAAAGAGGGATTATTCCTGACGTGAGGAAGCCCATGACCATGAAGGAGGCAGTGATTTACGCGCGGGAGATGGACATAAAGCTGATTCCCTACGAGCTGGCGGAGGATATGGCCCACACGAAAAAAATCATGGAAGCGATACGCCCCGGCGAAAGTGTGGCAGTCTTTATCGGGCCGGAAGGCGGTTTCGAGGAGAGCGAGGTGGCGGAGGCGCTTACGGCGGGCATAGAGCCGGTCACCTTAGGGAAAAGAATCCTGCGCACCGAGACGGCGGGGCTTACAGTGTTGTCATGGCTGATGTACCATTTGGAGTAGGCAATGAGCAGTGCATGGACAGAGGATAAAGGCGAGAGGAGCTTGCTCATCGGAGCATTTATCCGAATGGACATATAGGGCGAAGCCCGTCAGCGAGATGAAGCGAAGCGAAATCGAGCTGGCACTGCTCGAGAAAACTGAACTGTTATGATGAAGCGAAATCGAGCTGGCATTGCTCGAGAAAGCTGAATTGCTATGATGAAGCGAAATCGAGCTGGCACTGCCGGAGATAAAAAACATATATTAAAGATATAGGGTTTAGGAAGGAAACAACAGAAATGGAAGTTTATCTGGATAATTCCGCGACGACCGCCTGTTTTGAGGAGGCCGCGCAGCTAATGCACAGGATTTTGTGCGAGGATTATGGAAATCCTTCCAGCCTGCACCACAAGGGAGTGGAGGCGGAAGCCTACTTAAGATACGCGAACGAGACATTTGCGAAGATTTTAAAAGTCAATGAAAAAGAAATTTTCTTTACCTCTGGCGGGACAGAATCCGATAATATTGCACTGGTCGGTGCAGCGATGGCAAACCATAGAACGGGGAGACATCTGATTACCACGGGAATCGAGCACCCGGCGGTGCTGCAGCCCATGTCTTATTTGGAGAAGCAGGGTTTTGAGGTAACGTATCTTTCTGTTGACAGGCAGGGAAAAATTTCTCTGGAGGAGTTGGAACAGGCAGTCAGGCCGGACACGATACTAGTCTCCATCATGCATACCAACAATGAAATTGGGAGCATACAGCCCATTGCGGAGGCGGGCGCAGTCATTAAAAGGAAGAATCCCAAAACGCTTTTCCACGTGGATGCAGTGCAGGGCTTCGGCAAGGCGCGTATTTATCCCGGGAAAATGCATATCGACATGTTGAGCGCCAGCGGTCATAAAATCCACGGGCCGAAAGGCATCGGCCTTCTCTATATGAGGGAGGGCGCAAAGGTCAGCCCCATTATGTACGGCGGCGGCCAACAGCGGGGATTGCGTTCCGGGACGGAAAATCTGCCCGGCATTGCAGGTTTCGCCAAGGCGGCGGAGCTGGTATATCAGGATCTGGAACAGGATGTGGACAGAATGTACGCCCTGCGGGAGAAACTGACCGATGGAATCAACAGCATAGACGATGTGACGTTCAACGGCTGTCCCGGCAGGGAGGGAGCACCCCACATCGTAAGCGCTTCTTTCAGGGGCGTCCGCAGCGAAGTGCTGTTACACGCATTGGAAGAGCGCGGAATCTATGTTTCCGCCGGGAGCGCCTGCGCGGCGCACAGACCGCAGCCGTCGGCAACCCTGCGGGCGATAGGAGTGGAGAAGGAGCTGTTGGAGTCTACGATCCGGTTCAGTCTTTCCGGATTTACGACAGACGAGGAGATTGCGTACACCTGTCAGAATCTGGAGGAGATTGTGCCAAATCTGAGAAGATATACGAGACACTGAATAAAGGGGACCGTCGGTCCCCTTATACGGAGGGAACTATGTACAAGTCGTTTCTGATTAAATACGCCGAAATCGGTGTGAAAGGCAAAAACCGTTATTTATTTGAGGAGGCTTTGGTCAAACAGATCAAGTATGCCTTGAAAAAGGCCGAGGGCGAGTTTGCGGTGCGCGGGACGGACGGGCGTATTTATGTGGATGCACAGTCCGATTTTGACTTCGACGAAGTGGTGGAGAGCCTGAAAAAGGTTTTTGGTATTTCCGGCATCTGCCCGGTGGTTTACGTGGAGGATGAGGGCTTTGAAAAGCTGGGACAGGATGTGGTGCGCTATATCGCTGATGTGTACCCGGACCGGGACAAAAGCTTTAAGGTGGCGGCAAGGCGTGCGCGCAAAAATTATCCTCTCAATTCCATGCAGATCAACGAGGAGCTGGGCGGTGTGATTCTGGACGCTTACCCGGAAATGCACGTGGATGTGCACAACCCGGATATTCTTCTGCATGTGGAAATCAGGGACAAGATTTATCTCTACTCTGAAATTATACCCGGCCCCGGCGGTATGCCCGTGGGGACAGGAGGAAAGGCAATGCTTCTGCTTTCCGGCGGGATTGATTCCCCGGTGGCAGGGTGGATGATCGCCAAGCGCGGGGTGAAGATTGACGCCGTGTATTTTCACGCGCCGCCGTATACCAGCGAACGGGCGAAGCAGAAGGTGGTGGATCTGGCAAAAAAAGTGGCTGCCTATGCAGGGCCTGTGTGGCTGCATGTGATTAATTTTACGGACATCCAGCTTTATATTTACGACAAGTGCCCCCACGACGAGCTGACCATCATTATGCGCCGCTACATGATGCGCATTGCGGAGCACATTGCGAAGGAGACGGAGTGTCTGGGGCTGATTACGGGCGAGAGCATCGGCCAGGTGGCTTCCCAGACCATGGCGAGTCTGGCTGCCACAAACGAGGTGTGCACTATGCCCGTTTACAGGCCGCTGATCGGGTTTGATAAGATGGAGATAGTGGATATTGCGGAGAAAATTGACAGCTACGAGACTTCCATTCTGCCTTACGAGGACTGCTGTACCATTTTTGTGGCCAAGCATCCCGTGACGAAGCCGAACCTGAATGTCATAAAGAGGCATGAGCAGAATCTGCAGGAGGGGATTGAGGAGCTGGTGGAGAAGGCGCTTGAAACGGATGAGGTGATTGTGGTGCAGGCGTAAGATTAAAGTTGAGATGAACGCCAGAAGACAATTTCTGCGTCGCCGCGCTTTCGCTCCGCAAAACGCGTAGCAGCACTAAACTCGAAAATACCTCGTTAAGTGCTGACGTGTTTTGAGGGGCTCCTTAAGAAATTGTCTCCCGGCGCTACCGCGACAGTTGAGAAGACTGCCTGCACCGGGGATGTGTATAGAAAAAAACAGCCCGGGAGTTTCCCGAGCTGCTCTTTACTCTCTGATGTAGGTTGAAGCCGCGATTACATGATGTAGGGCTTCAGTGTCTCCATAACCTCATCCGTGCCGTCCTCAGCGTGGATGTTCAGGTCGATGGGCTTGGACAGATCCAGACTGAAGATGCCCATGATAGATTTCGCATCGATAACGTATCTGCCGGATACCAGGTCAAAATCATAATCAAATTTTGTGATATCGTTCACGAAAGACTTAACCTTATCGATAGAATTTAAAGAAATCTGTACTGTTTTCATTGCGGAAATTACCTCCTTTGATTTTTATACCTTCTGGGTATTATACTAAATGTTGGAAGGGCAAAAGTCAATGATAAAACAATACAAAAAATGCGGGGATTACTATGAAAAGTGTAGCATTACATAATCTGGGCTGCAAGGTAAACGCCTATGAAATGGACTTTATGCAACAAATGTTACAAGAAAAGGGATATAAAATTGTACCATTTGATCAAGCAGCCGATATATATATTGTGAACACCTGTACGGTTACAAATATCGCGGACAGGAAGAGCAGGCAGATGCTCCATCGGGCAAAGAAAAGAAATCCGGATGCCGTGGTGGTTGCGGCCGGGTGCTATGTGCAGACCGGGCAGGAGATGCTTGAGAAGGACGGTACGGTGGATTTGGCCATCGGAAATAATCGGAAGAAGGACCTGGTGGAAATTCTGGAGGCGTATCTGGCAGGCAGAGGCGGTTCGGACGAAGAAACGGAAGAAACGAACCGCGCCGGGGCAGCGGCGGAAGGGGCGCCTGAGATGGCGGAAGCAGACCGGCAGGAAGAGGCGGAAGGAATACAGGGAATCGCGGCACGGTCCGGGCTTGTGATAGACAGGATTGACATAGACCATGCGCCCTACGAGGAGATGACTCTTAAACGGGCGGCAGAGCATACCCGCGCTTATATTAAAATTCAGGACGGATGCAACCAGTTTTGTTCCTACTGTATTATTCCCTATGCAAGGGGGCGGATCAGAAGCCGTCTGGAAGAGGATATTCTGAAAGAAGCGAAAGGCATGGCGGAGGCGGGCTGCCGTGAGATTGTGCTGACGGGTATTCATATCAGCTCTTACGGGGCTGACCGGGGCGGCAGTGAGCTTGGCCTCCTGCTGGAAAAGCTTTCCGAAGTGGACGGGATTGAGAGAATCCGGCTCGGTTCTCTGGAGCCGGGGATTGTGACGGAGGAATTTACGGCCCATATCAGCGCATTGCCGAAGGTCTGCCCCCATTTCCATCTTTCCCTGCAGAGCGGCAGCGATACGGTGCTTCGCAGGATGAACAGGCGTTATGATACGGCGGGCTATTTGAGAGCAGTGGACAGATTGCGGGGGCATTATAAAAACCCGGCAATCACCACGGATGTGATTGTGGGATTTCCCGGAGAGACGGAGGAGGAGTTTGCGCAGACAGAGAGTTTTCTCCGTCAGGTGGGCTTTTATGAGATGCATATTTTCAAGTATTCCAGACGGCAGGGCACCCGTGCGGCCGCTATGGAGGGACAGCTTACGGAGGCGGAAAAGGCAGTAAGGAGCGAACGGCTGATGAAGTTGGAAGAGGAAATGTCCCGTGCGTACCGGGAGACCTTTTTAGGGAAAACAGAGGAGGTTCTCTTCGAGGAGCTTGTGGAACAGAGTGGGAAGAGATATTGGATTGGGCATACCACCCGTTATTTAAAGGCGGCAAGAGAGGCGGCGCCGGGGGAAAATCTGCAAAACCACATTGCCGGCGGCAGGCTGGTTTCCTTTTTGACGGAAGATATTTTGCTGATCGGAGGCTGACCGGGACATAAGCCGTGCGGACAGGGTTTGCCGGAGCGCGCGGCGCAGCGTCCGGCAGGCAGGAAATAGGCGTTGCTGTGACATTTTATTTGTGGTAAAATATACCATGGATTAACAGCATGGTCTGAAATTTTCTGTAAATAATGGTAAGACTATAACTATAGATAAGGGCGTGAGAGTATGCGGGATCAGGATTTGGAAAATACACAATTTTTTACTGTGGAGACAGAGCCGGAGACGGGTGTGAAGCTCGTATTGTCCACGGTATATGAGGCGTTGACGGAGAAGGGGTACAATCCGGTCAATCAGATTGTCGGTTATATCATGTCAGGCGATCCCACTTACATTACCAGCCACAAGAGTGCGCGGAGCCTTATTATGAAGGTGGAGCGGGACGAGCTTGTGGAGGAAATGCTGGTGGAATATATCAAAAACTCCATAGAGGGATCGAAGAAAGGTTGACCGAGAAAGTCAATAATGGTGAAAAGGACAAATGAGAATTATGGGGCTGGATCTCGGTTCCAAAACGGTGGGGGTGGCCATCAGCGACCCCTTGCTTATTACGGCGCAGGGGATCGAAATTATCAGGCGTAAGGACGAGAACAAGCTGAGACAGACGCTTGCGCGCATTGAGGCGCTGATCGAGGAGTACGAGGTGGACAGGATTGTGCTGGGTCTGCCGAAGAATATGAACGATACATTGGGGGAGCGGGCGCAGCTTTCGCTTGAATTTAAGGAAAAACTGGAGCGGCGCACGGGACTTCCTGTCGTGATGTGGGATGAGAGACTGACGACGGTGGCGGCGGATAGAGCGATGATGGAGGCCGGAATCCGCAGGGAGAACCGTAAGGACTATGTGGATAAGATTGCGGCGTGCCTGATTTTGCAGGGATACCTAGACTCACAGTTTAGCCAGACCGAAGTTGACTGACAAATCGGGCTTGCACGAATTTGGCGGTCGACTGATGGTCTGAGGAAACGCCCGTTTATAAGCAAAAGGAGCTGCAAAGCAGCGGGAAGCACCGAAGGTGCGTTTTGCGAATGGGCGTGAGCTGAACTGGAAACGGGAGGACAAATGGAGAAAATTACATTTACGCCGCAGGAGGGCGGCGCAGTTGAATTTTATATTCTGGAGCAGACGATGATTGGCGGCGCGAATTACCTTCTGGTGACGGATTCGGAAGGTGAGGACGGGGAAGCGCTTATTTTGCGCGATGTTTCCGATTCGGAAGACGCGGAGGCGGTGTATGAGACCGTGGAAGACGACGAAACATTAAACGCAGTGGCGGCTGTGTTTGAAAAGATAATGGATGACGTAGATATTATTCAGTAGAAAGTGGAGGTAAATTTTTTTGAAGAAAAATGAAGAAGGAAGGTCAGCGAATAAGCTGAAGGCTATCCCATTAGGCGGACTTGAGCAGATTGGGCTTAATATTACTGCCTTTGAATATGAGGATAGCATTGTTGTTGTGGACTGCGGGCTGTCGTTCCCGGAAGACGAGATGCTGGGAATTGACCTGGTGATACCGGATATCACCTATTTGAAGGAAAACGCAGAGAAGGTGAAGGGGTTTGTGATCACCCACGGACACGAAGATCACATCGGGGCGCTGCCCTATGTATTAAAAGAGTTGAACATACCGATTTATGCGACAAAGCTGACTATGGGCATCATAGAGAATAAGCTGGAGGAGCATGGGCTGATGAAGACCACCAAGAGAAAGGTGGTTAAGTTCGGGCAGTCCATTAATCTGGGGCAGTTCCGGATTGAGTTTATCAAGACAAACCACAGTATTGTGGATGCGGCGGCGCTGGCGATTTACTCTCCGGCGGGCGTGGTGGTGCATACGGGAGACTTCAAGGTGGATTATACGCCGGTGTTCGGTGACGCCATTGATTTACAGAGATTTGCGGAGATCGGGAAAAAGGGTGTGCTGGCGCTTATGTGCGACTCTACCAATGCGGAGCGGGCAGGCTTTACACCCTCCGAGAAGACGGTGGGAAAGACGCTGGATTCCCTTTTTCTGGAACACAAGGATACCCGTATTCTGATTGCAACCTTTGCTTCCAATGTGGACAGGGTGCGTCAGATCATTAATACGGCGGAGAAATTTGACAGAAAAGTTGTGGTGGAAGGCCGCAGCATGGTAAATATCATTGATACGGCTTCCAAGCTGGGCTATCTGCAGATCGCGGAGAGGACGCTGATCGATGTGGAGGAGCTGAAGAATTACCCGCCGGAGAAGACGGTTATCATTACGACCGGCAGCCAGGGAGAGAGTATGGCGGCCTTAAGCCGCATGGCCGGCAATAACCATAAAAAGATATCCATTATGCCGGGAGATACGGTTATTTTCTCAGCGCATCCGATACCGGGCAACGAGAAGGCGGTGACTAATGTCATTAACGAGCTGCAGATGAAGGGTGCGGATGTGATTTTTCAGGACGTGCATGTGTCCGGGCACGCCTGTCAGGAGGAAATCAAGCTGATTTATTCTCTGGTCAGACCCAGATATGCGATTCCCGTCCACGGGGAATATAAGCACCGCAAGGCGCAGGCCAAGATTGCGGCCCAGCTTGGAATCCCTAAGGAAAATATTTTTATGCTGCAGTCCGGCGATGTGCTGGAGATGGACGATAACCGGGCAGTTGTCAGCGGAAAAGTGCCGGTAGGTGCGATTCTGGTGGACGGACTCGGCGTGGGTGACGTGGGCAACGTGGTGCTTCGCGACAGACAGCATCTGGCTGAGGACGGCATCATGATTGTGGTAATGGCGCTGGAATCCCACAGCGACCAGCTCATCTCAGGCCCGGATATCGTGTCGAGAGGTTTTGTCTATGTGAGAGAGTCGGACGAGCTTCTTGATGAAGCAAGGCTTCTCGTGGAGGAGGCCGTGCAGGACTGCCTTGACAGAGGTAAGACAGACTGGGGCAAACTCAAGAGCACGGTCAAGGATGTGCTGAGCGATTTTGTCTGGAAGAAAACGAAGAGAAGACCAATGATATTACCGATCATAATGGAGGTCTAACGGCTTTGCGAATGGGCGTGTGCGGGCCGTGTAAGATAAAGGAGAATGCATTATGTCAGATAAAGAGATCATAGAGGCAGCCAGGGAATTTGCAGATAAGATTATGACCTCGGGGACTTATAAAGAATACCTGTATCAGAGGGAAAAGATCAAGAAGCAGCCGGAGCTTTATGAAAAGGTGAATGAGTTCAGGCAGCGCAACTTTGATTTGCAGAATGAGACGGACAGTGAGGATATGCTGGACCGCATGGAGGTTTTCGAGAGGGAATATGAGAAGTTCAGGGAAGATCCTCTTGTGGATGATTTTCTGCGCGCAGAGCTGGCATTCTGCCGCATGATGCAGGAGGTTTATGCGCTGCTGGCGGATGAGGTGGATTTCGAGGTATAAGTATGAGCATAAAGGAAGTTATCGGTTCCACGGCGGAACTGATTATTAAAATAGTGGTTTTGGTTTTTGCCGCCACCTATATTCTGAAGGCGGCCACGGCAGCCTATGATTACGGTTACCGTATATTTACCGAGGAGCCGGTGTCCCTTGGGGAGGGCAGGACGATCAGTGTCAGCGTGAAAGAGCCTGTATCTGTCATGGAGATAGGCGAAATGCTGGAGGAGCGGGGACTGATCCGCGATGCGAAGCTCTTTCTGCTGCAGGAACTTTTGTCGGAAAACCACGGTAAGCTGCAGCCCGGCATCTATGACCTGAACACGGCCATGACGGCAGAGGAGATGATGGATGTGATGGCGGCGGACGCCCCGGAGGAAGAGGATGCGGAAGGAGAGGAAAAGTGATTTCAGGCGAGCGTATGGATACCTTTCTCGCTTCTCTTGACGCGGGCAACACCCCTTTTCTGGATCAGATAGAACGTGAAGCTTTGGAAACCAATGTGCCGATTATACGCACGCAGACGCAGGGACTGCTACGGTTCCTGCTCGCGGTGCGAAGGCCCATGTCCATTTTGGAGGTGGGATGCGCCATTGGTTTTTCTGCGCTTTTGATGAGCGAGTATGCGCCCGAGGGGTGCAAAATTACCACCATAGAAAAATATGAAAAACGAATCCCCGTGGCGAAGGAAAATTTCGCGCGGGCCGGCAAGGAAGACGTTATTACGCTTCTGGAAGGCGACGCAGCGGATATTCTGAAAGAACTTGCGGGGCCTTATGAGTTTATTTTTATGGACGCGGCAAAGGGGCAGTATATCCACTTTCTGCCGGAAATTCTGCGGCTCCTTGCGCCCGGCGGACTTCTGGTGTCCGACAACGTGCTGCAGGACGGCGACATTTTGGAATCCCGGTTTGCCGTGGAAAGAAGAAACCGCACGATTCACAGCAGAATGCGGGAGTATCTTTACGAACTGACCCATCACGAGGCGCTGCGGACGGTGGTGCTGCCTGTGGGGGACGGCGTGACGGTAAGCTGTGTGACAGAGACGGGCATTCTTCGGAGGTAAATTTGATGAAAAGAAAGAAACCGGAACTGCTGGTACCCGCCGCCAGTCTGGAAGTATTGAAAACGGCTGTTATTTTTGGAGCGGATGCCGTATATATCGGCGGAGAGGCTTTTGGCCTGCGGGCAAAGGCGAAAAATTTTTCGGCACAGGAGATGGCGGAGGGCATTGCCTTTGCCCATGAGAGAGGCGTTAAGGTGTATGTGACGGCCAATATTCTGGCGCATAATTATGATCTGGAAGGGGCAGAGGACTATTTCCGGGAGCTGAAGGGACTGCGGCCGGATGCGCTGATCATAGCGGACCCAGGCATGTTTGCGCTGGCGCGGGAAATCTGCCCGGAAATCGACGTCCACATTTCCACACAGGCCAACAATACGAACTATATGACCTACCGTTTCTGGTATGGGCAGGGGGCGAAGCGGGTCGTGTCGGCCAGAGAGCTTTCCCTGCAGGAAATCAGGGAAATCAGGGAAAACATTCCCGAAGACATGGAGATTGAGAGCTTTGTGCACGGCGCAATGTGCATATCCTACTCTGGAAGGTGCCTGCTGAGCAATTATTTTACCGGGCGGGACGCGAACCACGGGGCATGCACTCATCCCTGCCGTTGGAAGTACGCGCTTGTGGAGGAGACGAGGCCGGGAGAATATCTGCCTGTCTTTGAAAATGACCGCGGCACTTTTATCTTTAATTCCAAGGATCTCAATATGATCGGGCATATACCAGAGCTTGTGGAAGCGGGGATCGACAGCTTTAAGATTGAGGGCAGGATGAAGACCGCGCTCTACGTGGCGACTGTCGCGAGAACCTACAGGCGGGCCATCGATGATTATTTTCTTTCCGAGGAGAGTTACCGTGCCAATATGGACTGGTACCGGGCGGAGATCGCCAAGTGCACTTACCGCAAATTTACTACAGGTTTCTACTTTGGGAAGGCCGATGAGACGACGCAGATTTATGATGAGAGCACTTATGTGAGCGAGTATACTTATCTGGGAATTGTGGAGGCGCTTACGGAAGAACTTCCCTGCGCCAGTATTGAGCAGCGTAATAAGTTCTGTGTGGGCGATGCCATTGAGATTATGAAGCCGGATGGCAGGAATATTCCGGTGACGGTGAATGCCATGTATGATCAGGAGTGGCAGCCGATGGAATCCTGCCCGCATCCGAAACAGATTGTCTACGTGAGCTTGTCGGAGCTGCCGGAAGCAGGAGATATTTTGCGGGTGGGGAAATAGGCGCGAATTTTCGTTGTAAAAAATGCAATCATATCACGAATTTTCATTGTAATTTTTGTGTGTCCGTGCTATTCTGCGCTTGTACTGTGTTTCTGGAGGTGTGGACATGTATCGTACCGCGATCGAAAAGCTTTACAGATGGAAAGCTTATGAACAGGATTTTTCCAAGCATGCTCCGATAGAAATTGTGCCGAAAATCCGCATGGTATGGAACAGTATACCTTCTCAGCTTGCAAAGGAAAACAAAAAGTTTATTTACGGTCTTGTGCGTGAGGGCAGCAGTCTGTTTAAAGAGTTTAAGGGTGCGCTGACCGAACAATATGTATGCCAGCAGCTCAAAACCATAGATGATCTGGGCGTTTATTATTATACGAACGACCGGGGATCCTGCGAGGTTGATTTCGTTGTTGATACCGGGGAACAGATTGTGCCGGTTGAAGTCAAGGCGGAGGTCAACCTGAAAGCGAAGAGCCTGAAAACCTACCGGGATAAATTTCATCCGGCATTTTCCGTCCGTGCTTCCATGGCGGATTATAAGGAAGAAGAATGGCTTGTTAATCTGCCGCTGTATGCGGTGGAAAACATGAAAATGTACAAATCGGGTTATTTTGGAGAAAACAAATGACATACCTTTCGATTACCTTTTACCTGTTCATAGCGGCGGCGCTGTTAGTCTACTATATCCTGCCGCTGAAATACAGATGGCCTGTGCTGCTTCTTGGAAGCGTCTTTTTCTATTGGCGGGCCATAGGGAGCGGGGGCGGACTGGCGGTTCTCTTAGTGACCGTTATGGCCGCTTACGGCGCGGGGCTGCTTTTGGAACGGTGGAAGAACAAAGTCATACTGGCAGGCGCTGTTTTGCTGATGGCCCTCCCGTGGCTGTGCATAAAAAACGGGAATTATATTCTGGAAATTTTACTGCACAAAAGCGCAGTAAACTGGATTGTGCCGTTGGGTATCTCCTTCTATACATTACAGGTGATATCTTATTTGGCGGATATTTACAGGGGCAGGATCACGGCCCAGAAAAATCCGGCCAAATTTATTCTGTTTGTGCTGTTTTTTCCCCAGATTGTGCAGGGTCCTATTCCCCGGTATGAAAGACTGGCGGATCAGCTTTACGCCGGGCACCGCTTTGACGAGAGAATGGTGGTGGGCGGATTTTACCGCATTTTGTGGGGATTTTTTCTGAAACTGATGATTGCCAATGTGGCGGCGCGGTTTGTCGATTTTGTATACGAATCTTATCAGGTCTATGTGGGGTGTTACGTTCTGGTGGCCGGCATTTTGTACAGCATACAGCTGTATGCGGATTTTGCGGCCTGTATTTCGATTTCCAAGGGCGTGGCGAATCTGTTTGGAGTGGAGCTTGCGGACAACTTCCGCCATCCCTATCTGGCGGTTTCCGTGAAGGATTTCTGGCACAGATGGCACATCTCCCTGAGCGAGTGGCTGAAAGATTATATTTATATTCCGCTGGGCGGCAGCAGGAAAGGGCGTGTCAGGACTTACATCAATTTGGTATTGACCTTTTTGGTCAGCGGCGTCTGGCACGGCGCAGGGCTGCGGTTTCTGGTCTGGGGAATGATGCATGCCGTTTATCAGATCACGGGAGATCTGACGCGGAATTTACAGAGGAAGGCGGCGAAACTTCTGGGGCTTGAGGAGTCTTCGGGATTAACGCTGTGGATACGGAGGATTTGGACCTTTCTGTGCATTACGACAGCATGGATTATTTTCCGGGCGGAGAGCCTGAAAAAGGGCCTGCAGATGCTGTGGAGTATGTTCCGGGTCAGGAATCTGTGGATTTTTACCAATGACTCGTTGTTCACAATGGGGTTAGAATGGAAAGAGTGGGTGGTATTGGGTGTTTCCGTTCTGGTTTTGTTTGTGGTCAGCATCAAACAGGAACAGGGCGTTTCGTTTTCGGAGCTGATTTTTAGACAGCCCGTTTATGTGAGATGGATATTGTATCTGGCTGCCATTTTCGGCATTATGACCTTCGGTGTCTATGGACAGGGGTACGATGCGCAGGCATTTATTTACGGGGGTTTTTAGCAAATGAAGAAAAAGTTGGGATTTGCCGCAAGAGTCATATGTTTTCTCCTGCTTTTCGGGATCTGCTATCATGTTTACTGCAGATGGATCACGCCAAAATTTTTTACGGATACGGACTGGCCGACAACGACAACCTTTGCCGGGTTTTATGATCTGGAGAAGAACAGCGTGGATGTGCTTTTTCTGGGAAGCAGCCATGGGGTTACGTCGTTCTGCCCGCAGGAGGTGTACAATCAGTACGGGATTACCGGCTATAACCTGAGCAGCGACCAGCAGGGACTGGTGACCTCATATTACTGGCTGAAGGAAGCGCTCCGCTACCAGACGCCCAAGGCTGTGGTGCTGGAATGCTATTTCTGCTTTCCCTATATCGCTGACGAGCCGTTGAATACGGACGAGAGCTATACGAGAAAGGCGCTTGATTTCATGAAGTGGTCGACGGTCAAGGCGGAGGCAGTGAAGACCATCTGCGGAATAGATACGGAGCAGGATGCGTGGAGCTATTATCTGCCGCACCTGCGCTACCATGAGAGGTGGCTTTGGGATGCGCCGGACAGAAATGACTACACCTACCGGGCGATGGCCGCACACTCCGAGCTGAAAGGCTATTCGCCTCTCCACTTTTATCTGGGAGAGAAAGGGGAAGGGTTCGAGCCGCACGACATGGACGCGGCCGCCGACTGCGCGCAGATGGCGCCCCTGATGCTGGAATATCTGGATAAAATCAATGACTTGTGCCGGGAAAGAGAGATAGCCCTGATTCTGACAATTACACCGGCGGTATCGGCAAACATAGACATGTGCAATGCGGTGAAGGCCTATGCGGACCGGGAGGGCTGTACTTTTATCAGCTTTAACGAACAGAATGTTTACCGGCAGATGGGCTATCAGATGGACATGGATAATTGTGACGACGGCCATCCCAATATCTGGGGTGCGGTGAAGGTGTCCGACTATATCGGCGGCGTTCTGAGGGAACAGTTTGGCATAGAGGGCAGGACGGCGCCTCAGTGGGAGGAGACAAGGGATGATTACGCCTTTACCCTGGATGCCTGCGAGAGGTGGCATGAAGGGGAGCTGGCGCCTTACCTTTCTCTGCTAAACCACGAGCAGTACACGCTGGTGATCACTTACCAGAACGACGTGTATATGCTGGAGGAGTCGACGATCGATGCCTTGAGGGAGCTGGGACTGTCGGCGGATCTGATGGGCCAGGACGGGTGCAATTATCTGGCGGTGATTTCAGGCGGTAAGGTGCTGACGGAGCAGCTGACCTTTGAGGAAGCCGCCTATCAGGGAGCGCTGTCCGGCAGCGGCATACCGCTGTATGCGCGCAGCGCAAGGACGGAGTGGGGCAGCGGAAAGACTGCCGTTTCCTTTGGGGAAGAAGAGTATTACAGTGAAAATAGCGGCTTACACGTGGTCGTTTACAATAACCAGAAGCGGAAAATGGTGGATGGCAGATGGTTTGAAACCTGAGCGTCAGTGGGCGTGGGAACGGCTTTATATAAGGCTTATCCATGGGCTGTTAAAAAGTTTACAAAAAAAATCGCAATTTCTGCTTGCATTTTGAGAAAAAGTAGGGTATTCTTATAAACGTAAATTGTATACAGGTATTCAGAACGATGGCGTTCCAAAAAAGGAGTTTTTTTGGAACGCATTTTTTTGAAGCCGGGTGAGGAGGATGATTATGAGAGAAGTATTCAATGTGGAAGAAATATTTGCGAAGAATGTGTTCACCCTCGGCAAGATGCAGGAGCGTCTTACAAGAAATGCCTACAAGGAAGTAGTTAAGGTTATGAATGAGGGCGGAGAGCTGTCAATGAGCACTGCGAATATCGTTGCCAAGGCGATGAAGGACTGGGCGGTAGAAAACGGCGCGACACACTATACACACTGGTTCCAGCCGCTTACCGGCATCACCGCGGAGAAGCATGACGCTTTCGTATCCCATCCCGATGAGATGGGCAAAATGCTGACGGAGTTTTCCGGAAAGGAGCTGATTAAGGGCGAGCCGGATGCATCCTCCTTCCCTTCGGGAGGACTGCGGGCGACCTTCGAGGCGAGAGGCTATACCGCATGGGATATTACATCTCCCGCGTTTTTGAAGGAATCCGGCTGCGGCACGGTTCTCTGCATACCGACCGCATTCTGCTCCTACACAGGCGAGGCGCTGGATAAGAAGACGCCGCTTCTGCGCTCCATGGAAGCGCTGAGCCAGCAGGCGCTGCGGATCGTGCGGCTGTTTGGCAATACGGGGGCAACCAAGGTGACTGCCTCTGTCGGCCCCGAGCAGGAATATTTTCTGGTGGATAAAGATTTGTATATGAAGAGGACAGATCTGATGTTTGCGGGACGCACCCTTTTCGGCGCGCCGGCGCCAAAGGGTCAGGAGATGGAGGATCACTACTTCGGCGTAATCAGGGAGCGTGTGGGCGCGTACATGAAGGATCTCAACGAGGAGCTGTGGAAACTCGGCGTGACGGCCAAGACACAGCACAACGAGGTGGCTCCCGCCCAGCATGAGCTTGCACCGATTTACGAGACGGCCAATATCGCGGTGGATCACAACCAGATTGTTATGGAGACCATGAAGCGGGTGGCTGTTAAACATAACATGCGCTGTTTATTACATGAAAAACCGTATGCGGGAGTGAATGGTTCCGGTAAGCATGACAACTGGTCGATCACCACGGACAACGGTGTGAATCTGCTGGATCCCGGCGAGACACCCAACGAGAACGTGCAGTTCCTGCTGGTGCTGGCCTGCGTTATGAGAGCGGTGGATGTGCACGCGGATCTGCTGCGCCAGTCCGCCTCGGATGTGGGCAACGATCACAGACTGGGTGCGAACGAGGCGCCCCCGGCGATCATTTCCATTTTCCTCGGTGAGCAGCTTGAGGATGTGGTGACGCAGTTGATTGAGACGGGCGAGGCAACCTCTGTCAAGGAGGGCGGAAAGCTCCTCACGGGCGTGAGCACCCTGCCTGATTTCCAGAAGGATGCGACCGACAGGAACAGAACGTCGCCCTTTGCTTTCACGGGCAACAAATTTGAGTTCCGTATGGTGGGGAGCGCGGATTCTATCGCAAGCCCGAACACCACGCTGAATGCGATCGTGGCGGAGGCTTTCTGTGAGGCGGCTGACATTCTGGAGAAAGCGGAGAACAAGGAGCTGGCGATCCACGATCTGATTAAGAAATATATGACCGAGCACCAGAGAATCATCTTCAACGGCAACGGCTATTCCGACGAGTGGGTGGCGGAGGCTGCAAGACGCGGCCTGCCGAACATTAAGTCCATGATCGAGGCAGCGGGCACGCTGACCACCGACAAGGCGGTGAAACTGTTTGAGAAGTTCGGCATCTTTACGAAAGTGGAGCTGGAGTCCCGCGAGGAGATTATTTACGAGACTTACGCGAAATCCATTAATATCGAGGCGCTTACCATGATTGACATGGCGGGCAAGCAGATTATTCCCGCAGTCATCCGCTATACAAAGGTGCTTGCGGACACTGTGAATGCGGTGAAGACGGCGGGCGCGGATGCGACTACGCAGGACGAACTTCTGCAGATTGTCGGCGAAAAGCTGAGGGCAATGCAGACGGCTCTTGAGAAACTGAAAAAGGCGGAGAAAGAGGCTTCCGTCATGGAAGATGCAAAGGCACAGGCGTTCTTTTATAAGGACACGGTCAGGGCGGCCATGGATGAGCTGCGCGCCCCGGCGGATGAGCTGGAAATGATCGTGGATAAGGAATATTGGCCCATTCCGACCTACGGTGAGCTGATGTTTGAGATCTGATTGAAAGAAATTTAAAAAATTTTAAAAAAAGTGGGAAAAAGGGCTTGCCAAACGGCCCTTTTTCCGCTATAATCGTTAATTGTTGATGGGCTATCGCCAAACGGTAAGGCAACGGACTCTGACTCCGTCATTTCAAGGTTCGAATCCTTGTAGCCCAGCTTGAAAACCCCGATGTGAATGGAGCATCGGGGTTTTTTGCAGTTTTATATTTACAGCAGGGCATTTTACGAATACGATGTTGTTAAAAAGTTTCGCTACAGATACAGGGGGAACAAACATGGGATTTACGAATGAGAAATTGTGGGAAGTACTGGAGGAAAAAGTCAGGGAAGAAGATGCAGTTGTCCAAAAGGAGCGGCAGATTGGAAATGAATATTTGGCAGCGGTTAAGAAAATCTGCCAGTATGGTGTAGAACGGGCGGAAACCATTCGTGATACGTTTCCAATGTTTACACTGCATAATGAAACGCATATTTGTAATGTCATGCAGTTGATGACGTACCTGCTGGGAGATCATCTGGATCAACTGACAAGGGATGAGGCGGCAATGCTTATTATGTCCGCCTGCTGTCATGATATCGGGATGAGCTGTAGTGAGGAAGAAAAGGAAGAGCTGCTTGGCGATGCAGACAGATTAGATAAATATTTGGAAAATAACCACAGTGAATATGTAAAGGCTTACTCTTCGGGGAATACGGCTCCGGTTATGACTGACGATATGATTCAGAATTATCTTCGCAGCATTCATCATGAACGGGTTATGGATCTTCTTTTTGCTAAGGAGTGGCCAGACGTGCTGGAGGGAAAGGCAGACAGAGAAAATCTGATAAGTGTCTGTCAGAGCCACGGAGAGAATATATCTTCTCTGGATGAAATGGAAACGACAACAACGGTTGATCTTAAGTTCTGCGCAATATTACTGCGACTGGCGGATATATTGGATTTTGACACAAGCAGGGCGCCGGAAGCGGTTTATAAATATAGCGGATTTCAAAAAGCGGATGACGCCAATACGCTGAAAAGCAAAGAAGAATGGGATAAACATCTGGCATCCCGGGGATTTGACTTTTTACACATCAATAACCGTGTACATATGTATCCACTGGATTACAGTGCAACCTGTAAATCCATGCAGGTGGAGCAGACGGTCAATTGTTATCTTGACTGGGTTGATCAGGAGCTAAACAATTGCGGTAAGCTGTTAAAACGATTCGCGGGCAGATGGCAGGATTTTATTCTGCCCGGAAAGATTAAGCGGAATATAAAATCCGAAGGATATGTTTCAGGACAATACCGGTTGTCACTGGATCAGGATAAAATATTGGAATTGCTCATTGGCAAGGACTTATACAGTGACCCGGCCGTATTTGTGAGGGAGCTGATTCAGAATGCGATTGACGCCGTCCGCACAAGGGAGCAGTTAGACAAAAACTTACCGTCCGGCTGGAAAGGGCAGATAAACATCCGGTGCTGGATGGATCAGGAGGGGTATCACTGGTTCCGGATTGAAGACAACGGAACAGGTATGACGGAAGACGTTATAATGAACTATTTTTTGAAGATAGGGAGTTCCTATTATTCGTCAGACACATTTTTAAAGTCAAAATTGCAGTGTAACGCGGACGCTGACTATATGCCGATCAGCAGGTTTGGCATAGGGATCTTATCCTGTTTTATGGGGGACGATCAGACCAATCAGGTAGAGGTCAGTACAAAGCACTTTAAAGAAGGGGCAACATTTTATCCGGCGCTGCGGTTAAGTATGCATGGGATAAACGGATATTTCTATTTGTCAGATAAAGACAAAAAACACATGCCGGGACCGATGAAGGGAGTGACAGAAAAGGAAAAGTCGCAATATCTGACACAGGCGGGTACGGTGATCGCGGTTCGCACCAATCTTTATCAGACAGGAAAATACAGAGGTTTTAAAGAGATTGTGGACAAATACGTGGTTTATCCGCCCGTTGCGATCCACTATGATGGAGACGAGGGTTCCTGCGATTATCTGACAGAAGAAAATTTTATGGATGCGCTGGATGCAATCAATCCGTCGGCTCATTTAAACGAAAAGGGATTGATGGAATTTGCGATTCCCGGGGAAGAATTAAACGAGTTGTATACTCAGGTGCCGGAAATTTCTTTCAAAAATCCGCCGAAGCTGCTGCTAAAGTGCACCTCGTTAAAGGACTATACAAGCGTGCCATTTTTGAAGGGGGCAGTGTTGACAGCAAAAGTCGAGGGGAAACATGATCCTGTCAGGTTAAAATTGGGAAATACGTATGGGAAAGCAGAGGTGAGCGTCAGCTTATATGTAAATAAGGAAAGGGATAGACTGGGAATAAAAATTGGATTGATTTTTGACGATGATTTTAAGGGGCTGATGGATATAGTGGATAGCAATTTGCGGAACCGAAATCATATGAAGCAGATTTTAAAGCAAAAAATCAGTATGCAATATTCTCATGATAGAAGTATGAAAGCAGTATTAGAGGCTGTATTAGAAAATTATGCAGATGAAACAGCCTGGAAGCGGCACATGCAGGAGGCGTATGGGATTTCAGAAGAGAAATTGAATGAAGAAACAGATAAAGTAAGAAAATTAATGGAGGAAAACGGTTATTCCGGGATAAACGAAGGTGATGTCAGAACTTTCAAGGCATTTGAAAAGTTACAGAGGGAATGGACTTTCAGTATTTGTTCACTATCAGAACTTGAATGGTATGATAAGTATTTCAAAAAAACGATAAAGAATACAGGATTATATAGTATTGCAGCCCACAATGGCATATTGTGCGGAGATGCCAATTTCCTTTTCGGAGACGACAGAGACGGGAATCTCGCGGCAATTATTTTGTTTAAAGATAAGTATCGCCCGCAGATGGATGTGGCGCGTGATGGCGTGCGTGGCCTTACTTTGGAAACAGACAGCGAAATAGCCGTGATCAGACAGAGGCTTACGCGGCAGGGATTCGTGAGAAATAGAATTTTGTCAAGAGAAAGCGGGACAGGTTATTCACTTCTGGCAATGAAGAATTATTGCAATCTGTTATGTGAGAGAAGCGATCTGGCAAAACAACTGGTCTTTCACACAAGTGAGGGCTACCTCTCCAATGATAAGCTGGCGGATCAATTATTGCAGACAGAAAAAATAGGATATGTATCATGTCAGAGGCTTGCGTCGAAATCATTTTGGATAGAAGCAGATAGCTTATATAAGCATTTGTGTGCGGCGTTTTTAAGAGAGAATTATATGCTGCAGATTAAATTTGCAAGTTATAATAGTGAAGTTTTTATCTCTAAACAGACGAAGAAGATACCGGATGCCTATATGGACCTGTTTCCGGCATTCTTTTTCCTGCCAGAGATAAATGGGGATGGTGATATTTTGACGATTGAAGACAGTTATTGGCGTTACGCCTGTAATGAGTATCACAGGTTATCGCAATTTATACTGAAAAACGGAATGAAATTAAAGAAACTTGTTCCTGGAATTTTTAGGGAGTTGTTGCGGGTTTTGGCCGAGAAGGAGGGAGACGAACTGATAGATGGCGTTAACGGTTTGTTGGAAAGCTTAAGAAAGTTTCCGGGAGGGCTGTTTGCGGTTTCGGATGAACTTTTTATTTCGGAGAAAGATTTGGTTTGATACGGGCGTTTATTTCATTGTTTTTGGCATAAAAACTTTATATAATAGTGTAGAAATGATAAAAATAGCCATCATCGAGGACGAACAATCACATACGGAGCTGCTTTCGGCGTATCTGCGCACATGGGGCGGGGCACATGGACAGAAAGTCTCGATACGGGAGTTTGTGAGCGCGGAAGGGTTTCTCTTTGTCTGGGAGGAGACGAATGATTTTGACATACTCTTCGTGGATATTCAGATGGGGGAAATGAACGGCGTCGAGATGGCGGAGAAGGTGAGAGAGAAGGACGGGGAAATCGCCATTGTATTTACCACAGGCATCACGGATTATATGGGATGCGGTTACGAAGTGGCGGCGCTCCACTATCTGCTGAAACCGATCAGCATGGAGAAGGTCGGCCTGTGTATGGATAAGGTGATGCAGCGAAGACGCAAAGAAGCCTTCGTGCTGGTACACGGGAGAGAGGAGACGATGAAACTGGCCGTCAGCCATATCTCTTATGTCGAGGCGAGGGGACACGGCTGTGTGGTGGAAACATACACCGGGCCCGGGGGATGCAGGCAGACAGAAATTACAGAGAGCATTTCCGGGATGGCGCGGCAGCTACAGGCGCACGGCTTTATCAGGTGTCACCGCTCCTATCTGTGCCGCACGGAAAGCATCCGCCGGATCGGAAAGACAGAACTGATAATGGACAGTGGGAGTGTGATTCCGATAAGCAGGCGCATGTATGCGGAGGTGAACCGTGCGTTTATCGCACATTTTTGCCGGATCCGGGAAGGCGGGTTGTAGCCGGACGAGAAGCGGCGGGGTATGGTACAGAAGGAGAGAAGATGGGATTTGCGCTGACCTAGCGCGCAAGCCTTTCGGAACGGAGTGTAATATGGCACAGGAAATACCGACGATATGGATAGTTGCGGTCATTGCTGCTGTGGCTGTACTTGCGGCAGCGGCGGCCGTTCTGCGTCATGTGGTCGGCCTTCTGGTAGACAGGCGCACGCTCCGTTATCAGAGCGATCTGCTACAAAAGCACTGTGAAGAGGTGCAGAATATGTACCGTCAGACGAGAGGATGGCGGCATGACTATCACAATCACATACAGACCATGAAGGCGCATCTTGCAATGGGAAATCTGAAAGAGCTGGAAATCTATCTGAATGAACTGGAGCAGGATCTGACTACGGTGGATACGGTTATTAAGACGGGAAATGTAATGGTAGATGCCATCCTGAACAGTAAGCTCTCCGTTGCCGCGTCCAAAGGAATCGCGGTAGAAGCGAAAGCGGTGGTGCCGAAGGAGCTGGACACTTCCCTGTCGGAGGTGGATATCTGTCTGATTATTGGGAATCTGATGGACAATGCCATCGAGGCTTGCATGAGGATACGGCAGGAGGGGGAGCGTTTTATCCGTGTCTACATGGACATCCTGAAGGGGCAGCTCTATATTTATGTGATCAACGCGGTTGGCGAGTCCCCGAAAAAGCTGGGCGCTCTCTATATATCTGCCAGAAATGCAGACGGACATGGGTTTGGTCTCATGCGTATTGACAAGGTAGTGGACAAGTACCACGGCTATTTGGATAGACAGCACGAGGAGGGCGTATTTGCTACGGAGATTATGCTCCCTCTGTAAATTTTATCATGCCATTCGTGCACGAGTATGACCGCTCGTGCACATTTTTTTTACGGGGAAGCCGGCTGTGTTATGGTATTGACAGATCATACGATAAGTCACCGGTTCCTGACAGTCTGCAGCCTTTGGAACCGGTGAAGGCTTGCTTAATCCTGTTAGGAAAAATGTCGGACGTGGGGAGGAAGAATGGAATCACAGAACAGGGGACGGGAACTGAAACACAACACGATCATAAGCGATATCTGGTTTTATATCCGCTATTATAAGAAATATGAACCGTTTGTACTTGTGTTTTGTGGGATAGAGATCATTCTTGGCGCGCTTTTGCCGTTATTTATGATATATCTGCCAAAGATTGCCATAGATCTGGTAGAACAGAGGGCGCCGGTGGGCCATGCGCTGCTTGTTTTGGGAGGCTTTGGCACTCTTACGATGCTTGTCTGTGGCGTTAAAAAGGGTGTAGAAGCCGGAAAATACAATCTGTATAATACCCAGAGAACCAATCTTATGGGCATGTTCTTTTTAAAAAGCCTGCGGCTGGGATACGCGGATCAGGAATCGGGAGAGATCAAAAAACTGTATTGGAAGGTCTACGACGCGATCTGGGGCGGAGACTGGTGTTCCGTTTCCCTGATGGTGAACGGTACGGTTAACCTGTGCGTGAATGCGCTCAGCTTCCTTTTGTATTCGACAGTGCTTGCTTATCTGAGTGTGCCGATGTTTGCGGTTCTGCTTGTTCTGGCGCTGATTAACTACGGAATCAGTATGAGACATATCAGGTATGAGGAATCCCTGCGTGAGAAAAAGGCGCTGGCCCAGAAACATTTTCAGTGTGTGGAGAATGCGATGGGAAACGTATATGGTGCAAAGGATATCCGTATTTACGGGATGAAGGACTGGATGACAGGCCTGCGTGACCAGACGCTCCGGGAGCTTCGAAAATTAGCGGAGCTGTCAAAGAAAAAGGATGCTTTTTATGAGAGGGCAGGGCTTGTCTTATCGGCAGTGCGCAATCTGGGCGCGTATGCCTATCTCCTGTACCAGACGCAGGCGGGCAGTGTGAGCGCCGGGGAGTTTGTGCTGTATTTCGGAGCCGTGACGGGTTTTTCCGGGTTCGTCAACAGCATGATGAGCTCGCTTGCCATACTGCGCGGCGCAGCGAACGGTACGGATTATATCAGGGCCTATCTGGTGCTGCCGGAGGAAAACCGAAAAAGCGGAAACAGACATATCGACCGGCTGACGCTGCCGCCTGAAATTACTTTTCAGCATGTGAGCTTTGCCTACAAGAACACGGAGGAGGGGGACAAAACCGTATTTCGGGATTTGAACCTGACCATTCATGCCGGAGAGAAGCTCGCTCTTGTGGGAGTCAATGGCGCGGGTAAGACAACGCTGGTAAAACTTTTGTGCGGTATGTATGAGCCGGACGAAGGCCGGATTCTCATAAACGGAATCGACAGAAATGAGTTTCCCAGGGAAGAGTGGTATCAACTGTTTTCGATTGTGTTTCAGGAGACGCTGATTCTGCCTTTCACGGTAGGAGAAAATCTTGCCATGGACCGTGCGGAATGGGTGGATGAGGAGAGGGCGTGGACGGCGTTGGAACAGGCCGGCCTGAAAGAGACGTTTCAGGAGCAGGGAATTTATATGCAAAGCTATATGACTAAGATGATGACGGAGGACGGTATAGAGCTGTCCGGCGGGCAAAAGCAGCGGTTTTTGCTGGCAAGGGCTTTGTATAAGAATGCGCCCGTTATGGTTCTGGATGAGCCAACGGCGGCGCTTGACCCGATTGCCGAGAGCGAGGTGTACGACCATTACAACCAGTTCAGCCGGGGAAAAACGGCGGTTTTCATTTCTCACAGGCTTGCCAGCACGAAATTTTCGGACCGGATCATTTTGATGGAGGATGGAAAGATCGTGGAGACGGGAACCCACGAAGAACTGATGGATGCGGGTAATGCCTATGCCCGGATGTTTGAAATGCAGAGCAGCTATTACTGCAAAGAAAACGGGAGCTTATGAAACGTGTTTGAGAGACGGAAAACTTTGGAGATGAAATTCTGCATGGAGGGAAAATGACTGCTGATTATTTGTTGATGAAACTTCCGCTTCGGGAGCATTGTAAGAATATGAGAAAAGTTTTGAAATATGCGCATGATCTGGACAGATGCTATTTTCCGGCCATGGGCGCATCGCTTCTGCTGAAGGTGTCGGTCCCCTATATGGAATTAATGCTGTCAGCCTATATTCTGGACGGAATCAGTACGCATACGGGGATTAGGGAAATGCTTACGGTAATCACGGTGTCAGTGGTTGTGATTATGCTGGTACAGTTCCTTTCCCAGGCAATCTTTCACAGGATGGAAGTGCACAGAGAGCAGATGTATTGTCTGTACGGATGTGAGACGCAGACAAAAATGCTGGAGATGGATTATTCGAGAATAGACAGTCCAAAGGTCAAGGAGCTGAAGGACAGGATTAGAAAAGACAATAACTGGGGTGCGGGAATAAACGGCGTTTTCTGGAGCTTTAACGGGGCGATGGAGAATCTGTTTCACCTGATCGGCGCGGCCGTGGTGGGTCTGCCTGCGGCAGGGTATTTACTCCGGTCGGGAACTGCGGTTGTCTGGAGTCTTCTGACGGTTTTGATTATCGTGCAGGTGACTGCCGTATGTCTGCGGATGCATTTCCGGCGACAGGGGGACTGCTGGCGTTATCATGAAGCAGACACTGTGGAAGAGAAGGAGGAGACACTTTGCTTTGCATGGGATTTTGCGGGGCAGGAATCTTATAACTATAAGAACGGCAAGGATATCCGCACATATGGCGGTTATAGCCTGATGGAACGCTGGACCACGGAGGTTCTGCGGCATAAAGGATTTCGGGATGCCATGGTCAGGGCGGCCCGGAATGACGCCGGCGAAGAGTTTTTCGGCGCGGCGGCAGGCGCTGCCGCAAATGGAGGCGCATATCTGATCATAGTGGCGGTTGCGCTGGCGGGTACGATTACGGTAGGAAACGTGGTGCGTCTGGCGGGCGCTTTCAGTCGGTTTCTGGAAGCGGCTGCCGGGACGCTGCAGGATGTTTCCCGGCTTGCAATGGCGGCGAGACAGCAGATGAGTACCCTTGCATTGATTCATATGGAAAACGAGATGTATCAGGGCAGGCTCCCTGTGGAGAAACGCAGCGACGGGGCGTACAGGATCGCCTTTCGGAATGTGTCCTTCAAATATCCGGGAACAGAGAGATACGCGCTGAAGAATTTATCCTTGGAGCTGGTGGTCGGGGAGAAGCTTGCCATTGTCGGGATGAACGGTTCGGGTAAAACGACGATGATTAAACTGCTGTGCAGGCTTTATGACCCGCAGGAGGGGGAAATCCTTTTAAACGGCGTGGATATCAGAAAATTTAAACAGGAGGAGTACAGCAGGCTGTTTTCGGTGGTGTTTCAGGACTTCATGCTGTATCCGTTTCCTCTTGCGCAGAATGTTGCCGTATCCGGCTCTTATGACAGCGGATTGGTCAGAAAATGTCTGGAGGATGCGGATTTTGGGGAGCGGCTTGCCTCCATGGAGAAAGGGCTGGAGACATATCTTTATAAAGACTATGAGGATGAGGGAATTGAAATTTCCGGCGGCGAAGCGCAGAAAATTGCCATCGCAAGGGCAATCTATAAAGAAGCGCCTTTCATTTTGCTGGACGAGCCTACGGCGGCGCTCGATCCGCTGGCGGAGTATGAAATTTATTCCAATTTTGACAGGATTACGGGAACAAAGACCGCTGTGTATATATCCCACCGGCTGTCGTCCTGCCGTTTCTGCGGGAAGATAGCGGTTTTCCATGAAGGGGAACTGGTGCAGCTTGGGAGCCATAAAGAGCTGGTGGCGGACAGGAGCGGAAAGTATTATGAATTGTGGAGCGCGCAGGCACAGTATTACGGCGGGTGAGCCGCTTTGGCGCACCGGAGCGTCATGGGGAAGCAGGTTTCGTCAGGTACAAGTTGACAAATCTGTGATAACTAGTAAAATAAAAGATGGATAGGTCAATTACAGATTGAGCATTGCAATGTTCGAATCCTTTAAAATCCCGACGGATAAGATCTGTCGGGATTTTCTGCACGATATGGAGGCATGAAAGATGGCGGAGAGTAAGGTATATACTATAAATCAGATTAAACTGCGGATTTCGCCGATTTTGGAAGAATATGGGGTTAGAAAAGCGACTTTGTTTGGTTCTTACAGTCAGGGAAAAGCGACGGAGAAAAGTGATATAGATCTGTTGGTAGACAGCGGGCTGCGGGGGTTAAAGTTTGTAGGACTCATTGAGGATTTGAGAATTGCAGCGGAGAAAAATGTGGATGTACTGGACATATCCCATATAGAGGCGGGAGCACAGATCGAAAGTGAGATTAGGCGGACAGGAGTGCTGATTTATGAAAAATGAGACTGTGATTTCCAAAATGCAGATGTATGTACAAAAAATTTTCGCTTATGTAGAGGGAATGGATTACGAAGAATTCATAAAAAATGATGTGATAGTGGAAGCCTGTGTTTTCAATTTAAGCCAGCTTGGAGAGATAGCAAATAAGGCAGATACGGAATTTCAAAATATGCACAAAGAGATTCCGTGGAGACAGGTATATGGCTTGAGAAATAGAATTGTGCATGACTATGAGGGCGTCAATTTGAAACTTGTCTGGGAAATTATATCGGACGATTTGCCAATGCTGAAAACAGCTTTGGCGGAAATAAAGGATGCCTGGGAGACGATATGACGGACTTGATTGACACTCTCGCCGCAGAACGCGATCTGACTGATGACGAGTGGCGGTTTCTGATAGAGGGAGAGTATGACAGGCAGCGCCTTTTCGACAGGGCGGACGAAGTTCGCAGACAGTATTACGGGACGGACGTGTATATCAGGGGGCTGATTGAGATATCCAGCTATTGTAAAAGAGACTGTCTCTACTGCGGTATCCGGCGGTGCAATGGGAACATAGCGCGTTACAGGCTCTCGGAGGAGGAAATTCTTGCCTGCTGTGAGCGGGGGTATGAATTGGGTTTTCGCACTTTTGTACTGCAGGGTGGAGAGGACTCTTACCACACTACGCAGCGGGTGGAGAGAGTGATTTTTGATATAAAAGAAAAATATCCTGACTGTGCGGTGACGCTCTCGCTGGGGGAAAGGCCGCGTGAGGATTATGAAATCTGGCATCGGGCGGGGGCAGACCGGTATTTATTACGGCATGAGACGGCGTCCCGTCCTCATTACGAAAAACTGCATCCGCCGGCACAGACTTATGAACGCCGTATGGAATGCCTGCGGGACTTAAAGCAGATCGGCTACCAGACCGGGGCGGGCTTTATGGTGGGTTCCCCCTTTCAGGGAACGGAGGAGCTGATCGCGGATATGCGGTTTTTGCGGGAGTTTCAGCCCCAAATGGTAGGGATTGGACCGTTCATCCCCCATCATGATACGTCTTTTGCGGCGTATCCAGCGGGAAGTCTGATGCGGACCCTGACTATGGTGGCGCTTACCAGACTGACGCTGCCGAAGGCGCTGATCCCTGCGACCACGGCGCTTGGCACCATTCATCCGCAGGGGCGGGAGTTTGGGCTGAAAGCCGGGGCAAATGTGGTTATGCCGAATCTGTCACCCGCAGATGTGCGCGGGCGGTACAGTCTTTATGACAACAAGGCATATACCGGACAGGAGGCAGCCGAGGGGCTGGCGGCCTTGAAAGAGAGTGTGGCGCAGGCGGGATATCGTGTGGTGGTGGGCCGGGGAGACGCGGTATGCAATGTTTCATAAAACAGTAGAAAGAAGGCAGAGATAAGATGTACGATCCGAAATCATTATGTGCAGACGATTTTATTAACCATGAGGAAATCCTTGAGACGCTTCAATATGCGGAGGAAAACAAGGACAACAAGACTCTTATAGGCGAGATCCTGGACAGGGCAAGACCCAGAAGAGAGGGAAATTCCACAGTGTGCGCGGGGCTTTCCCACAGGGAGGCATCGGTACTTCTGGCCTGCGAGGATAAGGAGATTCTGGAAAAAATCTACGCGCTGGCGGAGGAAATCAAGCTGGCTTACTACGGCAACCGTATCGTGATTTTTGCGCCGCTCTATCTGTCGAATTATTGTGTGAACGGCTGCGTTTACTGTCCGTATCACATGAAAAATAAAAACATTCCCCGGAAGAAGCTGACGCAGGAGGAAGTGAAGCAGGAAGTAATCGCTCTGCAGGATATGGGGCATAAGCGTCTGGCGATTGAGGCGGGGGAAGACCCGGTCAACAGTCCCATCGAATATATTCTGGAATGTATCAAAACGATCTATTCCATCAATCATAAGAACGGTGCTATCCGCCGCGTTAACGTGAATATCGCGGCGACTACGGTGGAGGAGTACCGTATGCTGAAGGAGGCGGGCATCGGCACGTATATTCTCTTTCAGGAGACTTACCACAAGGAGAGCTACTTAAAACTGCACCCCACGGGGCCGAAACATGATTACAATTATCATACCGAGGCGATGGACCGGGCTATGGAGGGCGGCATCGACGATGTGGGGCTTGGTGTGCTCTTCGGCCTGGAACTATATAAATATGAGTTTGCCGGGCTGCTTATGCATGCGGAGCATCTGGAGGCGGTTCACGGGGTAGGCCCCCACACCATCAGCGTGCCGCGCATCAAACATGCGGACGATATCGATCCTTCGGCTTTTGACAACGGCATCGACGATGAAATTTTTGCAAAGCTCTGCGCCCTGATCCGCATTGCGGTTCCCTACACGGGAATGATCATTTCCACCAGAGAGAGTCAGGCGGTGCGGGAGAAGGTGATCCGTCTGGGCGTGTCCCAGATTTCCGGGGCTTCCAGAACTTCCGTGGGCGGGTATACGGAAGAGGAGAGACCTACCGACACGGAGCAGTTTGATGTGTCCGACCAGAGAACGCTGGACGAGGTCATCAAATGGCTGATGGAGCTTGGTTATATTCCTTCCTTCTGTACGGCCTGTTATCGGGAGGGCAGGACGGGCGACCGTTTTATGAGCCTGTGTAAGACGGGACAGATTCAAAACTGCTGTCATCCCAACGCGCTGATGACATTGAAGGAGTACCTGATGGATTACGCCTCCGAGGAGACAAAGGCCATTGGTGAGGCGTTGATACAGGCGGAACTTTTAAATATCCCGAAGGAACAGGTGCGGGAGATCGCGAAGGATCATCTGCAGAAAATCGAAGAGGGGATTCGGGATTTCCGATTTTAACAGTTCAGCCGGAGCGCAGAAAGGACGGCGTAAACGATGGGTATGAATGACACCCCCGCAGGGGAGCGGGTACATATCGGCTTTTTCGGAAAACGAAATGCGGGCAAATCCAGTCTGCTGAACGCGGTGACGGGTCAGGAGCTGGCGGTGGTGTCGGAGGTTCGCGGAACCACCACCGACCCCGTATATAAGGCAATGGAGCTTCTGCCGCTTGGCCCTGTCATGCTGATTGACACACCCGGCTTCGACGATGAGGGAACGCTGGGCGAACAGCGCATAAAAAAGACAAAGCAGGTGCTTGAAAAGACGGATATTGCGGTTCTTGTGGTGGAAACGGCGGTGGGAATGTCAGCCTGCGACGAGGAGCTGGCTGCACTTTTCAGGAAGCGGGAGATACCGTATATTATAGCGTTCACTAAGTCCGATCAAAAGGACATCATAAATGATATAGTAGAACCAGAAAGTTTTTCCGGCGTATTGACAGAGGGAGACCTGGCGGAGAAACAAGGCAGTGAAAAGAAAAGAGTAAATTCGATAACAGATGTTATATATGTGAGCGCAGTCACGGGCGCGGGCATCCATGAATTGAAGGAGAAACTTGCGGCGATAATTCCAGACAGGGAAGAGCGTCATCTTGTGGCGGATCTGGTGAAGCCTATGGATATTGTGGTGCTGGTAGTGCCCATCGATTCGGCGGCGCCCAAAGGAAGATTGATTCTGCCCCAACAGCAGACGATACGGGATCTGCTGGAAGTGGGCGCGGTTCCCGTGGTTGTGCGGGAGACGGAGCTTGAGGCGGCGCTCCCTAAGTTTTCGGAGAAGCCTGCGCTTGTCATTACGGACAGTCAGGCGTTCGAGGAGGTGGCGGCGATTGTGCCGGAGGATATTCCGCTTACCTCCTTTTCCATTCTGATGGCGCGTTATAAAGGTTTCCTGAAAATAGCGGCGGAGGGTGTGCGTGCCATTGATGCGCTAAAGGATGGCGACAGGGTGCTGATTGCCGAGGGCTGCACCCACCATAGGCAGTGCGACGATATCGGAACGGTGAAAATCCCCCGTTTTCTGAAAAAATATACGGGAAAGGATATTGTCATAGAAACGGCTTCCGGCACGGGCTTTCCCGAAGACCTTACGCCCTACGCGCTGGTGATCCATTGCGGCGGCTGCATGTTGAATGAGCGGGAAGTTCTGCGGCGGATGCGCTTTGCAAAAAGACAGGGCGTCCCGGTGACAAACTACGGGATTGCCATTGCCCGGATGAAAGGGATTCTGGCGAGGAGTATTGCGCCTTTGACGGAAACAGAATTGACAGAGAGGTAGAATTACCATGTATACATTTGACGGAAGAGTGCGGTACAGCGAGGTGGGAGAAGACAGTCTCTTAAGCCTGCAGTCCCTGTTGGACTATTTTCAGGACTGTTCTACGTTTCATTCCGAGGATATCGGGCTTGGATTGGAATATATGGATAAAATCAGACAGGTTTGGCTTCTGTCCGCATGGCAGATTTGTATCGGGCGGTATCCGAAGTACGGAGAGCGGATTGTGATTGGTACCGCGCCATACGAGTTTCGAGGTTTTATGGGGCTGCGCAATTTCCTGATGCAGACAGAAGAGGGAGAGGCGCTGGCCTGGGCCAATTCCATATGGACGCTGATGGACAGGGAAAAAATGCGTCCTGTAAAGCCGAATGAGGATATGCGTGCGGGATATGTGCCGGAGGAAAAGTATCCGATGGACTATGCGCCCAGAAAGATCACAATGCCTGCGGACGGACAGCCGATGGAAGCGTTTACGGTCAAACCGCACCACCTTGACACAAACCATCATGTCAATAACGGGCAGTATGTGCGTATGGCGATGGACTGCATTCCGGGCGGATTCAAAATCGGCCAGCTTCGTGTGGAGTATAAGAGTCAGGCGGTGCTGGGGGATGAGATTTACCCCGTGGCGGCAGCAGGGGCGGACGGGAAAATGTACACGGTTTCATTGGGCAGGGCGGACGGCAGCCCGTACTGCATCGTGGAGTTTAGCGCACCAGCGGAGAGCGCCGAAGGCGTGATTTTGCGAATGGGCGCGTGCTGAGCGTGTGTTCAGCGACTGTAATAGAAATGGAGATACCTATGATTCGATTAGGAGAAATACAGACTTTAAAAATTATAAAACAGGTAGATTTCGGCGTTTACCTGTATGATGGGGTAAATACGGAGGAGAGAATCCTTCTGCCGAAAAAGCAGGTGCCGGAGGGAGCGGTGAACGGTGATGAAGTGGAGGTTTTTGTGTACCGCGACTCTAAGGACAGAATGATTGCCACCACCAGCAGACCGAAGATCACCCTGCACGGCGTGGAGAGACTGCGGGTGGCACAGGTGGGAAAGATCGGCGCTTTTCTGGAGTGGGGGCTGGAGAAGGATCTGCTTCTGCCCTTTAAAGAGCAGACAAGAAGAGTGTCCGCCGGGGAGGAATGCCTTGCCGCGCTTTATATTGATAAGTCGGACAGACTCTGCGCCACCATGAATGTGTATCCCTATCTAAAAAATAACAGTAGTTATAAAAAAGATGACCGCGTCAGCGGCACCGTTTATGAGATCAGTCCTAATTTTGGCGCGTTTGTGGCAGTGGATGACCAGTACTCGGGGTTGATTCCGAAACGGGAACTGTATGGGAATGTGGCGGTAGGAGATACTGTAAATGCCCGCGTCACGGCGGTGAAAGAGGATGGGAAGCTGGATCTGAGCATTCGCGAGAAGGCATATCTGCAGATTGCAGGCGATGCGGAGAAGGTGATGCAGGTGATTGACAGCTTTGACGGCGTGCTGCCGTTTAACGATAAGGCGTCGCCCGAGGTGATCCGCCGGGAGATGCAGATGAGCAAGAACGAATTTAAACGTGCGGTAGGAAACCTGTTAAAGGCAGGAAAAATTACGATAACCGAGAAAGCGATAAGACGTAATGACGAGTAAAAGAGCAAATTGGTTGTTTCTGACTATCATACTGGTACATTTCGGGGTGGTGGCATTCCTGATTTTCGGAGGAGGGCTTCTGCCTGACAGCCTGATACTGAACTTTCTGTTGAGCCAGGGGATCCTGATTGTGCCCACAATCATTTTCCTGCTGGTTTTCGAGCGGAGGGAGCGGCAGCCGGTGCCGCAGACGATGATGGGTATGCCACAGCCGCCAATATCCGGCGGGCCGTTTGTGTCAGGTATGCCGCAGATGCCCCGCACGTCGGGGCCGTTTGAGGCGGCTGCGTTTCATAAGGTGAAGGTTTCTACTCTTTTGATGATTATCCTGTGTACCTTTCTGATTATGCCGCTTGTCACGGTACTCAATACATTGACTATGTTTTTTACGGATAACGCGGTGGCAGCTCTGGAAGGGGATATTGTAAGTACGTCCTTTCCGGCCATGCTGTTTATGATAGGGATATTTGGGCCTTTTTGCGAGGAATTTGTTTTCCGCGGCGTGATATACAGAAGTTACAGAAGGTGCGGGGAATGGGGAGATAACGCGTGTTATAAAAAACTTCGTAATAACGGCGTGTCGGCGGTTATCCTGTCGTCGCTTCTCTTTGGCCTGATGCATATGAATTTTAATCAGGCTGTTTACGCTTTTGCCATTGGTGTTTTTCTGGTGCTGCTGGTGGAGGCGGCAGGAAGTTTGTGGGCTTCTGTTTTCTGTCATATGTTTTTTAATTCCTGTCAGGTTGTGCTGATGTATGTGTCTGAGAGCATATTAGACAGTGTGTACGGGCAGGCGGTGAACGAGACGGCGGGACAGTTGACAACGCAGGATCTTCTGGCGGCGCTTTCCGTATATCTGGTAATTGCGGCCGTCACAACCCCCATTGCCTTTTGCGTGATCGTGTGGATCGCGAAGAATGAGGGGCGGCAGGAGGCGTTCCAAGCGCTGTTTCGGCGGGACGGACGCACGGTTGGCCGGGAGATGCCGCTGCCGAATGTGCCACAGCCGCCCGCACAGTGGAACCAGCAGATGCCGTCGCCCGCACAGTGGAATCAGCATATACCACCGCAGCCTGCGCAGTGGAATCAGCATATATCACCGCAGCCTGCGCAGTGGAATCGGCAGATGCCGCCGCAGCCTGCACAATGGAATCAGCAGACACCGCCACAGCCGGTTCAGTGGAGTGCGTCCGAGCCGCCACGCGCGGACTATCTTCTGAGTGTGCCGCTGATTATAGCGGTGGTGCTTTGTCTTGGGTACATGAGCCTGGAGCTGTTTTTGTGATATTTTCCGGCGTATTCTGCCGCTTTATCGAGTGAAAATTCGTGGGCGGCAGTTTTTTAGTCTAAAATTTTTGTCTCTAAAATTACGAGGCAGATTACGAACGGGAAAGCATTGACATACCGGCCTATATACCGTATGATAGATGCATCAGGAATTTCTAAGCATTGTATTCTGTGTGCATCGATACTTTCTATCAGATTTCCAACAGCAAACCCCGCGACAGCAGCAGTAAACTCATTTTCGGGAATGCCGAGCTCTGCTCCCAGCTTTTACGGAACTACATGGATATACCTCTTCTTAAAAATGTGCGGGCGGAGGATATCGAGGACGTCACCGAACGGTATGTGCCCATGTTTACCGAGGAACGAAATTCGGATACGGTAAAACGTGTAAAAATATCGGAAAAGAATATTTTTTATTTCGTGTCCCTTATTGAACATAAAACTAAAGTGGATTATAATGTGAGTATGCAGATGCTCCGTTACATGGTCTACATATGGGAGGATTACGAAAAAGAGATGGAGCGGAAAAAGAAAGGTGTCAGCAAAACTAAGGATTTCCGCTATCCGCCGATTTTGCCCATTGTATACTATGAGGGGAGCAGAACATGGACGACGCCCTGCAATTTCAAGGACAGGATATTTTTTGACGAGGCCTTCGAGCCCTTTACCCCTAAGTTTTTCTATAAGCTGGTGCAGCTGAATACCTACAGCGTGGAAGATTTAGTAGGAAAGAATGACGAGCTGTCCTTGCTGATGTTGATTAACCGTCTGCAGAACTCTTCGGAGTTTCGGAAACTTGATTTACCGAAAGGCTATTTGAAAAACCTGTCGGAACATTCTACGGACGAACTTCTTGATATCATTGCCAGGGTAACGACCTCTATGCTGAGACATTTGGAATTGCCCGAAAACGAAGTCACGGAATTTACGGAACAGGTGAAGGAGCGGAAAATGGCAGAACTGTTTGAAAATTTTGTCAACGATGTAGATATGTCTTCGTTGTATAAGATCGCGCTTGAGAGAGGCAAATGGAAGGCGGAGCAGGCAGGGGAAAAGAAAGGGCGTGAAATCGGCCTGGCGGAAGGAGAAAAGAGAGGCCGCGAGGCTGGCTTGGCGGAAGGAGAAAAGAGAGGCCGCGAGGTTGGCCTTGCAGAAGGAGAGTTACATTTCGCGGAGCTGACCCGGCTTTTATTGGAGACTGGTCGCTTGGATGACCTGGCAAGGGCAGCTTCAGACGCAGAGTACAGGAAGAAATTATACCGGGAGAACGGTCTTTAAATAAAGGATATAAAGTCCATAAAAAAGAGGCCGCCGCTCTGCGAATTTTCGTTCGCTAAAGCAACAGCCCCTTTTCTAAACTGTCATATCAAAGTTTCCGCCGATGTGGGGATTGACGGACAGTTCCATTGCTGCCGCGTCCATCATGCCGACAACCTGACTGCCTGTGGTTTCAGCCTGATCCAAAGATTTGGCAAGCATTGCTACGCCGAAGGCGTCATTTGTTTTGGCGCTGGACATGGCCATAGATAATCCTGCAATATCCATAAAAATCACCAACCTTTCTTCAGCTTCATTCTATCATATCTCCGGCTATGGTAACAATATGCAATTTTAACAATGCCGTGAAATCCGTTAAATCGTCAAAAATCTTAAAAAATACACAAAAAATTCACGAATGCAGGTAGATTTTTTTGTAGATATAGATTAAAATAGAACCTAGCTTTTGCTTTTTCGGAAAATATGGGGCGAAAAGGCATAGTGAATTGTTACGAAACATAAGAGGGGTGGGGGAATGATTTCAAATCAGATTTTACAAAATACGATTGAAGGTCTGAAAGCTATCGCCAGAGTGGAGCTCTGCGTCATGGATGTGGACGGAAAGACTGCGGCTATGACGACGGAAGAGATGGAGCGGTGCGGCAGAGCGGCCGCGGAGTTCGCACAATCCCCGGCTGATTCGCAGGAGATTCAGGGATATCAGTATTTTAAAATTTTTGATGAGCAGCAGCTGGAGTATATTCTGGTGGCAGGAGGCGTAGGTGAGGACGTTTACATGGTGGGTAAGATGGTGGCCTTCCAGATCCAGAACCTGCTGATTGCCTATAAGGAGCGGTTTGACAAGGATAATTTCGTGAAAAATCTGCTTTTGGACAACCTGCTTCTGGTGGATATATACAGCCGGGCGAAAAAGTTACATATCCAGACGGATGTCAGACGTGTGGCGCTCATTGTGGAGACGGACAATGTGAAGGACTGCAATGCCCTTGAGAGCGTGCGCGCTTATTTCGGCGTGAACAATAAAGACTTTATCACTGCCGTGGATGAAAACAATGTCATTGTGGTGAAGGATCTGTCCGAGGATGACAGCCCGCGGGAGATCGAGAGGTGCGCGGCTGCGGTGGCGGCTTATCTGCGCAAGGAGTGTTTTAAGAATGTCCGCGTTGCCTACGGCACGGTGGTAAACGAGATCAAAGGCGTCAGCAGCTCTTATAAAGAGGCGAAAATGGCGCTGGATGTGGGTAAAATTTTCTTTGGTGAGCGTGATGTAATCGCTTACAGCGAACTTGGTATCGGACGCCTGATCTATCAGCTGCCCATTCCTCTGTGCAAGATGTTTATTAAGGAGATTTTTGACGGCAAAAGCCCTGACGAGTTCGACGAGGAGACGCTTGTCACGATCAATAAATTTTTTGAGAATTCCCTGAACGTGTCGGAGACTTCCAGACAGCTTTTTATCCATCGGAATACTCTGGTTTACCGTCTGGATAAGCTGCAGAAGAGCACGGGGCTTGATCTGCGGGTATTTGAGGACGCCATTACATTTAAAATCGCACTAATGGTCGTGAAATATATGAAGTACATGGAATCTTTTGAGTTTTAGTAAAGAATAAAAGTAGGAGAGAAGAAACGTGGCAGTTAAAAAGAGAAGAAAAGCCCCCGCGGTGGAAAATGAGATTATCAACCTGACGAATGTGAGCAAGGCTTACTCAACCGGTGCGCCGGCCTTAAAAGATGTGAACCTTCATATCAGCAGGGGTGAGTTCGTCTTTATCGTGGGAGACAGCGGATCGGGGAAATCTACCCTGATTAAGCTTCTTTTGAGGGAACTTACCATTACCAGCGGCTATATCAATGTGATGGGCTATGATCTTTCCAAGATCAGGCACAGGAAGATTCCGAAATTCAGAAGAAATCTGGGGATTGTGTTTCAGGACTTCCGTCTCCTGAAGGACAGGAACGTCTATGAAAACGTGGCGTTTGCCCAGCGCATTATCCAGAAATCGAATAAGGAGATCAAGAAAAATGTGCCCAGCATTTTGGCCATTGTGGGACTTGCGGGCAAATATAAGGCGAAGCCCAGACAGCTTTCCGGCGGCGAGCAGCAGAGAGTGGCGCTTGCGCGCGCGCTTGTGAACCAGCCGACGATTCTTCTGGCGGATGAGCCTACGGGTAATCTGGACCCCAAAAATTCATGGGAGATTATGAAGCTTTTGGAGCAGATCAATGAAAACGGAACGACTGTTATTGTTGTCACCCATAACCGTGAAATTGTGAATGCGATGCAGAAGCGCGTGGTAACCCTGCGCCGCGGTGTTATTATCAGCGACGAGGAAAAGGGAGGGTACATCGATGAGGATTAGTACGTTTTTCTATACGCTGAAGCAGGGCTTCCGCAATATTTTCCGCAATAAGCTCTTTTCATTGGCGTCGATCGCGACCATTGCCGCCTGCCTCTTTCTTTTCGGCATTTTTTACGCGGTTTTGGCGAATTTCCAGCATATCGTGAAGAATGCGGAGGAGGGCGTCTCCGTCTGGGTTTTCTTTGATGAAGGGATCGAGGACATACGGATTCAGCAGATCGGCGATATGATTTCCAAGCGGCCTGAGGTAGCCAAGATGGAATTTATCTCCGCGCAGGAGGCATGGGAGAGCTTTAGGGATGAGTATCTCGGCGAGTACGGTGACGGCTTTACGGAGAATCCTTTGGAAAATTCCGCGAACTATCAGGTATATCTGAACGATGTGTCCATGCAGTCTGCGCTGGTGACTTATCTGGAATCCATAGACGGTGTGCGGATGGTCAACCGGTCGGAGCTGGTGGCGACCACCCTGACCGGAATCAATGCGCTGATTGCTTACGTGTCCGTGGGTATTATTGCGATTCTTCTGGCGGTATCCATTTTCCTGATCAGCAATACTGTGGCGATCGGCATCTCTGTCCGCAAGGAGGAGATCAATATTATGAAATATATTGGCGCAACCGACTTTTTCGTCCGTTCTCCCTTTGTGGTGGAAGGTATTATGATCGGACTGATCGGCGCGGCGCTGCCGCTTGGCTTTATTTATACGATTTATAATGTGGTTTTGTCCTATGTGATGGATCGCTTTCCGCAGCTTTCCTCCCTGTTGAGCTTTGTGCCGGTGGGAGAGGTCTTTCATGTGCTTGTGCCCATTTCCCTGGGCCTTGGCGTGGGCATCGGTTTTCTGGGAAGTATCGTAACGGTGAGAAGGCATTTGAGAGTCTAAGAGGTTACAGATTGAAGAGAGACATCAAAAAGAAATTCAAAAGAATAACATGCGTTACCTTGTGCCTTGCGTTTGTGCTGTCCGGCGCAGTGCCGGGCCCCTCCGTGCAGGCGGTTACCAGCGAGAGCATCCGTGAGAAGGAGCGTGAGATCGAGAAGGCAAAGGAACAGGTTTCCGGCTTAAAGAGCAGTCTGACGGATGTGGAAAAGCTGAAAAAGGAGCTGGAACAGTCGAAAAACGATCTGACGGCTTATGTGCAGCAGCTGGACGGGCAGCTTGCTGACATACAGGAGAACATCGCACAATATAATACAATGATTAGCGAAAAAGAGAAAGAGATTGAAGAGACAGCGCGTGATCTGGATGAGGCGCAGGCGAGGCAGGAACAGCAGTATGCGGCCATGAAGAAGCGCATCCAGTTCATGTATGAGCGAAGCGACTCCTTCTATATGGAGACTCTTTTTGGCACAAACAGCATTGCCGGGATCGTGAACCGTGCCGATTATATTGAGGCGCTGTCCCGCTATGACCGGGATAAGCTGAATGAGTATGTGGAGACCAGAAAATATGTGGAGCTTTGCAAGGAAGAGCTGGAGGTGGAAAAACAGCTTCTGGACGAGGCCAGAGAGGCGGTAGAGCAGGAGGAGGCCAACGTTAACAGTCTGATCGGAGAGAAAGAGGCCCAGATTGTATCCGTCAGCGGCGATATCGCCAATAAAGAGGCGGCCATTAAAGAGTATGAGGGCATGATTGCGCAGGAGAACGCCGAGATTGCCGCGCTGGAGAAAGCGGTGGCTGAGGAGAAGGCCAGACTGGAGGCGGAGAATGCGCAGGCCAGAATCTATAACGGCGGCATGTTTGCGTGGCCCTGTCCGGGTTATAAGCGTATTTCCGACGAGTACGGTAATCGTATGCACCCGATCCTCGGCGTAGAGAAGTTCCACAACGGACTGGACATGGCGGCGTCTTCGGGAACGCCTATTCTGGCGGCTTATGACGGCGACGTGGTGGCGGCGGATTACAGCAGCAGCATGGGCAACTATATCATGATCAACCATGGCAGCGGACTTTACACAATTTATATGCACTGTTCCGCCCTGTATGTTTCCAAGGGGCAGTCTGTTTCCAAAGGGCAGAACATAGCGGCGGTAGGCTCTACAGGCCGTTCCACCGGCCCGCATCTGCATTTCAGCGTGCGCCTGAACGGAAACTACGTCAGCCCGTGGAACTATTTAAAATAGTGTTTAAGGAGATGACCCAATTTGGATTCAAGAAACAATAACAATCGCTATTATAATGACTATCCCTATCCGGGGGACGGTCGTCAGACCAGTCCCTATTATAATAATAACGGAGGTCAGGGCGGCTATAACGGCGGTTCCGCTCCCCAACAGCCGCCGCAGCCGGGGAAGGGCAGCGGCAGGGACGGCAGCTTTCTTCTGGGGCTGGTGCTCGGTGTGGCGCTTGCGACACTTGTCTGCGGCTTTGTCTTTGTAGGTATGAAGGTTTATGAGGCGGTGGGCGGCAAGGAGCCGGCGAAAAAGGCAGCAGCGGCCAGTGTTGTCAGCGAGGACACGGAGAAGAAGCTCAAGGCTATCGAGGATGTGATCGACGAGTATTATTATCAGGACGCGGATATTGATGTGGATGCCATGACGGAAGGTATGTATGCAGGCATGGTGAACGCGCTTGGCGATCCTTATTCCGTCTATTATACGGAGGAGGAGTGGAACGACCTGATGCAGGAGACTGCGGGTATTTACTATGGCATCGGCGCGTACCTGATGATTGATCCAAACACGGGGCTTGGAAAAATATCTGGTGTTATTGAAAATACGCCGGCAGAGGAGGCGGGACTTCGCGCGGACGATCTGCTTTACCTCGTGGATGGGGAGAGCACTATGGGAATGGAGCTTTCCGAGATCGTAGCCCGCGTGAAGGGCGAGGAGGGCACCAAGGTTCACCTTACCATTTACCGCGAGGGCGAGACCGATTATCTGGAAATAGATGTGGAGCGGCGGAAGATCGAGGCGCCTACCGTTAAGTATGAAATGCTGGAAAATGACATTGGTTATATTCAGATTACCGAGTTTGACGATGTGACCACCGATCAGTTTACGGAGGCTTTGGCTGTGATTAGGGGTTCCGGCGCGAAGGGGCTTGTCCTTGATCTGCGCGGCAATCCCGGCGGCAGCCTGAACGTGGTGGTGGATATTGCCAGACAGATTCTGCCCAAGGGGCTGATCGTCTATACCGAGGATAAATACGGGGAGCGAGACGAGTACACGTGCGACGGCAGGCATGAGCTGGATATGCCGCTGGCGGTGCTTGTGAACGGCAATTCCGCCAGCGCTTCCGAGATTCTGGCGGGTGCGATCAAGGACTATAATAAAGGGACGCTGGTGGGGACGACTACTTTCGGTAAGGGTATTGTCCAGCGGGTGCTGCCTCTGACTGACGGTACGGCCCTGAAACTCACGATCAGCGCGTACTATACGCCCAACGGCAATAACATTCACGGAGTCGGCATTGAGCCGGACGTGGTCTGCGAGTTCGACAGCGACGCTTATTATGATGAGGATGTGGATAATCAGCTGGAGAAGGCGGTGGAGGAAATAAAAAAACAGTTGTAATTTATTTGGAAATATGGTATAATTTAGTTGGATAAAAAGTGAAAAATGGTTGACAGTATATATGAAGTGTGATATTCTTGAAAAACTCCACATTTAACGGAAGAGAAATAAGGGAAACGGGGTGATTGGTATGACGAAAGCAAGTGTTGCGATGGATCGGTTTATGGATAAGCTGAATAGAGATGGTTTTAATAAAGATAATCAGCCCAATAACGGCCCGGAGCTTACGACAGCGTTTATTGAGGAGCAATTGCAGTCGTTTACTGATCTTATGCGATCGGGACTTGTAGATGCAGCGACCAGCTTTAAAAAGTAAAAGGTAGCTATTTATGTTGACAACAGAAAAAGAGCAGGCTGATTTTTGTAAAGAGTTTAATATATCATCTGAGCGTTTTCGAAACGCCGGTCTGACATGGGGTGAATTAGAGCGGATTGCACAGGACTTTAAGCTTAAACGGGATGAACACCAGAGTACGGTAAAACTGTATGCAGATGCATTGCAGACGTGCCCGGGTGTTCATTCTTTGGGTTACAGAGTAAAAGAGACGAGCCATTTGATCGAAAAGATCATCCGAAAAAATCCGGAGTATATGGCAAAAGGTGATTCTTTATCCCAAACGAACTACGAACAGAAGATTACGGATCTGATGGGCATTCGGATTCTGGTTCTGTTTAAAGAGGACTGGCTTGGCATTCATGAGAAAATTATGAAAGACTATAAGGATGCACTTTGGGAGCCGCCTTTTGTATATTTGCGCGAAGGAGACGACGCGGGTTTATATGAGGGCAGAATTAAAAATAAGAAAAGAAAAGGCCTACAGGTCAGTTCATTATGTGATTCGATCCGATACAGGGTTAGGAATTGAAATACAGGTCAGAACATTATATGAAGAGGCATGGAGCGAGATTGATCACAGATTTGACCATTGCCTGATAGACATCTTGGTTGATTTAGCGCGGTTGAAGCACTATCATGATATCAGTCTGGTAAATTACGTGAAGCTGATTGCATATACGGCTTCGTGGTGCTTAAAGAGAAAAACGTTTCAGCTGGTCGAAGGAGCGGAAGAGAAATATATATACATTAATGAGAAGTTTGCGTTAGCCCTGCTTATGCAGGCGGGCGGCTGCTATGACAGGAAGGCGCAGTACCGCGCGGAGGATGAGGATGATCTTGTAAAAGCTGTGGAACAGATTTATTATCATCTTCAATACAGAAATACGAATCCGCAAACTCTCGAATTGTTTTTGGTCGGTTTGGAAAGCGGAAAGAAAATTCATATTTTGGATTAAATTATAATAGGTAAGGGAACCTTGAAAGAGGTTCTCTTTTCATTATTGCGGATCTTTAGCATAACGCCTGCAATTGTTCTTTTTACAATACAATCACCGACGCACTTTTTCCAAAGACTTACATAATTGTATATAAGTGTCAGTAAAACCACTAGATTTGGTACATATCGTACGAAAGTACCGAAACTTTATAGGCAAAGTGACGAAAAGCCTTCATATTTTTGTCAATATTGAAGGGGCGGGTCGACTTGACAAAAGAGGTGACGGGCGATAAAATGATCAATGATAAGGTGTGATGGGTGGCTCCGCTTGTCCCATCTTATTCATGTAAACTGGCCGCGGCTATCGTTAGATATCACCGTTGGCCGAGGCTAAAAATATATTATGAAAGAGGAGGAAAACACCAAGCATGAAAAAAGTATTAAAGAAATTTAATCGCACACTTTCTATCATGCTCGCAGCAGCTATGGTACTGACAATGGTACCGCAGACTGCAATGCCGGTTCTGGCAGCGGAAGAGGAGATCGAAGCTACGGCTGAAGAGACTCCTGAGGTAGTTGATGAAGACACTGCCGATGACGCTGAAGAGAGTACAGAAACGGAAGATGTGGTGGATGCAGATGAGGCCGATAATTCGGGCGATTCTGACACCACGGAAGGCGAGACAAATCCGGAGGAGGGAGATGCTTCTGAGGAAATCACGGACGATAACGATACACCTGTTATTGATCCTGCGGATGACGTGGAAGAAGATCCTGTAGAGGAGCCTACAGAGGAAGAGGTTGTGGAGCCCACAACCGAAGATTCCACCAATACAGTCAATGAGGCTGAAGCTCCGCTGGCTGATCTGGCTGCTCCGGTGATCACTTTGAAAAGGGGCGATGACCCGTTAACCACCGGTGCACACGTTTTAAACCGCACTAATAATGTTAGTTTTGAAATAACAGCAGTTGATGGTGTTTCATTCTATTATACACTTGACGGTACAGAACCCGCCAAAACCAGCACGTCATACGCTTCTGCTGTGACTTTAACTGCTCCTGATGTGGACACCGAAACGACCGTCACCATCAAAGCGATTGCGGTTGTGGCTGCTACAGAAGATGGTGGGGCAGACCAGACATCCACGGTTGCTTCCGCTACCGTTATATTTGATGCAAAGAAAAACACGGTCAAGCTGGACAGCACTTCTGAGTCCGACGTTACCATAAAGGCAGGCACAGAAGCGATCACTGCTGATGCAGGGATTGCGCTTGATCCTGCAAACGATCTCGCACTGACTGTCGAGATTGGCGAAGAAGCGGCAAAGACGAAAGAGGTCGACAAAGTAGAGTACAAGAGCACTGCTGAAGGAGCGCAGTGGAAAGAGGCAACACTTGCTGCCAACGGTACTTATACGATTCCTAAGGCTGACCTGACCACGGATATTCTTGTAAAAGCCACCCTTAAGCTTATGCCTGTGGTTACATTCGCGGTCAGCGAGGGCAGCTCCTATGATATGTTCACTGTAAAGCTTACGGTGAAAAAAGGCAGCGCTACCCTTAAAAACGCTGAAACACTTGAGCTTACGGCGGACAACAATAAGGTTTCCATTCCCAGCGGCACGGTTGTGACTGCTGCGGTTGCGGCTAACACGAAATGTCAGTTAACCAAGGTAACCCTTGGCGATCAGGACGTAACGATATCAAACAAGACAAAGGCAACTGTAAACGTGAGCACCGCCAGCGCTCTGCTGAGCGGGAATCAGACCGTCACGGTAACTGCCATCGAGGAATATCTGAAGGCTAAGATTACCGCAAAAAGCGATGGGAGCGAACTGAAAGACTCTCCGGCTAAAACCTGGTCTGTAGCACCCAGAAACAGCTACACGATTTCTGCTGTTAAGGGCGGCGGCGGCGCTTTCGCTATCGGTAAGGCAGAGCTTGTTGCCGCAGTAGACGGCATTAAGCTTACGCAGGACACCGAAGAACAGAATGGTGGTGAAGAAGGCGGCGAAGGAACACGGGCAGCCGTTCCCACCGGTACTTACACACTGGAGGCGGATGCGACAGCCGGCGGCAAAACAGCTAAAGTAAAACTGTACGCGACGGAAGAGGATACAACGCCGGTTGATACCATCACCATTAAAGTAGCGCCTGTCATTACCAAAGTGACTGTTGCAGGCGCAAAGAATGACACGATCAGTCAGGTAATCGGAACAGAGGCGTCTTATGCGCTTACGCTTGTTGCGGCAGAAAAGGCTTCCACAGATACATTGGGAGTGAAAGAACTTACCGAAGCAGACAAAGCTTGCATAGAAAGCGCAGAAATCAAAGATGGCAAGCTGGTAATCAAGACCAAGGCTGTGGCGGCAAAGGAGAATGCTGCTGAGATCAGTATTGTCAACCTGAGCGACGTTGCGAGTGAGAAGCCTGTAATGGCAACAGTGAAAGTCAACACCACCAAGCCCGCTTGGGACAGTAAGGCAGCACCCACTGTTAAGCTGGCAGGCGCGACGGATATCGAGCTGAAGCTGGACATGACGCTTCCTAAAGGCGCAAGTGCAACACCCGCAGAGGGTACCAAGTATTACTATGAAGTTACCACGACGGCTGTAAATCCGAAAACAGACGTTGGCTATACTGCAGATAAGACTCCGAGATATTATGAAGTGACCGGAAACGCTACAACGACCCGCGAAACGGTAAAAGTGATCGCGGCTGAGTTCGGTAAAGGTACTGACACCAAGTTTAACGTGGATGTGAAGCTGCTTCAGTATGCACAAACCAGCGGAAGCACCACACCTGAGCAGCCGACTCCTCCCGAGGGCGGCGGAGAAACCGGCGGTGGCGATAATACCGGTGGGGGTGGTTCGGAAACCGCTTCCTATACAGGCGCTTCCGTAAATGCAGCAGAGGACGGAGACGGTACAGGTGACGGTTCCGGGGAAGGTGCACCTTCCGCACCTGATACCAGTGACAGCCATACAACTGCACCGACAGGTACTCTGATCGCATCCAGTAAGGCTGTGACTGTGAGAAACCTTGCAACCAAGGCTCCTTACTATGCAGAGAAGATTACGTTAAAGAAAGAAAAAGCGGCATCCGGCCTTTATACCGGGCAGACCGCAGCAGTGGCAACCATTGACTTCGGCAAAAACGCTACCTATACCCGTGATGAAGACGTGGAGGTTGAGGTACTTGGCGCGCAGCAGGGTAAATTAACTGCGGTAATCACAGGCGGAAAAGTTATCCTTACCGCAGACGAGGAACTTAATCCCGGTAAGTATACGATCCGGGTAAGCCAGACAGAAGGCAGCGGTATTCCCAAGGAAGCAGTTCCTGCCAGCGCAACCCTGCAGGTGACTGTGGTACAGGGTATCTACAGCATCGCAGCAATCTCCGTACCCACGATTTATGTGGCGGCAAACAAGGCAGGCACGGCGAAAATTACGCCTGTTTACAATGATGACGATGGCGACGACGTGACCGATGCAAAGCCCAAGACGGCTAAGGTGGTATACACAGTCGGTAAAGTCGACGAAAATGGTAAGTTTGTGACAGATGCTGACATTGCCAAGAAAGTAGCTGTGAAGAGCAATGGTACGGTAACCGTACTGAAAGGGTACGAGAAGGCTCCTATTGCAGGCAACAAGTTCGCAGTGCAGGTCAAGGCGGCAGACTTTGCGGACAATGAAGAAGCCGCTGTGGCTGAATTTGAGATCGTAACAACAGCGCAGGAGCTGGGTGATATTGTTCTGGTAAAACCCAATAACGATACAAGTACCTATGCTAAAATGGCTGTTACGGCTCCCATTGCTGTAAACGAAATTGTTAATGGCGCAGCAGAAATCAGAGTTTTGAAAACGGATGTTACCAAGACAGATAATTTTGCTGAGACAGACTTCGTGGAGGCTGGTTACTACACACTGAGCTTCAGCAAGAAGAACGATATCGGTGTAGATGTATACGGCGATATCTGGGTTAAGAAACCTGTTGATAAGGTCAAGGTTTCCGCAGTGACGACTGACGGCGGCAAAAAGAAAGCGACCGATTTGACGTTCTCCGTTACCTACGAAACGGTAGAAGGCGTTAAGCTACAGATTACAAGCCCTGCAGGCGTAAGTTTCACGGCGGACAACAAGGCGGAGGTCACCGTTCCTACTGGCGAAACGATTAAAGTAAAAGCGGTAGACGCAAACGGAAAGGATATTGACGGCAAGCTGGTTGACTATAAGCTCACTGCAGGAACAGGCGCGAAGATCGTTACCGGCGCAGGAAGCCTGGATGTTGGAATTGTGATGAATAAAAAGGATGCTATCCTGAAGCTGACAAACCCGAAGGGTTCTTCACCGAAAGAGGTAGTGTATACAATTTCCAATGCGAACTTCGAAAAGGCTGCGGCTCCCAAGGTAACCGTGAAGAAGGGTGCAAAGCTCTATGCAAGTAATTCGAATACACAGAAACTGACGTTTACGATTGCAAAGGCTAACCTCTCGGATGCAAAGAAGATAAAGATTTCGGCTGCAGCAGACGGGGTGTCCCAGTATCTGCTTGGACAGATTACCGACGCTGATAAGGAAATTTCGCTGGGTGACAAGGTCATTTCCACGAACACAACTGTAGACTTTGATGTGAATTTTGCAGCCAATTTGGATGTTATCAAAAAGGCGACTCTTTATTTTGACTTTTATGGCACAGAGACCACTGACGACGGCAGCACGAAAGACGTACTCCTGACAAAGACCTCTGCCGCTGTAACTGTAAAGACTGAGCTTTTGAAAAAATCATTCAAGCTCACCAATAAGTACACCATGTCCGCGAAGGATACCGCAAAGGTAGCATTGACGGGCAAAGAAACCGGTGTAGATAAGGTAGAATATACCAATATTCTGAATGCCAACATCAAGGGCACAGTGAATAAGTTCAAAGAGGCGTTTGAGCTTGACGCGCAGAACGGAAAGCTTTGCTTAGTAAAGCCGGATCTGGCTGTTAAGACGAAAGAGATGAACAACCTGATCGGTTTCGTGAAATACACGGTAACCTATGCAGACGGCTCTACAGAAAACTTTATTACACAGTTGACAATCACGGTGAAGCCTTCTGTGCGGAAGCTGACCTCTACAAAGGCGACCGTGGTAGTGGAAGCCAATATGGCTCCTACGGTTACCGTGATGGCTGGTAAGACTCCCTGTGAGCTGGCCTATGCAGAGTATACTGACGCGGAAGGGAAATTTGTCATTGACACCGGGAAATCCTACGAAGGTGGTGTAGTGACGTTCAAACTGGCGGATGGCGTAGATGTAATAAAGGATCTGACGCTTGGCAAGAAAACGGGAACACTTACCGTAATTCCTTCAGACAGCTCGTATATTACTGAGTGGGAAGAACTGAACAAGGATAATAACGGCGGTGCCGGTGACAATTCGAGGGCAACAGATGCAGATAAGGCAGCATTCCTTAAGGACTATGGAATTGCAGTTCCTGTTACCATCGAGCTTAAGTCGATAGACACCAGAAATAAGGTTAAAGTTGAGACCAAGAACAAAAACGTCAACTTTAGTACCGCGACAGAGGATAATGGAACATTTACCGCTAAGGTTCCTTTCACAGTATTGATTCAGGCTGTGGGATTTGGTGTGACGACTGATCGGACTGAGAAAAAAGGTGTACCTGTAACTCCTTCATGGATTACCTTCAGCAAGGTGGCTGATGAAAATGCGATTTTGGTTACCATCGACAAAGCCCGCTATGCGACGGCTGTTAAGGAAGGCGGAAAGACTGGCGAGAAATATAAGCTTAACGGTAAGGCAGTGAAGGGAACAGCGTTAATTAAACTTTCGAGCGGGAACGGAGCTACAGATTCTGTGATCTTAAACATTACCCCGCCTACACTCAGTGCGGCAGATATCGAAAACGCTACTCCTGCTCCCGGTGAAGTGGAGATTACCGTAACAGTTTCTCCGGCAACCGCGAGTGTGGAAGCCGGTAAGACACAGCAGTTCTCAGCCGTTGTAAAGGTTAATAATGCGGAGGACGGTTCTGCAACCGTTATCTGGTCGGTGGCAGCGAAGGATACCTCCAAGACGCCGGCTTCTGGTACTAAGTTTAACGCAAACGGCAATGATGCGGATACGTTGACGGTTGATGCCACCGAGAGCGAAACTCTTGTTGTTACCGCAACCTATACGAAAGACGGTAAAAATTATACCGGCACAGCAGAGGTTACCGTTACGCAGCCCAGTTCAGGGAGCTGATGGAAAACGGACTCTGACCACCATATAGCTTTTATATGTAATCATTAAGAATGACCGGCCACTCATTATAGAGTGACCGGCCTTTCTTTTCCGCATCTACGATCCAGTATTCCCGCACGCCCGCTTCGCGGTACGTATCCATCCGAAACAGTTCCTCTTGAAAAATTCTGAAACATAGATTGGAAAATCGGACACAGATACCGATTTTAAATGACTCCGGCGCAGGCCGTGAAACCGCGCCGAATATTTGTTATCAAGAAAATGTATATGCTTTGTATCAATTATAGGAGACTCAGGACAGGAATGTCAAGAACGGAAAAATGATAATCCACATTATTGCATATTTCACAAAATTTTCATTCTTTTTTTTGCATTTGTATGAGAAAAAGAACAAAGGCAATCTTGACTGTGATTCGACACATGGCATATAATATTCTTACCGATTCAGAGTGATGCACTGCGGTTGTGCATGATTCCGAATGCATATTATTTCACAGTTACTATTAAAAATTTTAAAATAGGAGGTTGGTACAAAAATGAGACCAGAATGGAAAGATTTTGTAGGCGGCAAGTGGGACAAAGAAGTAAATGTCCGCGACTTTATCCAGAAAAACTATCACCCTTATGACGGTGACGAGGCTTTCCTGGCAGAGCCTACACAGAACACAAAGGACCTTTGGGCACAGGTGCTCGATCTGCAGAAACAGGAGCGTGAGGCAGGCGGCGTACTTGATATGGATACCAAGGTTGTATCTACCATCACATCCCATGGCCCCGGCTATCTGGACAAGAGCAAAGAAACCATCGTAGGTTTCCAGACAGATAAGCCCTTCAAGCGTTCCTTACAGCCTTACGGCGGTATCAGAATGGCAGAGAAGGCTTGCACGGATAACGGCTACGAAGTAGATCCTGAGATCAGCGAGTTCTTCTCCACACACAGAAAGACACACAACGCAGGCTGTTTCGATGCTTACAATGCCGAGATGAGAGCTTGCCGTTCTTCCCACATCATCACAGGTCTTCCGGATGCATATGGCCGCGGCCGTATCATCGGCGACTACAGACGTGTGGCTCTGTACGGTATTGACAGACTGATCGAAGACAAACAGGCACAGAAGGATTCCACCGGCCGCGTTATGACCGACGATGTAATCCGTCTCCGCGAGGAGCTCTCCGAGCAGATGGTTGCCCTGAAGCTGATGAAGGAAATGGCTGCTTCTTACGGCTGTGACATTTCCAAGCCCGCTACTAACGTGCAGGAAGCAATTCAGGCTACCTACTTCGGATATCTTTGCTCCGTAAAAGAGCAGAACGGTGCGGCAATGTCCCTCGGACGTACATCTACTTTCCTTGATATATACGCTGAGAGAGACCTTGCGAACGGCACATTCACAGAGCAGCAGATTCAGGAGTTCGTTGACCACTTCATCATGAAGCTGCGTCTGATCAAGTTTGCACGTACACCTGAGTACAACCAGATTTTCGCAGGCGATCCGGTATGGGTAACCGAGTCCCTCGGCGGTGTTGGCGTTGACGGCCGTCACATGGTAACGAAGATGAGCTTCCGTTATCTGCACACGCTGACCAACTTAGGCCCTTCACCCGAGCCGAACCTGACAGTTCTCTGGTCCACCAGACTTCCTGAGAACTGGAAGAAGTACTGTGCGAAGATGTCCATCCAGACCTCTTCCATCCAGTATGAGAACGACGACCTGATGAGAGTGACACACGGTGATGACTACGGTATCGCCTGCTGCGTATCCTCCATGGTTATCGGTAAGGAGATGCAGTTCTTCGGCGCACGTGCTAACGTTGCTAAATGTCTGCTGTACGCTTTGAACGGCGGTATCGACGAAGTTACCAAGAAGCAGGTTGGTCCTAAGTACCGTCCTGTTACCGGCGATGTGCTGGATTACGACGATGTTATGGATAAGTTCATCGACATGCTCGAGTGGCAGGCGGATGTGTATGTAAATACACTGAACATCATCCACTACATGCATGACAAATACTGCTACGAGAGAGCAGAGATGGCTCTTCATGACAGAGACGTTAAGCGTTACTTCGCAACAGGTGTTGCAGGTCTCTCCATCGTGGCTGACTCCCTTTCCGCTATCAAGTATGCGAAGGTTGAGCCCATCAGAGACGAGGACGGCATCATCGTTGACTTCAAGACAACCGGCGAGTTCCCGAAATATGGTAACGACGACGACCGCGTAGATGAGATCGCTCAGGAGATCGTTCACAAGTTCATGACCGCGATCAGAAGACATCACACCTACAGAAACGGTGTTCCTACAACCTCTATCCTTACCATTACTTCCAACGTAACCTACGGTAAGGCTACAGGTAACACACCTGACGGACGTAAGAAAGGCCAGCCTTTCGCACCCGGCGCTAACCCGATGCACGGCCGTGATACCCACGGTGCGGTTGCTTCCCTGGCTTCTGTATCCAAGCTTCCGTTCAATGATGCACAGGATGGTATCTCCAATACCTTCACCATCATTCCGGGCGCACTTGGCAAAGAAGATCAGGTATTTGCAGGCGACATCGAGCTTGACCTGAATAAATAATTGTGACGGCATTCTCCATGCGATAAGTTCGGCATGGCACAGCAGTCAAAGGAGTTGTGATACTATGGATGATAAACAAATGATAGATGACTTTATCAAAATGATGGATTCCGGGATGGCGCAGGGCGTCGGACACGTGAATGTTGACGTTGACGATAAAGCAGACAACTCTAAAAATGTACAGACCATGGGGTGCACGGATTGCTCCCGCACCCCGCTGGCCTGCAGCGTTCCCACCCTCCACGACGGTTTGGATGGGTTGGAAGATTATAAATAAAATATAGGAGGACAATACAATGGCAGCAGCAAATGCTCAGGTAGATAACTTAGTAAACTTATTAGATGGTTATGCAACAAAGGGCGGCCATCACCTTAACGTAAACGTGCTCAACAGAGATACCTTACTGGATGCACAGAAGCATCCGGAGAACTATCCTCAGTTGACCATCCGCGTATCCGGCTACGCAGTGAACTTCATCAAGCTGACACCGGAGCAGCAGGCGGACGTTATCTCCCGTACTTTCCACGAGAGTATTTAATAACGTCAAGACCAAAGAATGCAGGAAGCCTTGCGATACGTCGCAGGGCTTCTTTTTGTTTGCCCAGCATGGGCGTTCTCTAACGGGTGAAAGTCCCGAGTGCG